>NZ_JBDOQS010000015.1:0-218255 GCF_039839285.1 Mucilaginibacter sp. CAU 1740 | reverse complement strand
TTCGCGGGTGCCTAAAGTGATCGGTGTCAAAAATCATCATCATTTCGGGGTATGGTCAAAAAGCCTGGTTATCGGGGTAGTGGTAGCTTTTGTTATTACAGCCGGATCATTTGGTACAGCTTTATATCTTAACCATCAAAACGACCGGCTAAACGAGGAGGCTTATAATTTCTGGCTGGTTAGGGCGCTATATCCTAAAACAGCAAAAATAATTATTACGGGATTGAAGAATGATCCAAATGCTTTTATTGCTAAGGCTGAAAAGGCGATGGAGAAACAGCAAGCCATTGATGCCGCTAAAGCTCTTGCCGATCAGGCAGACAAGGATCAGAAAACGGCGCGGGATAACCTGAAGAAAGTAAGGTCAGCCAAGTGATTTTACTTTGACCTGTTTTCTTTTTTGATAGAGGAGCATGGCCATGCAGCTGCGGCAGGCGGCTTCATTACACCACGCGCTTTGCTGCGGGTTCCATTACGCCGCCAGCCACGCCGCCGCACATGCAGGCGTGTATTCGTTTCTCATACACATCTGCCTTTCCGAACCTCGGCTTATCGGTTAGTCACAGCACCGCAATCACAAAGTTAGCTACGCAGGCAAACTGTCAAGGCTATATAAACTGGCTATCGCCAGGCCTTGACAGTTTGCCTTCTAACAGCTCCGGGTGTTTAAGCGTTAGTATGACTGGATGTGCGCAGTTCGGCAATTCCCTGTCTCACATGACTTTTAATTTGGGAAAAAGACGGCCTTAATTTTTCCAAAATCAATTGGCTTAAATAAAACACTCTCAACGCGCGGATCCGCTTAGGATTTTGTGATATTCAACTTGTTAATCGATGAAGATAAAACCTAGATTTTACTTTTACCGGCCGGATCGATATTTGGAAAAAGCTGATGCGATACAATTTAATTAATATGTAAGAAAAATGATTCACTTAAAAAGAATGCATAGGAATTTTAAAACTATAAGGATAATTGGCTTTGCAACGACTTTTTTAGTATAGGCAAAGGCATGGTTTTAACTCTGTTACGTTGTCACCGTAAATAACTAACGCAACATCCTTTCCACTATTTGCATTTAAGATTCACTGGCATCAAGAAGCTTGCGCTCACTTCCTAATTAAATTAAACCTCTTTTTAATCGCATGTAAGTGCAATTTTACTCATTATATACGGCAACAATCCAACCTTTTTGTTAAAAGTTAGCAAGCTTGCCATTCCCTAATGATGTATATCGCTTACGTAGGTTTACCGATAATAGTTGGAACGGACTTCAATAGCGCAGCTTTTCTAATCAATGAAAATTTCATTTCGAATATCCTTTTATACTCACAGATATCAGACAGGTCAACTATATTGGCATGGTTTGTGAAAATAATTATTTGCGGGTTACCGCATATGAAAAACTTTATAAACTTTAAATTTTAACATCATGCCTACTAAAGCAAAAAACAGCAAATCGGAAGCATCGAAAGAGATGCGCGACCCCAAAAATTCAAAACAGGAAAAAAGCGCGGCAGCTAAAGAACTGAGCAGCGGTAGCAAAAAAAGCAGCAAATAAACAATCAGGATTTCGCTTTAAAGGCGGCGCGAAAGTGCCGCCTTTATATTTACAATGCCCCTCCATTAAATAATCATGTCTGTTAAACCTGACATCCGACAAGCTATTCTTGATCAAGCACTCTCCCGCGGCGTTTCGAAAACTACCTGTCCCTCGGAGATCGCCCGTGCACTTTTTCCTCACGACTGGAGAAGCTACATGGAAGAAATCAGAACCGTGGCATTACAGATGCATAAAAACGGGCAGATCGTAATTACCCGGAAAGGCGTCGCGATTGACAACGGTCCGATCAAAGGCCCTATTCGCATTGGCCTGAAAAATCAAATTCAATCCGACCGGCGTCCTGAAGCCGACTGACCCGGTCCAGGGCATTCATAAGATTTTTTTTGCAATTGGGACACAGTGTATTAAAAAACCGCCATATCCTCATAAGATAATATTTAAACCAGGACTTAAAATGATTAGGTTCTCGCTTTAGAAGGTTAGGAATGATTTATGTAAGAGGTAAGCACATCATTTCAACTATGGAACCGGAAGATAAAAAAAAACAGATAAAGTTATTCGACCTGAAAATACTGCTTGCTCTAAAGGCTGATCTCAAAAAACTAAAAGCACGCAGGTTACACAAACAATCGATCGCTGCCTAACTTATGCATATCGGAATTATCGGGGGCGGGCCGAGCGCGCTTTTTATGCTGAAAAGAATCGTGGAGTCAACAAAAAGCGGTTTAACGGTCAGTATATTTGAAAAAAAACAAAAACTGGGGGTTGGTATGCCCTATAGTCACGAAGGCGCATGCAGGGAACATATCACGAACGTTTCCGGGAATGAAATCCCGGAACTGGTGACCACTGTAGAGGACTGGGTTGGCATGAACGGCGAAACTGCTGTCAACTATAATATAACGGTTAAGAACTTCAATGATTATAAAGTCTTGCCACGGTTGCTGTTTGGCGAATACCTGAGCCAGCAATTTGACTTTTTGCTGATTAAAGCTAAACGTGCCGGGCTTGAGGTCAATGTCCATTTAAGCACCGAAATTATAGATATCAAAGACCTGCCTTTAAACGATAAGGTGGAAATCTACGCGTTAGATGGGCGCATATTTACATTCGATAAAGTCGTCGTTTGCAGCGGTCATTACTGGCCTAAGTCACACGAGGGATCGATCTCCGGTTATTTTGATTCACCTTATCCGCCACAAAAGTTAGCCCATATTGTCAACCGCCCGATTGCGATCAGAGGAGCGTCGCTTACAGCCATTGATGCCTTGCGGACATTGGCTTTAAACAATGGCACCTTTGAAATTTCCGATAATAGAAAGATGATTTATCAATTACGTCAAGATTGTGCTGAATTCAGGATCATCCTGCATTCCAGGAACGGTCTACTGCCGGCCGTGCGGTTCCATTTGGAAGATTCACACTTGGCTAAAGACTCCGTGCTTGACGCGGAAGAAGTGGAAAGGGTAAGAAAAGAAAATGGTGGTTTTTTGCCACTGGATCATGTTTACCGGAGAAATTTTTTAAATGGCTTAAAGGATAACCGCCCTGAATTCTATGAACTGATCAAAGAGCTTAGCCTGGAAGACTTTGTTGAGCTGATGATGATCCGACGTGAAGATACGGCTGCATTTGATTTATTAAAAGCGGAGTATGCCGAGGCAGAGCGGTCGATCGCCTTGAAGCGTTCGGTATACTGGAAAGAGATGCTTGCTGTTTTAAGTTTTGCCATGAATTATCCGGCCAAATATTTTTCCGGCGAGGACATGCTGCGACTGCAGAAAACCTTGATGCCGCTGATCTCCATCGTGATCGCATTCGCGCCACAAAATTCTGTGGAGGAAATGATTGCGCTGTATGATGCCGGCGTTTTAAAACTGGTTAGCGTGGGCGAAAAAGGTGAGATAGAAGTACGCAAAGAAGGAGGGATTTATTATCATTTATTGGAAGCTACGGGACAAAAGATATCCCTGTTCTACGATACTTTTATTGATTGCATCGGACAGCCGCATTTAAAATATGAACAGGTTCCGTTTCCTAGCCTCATCAACGATCAAACGATATCTCCGGCCAGGATCAGGTTCAAAGACCGGCAAAATGCGATTGCCGGCATCGCTGCCGGTAATGAACAGGTTCATCTCGCAGAGGATGGCAATTACTATCTAAAAGTTCCTGGAGTTACCATCGACGATCACTTCCGGGTCATTGATGGAGCTGGCAGAACCAATAAAAGGATCCATATGATGGCTGTACCCTTTATCGGCGGTTATAATCCCGATTATTCCGGGTTGGACTTTGGTGAAGCCGCTTCAGCCAGGATCATCGAAAAATTGATTTAAATTTTATCCAATTTATAATATCCCAGATGGATTTCGTCGGCTGTACCTAAAGGATCGGTGTTAAAACCAACCGGTAATGTAATTTCATCACGGGAGCCAGAACGTCATCGATCTGGTAAATCTCATCGACATCAATGCCATATTTTTCATCAATATGCGCACTGGCGCTTTTAACAGCTGTAATAGTTTGCTGTTTAAAAAAATTGGTCAGCGTCGAAGTTTTGATGGCACCTTTCCGATGTTCCTGAACCGTTAACAAAGTGTAGTGCTGCTCTTCGAGTTTCGCTGTTTGATAGCCGCCCAGGTTAACGAAAAAGAGGCGTCTGCCATTATTCAAATCTGGATTGATTTCCGAAACCTTGCGGACCTCTACACGGTAACCGTCAACGTGGGTGACCTCCCGCCATCCGTCTATATGCAGGCTGCTCCCAGCCTCAGGCCAGAATGCGTGCAAAGCGAAAAAAGACTTTAATTCAAATATCAAATTTTAAATAATTGATTCATACATCCATGATTAGTTGCTTTCAGGTGTCAACTTCTTTTGTGATCATAACTGTTTAAAAAACGGCAAAAGATTATTACTACGGCTCACCGCGTGGCATAAATATTGTATTCCTATATTCCTACTTGCAAACCAGTTAAAACATGTTATACCCATATCAGCAGCGCGATCTTGATCTGATCTTTAGTAAAATCCAGCAGGCCCCGCCGGGCTACCGGTTGTTATATCAGCTGCCTACAGGGGGAGGCAAAACACGGATCTTTTCAGAAGCGGCGCGCCGTTTCCTGGACTGTTGTGAACGGAAAGTACTGATCCTGACACACCGACAGGAGCTGTGTCGACAAACCTCAACTGCACTCAAAGCCTTGGGTATACGGAATAAACTAATCAACAGCCAGGTCAAACAGTTGTCTCCTAGAAATCCGTACTCCTGTTACGTTGCCATGGTGGAAACTTTTTATCACCGGTTGGAAAGTGGTGATATAGATATTTCAGACATCGGCCTGGTCATCATCGATGAGGCACATTACAATGCTTTCGGAAAACTGCTGGCGAGATTTGAGCAGCAAAAAGTGGTCGGTGTTACAGCAACGCCCTTCAGTGCCGATATCGATCGGCCTATGCGGAAAATTTATCAAGAACTCATTGTGGGGGAAAGCATTAGGAGCCTGATTGCGCAGGGCTACCTGGCTAAACCTGTTAACAAGCGCTACGATGTAGAGTTAAACACGCTGCAAACAGGCCCCGGGGGCGATTTTACCGTGGCCAGTTCCGATGCACTGTATAGCAGCCCGGCAATGCTCGAATTGCTGTTGCATGGCTTGCAGGAACATGCCCGCAACAAAAAGACGCTGATCTTTAATCATGGCATATTTACTTCCAAAGCGGTTTGCCAGTACCTCAGCGAGGTCGGATTTCCTGTAAAACACCTGGATAACGAGACACCTGCGGATGAACGCTTGGAAATCTTAACCTGGTTTAAACGAACAAAAGGCGCAGTCCTCACTTCTGTATCGATCCTGACCACCGGCTTTGACGAGCCGACCGTACAAGCCGTGGTGCTGAACCGGGCGACCATTTCGCTGACCCTTTACCATCAAATGATCGGGCGCGGTGCAAGGCGGCTTCCGCAAAAGAAGACTTTCACCATCGTTGACCTTGGTAATAACACAGAACGTTTCGGTGAATGGAACGCGCCATTGGACTGGCAGCAGGTATTTGAGCGCCCCGAAGCGTTTCACCTGGCCTTGCATTCCAAAAACGAATTCGAAGCCCACCAGTTGGCACCGGAGCTGCGCAAGCGTTTTCCCAATACACTGCAGCTCTCCTTTGATATCCAACAGGCTCATCAACAGGTTCTCGCGCAGCACCTTAAACCCAAAATAGTGATCCGGGATGCGATCCGGCAGCATGCACTGATGTGTGCCGAGAATGCAGACGATGTCAGCAGTGCTCTTGAACTGGCCGGATTATTGGATAAAGAAATCAACTGGCGGATCAGGCAATACGCCAAATGCCTGGGCAAAGTCACCAAAAATTACACCGACTGGCTGATGGAGGATTACCACAGCCGCCTGAGAACGCTGATCACCAAGCTCATGAACCGCAGAGCGCTGCAACGCTTATCAGCATGAACATACGCCAGGAACAACTGAGATCCTGGGTAAGCGGTAAGTACGCGGGCCGGCTGACTCCGCTGAGTGGAGAGCCTTATTTTCACCATGTATTGACCGTGGCGGAATTAGCCGGAAAGTACGCCGACCTGGGGTATGAGACGGGTCTTTGCCACGACATGCTGGAGGATGGCATCTGTACGGATACGGAACTTCAAGCTGTACTGCAAGGACTTCATTACACGGAAAAGGAAATTTCGTTGATCAGGCGCACGGTCATTGAACTGACCGATGTCTTCACTGCCGAGGCTTATCCCGAACTTTCCAAAAAGAAACGCCGGCAAAAAGAAGCGAACCGGCTGGAACGCATTTGCCCGTTGGCGCAAACCGTCAAATACGCCGACATGGTTTATAATATTGGTTGGGTGATACGTTATCAACAGAGAAAAGTGAGGCGATATCTGAAGCGCAAGCTAAAGTTACTAAAACAGCTGGATAAAGGAGATGCAACGATGCGACAGTTAGCTCTTAAAACGGCTCGTCATGCGTTAAAAATCTATGCTGATAGTTAAACAGATTGATTTCATAAAACAAGTCCTTAATCGTTTGGCATTGTGGAACAATGATATGATTGTCGAACTGTTTTATTAAGCCGCGTTGCTGATCATTAAATTTTTGAAGTAGGTTATAAAACTCTCGTGTTTTCGTAAACTGGGGAACATCTCATGTTTTTGTGCCTGTAGCCTGTTTGCTTTTTAGCTTTCGAATTGATAATCAAGGATAGTAATCCAAATACAAGTGTTACCGCCCTTTGATAAGCGGAAGTTTTCTGATAGTTACTTTCATGGCGTTCAAAATTGGTCACGCATGAAGTAACAGTTTGATCTGCTAAAAGCTTGAGGCTGATCAGATGAGCGATAGTAAAAAATATATGCTTTTTATAGATTCCTATTTTTTAGGATCTCTACTTTTTCTCTTTCACTCGCTAAAAGTTGTTCGTAGAGTTTATTTTCCTCAAATAATTCAATCACCTTATCAATTGGATGAAAAGTAGGTTGGTAATTTATTGCATTTAGAGTGGAAGTATCTGTACTTGTAAAAGTGTTTGAAATTATATTCAAAACGCTGTCCTCACTAAAGTTTTTAATCGCGTCAACGGGTACTTTTAATATTTCAGCGACCTGCTTCAAAATGTCATCTTCAATTTTTTCCTTTTGCTCTAATAATGACACTCTCTTCTGACTCCATTCTTCACCAAGTGCGATAGCTAAAGCCTCTTGTTTTAGCCCCATCATTTCACGGAAGCGTTTAATGTTTCGGCCTTGATGGATATTTTTGGGCGTATCGGTAGTATTCATAAGTCAGTATGTAGAGTTTGTTCAAAATTAAACAAAATAATAAAAACCTGTACTTTATCTAATATAGAAATAATAACGGGTGAAATATGCATAATCTGATGTCAGATAGAACATGGCTGAGTAGGATATACAACAGGATCTCTTCAACTTCGGGTATTAAGATATTATTCACTTAATTCATTAAGCTATGCGAGGTGACGAACATTATGTACCATGGGAGAACTATCCTAAATTCCTGCTTTTTAATGAAATCCGCGATCCGTATCGCGCGTTACGAGATGCTTTTTGGGGCGAAGAACCAGAAGGGAATAAACGTTTGCTGGAACAATTAAAAACATTTGCGCTTAGCGATATACATTATCAAGGTGGCAAAGAAGGACCTGCAAAAATGGTGCAGGCGGTAAACGAGTGGGTGCGGATGATCGAGATCTGTTTTATTTTGTGGCTTGACAGAAAAACCCCGGATGATTGGGATAAGGCCGAAATTGTTGAGGGGAGTGAATTGCGGTTTGCCAAACATACATGGAAATATTTTCCGGATGATTTGTCGTTCTACGAAGAGCGCAATCCATATATAGTTTTTAGGCGAATTTTTAGCTATATCAGCTTGCAGGACCTCCGTGACTATTTCGATTACTGGCTTTACGCAGCTCTTAGCAATAAGGCATTGACTGTAGAAGAATTTGAAGGCAATATGCCCCAATTATTTGACGACCTGTTAAAACTCCACTCGGCAGCTTATATGGTCGAACAACTTGCTATCGGCGCGGTATGGGAAACCCTTACTACAAATAACGGGCATCACCTATCTTATACTAAAGAGGGCCGAAAGGTGATCACGATCATGGAGGACACGGAAAATTACAATCTTTTCGATTGGAAGTTGCCACGGGCACTTAAACGAAAAAACAGATTAGAGAGGGAATTTAAATTCGGGGAAATGGCAGAGGCTCTCGTAAAGGAATTTCCATTTATTAAACATGTATGCCACCTGGGTGCTATACCCCATGCGGACAGGATTTACCTGCTGATTTTAGTTGATGATAAGGTTGTAATGACAGAAGATGAGGTATCGGATAAAATTCAATCTGATAGGCTTGGAAAAACCTTTATCGTTCCCATCGTTTATAAAGTCAAAGATGCTTTAGATGAAATCAAAACGAATCCACGCTTTTGGGAATGGGTAGTTTATGCAGGGACAGTATTATATACTGACCAGGATCTTCTAATTCCGAACCCTGAATATGTGACTGTCGAAATGCATAAGTCGGTGTTGGAAAGGTCCTGGAAGAACGCTCATAAAGAGTGCCGCAGCCTGTTAAAACGAATAGAAACCCACTTTAATAAGGAAGAATACAAGTCTGCACTATCATTTATGATCAAAGCGATTGAAACTGTACAACAGTGTGCGATAGAGCTTAAATTGGGATACAACAGACAGGACGGAAAATTTGCCAAACTGCAACAGATAATTAGCCTGTTTACTGATGATTACCAATATATCCTTTATAAGGATACGGATGATGACACGGAGTTTGTTTTCTACAATCTTTTCGATAAGGGATATCCTAAGGCTAAAACGAAAAATTTCAAAGCCGACAAATCCATTTTGGAAACTGCCGTGAAAAAGATTGAACAGTACCTGTCGAGAACTGAAAAGCTATATACTCAACAAATTGCATTTCTTGAGTATTCTCTGGGCAAATTTTCGTGAGCAAATACCGTAAACTAAAATATGACATGTTTTAGGATACTTTAGAAACGCAAAAAATAGATTATCCGGATTTTCATTGTGAAATTTGTATTGTACCGCCAAGGAACGAGTGGAGGCAACGGCCAAGGCCGGCGAAAGCATCGCGGGGATGTGAATAATTCACAGCCCCGCTTGCTTAGCCGAGGTTATCATTTTGTCGTTTGGTGAAAGATTTTTGCCCGATGAACGAAAAAATTAAAAATGATTCAATTGGCCTGTTGTTTCAGCAAGCATTGGATAAAAAGCTTGCATCTGACCTGAGCAAGCATCACAAAAACAACCTGCGCTATGCGTTTAACCATTTCATGGAGTTTCTCGGCGAAAGCGGACGTGAAATGTCAATCCGGGAGTTGACCACATCAAGGATCGAAGAGTTCCTGCAACTTTTCGGTTCATCAGCCACCTATTATATGAACAGGCGGCGCGAACTGAATATCCTATTTAATCTGGCTTCAAGAATGATTGACGAGGATTTACAGGCCGCAAAGCGAACCGAATCCAGAAGGGTTAAAGCAACACTTCATTTAGCCTACGAAAAAGAACAATTGGAACCTGTTCTCGATTTCCTGAAAGCCAATCATACTAATCTTTACCGATGCTGCCTGATGACCTATGGCTGCCTGCTTCGTCCGCATGAAGAGATCAGGTTATTGGCTAAAAAACATTTCAAGCGGGACAATACGGAAATCCATTTAGACGGTTCAGAAAATAAGGGTGGCAAGATCCGTGTCGTTTACGTGCCGGATTATGTCAGGGAAGAACTGGAACCGGTATTATGCGAGTTAAAAAGAGAGGATAATATTTTTAGTGGGATTAGCGAACCTTTTAACCAAACCTATTTTAGCAAGCAATGGAACCGTGAAAAGAAGAAAATGCTAAGTCACGGCCTGATCTATCCTAAGCAAACCCTTTATTCGTTCAGGCATACAGCCGCCATAGACGTATTTCGGCGGACCAAGGATGTCTATATGGTGCAGAAGATAATGGGACATTCTTCAGTGGTGGTCACCTTAAAATACCTCCGAAGCCTGGGCGAATTTGATACAGAGGAGTTAAAAGCAGCGGCACCTGTATTATGATCGTATTGACACGCGAAGAAATATACCGGCTTGTATGGGAAACGCCGATGACGCTGATCGCCGAAAAATATGCCATATCAGATGTAGGGTTTCGTAAACTATGCATCCGAATGGATGTGCCCTTTCCGAAAAGAGGTTATTGGGCAAAAATTAAAGCTGGTTATAAACTCAAACGACCATTCCTGCCTGTAACCGGCAAAAACTATTTACCCGCCAAGCTAAAAGAACGGCCAGACGGAACACCTGTTAAAAAACAGAGTCAGCTTAAACTTCATACCAGGAAAGTTGCATCGGAGAAACTACCATTCAAAGTTCCTGACCGGCTGATTAGACCTGAGCCGGTCACCCTTGCTGCACGTGAAAGCCTTAAAAAGCTGACCGATTCTAATTACCCAGGCATGGCGATAACCGGAAAGAGGGAATTGGATATCAAAGTCTCGCCAGCCAATATCGGCAGGGCACTTCGATTTATGGACACGTTGATCAAATGTATCAGGGCGCGAGGATATTTATTTGAACTGGATGATGAAGGCAGCTATGTCGTGATAAGGAATATCAGGTTGAAAATTACTTTTCGGGAGCGAACCACAAGAATAAGGGTGCATGATAAATCGTACTGGAATTACGAATGGCACCCCAACGGAAAAGTTGTCTTTAGGATTGAAGCCAGGTTGAAATCAGAATGGCAGGACCTCAAGGCGGAGTTGTTGGAAGAGCAATTGCCTAAGATCCTCGCTAAACTGGAGCTAACAGCGAAAGAGGAAGAGCTTTACCTTGAGAGAGCCCGGATTTGGCAAGCGGATTGGGAACGCGAACGAAAACAAAAAGCCGAATTTGAAGCGCGCAAAAAGCAGGAGAAAGATGCCTATAAGCAATTGATGAAAAATGCCGAACGCTGGAAACAAGCACAACTGATCCGGGAATTCACGCTTGCCACGCCAGACGCTGATCCGCAATGGTTTTCCTGGGCGAATGCTAAAGCAGACTGGCTCGATCCTTATAACCCGGCAGAGGACGATTGGTTGAACGATGCAGATAAGGATGATCTTTGATCGATCATATTGCTATGAAAACAGGTCTGATCCAATGTCATTCCAGATTTCGCCCAACATTAAAGGTTTAATATTCCATCATTGATTAAATACTAAATACCTTTACAATTATGCGATTACAGTTTGCCTCAGACCTTCACCTGGAGTTTCCGGAAAACCGGAAATACATGGTGTCAAACCCTTTAAAGGCCGAGGGGGATATACTTTTATTGGCGGGCGATATTATTCCGTTGAAAGATATTGACCGACATGGAGACTTTTTTGATTTGCTCGCTGACAGTTATGGGCATATTATTGGGTTCCGGGTAACCATGAGTATTACGATTTTGATATAGTAAACAGGACAGGCGCTTTTCGTGAATCGATCCGCTCTAACGTAACACTGCTCAATAATTCCACTATTGAATTGAACCAGATCAGGGTCCATTTTACAACACTATGGTCGAAAATATCGAAATACAAAGCCCGGTATATAGAACGTGGTATGATGGATTTTCGGGTAATCAGGGATGAGGGGATAAGATTGTCAGTTGAAAAATATAACCAGATGCATTTAGATTCTTTAGCATTTCTTAATACTGCTTTAAGAAATGGTGAAGATGATCAGAAGATGCATGTCAAAAATATCGTTATTTCGCATCACGTACCTACCTTTCAGCATTACCCCAAACAGTATTTGGAGAGCATTTTAAATGAAGCTTTTGCAACTGATCTGGATGCGTTTATAGAGGCAAGCGGTGTTGACTATTGGATTTATGGCCATCATCACGATGGTACACCCGAGTTCAGCATTGGGAAAACTAAACTGGTAACTAATCAGCTTGGGTATGTCCACCAGGACGAACATAGAAGTTTTGATGGCGGAAAATCGCTATCGTTAAATATGTAGGATGAATGAATACCGGCATATCTCCATGCCGGTATTCTTCAAAAAGATAAGGTAGTACCAATTTCTGTCGATTAGAAACTATCTGTATCCGGCATATAACCGATTTTTTTTCTGTCCATTCGTTGCGACTTTTTCTCAATAAGTTCATCCAAATATCCAAATACCAACTCAAGGCTTTTATCCTGCTTGATCAATTTGCTTTTAATTTGTTCAATTTCCAACCGAAGCTCGGTATTATCAAGATACATATTTCTTATCCTGTTGAATATCCGCATAACCTGAATGTTGGCCTGGATGGCCTGTTTGCTGTTTAGCACGCTTGAAAGCATCAATACACCATGCTCTGTAAACACATAAGGTAATTTTCGTCTGCCTCCACGTTTTGACGTCGCAATTTGCGACATCAAACTTTCAAATTCGGGTTCGTTCAATCTAAACATAAAATCATCCGGGAACCTGTCAATATTTCTTGTTACTTGTTCGTTCAAACGTCGTGTTTCTACGCCATAAAGCTCGGAGAGATCGCTATCCAGCATTACTTTCTGATCCCTGATATAATAGATCTTAGTCATAATGATATCGTCTGATATTAATATTGTATTGCTCATGTATTTGTTGGTTAAAAACAAAATGATCAACCACGGAACCATAATTTGGCTCCGTGGTTATTTAATCAGGTGGTCTGTTAATAAAGCTGCCTAAGTTTAGACATATCCTGGGCGACTTTCATATCAAGAATTTTCGCATAGTGCTGGGTTGTTTTGATATTGGTATGGCCGAGCATCCTAGATACACTTTCGATAGAAACGCCATTTGCAAGTGTTACAGTTGTTGCAAAAGTATGGCGGGCTATGTGGTAAGTCAATTCCTTTTTAATGCCGCAGGCATCAGCTATTTCCTTCAGATAGCTATTCATCTTTTGATTGCTCAATACAGGAAGCAATAAACCATCATTTACGCATTGCGGATGATCTTCATATTTTGCCATTAATTCCATTGCCTGGGGAAGTAAAGGAATTCGGGACGAAGTATCTGTTTTTTGACGGTTGGTATAAACCCATTTCTGTCCGTCGATTCCGGTTACGATTTCTGAACGTTTTAATTTCTTAACATCCGCATAAGCTAAGCCTGTGTAGCAACTGAAAAGAAAAATATCCCTTACTTGTGATACCCTGTCACTAACAAGTTTCTTATTGGCCATCACCTCCAGTTCTTCAGCGTTTAAGAAATCTCTTTTAACCTCTTTAACTTTAGGCTTGTATTTGACAAATGGATCTCTATCAAGCCATCCGTTGGCGATACAGATCAGAATGATCTTCTTGAAGTTTTTTAGGTACTTAACGGTTGAGTTATTGTTGCAACTCCTTTCCGAACGCAAATAAAAGTCATAAGCCATAATAAACTCGTGGTCGATTGCCCGGATATCAATATCGCAGGAGTTGAACTTCCATTGCAGGAATGCTTGTGTATGTTTGAGACTTGTCTCGTATCGATCAAGCGTCCCCTTTGCATATTCTTTACCGATCAGCGCTGCGACCTGACGGTTATGTTCCTGGAATATTGGTACCAGCATTTTTCCGGGCGAGGTTTTTCCGCCGAGGAGTCTGTCTTTTAAGTTGGAAGCAGTGATTAGCAATTTGCGCTCTATCATATCCCGGTGAACATCGTACACCTGGTGTTCTAATGTTTTCAGGTAAGCATTGATACTTTTTGTATCCTCATTGTTCCCGGTTAACTTTTGGCCGTTTGTATTCCATTTGTCTGGATTGACATAGCGTTTAGAGGAGACTTCGATGCGCACACCATCAATAGTGATACGCAGGTAAACAGGGGCGAGGCCTTCGGCATTTGTTTTTGATCTCTTTACGTAAAAGAGGAGGTTAAAAGATTTGTTCATCGCTGAAGCTTTTAAGTGAATAAAATTAGTTACATATCCTCCTGAAATCAAGATGTTTAAATACTAAACAGGCTCAATAACAGTGACTTATAAGCATTCTGGTGACTAGCGGTTTTACCTCTCAAAAGGTCACCCGCAGGTCCCTGGACCAAAGCGATTTATTGGTTTATTTGATGTGGGCCAAAAACATAAAGCGCCGTAAATTATTTATTTACAGCGCTTTTGATGCTAATTGAATAATACTTGGCGGAGAGCTAGGGTTCAGAACCAACGCTCTTATGTTTTTATTATCAGTAATTTACATTTTAAAAAGTCCGTTACTCTACGAATGACGCACGCAGCAACTATACTCTAATTGTTAAATCAAATATAGAAAAATAATTATTAATTGAAAAGCTTTTTAACCTTCTAGTCTAATTTAAAATTCTGTCATTTATTTATATTAATTTAAAATACCTAACAATAAAGCTGCCGTATTTAACTAATCGAGGGACATTAAAAAAACTTACCGTAAGCTTAAAGAATTTACCAAAGTCATGATTCACGAGCTGACTACAATAATTTGTCTGCATCCAAATCTGACGTTTGAAGTTATATGGGCAGACGCAACAGACGATACTTGGCGCTAATATTGGAAAATATATTTTGAAGACAGAAAAGCGCTACAAAAGTTCTAGGTCCCCGAATAGTCGAACAACTAAATTATTATATCATCAAATCTCAGTGGGATGGCTGTTTTATCCCTGAAATGTTTGAATTGAATGAACAAAGTGAGGCCATCGCGATTTTTGTGCAGATCTACCCGTCGAGGAAGCACCGCAATCCCGACTTTATTGTCATCGCACCGGCGAATCCGGTTAAGTTGGAAAAATAACTTGTCCGGATGTTAACTAGCCATAAATAATAATGCCTTCATAATTTAACTGGTTGTGAAATAATTGAATTTATAGTAGAACATTCTTTTGCAGCGCTGGTTTTGTTTTAAACAAAAACATCACCTATGAAAGAAAAGATTTTATTAGGCCTAACTGGCGCGGCACTTTGCCTGGCTGCCTGTTCAGGTTCCGGCAGCAAGACCGCCGGCGACACGACGACGAAAGACACGGCTATAATGGCCATGGCCGACAGTTCTAAAAGCTTAAAACCCAAAAGCCCGAAGCCTGCCTGGGGTGCCGACCTGAAACCCGAAATGCAGGCCGTATTGGAAAAACTCGATAGCTATGGTGATAAACCGATTCCGCAGTTAACCGCACCGGAAGCGCGTAAAAATCACACGCCAACCGACGCGGTGATGGACCTTATGAAAGAAAATAATATCCTCATGCCGGCACTGGCAGTAGACACTACGGGCAAAGATATTCCCGGAGGTTTGCACGTGCGAATATATACACCGAAAAGCGGAAACGGACCTTTCCCGGTGATCGTTTACTACCACGGCGGCGGTTTTGTTATCGCGAATTTGGATGTGTATGATGCGACACCTAAAACCCTGTCCGATATGGTGGGCGCGGTGGTGGTATCCGTGGCTTACCGCCTGGCACCGGAGCACAAATTCCCTGCGGCGCATGAAGATGCTTATACCGCCTACAAATGGGTGGTGGACAATGCAGCCAGCATTAAAGGAGATCCCCAAAAAATCGCCTTAGCTGGCGAAAGCGCCGGTGGCAACCTGGCGGTGAACACCGCCATCAAAGCACGCGATAAGGGCGTCATGCTGCCGACAGCCATCCTGACGGTTTACCCGGTAGCGCAGTCGGACATGAATACCGATTCTTATATCAAAAATGCGGGTGATAAACCATTGAATAAACCGATGATGGCCTGGTTCGTCAAAAACTATTTAAACAATATGGCCGAAGCCAAGGACCCGCGCATTAATCTGGTGGCCGCAAACCTAAAAGGCTTACCGACAACAACCATCATTACCGATCAGTATGACCCGCTCCATGATGATGGTACCATGCTGGCTGACAAAATGAAAGCGGCCGGGGTGAATGTAGACACTAAAAATTATGACGGGGTCACCCACGAATTCTTTGGTATGGGCGCGGTCGTGCCACAGGCTAAGGAAGCCGAAACTTATGCCGCCGGCCAGCTGAAAAAGGCCTTTGGCAAATAATTGATAGTGTTTGGGAAAACAAGAGGGGCGGCCACGCGGCTGCCCTTTTTATTTGGCCTGGGTGTCGGGGAATGAACCGAAAGATCAATTTAATTATATCCAATAAATTCGTACTCCCAGAAAGAATGACTAATTGTTTACGCAAATGCATCCGGCAAGCGCAACTATTCGTAGTTCTTATAAACACACCCATGAGAAACTGGCCGCTGATACGACAATTGATCCGACTGGAGCGCAGTTCCGTCGAGTGGAAGGCACGCAACGGCCTTAATATTCTGCGGGTATCACTCGGCTTGGTGTTTATCTGGTTCGGCGTACTCAAATTCTTTCACGGCGTCAGCCCGGCAGAAGAGATCGCTGGCCGGACCATCCTCAAACTTACTTTCGGCACGGTTAAACCGGCCGTTTCCCTGCCGGTACTGGCCATCTGGGAATGCACCATTGGGCTGGGCCTTTTGTTCCGCCGCTGGCTGACACTGACCCTCGGCCTCCTTTACCTTCAGATGATCGGCACCTTTCTGCCGCTCTGGTTTTTTCCGCAGGAAACGTTCAGCGCACTTTTTATCCCGACCCTGCTCGGCCAATACATTATCAAAAATATTGTGCTCTTATCCGGCGCTATCGTTTTAGGTGCCACCGTCAGGGGCGGCAAACTGACTGCCAAAGCCGATGCCATTTGGCCCTTGAACCTGAAGCTGCGGTCGCCGCGCAGGCCGGTGCCACAAAGTGTTTAAAATCAGGCAAACAACTTTTTCTTAGCCGTGTTGTAACTAACATAAAGACCCCTGCTTTTTTATCATTAATCCGGCTTGCCAGACCCCCCGATAACCATTCAGAAAAAAGGTCAAAGGTGAACTATGGCCAGACGCAAAATCAAACTCAGCGAAGAACTGCTGATCCGCGCAATACAGGAAAAAACAGACTTAGGTGCGAAAGCGCTGTATGATATGTATGCCGGCTCGCTGCTGGGTGTGGTTAGCCGCATCGTGCCTGATAGTAGCCTAGCTGAAGACATCTTACAGGAACTGTTCCTGAAAATCTGGAACTCTTTTGACAAATACGATGCCTTAAAGGGCCGCCTCTTTACCTGGATGGTCAACCTCGCGAGGAACCTAGCCATCGACGCCCTCCGCAAAAAAGATTACCGGCAACAGGCGCTGCACCTGGACCTTGCCGAATATGGCAACGAACTGGCGCAAGCAGCTCCGCTGTTTGACCCCACCGACTTCAAACTAGTGCGCTCGGCAGTCATTAACCTGCCGGATAAAGAACGCCAGGTACTGGAACTCATCTATTTTAAAGGCTTTAAACATACCGAGGTCGCCGAAGCCCTGCAAATGCCGCTGGGTACTGTTAAAACCCGCTGCCGCGCCGCGATAAACAAATTAAGGGAATATTACCTATCCGACAGGCAAATAGTTGCCTGTAGCGCTTAAATTAAACTCGGTGCTGTTGTTTATCCGCGAAAAAACCAAATAAAAAGGCGGGATCCTATCCCGCCTTATAACACTGAGTATTTAAATAATAATTTTAAGCACCCAATTCTTTTAATATCCGGCTCGTTATGGCCACATGCTCTTTAAATACCGCAAGTGACAATGTGGCCAAGTGTCTGCCCTGGTTTTCAGCTGCACCAGCCATTTTTCCTTTGCTGATGTAGTTTTGCGCGAGGTCACGTAAAAATTCGTGGTTCTCTAATTGCGCTTTGATGTAGGCTTTGTCAAATTCAGGACCTGCCGGGGTGGACTTGATCTTTTCCAATGTAGCTTTTGCTTTGGCATCCATCATCGGCACTGGTGTTCCCAGGTCTTTCAGCACGCCCGTTACCGCAATAGCTTCCCCAAGTTCAAAACCCGCAAATTCTTTCGCGTTTTTGTTGGTGGCTTTATTCACGGCGATTTGGCTGGTCGCCAGAGATAATTCGGCCGGGCCGATTACGCCCATACGGAATTCTTTTTCGTTGGCCGCCATTGGATTGTCGACAACAGTTGCTGCTTCGGCATTAAAAGATGTTAGCATACCGCCCGCTACTGTCAGGCCTGCGCTCAATGCGATGGATTTTTTTAAAAAATCTCTGCGCTCAATTGTGTTGTCTTTCATGTTGATTGTATTTAAAATTTTAGTTTTGATATGTAAAAGTTCTTCCTAAAGAACTAAAAGCATTTATTCCTGACTGATCACTAGAGCGTCACCCGGCTCTCCCGCACTGTAAAATTTAATATTGTTCTTTTCAAAATGTTCCGTGTAATTTTCATACCGCTGTTTTAAAAAAAAAGGTTTCGCATAGCCGTCGTGTACCGGTAGTACCTCCTTTGGATTGATCCGGTCAGCAAATCCGGCAACCGCAAGTTCGGTAGTAAAGGGCGCCATAATTGGCAGGATCAGCAGGGGAATACCCTGATATTCATTTAATTTTTCATCAAAGGAATCTACGGGATGAAGGACAAGCTGATCAATGACATAAGCATGCATATTAGGTGCCGGACTATCCAGCAAAGGCTCATGCTTAACATTAATAACCTGGAACAGAAAATGCCCGAGTGTCATTTCACCTTCTTCGACAATTATACTTTCCAGGCAGGCTTCCTTAAGTTCCTGGGAAACCTCTGCGTTGGTATAGATGGCCGCCTGGCTTAATTCAATGATCTTGCGGAGGTTATCGGTGTCCAAATGGTCCGGATGGTTATGGGTGATGATCACTGCATTGATATCTGCAAATTGGTCAGGTTTGACCAAACCTTCCGCAAAGGAAAATTTACCGGGATCGAATAATAATTTAAAACCATCTTTTTCAAAAAGCAAACAGGAATGGATGTATTTTGTGATTTTCATGAATTGCGTATTAAGCGGCGGCGTAAAAGCCGACTTTCTGGATGAGATCTTCAATATCGAAAGGCTTAGCCAGGTAATCATTGGCCCGACAGCCCCCGTCTTTTAAAACCTCCTGTTTGTGGCTGGCGGATATCATAATAATTTTAATGGATTCGGTACCTGATGCTAATTTGAGTTCGCGGCAAATATCCCGGCCGTCCATATCTCCGAGCATTACGTCCAGCAGGATTACGTCCGGGTGAAAATGATCCACTGCACTATTGATGCTGTGGCCGTCGGCCAGTTCGCTGACCTCATAACCCTCGCCTTCGAGGATCAGGTGGATAATGTCGCGGATGTCGTTATCGTCGTCCACGATCAGAATTTTTTTGTGGTTTTCCATTTTAATCAGTGTTTTTCATCACACTAATTAAAAAGAGAGGCCGAAGCTGCTTTTCCTTCACAGGTGGATGGAAATAAATATATTATGCCGCCTTCTTTACGGCTTTTACTTGCTGCAAATCGCTTTTCAGCAAAGCCAGTAATTGCAGGTCGAATGATTTTAACAGTACAGCGGTTTTGGCGGTCGTTTTCATAGTGGTTGTTTTGATAAACCAAATGGGCTAATAACCGTGCCATACGGTTTACATGCGGGAATGCCCCTCCAATCAGCAACAGCTGTAGCTTAATCGCTACAGCAATGACCTAATCAGCAGCTTTATTTTAACTTCTAGTATATTTAATTAATTTAGGGCATCCGATCACCCGTACTGTTTTCCCCTGTTAATGTTTATGAATGAGCAAATTGGGCTGGAGCAAAACCAGCTGCTGCAGATATTACAAGCTATTCCCGAAGCAGCTGCAGTTTACAGTTATGCCGACCTGACCATCGCTTTCGCCAACGAAGGCATGCTGCTGCTCTGGGGGAAAGATCAGGACGTGAGCGACAGTACTTTTGAAGCCGTCCTGCCGGAAATGGCAGGCCAGCCCTTTACCGGCTTATTGAAAGAAGGCTGGTTCATCGGGAAAACCTGCTAAGAGAAAGGCCTGCAGGCACAGCTCGTGGTCGACGGCCGGCCCAAACCTTTTATTTTGATTTTACTTACCAGCCGCTGCTGGATAAACAGGGCCAAACCTATGCCATCCAGCATACCGCCACCGAAGTCAGCAACGTAATCGACGATTCAGGGATTGTTAAATTGATTAATCAAAATCATAATTGTGATTTGTGATTGCGATGCCATTTATTTTCTAATTTTTTAGTATATGACTTCAGATCTCCAAGGTAAAGTCAAAGTGTATTTGCTTAAAATTAGAATGGTATGAATATGTAGATTGATTTTTTCACTACCGTAATAAGTTTAGATGATTATTGAAATATATAATTTATAATTCTTTTCCATGCCAACTTTCGGTGAAGGACTTGTAATTAACTGAAGTGAATAGAGGAGAGGGAGAGATTCGACCCTATGCAATCTACGCGTTATTGATACCGTTTTTGACGACAAAGTCAAAAAGACTCTACGAATGACGCAGTTCATTTGACTTGATGTATCAGCTTACTAAGAAGGTTCTAAACCTGATATGCTTATAACTGGTATTCAGTGTATTATAATTTATAAGGTGATCCTACGCTACGAATGACGCAATAGGAGGGTAATCTAATTGTTAGTCAAATTTACTATTTTGATTCTAGTAATTTGTATTTCCTTAAATGATATTCAAGTAGTCTTCGCCCGGCAAATAATCAAATACTTATCCAGCATGTCGAGTTCGCGGGGGAAACAGCGCGGTGATCTGGATAAGCTTTAAATATGACGAGGTCAGCGATAGCTGCGCAGCTCGCTGACCTCGTTAACTGGCTTGTCCCGCGGCACGATTAATCCCCCTTTTTGTGTTCGTGCGGTTTGAGTGCCGGGTTGTTGTTCGGCGTCTCCTTATTGTCGCGCTGACGTTTGTCGACCTTACCGGTTGATTTCGCTGTTTTTTTCGGTCCTGTTTTAATGCCCATGGTTTTAATTTTTGATCTGTAAATAATACACTCGGTCTGTGCTTTTGTTTTGGCTTGAAATTAAGGTACGGCATAAGATTCCCGGATGTACTGGAAAAGTCCGGGCCGAATGTCGTCCAGTCTGTCCACTCGGATATGGTTGGCGAAGTTCTTTCCGGCAGCCACGCTTTTGATCACCGGTTTTCCGGATGCGCCACCGTCGAATAGAACTTGAGATCCAGCCATTTTTTCATGGGGCGGATCATGAGGAACCCCACCCGCCGGGTAAAGACGATACAGTTGGGTGATACCCCGATCAGCACCTTGGGCCAATCGGCGACCTCGGCCAGGATCTTATCTAATACCAGCACCAGTTCCGGCGAGCGGCCTTCGAATAAACTGTCGAGGTTCACGCGCTGGCAATAATGCCGGTAATCCTGCCAGGGCAGTTGGCGATCACATTTAGGACAGGTCCAGCTCATTATTTGATAATGTTTACCTTTGTGCTTTAAACGTATTTACAAAAAATGAACCAACTTCCTTCCTGCCCGGTCTGCCAAAGCCCTTATACCTATAAACAAAGCGACCTGCTCGTCTGCCCGGAGTGCGGGAACGAATGGGCTGCTTCAGCAGCACCGGCAGCTGAAGATGTTTTGGTGGTCAAAGACAGCAATGGCAATGTGCTTCAGGACGGCGACACGGTGGTCACGATCAAAAACCTGCCGGTTAAAGGCACTTCCCAAAGCATCAAAGCGGGCACGAAAGTGAAAAATATCCGCCTGGTGGAGAGCGATCACAACATCGACTGCAAGATCGACGGCTTCGGGGCCATGGCGCTGAAATCCGAATTCGTTAAAAAAGCCTGAGCAAGTGAAGCAAGAGATGCCATTTGCTTTCCTGCTGGACGAATTGCCCAAAAGCATCATCGTCAAACCCGCGGTCGGCATGTTTTATGTTTATTTTGGCGGCAAGATCGTGCTGATCTTCCGTCGTACGAAAAAGAATCCGCAGCATAATGGCATCTGGGTATCCACCCGCAAAGAACATCATCAAAGCTTAAAAGCTGATGTGCTCGCCATTACAAATTTCGATCTGGAGGAAGGCTTCGATACCAGTTGGTTGCTCCTGAGCGACAAGCATGATGATTTCGAGGACGCAGCGACCAAGCTATGCCGGTTGGTGAACAACAGGGATCAGCGCATTGGCAAGGTCACCCCCGCCAGTGCAGCACTTTTTGATTGATTTATTGGCATGATTTTGCATGTGAATTACATCTATTCTTAATTTTTACTTTATGCATCGCTATAGCCAGATCAACGCCTTCCTGCATACGTCCAAACTGTTCTATACGATCGCGATCGGGATGGACAGTACCTACATTTTTGTCAGCCCGAACTATGACCGCAATTTCAGCTTAGGTAAAGGAACGCTCAAGGGCCAGCATTTTTCGGTCACGCTGCACCCGGATGATATCAAGGTTTGCGAAGCGGTGGGCCCGAAATGTTTTGCGGCACCGGGGCGCTTGTTCCCGGCTACGCTGCGCAAGCATGATGGCAAAGGCGGCTTTGTGATCACGCAATGGGAAATGCAGGCCCTCTTCGACGCGAACGGCCAGCCGGAAGGGATCTTTTGCATCGGCTACAACATCACGCAGTTCATTGACACGCAAAACAAACTGGAGCAGGCCGCTTCTGACCTGGACGAGATCGGTTATATCCAGTCCCACGGTGTCCGCAAGCCACTGGCCAATATTGTCGGCATCATTGAATTGATGGATAGCGTCGAAGGTTACGAGGACTATCAGCACCTGACCCGGATGCTGAAAAGCAGCGCCGGGGAACTGGACGAGATCATCCGGGATATTTCAGATAAGGCAACGGCTAAACCAGGCAAACCGAACAAATTGATCGAGACGCTGAAAAAACTGGGGCGGAGCAATAAACGGAAATAATGAGACGCGAATGACAGCGCTCATCTCGGCATAAATATCAAAGTAAAGCGGCTACACATTTCTTCCAAAAACTATGGCTATTTTTTGATCGCGCTGATCTCCCCGTTCCGTTCCATATAGACCTTTTGGATCTGGTCCATATCCTCGGTCAAAGCCGACTTCCGGACGCCCTGCATCAGGTCTTCCTCACAGACCAGCGCCTTTTTCATGTTTTCTTTTAGGTACACACCGTCCTTGAAAAGCAGGATCTTCTCACCTTCGATGACCCGGCTGATCCTTTGACTGCCGGCGATCAGCCGGCCGGTGGCCCGGTGCAGCAGGACGATCACGAAACAGCAGCAGATGACCGCTCCGAAAGGCGAAGCGCCGACGACTGCCCGGCTCATGATCGCGCCCAGCGAGATAGCGATAATGTTATCGAGCGCGGTCCGCACCCCGAAAGACCTGCGCCCCGAGATACGGATCAGGACCAGCATGACTAGGAACATCACGATGCCCCGGCTGCTCATTTGCAGGGCGTCCAGGTGTTCGCCCTCGCCAAAAAGTTTAAGTAATAGTTCCATGTTCGATCAATTTTAGCGCCTGCGCCGCATCCAGCCGGGCGGTGACCCGGAATTGTTTGCCCGCCTGTTCATTATAGTTCTTAAAAAAGTGTTCCAGTTGATTCAGTAGGGCTTCGGGTAGTTCCGCCAGGGTGTTCACTTCGGAAAAAAGCTGGGATACATCGGGGATGCCGACGAAGCGGTCGTTTCGCATCTGCTTGCCGTCCCGCTCCGTCTGTTCGGCCTGGAAGGCGCCGATGATCCGGCAATCGATAAGGCAACCCGGGAAAGTCCCGTTCTCATCGATGACGATGATATCCAGCGGGTCGCCGTCTTCTCCCTTCGTACCGGGGATCATCCCGAAATCAAAGGGAAAGATCAGCCCGGCGGGCAGAATCTTGTTCAGACGGAAACGGTTGACTTTTTCATCGTAATCAAATTTCTGGCTGAAGCCTTTGGGACTTTCGACCATAACGGTGATCGTTTTAGTTTCCATACTTCCCGGCTTTAAGGTCTCTGACAAATTCTTCATGATAGGATCTGGTTTTTGCTGCATAGCGCTGCGCATAAGTGATCACGGCCTCCTGCCAGCCCTGGTCCAGACCAAAGGCCATCAGTTCATCGATATTACCCGAACCCTGCATGCCGCCGCTGCGGAGCTGGGCCGAGGCGGTCAGTGCGGCCATGTCATCGATCACCTCGTACATATCCCGGTAATTTTTCAGCAATTTAAACTTGATGGTATCTTTGACCGGCTGCAGTTCCTGGATAATAAATGATTCGCCCCGGAATTCGGTGGTACTAAGCAAGGCAGCGGGGACGTTCTGCAGCCGCTGCTGAATACCGATCACCCGCGCGGCTTCGCTGTCCCAGGCCAATTGCTGAACGGACAGGTGCGGCTGTACCGAAGATGGCCGGGCCTGCTTCATATCCAGCAGCAAATAATGATCTTTGGTATTGGTGCTTTTCAGCAGGAACAGGTAGCGTTTGACGCCGATGCTGCCGGTACCTGCCAATCGAAAAACTATGCTTTGCACCTCATAGTTATAGGGCCCGTCGCTGCTGGTCCTGATCCATTCGTTGATGTGGGATTTTAATTCTTTCTTTAGTGGCTTATCCAGTTTGAAATGCCGTTCATCGGCCAGCGACAGCATGATCGTTCTTTTCTTGCTGACCGTGCGTTTTTTCAGGAGTTCCCTGTAAGTACCATCAGCCGCGGCTTTTAAAAAATCACAAACGATGCCTTTGGCGGTCCTTGGCTCGATGCTGATCGCTTTGCCTTTGGCCAGGGTAGCCGAATAGGTTTTGAGGTAGAGCTGCGCCATTTTCAGGGCTTTCTTTTCTTCAAAACCGAGGTTGTCAAAAGCGATAAAAATACTGGTCACCATGCGTACGGTCTCATAACTCGCGGGTGCCAGGAGCGCCTCGTCAAAATCGTTCAGGTCAAAATACACTAGCTTGTTATCGCCTTTATAGCTGCCGAAGTTCTCGATATGCAGGTCGCCGCAGATCCAGGCCAGCGGTGAAAGCGGCAGGGGTTCGGCTGCCGCCAGGTCTTCGTAAAACAAATGACAGGTGCCGCGAAAAAAGCGGAAGGCATTCTCGGCCATCGCTTCGTATTTCAGCTGCACCTTTTCCGGCAGCAGGGCTTCGTTAAATTTCTTTAAACGGTATAGCAGTTTATCCATAGTTTAATTATCGCTGACGATGGCTTTTCGTTTGCGCCGCATATTTACACTGTGTTTCCGCAGGAAATTGTAGGTGAAGGCAAAACCCATGTATTGTTCGTTCCTGTGGTCGTTGGTACCGTCAAAGAACAGGTAGCCCTGCTGTACGGCGACAGCGAAAACTTCGGTCACATTAAAATTGATGCTGTTGCAGATCTCGGTCATCATGCCCTGCTTGGCTTTGAAAACATAGCCGCCGCCCAGGCAGAGCGCTTCGGCGAAACGTCCTTTGGAGAACACATTGATTGTCGGCCGGAACTCGATGAAACGGGAAGTATCGGGTCCGTGATCGAGTGAACTGAGCCTGCCGGTTGCCAGGCCGATATCAAAGATCCCGAACGTTCTGCCAAATTCTACGGCGGGTGAAAAACGCTGTTCCACGCCGCCTTTGCTGTTTACGAAAACGTTGGCATTAAATGACAGATAAAAATATTGGGGTTCCTGGTTTTCCCTGGTGGTGTCCTTTTCGGTCACCGTATCGCGCTGCGTATGGCCCACCAGCAAAGGCTTTGCAGCAGGCGGAATGGTCTGGGCCTGCATTTGTCTGGCGCTGAGCAGTAACAACAGCAGTAAAATGAGGGGTAAGTTTTTTTTCACGTTTTGTCTTTTACTTTTTGGTGAATGTCGGCGATATCAGTTTCTTTTTTCATTTCTTCCAGCTCCTGGTCGTTGCGCTTAATGCCCATTTTCTGCTGTATCTCGTGTAGCATTTCCAGGATCTTGGTGATCTCATGCTCTGCCCGGACATTGATCTCGAACTCGACCTGCTCCCTGATCTTTTCCTGCCGGCGCTGTGTTTTCTGGCTGATCAGTACGGTTACGGATAGCACGATGGCAAATATGGAAAGGATCGTATCCAGGACATTGAAGGGCGAAGCGTCAAAAGGCTTCAGTCCCGCGATCCAGCCGCTGTTCCAGGCGATATAAAAAACGATCAGCAGCAGGCAGGCGATCAGGAACCAAACGCTGCCGAGGATATCGGATAAACGTTCGGTCGCACCGGGCTGCGCGGTGAGCGCTGAGCGAAGATGGCCGGATGTTTTAGCTTTCATTTTTCTTCGGTTTTGGCCGGTAAGATTTCCGGCTGCGGAAATGCCCGGACTTGGTGCGGTTATTTTCCTCAGCGGCATCAATGGAATGCGTACAGGTCAGATCATCCTCTTTTTCAGCCAGTTCGGACAGGCGGATATAGAACTTGTATAAGTGATCTAACTCTTCCTCCGTCAGGTCTTCGATATTGACCATGCGGTTACTGGTGCCCTCGTGCGAGGCCAGCAGTTCGTTGAGTTTGAGGTGGATGGCCTTGGAATCTTTATTCTGCGATTTCTGGATCAGGAACACCATCAGGAAAGTGACAATGGTGGTGCCGGTATTGATGACCAGCTGCCAGGTTTCAGAATAATGGAATAAAGGGCCGCTGACCGCCCAAATGACAACTGTCGCCGCAGCGATCATAAATGCGGCCGAACTCCCGGTAGCTGTCGTGGCCCAGTTGGAGAACTTTTCAAAAAAACTTTTTTTCTTTTTCATAGCTTATTTTCTTTTAGTGATCACCCAGCCCAGGGCCAGGCCGGCCAGCAAAGCGCCGGCGATATATTTGCGGTGAGCTTTGGGTTTGCCCGGCAGACCAAAGCCGCCGTGCCGGCTCATGCCGTAATCCACGGTGGTAAAAACATTGCCGTCGCTCAGGGCGATGGGGTCTGCACGATCCAGGTATTTTTTCATGACGAAACCGGTCATTTTGGTCACGGTTTCCGGTAGCAGCGCGTGCGAAAGTTTGAACAAAAGCGATACACTGCCGACATAGGTATTGGCTTTGGGCCGTCGGGCTACCTTGACCATGACCTGGGCCAGTCGCACCGGGTCGTAGACCGGCGGCGCGGGTTTAAGCACCTTGCCGGTGTAATTACCCGCATGCTGGATACCGGGCGTGTCCAAAAAGGCCGGGAACAGGTCGCATACATAGATCTCGGGAAAGCCGGTTAGTTCGCCTTTCAACGCTTCCGACCAGCCGCGCAGGCCGAACTTGGCCGCCGTATAGCCTGCGCCATAGGGCACGGGCAGGAAACCGCCGATGGAAATATTATTGATGAGCGTGCCCCAACCCTGTTCTTTAAAAAAAGGCAGTACAGCGTGCGCGCCGTTCATGTACCCCAGGAGGTTGGTCTTAATGACCTGCTCGTGGACGGCCATCGGGGTTTTGTCAAAGTCACCCGCCGCCAGCACGCCTGCATTATTGATCCAGACATCGATCCGGTCCTGCCAGTCGGCAGCAGCATTAGCCAGTGCGATCATGGCTTTGGCATCGCTGGTATCGGTCGGTACCACGAGCGCCTGCGCGCCCAGCGCCTCGCATTCAGCTTTGACCTCGTTCAGGGCAGCCTCGTTGCGGGCGGCGAGCACTAAATTGGTCCGATACTTGGCGAACTCCAGGGCGGCCGCGCGGCCCGCGCCGCTGGAAGCGCCGGTGATCACAATGGTAGTGCCTGTTAAGGAAATTGGTTTGCTCATGGGTTCAGGTTTTAGACGTTAATAATTTAATCAGGGTCAGTTTCATAGCCACAGAGAGTAAAGGGTTTCACCTCACTATAACATCAGGATCGGCGGTATTTGTTTTTTAAATATTATTAAACAATAATGTTTCCTTCAAGTTAATTATAAGCATCAAAACTTAATTATAAACCTATGAAGGCAGCAGTATTTCACAAACCAGGCAAGATCACCTGCGATACCGTAGAAGATCCGAAGATCGAACTGGCGACAGATGTTATTTTAAAGGTCACGGCGACCGCGATCTGCGGTTCCGACCTGCATATCCTGAGCGGCGCGGTGCCACAAAAGGAACCGATGATCATGGGCCATGAGTTCATGGGCATCGTGGAAGAGGTCGGCAAAGAGGTGAAGAACCTGAAACGAGGCGATCGCGTGGTCGTGCCTTTTCCCATCGCTTGCGGTCATTGCTTTTTTTGCCAGCATGGCGCTTCGCCTGCCTGCGAGCATTCCAATTATAAAACTTATGGGCCGGACGGTGACCTGATGGACCAGAAAGGCGCCGCCTTGTTCGGTTATACCGACCTTTATGGAGGTTATTCCGGCGGACAGGCGCAGTACGTACGTGTACCTTATGCCGATATCAGCCCGCGTATCGTGCCGGATAACCTAACGGATGAGCAAGTACTGTTCCTGACCGATATTTTTCCTACGGGCTGGTCGGCCATCGACTGGGCGCAGTTAAAAGGCGGCGAAGTGGTGGCCATCTTCGGTTCCGGCCCGGTGGGCCTGATGGCGCAGAAAGCGGCCTGGATCAACGGCGCCAGCCGGGTGATCGCCATAGATCCTTTGAACTACCGCCTGGAAAAAGCCAAAGCGGTCAATAAAGTGGATACGCTGAACCCGCATGAAGTGGATGTGGTGGAAGCGATCCGCGCGATGACCAATGGCCGCGGCGCGGATGTTTGCGTGGATGCGGTGGGCTTTGAGCCGGAACGCAATTTATTCGATAAGCTGAAAGCCACGGTCAATTTTGAAAAAGGCAGCATCAAGGTTTTGGAAATGGCTTTTAAAGCGGTACGCCGCATGGGGACGGTTTCGATCATGGGTGTTTATGGTTCGCCTTATGATAACTTTCCGCTGCACCGCCTGTTCGATAAGGGCATCACGCTGAAAATGGGCCAGGCGCCGGTACTGAATTATATCGACCAGCTCATCGACCTGGTCAAACAGGATAAGGTGCAACTGGATGATATCATTACACATCGCCTGCCGCTTACCCAGGTGGAACACGCCTATAAAATATTTGACGAAAAGGAAGAGGACTGCGTAAAGATCGTCCTCGACCCGCACGCTTAACTAATGCAATACCTATGGAAAATAACACTAAAACGGCCTTGATCACCGGCGGTACCAGCGGGATCGGCAAAGAACTGGCGAAACTGTTCGCTAAAGAAAACTATAATTTGATTCTTGTCGCCCGTAACCAGGAAGAACTGGACAGTACGGCTGCTGAACTGCAGTCAGCTGGCATCACGGTAGAAACCATTGTCAAAGACCTTTCCGATATGGAGCAGGCCAAAGCTTTGTGCACGGAAGTGACCGAGCAGGTGGATGTGCTGGTCAACGACGCTGGCCAGGGTGTTTACGGCCTGTTCACCGAAAACGAACTGGAGCGCGAACTGGGCATTGTTCACCTGAATATTTGCGCGACGGTGATCTTAACCAAACACTTTTTGAAACAGATGACTGCCCGCGGGGAAGGCAAGATCCTGAACCTGGGTTCCGTGGCCGGTAAGCTGCCCGGCCCCTGGCAGGCCGTTTATCATGCGACCAAAGCCTTTGTGTTGTCCTTTACCACGGCGGTACGCGAGGAAGTGAAAGACAGCGGCGTTACCCTGACCGCACTGATGCCGGGTGTGACCGATACTGATTTCTTTAACAAAGCCGGTATGAATGAGAGTAAAGCCGTACAGGATAAAGAAGCCATGGCCGACCCGGCTGATGTAGCCAAAGAGGGTTATGAAGCCCTGATGGCTGGTAAGGACCGGGTGATCGCGGGCTGGAAGAACAGCCTGGAAGTGCATGCCGCCAACCTGATGCCGGACAGCGCTGTAGCGCATCAATTATATGAACAACAAAAACCTATCGAAAAACAATAACAAAGCTCATGGCAAAATATTCAGAAAAAGCACAGGACAAGGTCCATAAAGCTTTACACGAAGAAAAAGAAGGTACGCTGAAAAGCGGCAGCGGCGAAAAAGTAACCAGTAAAAAACAGGCCATCGCCATCGGTCTTTCCGAAGCCCGGAAAGAAGGCGCAAAAGCCCCTAAAAAGAAAGATTAATGGAAGAAAAGAATTAACGCCAGGCCCGGAAGCCGATTGTCCGGGCCTGGCGTCAATCAGGTTTTAAGCAACAACTATGCCGTCTGCCGTTATCAAATCTTATCATTACGACGCCGCTCGCGTTATCTTCGAGGTCGTTTATCATTCCGGGAAGGTGTATCATTACCTGAACGTACCGGAAAGCGAGTACCGGCAATTTAAGGCGACGGTCGCCAAGGGCATCTGGTTCAACAGGCACATTAAAAATAAATTTCCGTTCAGGGAAGTGACACCCGGTTTAAATCAGACCGATCTTTTCTCCTCGTAGTAGTGCCAGGACATAATCATAAAAAGCTTGGGACCCGCTGGCGCTAAAATTTTGCCCAAGGTCCAATGGTCGTCGAAGCCGAGCACTTCGGTATAAAACCGGATGCTGCGCAACACATCGTCTGAATAAAAAATAGGAATAACCGACTCGATCTTCATCGTCCTTGATTTGAAGTCCTGTAAATATACGGTTTTCAGGCTGACAGGCGTTCCAATATTTGGGTTTTCGCTTGGGCAGCGATGATCCTGATCAGTAGCCGCCCGCTGTTCCAGCGCTTTAAACGATTGGCCAGCCGGATGCCCGCCCGGTCTTTGATCGTCCCATCGGCCAGGTAATATTCCCGCAGTTCTTTTTTCATCGCCCGGTGGATCGCTTCGGTTGTACCGAACAGGGGCAGTCCCGGCCGGGCCCTGACGATCCGGATCAACGCCAGCGTCATGGCCGCGGCATAATAGGGACAGTCCCAGTCATGCCGGTAGGGATCATCGCCGCTGACATTCACTTTTTGCAAAGGGTGGGAAATATCTTCGATCAGGTCTTTGATAGCCGCGCCAAAAAGGTTGGCGTATTCTTCCATAAAGAAGTACCACCAGCGGGGATGCTGCGGTAATTCCTTGAGCAGGGTATCGCAGACCAACACCCGCTGCGGGTAAAGCGGTGTCGCCGGGTCCATCACCAACAGGTTGACCCCGTAATGCCCCTCTTTGGCTGAATGACGGCTACAGATCACAAAAAATAATGGCCCGGTCTGTCCGGCAGCCTGCGCCCCAGCCGTCAGCACTTTAACCTCCTGAAGGCGGTCCTCCAGATAGCCGCGGCTAAAGAGCACCTGCAGCCTGCCGCCAGACTCGGCTAAACAGCGATGGCTGTTTTCGTCGAACACGTTACCGTTCGCCGGGCGGCTGCTGAAATGGTTGCCGCTATTATAACGAAGGGTGTCGGAATGCTCCGGATAGCTCGCGATGTCGGCTGTATCACCTTCCGGGGTTTGCTTGTTGGGCTGCACCGAGCGGAAGGGCACCTGCATCTTTTCGCTGTCCAGGCGCCGGGCCAGGTTGTAAATACGCTGCTCTGTGACAGCCAATAATGGATCGCCCGTGATGGGGTCGAAATATACGCTACGAACAGAGCGGCCGAGGTGCCTGGCGATCGCTTTATGTTTCAACAGCTCATGCATCGGGTGCGTGGTGCTGAGAAAAAAATCCCGCAGGGCATCGCCTTGTAGGTAGTCGCCCAGCGGCTGATCGAAGCGCAGCAAGGTCGCCTGCCCGTTAGTTTTGGCCCACCGCTTTAGAAAGCGGTGCATGGTGTTTTCAAAACGTTGGTTAGCCGCATTCGCTAAAGCGTGCGCATCTGTATGTTGTGTCATGAATAGCAAATGGAAATGATCGCCAGCGGGCCTCACTGTTACAGCGAGTCTGACTTTATAAATATAATAATTTAATGAGAATGTGATTTTAAATTTGAGTTAATTTTTTGTCAATTAATTTAAATTCACCCTGCCGCAATTATTCCGGAATGGAGTAAGGTTTTCGGCTGCCGCTATAGCAAGGTTTCAGGCCGCTGTTTATATTTGAATAAAACCAAACCTGATGAGCCTTACACTGACCCTCTACCGTCCCTATCCATTTGATATTTTATTTTACGAAAGGAAGGATCCATCAGAGCTCCTTTGTCTGATCCTGAGACCGAAGGGGCAATTTATGCTGCTAGAAAAGGATGATGTTTCAGGGCTGTGGCAGGGTTTGTCCGGCAACAATGATGACGAGGGATTTGAGCAGGCCATCCTGGAACAAGCCCGTAACCTGGTGCCGTGCATGCTTGCGGTCACCGCCGTCCGCCCCTGGCAGGAACTTTCAGCTAAATTTCGTTAGCTCACTCAAGATCCGACCAGGCTCCCCGGTTATAAGGGTATTTCACCTGCGCTTTGCAACAGCGCTGACAAACGCGGTGCGTTTTGGTTAAGCAGGCGCCAATCATGACTGACCAATAAACAAAGGATCTTTTGCACGCTTAAAGATAAAAAATCTTTTCATTGGTTCAGCCCTTTAAAATCAACTATAACGAAAGATCCTGCGCTATAGGCACTACCCAAGTTTGTGACCAGTACGCTGTTATTGGACGTTTGGCACTGCCTTTGACTGACAGTAATAAAAAACATTATGGGACATTTTAAATCATTCGCCTTAGGCCTGTTCACGGCCTATGGTGTTTACTACATCACCCGAAAGGGGCCGGACGGTCGCTCCATTTTAGACGAACTATTAGCCGATCCGGGCGCCTTCATGCGTCAGGCAAAAGATTTGGCGGTGCAGGATACGGTTCACGCCATCAAGGAAGAACTGAGTTGAGCATTCTAAACGGAGTGTAATTGCATAGATTTATTAAACTTAAAAAATGGACAACGACATAGGATCATCATCCCTGAAAACCAAAGACGAAGTGATCAGCGACCTGAAAGATTTACTGGAACTGGTCAATGACGGTAAAGAAGGCTACCATACCGCATCCGAAGCAACCGCTAGCCCCGAACTTAAAGCGCTGTTTTCAAAGTTATCGGGCGAGCGCATTGTATATACATCAGAGCTGAGGGACCATCTTGCCCTGCACGGCGCAGATGCCGACAATGACAGCGGCGGTATCTTAGGCGGATTGCACCGGACCTGGTTAATCATTAAAGGTGCCTTGACAGGCAAGGATAACAGATCACTGATAGAAACGATCATCACCGGGGAGAAAGCCGTGATCGCTAAGTACGATGAACTCATCGCAGATTTTGCCGACCATGCTGACCATATGGAATTACTAAAGGGCCAGCGGGAAGGTATTCAAACTGCGCTGGCGCAGATCGAATCGGAGCAGGCAAAATATCAGGAATAAGTACAGGCCGCCCTGTTTTCAGGGCGGAATTGTGGTCTTAAAAGATAGAACTATGGAAGAAAATAATAAAGCCGAGGTGGCCAAAATGGATCAGTTCGATTACGAATACTGGGCCAAACATTTCGATGTTTCGGTTGATGAATTCAAAGCAGCTAAAGACAAGGTCGGCGATAACCTCGAAGAGATCGCCAAATATTTTAAAAAGTAATTTATGGGCCTGAAAGAATACGTCAAAAAGCGGGACTTTAACAAGACGGCTGAACCCAAAGCCGGTAAAAGCAAGGACAAGGATCACCTGATCTTCGTGGTGCAGAAGCACGACGCCTCCCGTCTGCATTACGATTTCCGGCTGGAAATGGAGGGCGTATTGAAAAGCTGGGCAGTACCGAAAGGCCCGAGCCTTGACCCGAAGGTGAAGCACCTGGCCATGATGGTGGAAGACCATCCTTTCGACTACCTGAACTTTGAAGGTATCATCCCTAAAGGCGAATACGGCGGCGGCACAGTCATTGTCTGGGACGAAGGCATCTATGAGCCCATCGAACCGATAAAAGGCAAGAAGGCACAGGAGAAGCATTTGCTGAAACAACTGGCTTCCGGCTCTTTAAAGATCAAACTGCACGGTGAAAAACTCAACGGCGAGTTCGCGCTGGTCAAAACACACGGCATGGGCGAGAACGGCTGGCTGATGATCAAGCACAAGGACGAATTCGCTACCAGCGAAGATGTGACCAAAAAAGATAAATCCGTCCTTTCCGGCAAGACCATCGAAACGATGGAAAAGACCAGTGAAAAGGTCTGGCAAAACGGCCACGAAGAAGATGTGGTGCCGGATGAGGAATTAGCAGACGAGGTGGAAACAGAAGAATCGCCTGAAGTCGATGTGCAGGCGCTGTTAAAAGCAGCCCCAAAATCTAAGATCCCGGCTAACATCAAGCCCATGAAGGCGACCCTAGTCGATGAACCTTTTGACGAACCCGGCTGGCTGTTCGAGGTCAAACGGGACGGCTATCGGGCCATCGCCAATATTCAAAAAGATGAGGTCTCGCTCATCTCCCGCAACAATCTTCCCTTTGAAAAATATTACCCGATCAATGACGCCTTAAAGAAATGGGGCATGAATGCGGTACTCGATGGCGAGTTGCTGGTACTCAATGATAAAGGGCTTTCGGACTTCGGCGCCATGCAGAACTGGCGCAGCGAAGCCGACGGCAATTTGGTCTTTTATATTTTTGATATTTTGTGGTACGAGGGCAAGAATTTGATGAGCCTGCCATTAAGCCTACGGCAGGCTATCCTTCAAAGCATTTTGCCAAGAGATAACGACCATATCCGCCAGAGCAAAGTGTTCGATGCCAACGGCATTGATTTCTTTGCTGCCGCTGAACGCATGGGACTGGAAGGGATCATCGCCAAAAAAGCGGACAGTGTTTATACCTCCGACCTGCGCTCGAAAGAATGGCTGAAGGTAAAAGTACAACGGCGGCAGGAAGTGGTCATCGCCGGTTTTACCAAGAACGAGGGTACCGGCAAATCATTCAGTGCGCTGGTCTTGGGCGTTTATGATGCCAAAGGCGAACTGCAGTTTGTCGGCAAGGTGGGCACGGGCTTTTCAGACAAGCTCCAAAAGGAAATGATTGCGCAATTCGAACCGCTGATCACCAAGAATAGCCCTTTTGATTACGAGGTGGATGTCGATAAACCGACGCGCTTCCGGCCGAAACGTATGGGCGCCAAACCGACCTGGCTCAAACCCGAATTGGTTTGCGAGGTGGCTTTTGCCGAAGTGACCAGCGACGGCGTGTTTAGACAAGCCTCCTTTAAAGGGATGCGTACCGACAAAAAAGCCAAAGATGTCGTGCTGGAAACACCGGTTGATACGGAAGAAACGGTTCACGAAACCGAAAACAAGCCAGCAAAAAAAACTGATCTCAAATTGGAGCCGGTCAGATCGACCGAACGGAAAACGCTGGTCAATCCGACCGAGGACACCCAAACCAAGAAAGTTTGCGGCCATGAGCTGAAATTCAATCATGTGACCAAGCTGTACTGGCCGGAAGATAAAGTGACCAAAGGCGATATGCTCAACTACTATTATAAAGTTGGCGAATACATGATGCCTTACTTAAAGGACCGGCCTATGTCGCTGAATCGTTTTCCCGGGGGTATCCATGGCCATAGCTTCTATCAAAAGAACGTTACCGATAAGGCGCCGGACTGGGCCAAGACGTTCGACCATGTCACCGATGAAGGCAAGGTTACCAAATACCTGGTCGGCACCGATGAAGCCAGCCTGCTTTGGATGAATTCGTTAGGCTGTATCGAGATCAATCCCTGGTTCAGTAGAGCAGAAACACCTGACAACCCGGATTACTGTGTGATCGACTTGGACCCGGATAAACATACCTATGACCAGGTGGTCGAAGCGGCCCGAATTACCAAAGATATCCTGGATGCGATCGATGTGCCCAGCTATCCCAAAACTTCGGGCTCGACCGGGATGCATATCTATATCCCACTGGAAGCCAAATATATTTACCAGCAAAGCCAGTTGTTCGCGAACATTATTGTCAAACTGGTGCACAAACAAATACCCGACTATACCAGCCTGGAACGCAGCATTGCTGCCCGCAATGGTAAGATGTACCTCGACTTCCTACAAAACCGCCCCGGCGCCACTATTGCCGGGCCTTATTCCCTGCGCCCAAAACCCGGTGCGACGGTTTCCATGCCGCTGAGCTGGGACGAGGTCAAACCCGGCCTGACCATACAGCATTTCAATATCCATAACGCGCTGGGCCGCCTGAAAGAAACCGGCGACCTGTTCAAAGGCGTTTTAGGGGAAGGCATCGACCTGTCAAAAACCATTCAAAAGGCACAAACCGTTTTCAGCTAAAATTGTATTCAAAAAATAAACGAAAACAATTGATAGAAGTACAATTTATAAAGATCCCGACCGAGCTATGGAAAAGGAAAAATATAAGCTGTGCCTGTATGTGGCCGGCAATACGCAAAAATCACGCAGCGCCATTACAAACCTGGAGCGCTATTGTAAAGAACATTTAGCAGACCACTACACGGTCGAGGTGATCGACCTGCGGGAACACCCGCACCTGGCCGAAGGCAAGCAGATCATCGCCACGCCGACGCTGATCAAAAAATTACCCGAACCGATCAGGATATTGGTGGGTGACCTGAGCGACCAGGAGAAATTCCTGGTGGGTTTGGATCTTAAGCGGGAAGGTTAAGAACGCAAGAGCGCCACCAGCTTATCGTAATGTTGCTCGTGCCAGGTGACGCCTTCGGACTTGAACCGGCTCTCCGGATCGTATAGGTAAGTTTTGATGCCCAGATCACGGGCCATGCCGATCTCCGATTCCGGGTCATCCCCGACTGCGATCAACTCGTCCTTCTCATAACCATACTTTTGCATGAGCCGCGCAAAAACGTCGCGCTTGGTCTCGTCGGTGACTTCCTGGTCAACGACGATCACTTCCTTAAAATCGCTGCGCACACCCAGGGCGTCCACCTTGCTTTGCTGTAATTTAGTAAAACCGGCCGTGACCAGGAATTTCGTCACGCTGGTCGACCTGGCCAGTTCATAATCTTTGTAGGGCTTGACTGGCTTGTTATAAACCGTTTGTTTCAGCAGTTCGATCCCGTTGCTTTTTAGTTGGGCTGGAAAGTGATACTTGTCCGCGATCTTTTGGAACGGCATACGAACCAGTTCCGATTTAATGCTTTCGATGATCTCATCGCTAAGATTAATACGGTATTGTTCCATCAATTCATAGATCGGCCCGAAAATTTCGTCGCTGATCGTTGTGGTGGCAAAGATCGTATTGTCAAGATCGAAAATCAGCGCTTTGATCATGTATTTATCTACTATTTCGTTTTCCCGCTATGGCATTTAAGAGCTTGTCAAAGGGCTTATTGAATTTCTCGATCCCTTCCGCTTCCAGCTGCTGTGCTACTTTTTCCAGGTCGATACCGGCATTCGTTAACTTCCGGATGGTATTGCCTGCTTCTTCCAGGCCGGTTTCCAATGTCGCGTTGACGATGCCATGATCGCGGAAAGCATCTATGGTATCCAATGGTGCGGTATCCACCGTATCCGGCCCGATCAGGGCTTCCACATATTTGGTATCCCTGGCAGCAGGATCCTTACTGCTGGTACTTGCCCAAAGCAAGCGTTGCGGTTTAGCGCCCTGGTCGGCCAGTTTTTGCCAGCGTTCACTGCTGAAAACCCTTTTGTAGACGGCATAGGCCTGCTTGGCCAGGGCGATAGCCGTTTCTCCTTTGAGGTCTTGTAAACCCTTTTCGTCCAGCAGGGGGTCGACCAGCAGGTCGATTCGGCTCAGGAAAAAACTGGCTACCGAAGCAATCCCGTTGATCGTTTCGCCGTTAGCGAGCCGGTCTTCCAGCCCCGAAATATAAGCTTCGGTTACGGCTTCATAACGTTTCAAGCCAAACAGCAGGGTTACATTAACGTTGATGCCCGCCGAGATCACCTCACGGATAGCAGGTAAACCCGGTTCTGTTCCCGGAATTTTGATCATTACATTCTTGCGGCCGACCTTTTCCCACAGTAGGTGCGCCTGCGCAATGGTTTTTTCCGTTTCCAATGCCAGCGAAGGAGCTACCTCGAGGCTGACATAACCGTCGGCGCCCTTGACCTCGTCGTTATACACGCCGTCGAACAGGTCTGCGGCCTGCTGAATATCTGCGACCGCGATCTCAAAAAATAGCTCTTCATCGCTCAGTGCACTTTTCCCTAACCGGGCGATATCCGCATCGTAGTCCGCGCTGGCCGCAATGGCCGCGGCAAAGATCGCGGGGTTGGAAGTGACGCCGCGCAAGCCATCTTCTTCGATCATGCTAGTGAGTTTACCCGAACGCATGATCTCCCGATCAATAAAGTCCAGCCAGATGCTTTGCTTAAAATTCTCGTGGATCTGTTTGACCCTGTTTGCTTGTTCTATCATCACTATTATCGTTAGCCGGCACTGTTATTATCCTGGAGGTCATCAGACGGGAATTCTTTGGTTACGCCGCTATCCAGCTTCACGCTGATCCGGTCGCCGCTGGCATCCACTACTTCGCCTTCTTCACCCTCTTTGGTGATGACCCGCTGTCCTTTCAAAAATAAATGCTCATCCATACTGTCATTGCCTATTAGGTTAACCTGCCCGGTCTGCTATTGTTTTCCCCGGGCAGGAAATAAAAAGCGGAAGCCACGACCGCCCGGAGGCCCGCGGGAGCCATATTTTTACTACTTTAGCCATTAATAAATCAAAGCAACATGCAGCTCACCGACGGCGAAAATCTTTATGCTATAGTGCGTTCCGCGCCGATCGGGATCTGTATCCTGGATGCGGCTACGCTCAAAGCGGAGATCGTTAATGATAAATTTCTGGAGATCGCGGGAAAGTCCCGGGAAGCCATTTTGGGTAAATGGTACTGGGAGCCTTTCGCTGAAGCGCGGGCCTATTATGAAAAAGCGTTAACGGCTGTTGTTAAAAGCGGCGAACCTTATTATGCCGACGAGGTAGAACTGATGCTGGTCCGCCACGGCCGTGAGGAATGGATCTTTGTGACTTTCGTCTATGCCCCCGTAAAAAATGACGCGGGCGAAATCGTGAAGGTCGCGGTCTGGGTGCTGGAAAATACCCAACAAGTCAAGTCACGGCAAGCGATCAGTATCCTGAATGAACAACTGGGTAACGCTAACCGGGAACTGTCCACAGCGAATGAAGGGTTAGCGGGCAGCGACGCCCGGTTCCGTGCCCTGGTGCAGGACGCCCCGGTAGCGATATTTGTACTGCGCGGCCGGGAGATGATTTTTGAGACTGTCAACGACCTGATGTACCGCATGCTGGGCAAAGACAACGAGATCATTGGCAAAACCTATGCGGAAGCGGTACCTGAACTGGTGGGCCAGCCCTTTTTTGAGCTGCTGGATAAAGTATATCTTACAGGCGAAACATTCTACGGCAGCGAGGTGAAAGGCACGCTGACCATCGAGGGTAAAGCAAAGGACGGGTATTTTAATTTTATCTATAAACCGGTAAAAGATGAAACCGGCCAGGTCTACGGTGTCATGTGCGTGGCCATCGATGTACTGGAACAGGTGGAAGCGCGCAAGCAATTGGAACAGGCCTATACCCAGGTGCGCTTGTCCAAAGAAGCCGCGCAGCTCGGTACTTTTGACATGGATATGCTGGCCGGAACGATGGAATGGGACAGGCGCTGCCGGGAGCTTTTCGGGATCAGCCATGAGGGTGAAGTGACCTATGAAGGCGACTTTGTACAAGGCCTTCACCCCGATGACCGCGAACGTATCACCAGGATCATCGACGACGTTTTTGACAGGGGCAAAATGAACGGGGTGTACGATGTCGAGTACCGTACCGTCGGCATGGAAGACCAGCGGGTTCGCTGGGTCAGGGCCAAGGGACAGGTTTATTTCGATGAGCAAAACCGGCCGCTGCGCTTTATCGGTTCCGTGCTGGATATTACGGAGCAAAAACAGGACGAGCAGCGTAAGAATGATTTTATCGGTATGGTCAGCCATGAACTGAAGACGCCGCTGACCTCGCTGAACGCGATGGTACAGCTCGCGCAGCAGAAGCTGAAAAAAAGTAATGATACTTTCCTGGCTAATGTAATGGAGAATGCCGGCCGGCAGCTACGCAAAATGACCACGATGATCAATGGCTTTTTGAATGTCTCGCGGCTGGAGGCCGGTAAGATCCATATCGATCCGCAGCCCTTTACGCTTGACGACCTGATCCGCGAAGTGATCGATGAACTGATCCTGGGCGGCACCACGCACCAGATCGTAATGGAGGACGGCCCAAAAATCAAAATAAGCGCGGACCGCGACAAGATCGCTTCGGTGATCTCCAACCTGCTGAACAACGCGGTAAAGTATTCGCTGCGCGATACTTGCATCACCGTAGCCTGCCGCATCGTTTCCGGGGCGGCAGAAGTCAGTGTACGGGACGAGGGGATCGGTATCCGTCAGGAAGATGCTGCACGACTGTTTGAACGCTATTACCGCGTGCAGGATAAAGCGTTCCGTCATGTTTCCGGCTTTGGTATCGGGCTTTACTTGAGCGCGGAGATCGTCGAGCATCACGGCGGCCGTATCTGGGTAGAAAGCCAGCCAGGGAAAGGCAGTATATTTTATTTCAGCCTGCCGCTTTAAGCTGCCAGGCGGCGGACATGCAGCAACAGGTCTTCGACATCAAAAGGTTTGGCCACGTAATCGTTGGCGCCACATTTCTTTTCATGCATGGTGTGCCAGCCGTGTGTGGCAGAAACGAAACTAATTGGAATACCGCGCGTTGTTGGGTTATCTTTAAGTTCCCTGCAGATATCACGGCCATCCATGTCACCCAGGCGCACATCTGACAACAGGACATCCGGCCGGTTGTCCTGTATCGCTTTTAAGACCTCGTGTCCATTATCAAGAGCGAATACTGTATAGCCATCCGTTTCCAAAATCATCGTCATTACTTCCCGGATATCCTCATCATCGTCCACCACGAGTATCTTTTTCGAACCAACTGCCATACTTTATTTTATGCACCCTTTTATTGCTGGTTGTAAGCCAATTACCATGCCATTAGCAAACAATTGTACAACTATGCTGTTTATTTTACATCGAACCCAGAACGAGCGACCAGCCGACAGCAAAAGTTTCTTTCTTTTTTTGGATTCCTTCAAAAAAACCAGGCCATGGAAACCGTTGTTATTCAGGAATCCGATCAGGATGTATTAGAAGTATTATACGCCGCTTTGGAGCTGGAAGGTTTCCGCGTGTATGCCTTGCCGGAGGCTGACGTGGATTTTTTAGCAGTGATCGATAAAGCACGGCCGCATGTGGTGATACTGGATTACCGCTTTAGCGGGGAGGAATGCAGGCAGCTTTGCAGAGCGATCAAAAAGCGTTACCCGCACCTGCCGGTAGTGGCGATGAGCTGTAACAGCAATATCAACGAGGTGTATGACCAGCATGGCTTCGATGATTATATCCCAAAGCCATTTGACCTCGAATTGTTATATGAGGTACTGCGGAAATATATTCCTAAAAATTAGGACCGCGGTTCGATGGCATGCAGCCGGAATAATTCGCGCGTAACGTGCTGGCAGTTCTCGCATAATTCGCTCAGTTTGCAGCTGATGGTTTTTACCTTGACCGGTATTTCGCCCGCTACTTCCAGCAGGTCCAGGTGCAGCATTGCCTTATCCTCTATATCCTGGCGGCCGTTCAACCCGTCAAAGACCGTTTCGGCAAATGAGCGGTCTTTGCCTAAAAAATATTGCCCGCAGGCCTTAAAGCCGTCCGGCGTGCGGAAGCTGATCAATAACTCAAACTCACTTTTCATAACGCACAAAGAAAGAGAAGGCCCCTTTGAGGGCCTCCCGCTTCAAACTATTAATCACTAAATTTATTTGATCTCGATCTGCCTGCGCAGGGTTTTGGCCTCTTCCCGTTTAGCGATATCAATACGCAATACGCCATCGGTGTAAGTAGCGTCGATCTTGCTGTCGTCCGCGCTTTCCGGCAAGGTAAAGGAACGCACGAAGGAACTGTAGCTGTATTCGCGTTTGCTGTAGTTCTTCTGGTTGTCCTCGTGGTTGGTGCTTTGTTCTACCGAGATACTCAGCTGGTTGCGTTCGAGATTCAGTTTGAAATCTTCTTTTTTCAGGCCCGGCGCAGCCAGCTCCACATGGTAATTGTTCTCGGTCTCGCTAATATTGACAGCCGGCACGCGGGTCACCATACGGTCATTGAAAAAAGTGTCATTAAAAATAGAATCGAAAACGTCACTAAAGCCTGGCAGTAATGAACTGTTTCTTTTTTCAGGATTGAATTTAACTAAGGTCATGGCCTTCTCTTTTAAAAGTTGAACAATAAATTAATTAAACTAAAAAAGCCGTAACAAGCCCTGTGCCAGCGTATTGGCACTGCAAAATTTGCAGTTCAGCGCTGAAGTTTTTGCATTTTCCGTGTCAAAATTTCAGCGCTGGTTAAAGTATTTTTCCATTTCATAGAAAAAAGGTACATGGTTGCGTTATTTTCATTCCTTATCTTGCCACATGCAAACTTCCAGAACCTATCGTTCGGCGGTCAGTTACGGGCTGTTCATCCCGGCAGGCTTGCTGCTGGCCGTGGCGGCGGTGACGGCGATCTACGGCCGACAGGTCATATCCAGTATCCTGGTGACCGGCGTGATCCTGGGCATCGTGTTACCGATCTTTTTAAACACCAGCTATACGATCAACGGCGGAATTCTCCAGGTACGCTCCGGCTGGATCGTGCGGGTCGATATCCCGGTCGCCAGCATTAAAGCCATCCGGCCGACCAACAGCATCCTGAGCTCGCCGGCACTTTCGGTCGCTGACCGCATCGAGATCACTTACGGAAAGTTTGATAGTGTCATTGTCAGTCCAAAGGAACGCGCCGAATTTATTGCCGACCTGGTACGCCTGAACCCGGCCATCGTGGTAATGGTCTAGCGCCAAAAAAGGTGGAACGTGTTTAATGACAAACGGTAAAACTAATTGGCAGTGATCGTGTTATCATTCCAAACAATCCAAACACCCATGAAAAAATTAACGTACCTGACCCTTCTGGCTGCCGGCTTATTCGCTTTACAAAGCTGCGGTAATGGCCAGAAAGATGCCAAACAGACGGCAGACAGTCTGAACAAAACAAAAGACACCACTTCCAATGCGATGAATACCGGCGGTATCGCTGTGACCAGCGATGACGCGAAATTCGCGACCGAAGCGGCCAGCGGCGGCATGGCTGAAGTTGCACTGGGCAAACTGGCCCTCACCAAAACCAGCAACGCACAGATCAAAGACTTTGCGAACATGATGGTCAAAGACCATGGCAAAGCTAACGATGAACTGATGAGCATCGCCAAGACCAAGAACATTACGCTGCCGACCGAGCCGGACAGCACGCACCTCAAAAAGGCGGCGGATCTGGAAAAACTGAAAGGCACCGATTTTGATAAGGCTTACGTGGATGCGATGGTGGACGGCCATAAGAAAACCCTGGACCTTATGCAGAATGAGGCCAAAGATGGTAAAGACGCAGAATTAAAAGCTTTTGCCGGAAAAACCGCACCGACCGTAAAGATGCACCTGGACATGATCAATAAGATCCATGACGGGTTGAAATAAGCAATTTTTAAAGTGTATTATAGTTTTTGACAAAGCCCGGGATCCCGGGCTTTGTTATTTTACGGTACAACCAATGAAATGCTATTGATAAAGAATGCTATGTAAGGGCGGTGCTTAGCTACATCAGCTTAATACCTTCTTTCGGAAACCGCACCATCAACGCCCGGAAGAGTTGATTCTTAAAGCCCGCCTCTTCGAAAACGCTGCTGATCCAGATCAGGATGCGCAATTCAGCCGTGTCGGCAGTGATGGAATTGACCAGGATCTCCGGCTGCTCGGTTTTTACCAGCACATTCGATTTGGCCATTTCTTCCTTTACGATCTTAGAGACGATTTCTAGGTCGGAAGCAATGCTTACTTTCAAAACGATCTCGGATTGGACATAGGCCGAATCGATCGTCCAGTTGGTAAAGCGGTTAGCGATCAGGTCGCCGTTAGGGATCACCACTTCGGCACCCTGCTGGGTCAGCATTCGGCTGGCGCGGATACCGATATCCTGGATCTTGCCCTTTTTGTCCGCGAGTTCTACATAATCTCCGATCTGAAAGGGCTTTTCAAAGATCAGGATAATGCCGGAAACAAAGTTGTTGACGATATTCTGCATACCCAGGCCGATCCCCACACTGAGCGCGCCGAGTACCACGGTCAGCTTGTCGAGCGGTATACCCGAAGCCGTCACCGCGAAAAGCAGCCCTGCGATCAGCACGACTAAACGCAAAAGCGTTAGTTTGGAGCTTTTGTGTTCCACTCTCCGGGTAAAACGATTGCTCGGGGATTCGCCGAATAGCACACCGATATTTTTTTGCAGGATATTGGAAATGTACAGGATAACCGAGAAGAACAATACATTGCCGATCGTAAAGTTCAGGCTGCCCAGCGAACGCTTGTCATCCAGCAGCTGGCTGATAAAATCCCAGACCGGTTGCGACACGCCCAGGTTGATGAGAAAGACCAGCAGCCAGATGATGACAGATAAACCGCTCAAAACTTTTTTGAAGGTCAGGCGCGCCGAGGGGATATCGATCCGGGAGAACAAGCCCCCGCTGCAGGCGCTCAGCTTGATCTGCAACTCCAGCGCATCGGTAAAAAGTTGTACGAAAACGGCCAGCCCGATCACTTCGGTAATGCCGATGATCGCCGTACCGGTAAAGGATTTCGCCAGGCTCATCCGGCCGAATACATTAGCCAGTACCGCCAGGATATTCAGCGCCAGGTAAATAAGCATTACCGGGCGGATCAGCCGCGGATGCACTTCCTCGGCGAGCAGCTTACGGGAAAAGACATAACCGAAATAGATCGACGACAGGTTCAGCAGGACAAACCATAATCGCAGGAACAGGGAATCATGGACAGCGGCCGTGGTGACCTCGATCACCAGGAACAGGAAGACCATGAAAAGCCAGTAGCGCAGCTCATGTCCCGGCAGGCGGCGCCAAAAGAAAACACTCAGGGCGATCAGCAGTAACAGGTGCACGACCTCCATATATTGAAAAGGTGCATCTGGCTGGCAAAGCGGCGATAAGATCAGCATAACGATGATAGCGCCCGTCACAGGTACAGCGGTAATGTGGCGGAAATGCAGTTCGCCAACTTTAGCATCCGGCAGCAAAGCCTTCCGGTAATTGAAAAACACCCAGCTAAAAAACAGGACGCCGAACAGCATGGCCAGCAGGCGGTCGCCCCAGGTGCTGTTCAGGAATTTCTCCAGCACCAGGTCCTGCCAGGCATACGTGTTGCCGATATTACCCGTGATACTGGTCTTACCATTTTCTTTGGGCGCGGACCAAATATAGGTCGCCTCCTGCCGGAATTTGCTGGGGGCCGGTGGGCTGATCTTATGATCAACCATCGTCTCCAGGCTGTTGATCTGCGCAAAAGCCTGCGATACGTCAGCCAGCAAACGGTTCACCGTATCCAGCCCTATGCTGACGGAATTGTCGGTCAGGCGCAGGCGCTCGTTAAGTGCCGCCAGCTGGGCGGCGATGGCCGGGCGGTTCACGGAATCCGTTTTACTGACGGCGAGTACCGAATCTTTGATGATCTTTTGGATCAGGTTATGGCTTTGCTTCAGGTTACCCTGCGAGCGCTGCAAGCTCTTTTTATAAGCAGAAAGCTTGCCGGCATTTTTTTTCAGCGTATCCGCGTACTTTCCGAGTGTTTGTTTATCACTGGTCACCTTGACTTTTCCTGTTAATGGAGCGACCTGCTGGTGAATTGTTTTCAGGTCTTTTCGTACACGTGCCGGTGCAGCGGCTTTCTTGGCCGTGGCATTGACTTTGTCCAGCGCCGATTTGGCTTTGTTCAATTTCTGGCGCAAGGTGTCCTGGGCCTGCGCGGCCAGGCAGCAACAGCATAAAATAAATAGAATTTTCAGGAAACGCATGTTAAGCAAACACCTTTGGCGTCAAATTGTTGACACCGTTTTGCCAGCGCCAGCGATATAAAGCTTCGCCTCAATCTTTATTTTTTAATGTTTCGCCGGTTTTCTTATCTTTCTTTTCCGGCAAGACAGCTACATCTTTGGTTTCTTCCTTTTGCTCGACATGCACCGCAAATTCTGCCGGTTCGATCTTGATACCATAGAAATCAGCATAAGCTCGCGTGAATTCCGCCCCGAAATACAGGATAGCCGCCGTATAATAGATCCAGAGCAGGATGACGATCAGTGAACCGGCCGCGCCATAGGTCGAGCTCGTGCCGGACTTTTCGATATAAATGCCAATGACCAAACGTCCGATCATAAATAGAACGGCGGTGAAGATCGCACCCGAGCGCACATCACGCCAGCCGATCTTCGCATCAGGCAGTACCTTGAAAATGATACCGAAGAGGACCGCGATCACCAGGAAACTGATCACCGCATTCGCCACGTTGAGTAAGGTGACGGTGATCGCCGGGAGAAAATGTTTCAGGTAATCGCTCAAAGCCAGCAAAGCGCCGTTTAAAATGAGTGAGACCAGCAATAGAAATCCGATGGTCACGATCATGGAACCGGATAACAAGCGATCCTTCACCAGTTTGATCCAGCCCACTTTCGGTTTGGGCTTAACCTGCCAGATAATATTGATCGATTCCTGGATCTCCCCGAATACGGTGGTCGCGCCCAGGATCAATGTGACCACGCCGATGATCACAGAGATGGTCGACTTACCGGACATTTCCAGGTGCTTGATCATATCCTGGATCTGCTTGGCGGCGTCATTGCCGACCAGCCCATTGATCTCATAAAAGATCTTGCCCTGCGAAGCATCTTTGCCGAAAACCAACCCGGCGATAGAAATGACCAGCAACAGTAGCGGTGCCAGTGAAAAGATGGTGTAATAGGCTAATGAAGCGCTGTACTTCAGCGCCAGGTCGTTCATAAAGCCGTTAAAGGCTGCCTTCAGGATCGTAAAGCCGTTCTTAAAGGCGGATTTGGTCAGGTAATCTTTTAAAGCCATGAGCAAAGGTTGATGATGCGTCTTTTGATTTTAACTATTTATGGGTTAACCATCATTTGAACAATTAGTTCTTTCCCGCAGGAGATTCCTGGGTCTTCAAACGAAAAACAATGCCCAGGCCGGCCAGCATTAGGGCGCCTGACAGAAAGAAAGGCGTGTGCAAGGAAACAGCCGCCGCGGCACCCGCCATAGCCGGGCCTAAGGCCTGGCCTATCGAGGTGTACGACTGGTTGATCCCCATCAGCTCGCCTTCTTCACCTGCTTTACTGTGGTCGGCAATGATCGCATTAAGCATCGGGTTGCGCAAGCCGTTGAACAGACCGTAAATGCCGATACCGATCGCAAAAGGCACCATGGTACTGATCAGGCCCGCCCAGATCAAAGCGCCCAGGCATATGATGGTCGATACCATCAGGATGACCGAGCGCGCTTTCGTTATTTTGTTGATCAGCGGGATGGCCAGCTGCATGATGATACCGCTGATACCGAAACCTGCATAAAACAAACCAACCTGGGTCGGCGACAGTTGTAACGCGTCCGCGCAAAAGGTCTGAAAACCTATCAGCATGACAATTTGGGCGGTAGTCAATAAAAATCCGCTCAATACGGCCGGACCTACCACCGGACATTTAATGACCTCGATCAAGGCTCTATAGGAAAAAGAGTTAACGCCGCTATCCTTATCCTTCTTTTTACCCCCGTTCGTTTCTTTCAGAAAAAAGATACTTAACAATGCCGCCAGCACCGACAGGCCGCCGGCAAAGAAAAAAGGCACGCTCATCCCAAAACGGCTTAACAAACCACCCGCCGCCGGTCCGATCACATAGCCTAATCCGAAAGCCGAGCCCAGGATACCGAAGAATTTGGTGCGGTCTTTACCCGAGGAAATGTCCGCTATCATCGCCTGGGCGATGGCGATATCTCCGCCCGTTGCGCCGTCGATGATCCGCGCGGCAAACAAAACGACCAAGCTTCCCGCCAGACCAAACAGCACAAATCCTGCGGCAGTACCCAACAGGCAGGCCACCAGTAAGAGCTTGCGTCCCCAGCGATCCGACAAGCGCCCTAATAGCGGCCCCGCAAAGAACTGCGCCACTGAAAAGGATGCCGTCAGGAAACCCAGCACGGTTTTATTGACCCCGAACTGTTTACCGTAACTATAGATCAGCGGCACCATGATACCGAAACCGATGGCGTCGATCAGGCAGACGAAGGCCAGGATCCAAAGTGCTTTGCCAGCCTTCATCGCCTGGTTTAACTTTGCTGTTCCTGAATATCCTCCGCACTGCCGGGTTGTGCCTGATGCAGGATCTCGTTGTTTTTAAGCGCTTCCCGGTCAGTTTTTGGCGCTTTATTTTTGTGCTGCAGGTATGAAGGTGTTTCGTCCGCAGTAGCTGCTTCCGGCTCATGGCCGAGGAAAGTATCGCGCAGGCGGTTAAAATGACCGGACAATTGCCCCCGGACTTCCTTGCCGGTTTCGGTCAAAAACAGGTAAGCAGCCGCACCGGCTGCCAGCGAGCCGATCACGATACCGGCGATCAGCACTTTATGGTCGTTCTTTTCGAATGGATTTTTCATGATTGTCTGTAGATTTTTTGTGAAACAATTTATTAAACAGGGACTGCGCACCGTGCCAGGCATTTTCGGCACGTTCTTCGGTAACCAGTCCCGCGGCTTTCTGCGCGGCGAAATCGCCGATCAGGCGGGTCAGGAAATTGGAATGGCGGAACAAGGTTTTGTTTAGCGCCAAAGGTAGCAGCACGCGTGCCATCAGCGTTACCGGGTCGCGCCATTTATTTGCCTGGTGTCCCGGGAACAGGCTCCGGACGCTGGCGAAGACGGCCGACGGACTGCTAAAGCGCAGCGCTAAGGCTTCGCCTTGCTCGATGTCAGCGCTGCGCAGCCTGCTGATCTCTGCCCGCAATTCTTCCCTGTTGGAAATAGCTAAAGTATTCATGGCGTTTATTTAAGCGTGTTCCAGGTCGTCCGGATGCTCTTCCGCAGCAGCGAACCCGAGTTTCTCTTTGATCGTTCCTATTACCTTATCCTGTAACACTTCGGTCAGCTTATCCAGCTGCTCCCCTGCTGTCTCCTTGATCGAATCACTGAGCCTGGTCAGCGATTCGCATAGTTTGTCCCGTGTTTCGGTGCCTTCGCCCGGTGCGAATAAAATACCCAGGGCCGCGCCTGCGGCTAATCCGGCCAGCAGGGCGACGATAACTTTTGATTCTTTCATGATCTGTCTTTAAACATTTTTTTAATAAATATCCGGATGAACATATTCTGCAGGCTGACTTTCAAGAGGTGCCCCGAAAACAGGATCAGTACATACAATGAGGTAACGCAGCCAAAACCCATCCAATAAGATTTCAATAAATACCCGGCGAACAGTGCCAACGTCACACTTAAGAAAATAAAAGCGACCAGGCCGATGATGATAAGCACGATATCGGTGACAATATCCGCAATAACGCCGCTGGCTTTATCGATCCCTTCATATTTCAGCAGTTTGATCTTCGTCTCCAGGCACTGCTTAAGCTGTTCGATAATTGTCTGTGTAGTTGTTGTTTCCATAGTTATCCCCTGGTTTAAGCAACAACATGAACAGCGCTTGGTTTAAAAAATAAGAAAATAAATTAACCAAAACATCTTGTTCAGAGCGGCGGTTATATTTCATTATTTACCTTAAAAAACAAAACATATGGCAGAACTAGACGTACAGCCCAAGCGCTCCAGTCCCTGGTGGCTTTGGCTATTGATCGCGATCATCGCGGTCGTGATCCTCATTTTCCTTTTCCGGGGATGCAATTCTAAAACAACAACGGTCAGCACCGCCTATTCCACTTCGACGACTAAAGCCGTCGCAGTAACGAAACCCGATTGGGACGCGGTAGATTTTAACGGCGCCCGAACCAAAGATGAAGACGTGACCGACACATCGATCGCGGTGAGCGGCAATGATCGTTACACGATCTACACGCTGGGCGAAAATATCCTATTTGCGACCGATCAGAATACGCTGAACAGCGATGCTGGCGATAAATTAAAACAGATCGTTTCTTCGCTGAACAAACGCTTTAAAGGAGCGAACATCGGCGTATACGGCAGCACGGATTCAACCGGCACCGCCGGTCATAATAAAGCGTTGGGCGCTGAACGTGCCGCAGCCGTGAAGAACTGGCTGGTGACCACGGGAGGTTTGGATTCCACGCTGGTATCGATCCATTCGCTGGGCGAGAACAAACCGGTAGCCTCCAATGCGACGGCAGCCGGACGCCAGGAAAACCGTAATGTATCTATTGTCGCATTTCCCAATAAATAAAAAAAGCAAATCATGGATTACGAAAATGAAAATAGCAACCAGGGCTATCACCTGGAAGAGCTGAGCAACAGCGATTACGAGATCAAGGATGGCGAGCCGGATATCATCGGCTGGGATGTACGGAATAACGGCGGCGGCAAGCTGGGTGAAGTGGACGAGCTGATCTTCGACCCGCAGGCACGCAAGGTACGTTATATCGTCTTGAATATGGAAGGTAATGATCTGGACCTGGAAGACGAACGACGCGTGCTGATCCCCATCGGCATCGCCAATTTACACACCGATAAAGATGAGGTGGTCGTGCCGCTCATCACCGAGCTGCAATTAGCGCAATTACCGCCGTATGAAAGCTGTCCGAAACTGACGCCGGAACTGGAAATGAACATCCGCCGGGCGATCGAGGGTGAAGCAGGCAGCACGGCACCTTATGATCATCCGCAGTTCTATGAGCACGAACACTTTGATGAGGACCGCTTTTATAACCGGGGTAACGATTCAACGATCGTGGCCGACGAGGCGAGCCGCAACGGGGACGAGCGTGCCGCACGTACCGGCCGCATCGTAGAGCGTCTGAAACGCAGTGACAAGGACGAGCCGATCGATCCTACAGCCAGCTAATGGAAACTTAACCAGGTTACCTATGCCCGCGTCTGTTTAACGAGCTGGCGATCCCGCAGTTCGATGAGTTCGAAGGACTGCCACTGGCCGTAGCTTTGCAGCAGCAGCGCGGAACATTGTTAAAGCTAAAGGCCGCTGGACAGCCGCTTAGCTTTCTAAATACGTTTTACAATTCCAGAGGAAACCTGGCATTCAAAATAAAAGAAGCGCCCCTGTGAATCAGGGGCGCGTTCTAACCAATTGTAAACCTAAAAGATGAGAAGAGCGGCAAACGCGGGATCGCACCGCGGGTGCTGCCTTTTTCAGCTGTTTGCCCGACACTAAATATACCTGCAGAAAGCGCTGGTTGTTTACGATAGGTCGGGGGGGAATGATCAAAATGATAATGATCGATCAGATCTTATCTACCTCTTTGTCCACTTTTTTCTTAGCCTCTTTCGCGTCTTTCTTGGCCGCTTTTTTCTCCTGTTTTTGTACTTTCCGCGGATTGACCGTATCGTGTTTTTCCTCTTGTACGACCTTATTGATCTTGCGGTTGTAGATCGCGGTCAGGATCGCCTGGCCCTTGCGGCTGAAAAACTTGAGTTTCGGCTTTTCACTGGTCCCGGTGACGGCGACAGGGATACCGATCAAACCGCCGGGCGGTAAACCAACCCTGACCAGGATATCGAGCAAGCCGTTGAAACTGGTCGTTCCACTGATCGACGGGCGGAGAATAGAGACCTTGAACGTGAATTTATCAATATGGATCAGGTTGTCCTTGATCTGCGTGCTGATATTCACACCTTTCATGTCCGGGTGGTTGAAACCATCGATCCCGGAATTATCGCCCACCACCGACAGCATCTTCAGGTTCTTTACCGCCACGTCCCTTAAGTTTACCACACCCCCGCCTTCCAGCGAAGGATAGATCGGGTTCATATTCTGGTCAAAATCGCCTTTCAGCTTATAGTCCAGCGAGACGATCCCGCTCACATCTTTGGCTGAGGTCGCCATGGTCCGCACCATATCGATCTCTTTATAAGCCCGCTGCACATCAAAGTCCTGTACCTTAAAGCCCACATCAAAATTGGCTGCCAGGGGCGACTCATCCTGGTAACGGGCATCGATACTCATCCGGCTGCCGATGATATCGAAGGATGTATGCTTTAGAAAGATCTGGCCGTTGCTGATCGCCGCCGTACCCTGAAGATTATTCATATTCAATCCTTTGAAACCGACTTTTTTAGCATCCACTTTTAACGCTACATCCAGGTTCTTCGGCACGATCACTACGCCGCTGCTTTTCGGGTGCTCGGCTTTGGCGTATTCAACCGCTATGGATTTATCATCATTGTCACCGCTCTTCAGCGCCATGAACTCGTCGACCAGGATATGATCGGAATGCAGACCGAAGTTTCCGTGCAAAGTCCCTTTACGTTCCAGGAAATAATTGATGGTGTTGAGCAAATACCCATCCAGCGCGAAATCCGACCGGCCATAGGTCGCGTTAAATCGGCGGAACCACATCTTTTCGTTCTCGAACTGGAATTTACCTTCTTTCAGGTAAAAAGACTTGGGGAGATAACTCGTGGTCGCTTTGATGTTTTTCAGCAGCAGGGTGCCTTTATTATCCAGCTTGCTATACTGCCCGCTGGTGGCATAACTTTCCCGGCCGTTGAGTGAAAGGTCGGCGCTGATCTGCCCGGTAATATCCAAACCTTTCCGGCTAAAGACCTGGTAGATCCGTCCTACATTCAACACGCCTTTGGCGCGCACCTGATAAAGCATATCCTGGAAATCCTGCAGGTCCGCGCTGACAAAAACCGGGTTACCTTCAAAATCGAATTGGAAAGGTGACAGCTTAACGCCCAAACTCTTGAAGGTGCCATCGGTATCGCTAATCTGCGCATCCAGGTTGATATGCTGGATCGGGTTCGGGTAAGCGGTACTCTTTAGCCAGCCTTCGTTCAGCTTGATAAAGCCCTTGGTTTTCGGGAACAGCTTTTTTGAAAAACTGAAGATCCCGTTGGCCTGGAGGTCGGCGTTCAACAGGCCTTTCATATCCAGGTCTTTCAAACCTAAGGCGGCATCCAGCGTTTGCAGGTCAACGCCGCCTTTCATATTGGCAACCACATTCATTTCGCTCAAGCCTTTGGTTTTGACCGCCGCGCGGAAAGTGTTGTTCTTGCCCAGGTCAAAATTCAGCTTTTTAAGGTCAAGTCCCAGTTGTTCCGCATCCAAAGCCGGCAGATCGATACCCAGATCGACATTTAAGTTATTCATCGGTACCGGGGCCTTGGCATTGGAGATGGTGCCATCATTCACCAGCAGGTGCGCGGTAAAGTGCGGCTTCTGTTTCCGCTGCTCGCTGAATTGACCTTTCAAGCTGAAGAACAAGCTGCTTTTGCCCTCGATCTTCGTATCCTTCGCCCAATCCAGGTAAGTGGGAGGCAGTACCGAGATCATATCACGGATCGTGGTTTTTTCCGAGGCGGCCTTGATGTCCAGGTCATAGCCATCTTTAAGGATGCTGACGAAGCCATTGAATTTTAAAGGGAGGTCATTGATCTTGAGTTCATTCTTTTTCAGCACGAAGGTCAGCGCATTGGTATTGATCCGGGTGATCAGGTCGGCATGCAGGGATTTTTGCTGCGCATACCACACCCGGTCCAGGCTGAAATTGAGCTGATCGATCTTCAGATCGGTCTCCAAATCAAAGATATCCTGGCTCAGGCCGCCCTGGCCGGTATAGTTCAAGCCTTTGGCATCCAGGTAGACTTTTGCCGTATGGTCGATGTATTTCACCTGCCAGTTCTTGAATTTGATCAAATCAAGCTTGATCGAGGTGCCCTTGCCGGTCGTGTCTTTCGGGCCTTTATCCGGGCTTGATACATAGACGTTATAATTGGCTTCTCCTTTACTATTGACATACACATTGGCTATCGCATCGCTGACGTAGATCTCGTCGATCTTGACCCCGCCGCCAAAGATCAGGTCTTTAAGATTGATCCCCGCCGCTACTTCTTTGGCCGCAAGTAACGTGTCCTGCTCGAAAGGTTTTGAGCCCCGGAGAATGAGGTCGTCCACCGATACGGTCAGCGACGGAAAATGCCGAAAAAAGGTCAGATGCACCTGCTTATAATCCAACTTGCCGGCCAAACGCTTATTGGCAAAGATCTTGACTTGCTGGGAGATCGTCCCCGGGAACAGGATAGGGATGATGAACATCAGGAATAAAATGAAGGCCACAAAGATGCCGGTCCATTTCAAAATTTTCATGCCTATTTTTCTGAGCTTTTCCATAAGTGATCAATTGCGATAAATAATACCGGTATAACTTCAAACCGGCGAAATTGTTCCCGCCCAAACATTCCGGCTATTCCGGCCTGATCAAATTACGACTCCTGTCCAAAGATTGCTCCCGGCCATCGCGGTGACGGTCTGAAGGGTCGCATCTTGATCGCAGCTTTGATTTGAATTCCGCAAAATCGAACAACCCAACGGCCAATGTGGACACTTTCAGTATTTTAAGTTAACAAAATGCGGGCGGATATGCTGCCCGGTCTACTGGCATGATATTTAGACTTGTAGCCATATAATTATTGATGATGGAGAACGGCAAGAGAATATTGATCGTAGATGATGATGAAGACATCCGGTTTGTGATCCGGATGATCCTGGATGAAGAGGGGTACACGATCAGTGAGCTGGCTGACGGGCATGATGTGGTCCAAACCGTGGACGACTGGCATCCGGATGTCATCCTGCTCGACGTGATGCTGGGCGATATGGACGGCCGGGATATCTGCAAAGGGCTCAAATCGAGCGATTTGACCGCCATGATCCCAGTCATCATTATTTCAGCGAGCCACGGGCGACATACCATGCATGAAAAGATGTGTATGGCCAATGATTATATTGAAAAACCGTTTGACATCAACGACCTGGTCAATAAGGTCAGGTACTATGCCGCTGCCTGAGAAGGATGAACCTGGCCGTTAAGCCAATCAACGCACAACGATGATATCTTTCCAGTTCGTTGTATATTGCTTGCTTAAAAATTCCTGCTTCATGGCCCATTTCCGCTCAAAGCTATCCGCGCCCAGGCGGACCGTCCCGCGGCCATAACGGTCGTTCAGCGTATCCATCAGTTCCGCCAGCTGCTGCTTGCGGCTATGCTCGTAATTGCAAAACATGTTGTACTGATGAGCCTGGTCATGCTGCCCGTCCAACTGTAACAAATGTCAGATGTCTGGGTCTTAGGAATAACCAATCCATTGACCATGAGCACTTTTACTGACATCCATGAGCGCCCGAAGCCCTATGCCCGGCTGGCCGGGCTGTTCTACCTCTTTATTATTCTCGCCGGCATCTTCGGCCAGATCTACGTGCGCGACAGCCTGCTGGTCTCCGGCGACGCCGCTGCAACGGCCCGCAATCTGATCGCACACAGCGAACGCTGGCAGGCGGGGATCGTGGCGGAGCTGCTGATGCACCTGTGCGATATCCCGGTGATGGTCATCCTGTATTTCCTGCTGCGGCCGGCCGGTAAGCTGACGGCTTTCATGGCCCTGCTCTTCAACGTCGTGCAAACGGCAGTATTGGTCAGCGTGCGGCTGCAGCTGGTTTCCGCCTTGCTTCCCTTGTCGAATGCGGCTTACCTGCAGGGTGTGGATACGCACCTATTGCAGGCACAAGCCTACACTGCTATCAGGTTGCACGATATCGGTTTCAGCCTAGGCTTATTATTTTTCGGAGCGACCTGCCTGCTCAACGGCTATCTGATCCGCCACTCAGGTTATATCCCAAAATGGATCGGCGCGCTCCTGCAGCTGGCGGGGCTGTGTTACCTGGTCAACAGCCTGACGCTCTTATTGACGCCGGGCTTTCACAGCGTGCTTTTTCCGTTTGCGCTGCTGCCGTGCTTTATCGCTGAACTGAGTTTCTGTGGCTGGCTGATCGCCAGGGGTGTCAGATTGGATCGTTGGCCAAACCGTCTTGACCTATAAAACAAAAGGGATACGCACGCGCATCCCTTTTTGCTTTTTATAATGAACTGCTTTTATTCCGTTTCCTGGGCGGCAGCTTCATTCACGTAATTCTCTGCGACCTGGGTCAGCAGCGAATTGGCGTTCTTCTCCTCAGCCAGGGTCTCGTCCAGCAAGCTTTGTGCTTCGCTGAAACCTAAAGTACCGGCTAAAGTGCGCAAGGTACCATATGAAGCGATCTCGTAATGTTCCACCTTTTGCGCGGCAGAGATGATCGCCACATCACGCACTTCGGTGCCTTTATCGGTATCTTCCAGCAATTCGGTCGCTTCTTTCAACAGCCCTTCCATGGCCAGGCACTTTTTCGCTGCGGCTTTTTCGCCGACCGAAGCAAACACGCTTTCCAGGCGGGTGATCTGGTTCTTGGTCTCTTCCAGGTGCGTTGCGATGGTGTTTTTCAAATCTTCTGAGGTCGCGCCTTTGATCATTTTAGGCAAAGCAGTAGCTAAATGTTTTTCCGCCCAGTAAATGTCTTTCAGTTCGTCGATAAATAATTCTTTCAAAGCGCTTTCGGCTTCGGGTGTACGTTCCGCAGCTGCTGCGGTCGTTTTTTTGCTTGTTTTTGTAGGCATGATGTTTTGATTTTGATGTAAGTATTCAGGATACAATTAGCATACCAATCGCTGTCTATTCATTATTCGGCGCGGTCAAGATCGACATCATCGCCGTCCGGGATCTCTTCGGAATGACTGTTATCGAGGTCAATGTCCTGATCGTCGTCCTCATTGTTTTCTAGGTCGTCCGTTTCCGGAAAATCATCCTGGTTGGCCGGGTCTTCTCATTCTTCTTCAGGCCCCGGGTAATTGTTGTTGGTTTCCATGGTGTTGCTTTTTAATTTTATTTGCTTTTCATATAGAGTCCTGTGAGAACTCCTTCAGCTAGTATATGCCCCTTCATGGCTTTTTCGAGCGCAGCCTGATCGGCGCTTTTGTCTAATGACAACTGGCTATCCAGCGCATAGACGAAGAAGTTATAACGGTGTGTGCCATCAGGCGGGCACATGCCCATATAACCGGGCTGTTGATCGCTGTTCTGCCCCTGCACGCCGCCTTTAAAGTTTTCGCTGATCTGGCTAGCAACAGGTATATTCCATACCACCCAATGCGTCACCCCACCGGCCTTAGGTGCGTCCGGGTCGTGAACAATGATCGCCAGGGATTTCGCATTAGCAGGAATACCTTTAAAGTTTAGGGGCGGACTGGCCTGGCTGCCCTCGCAGGAATATTTGGCCGGGATCATCCCGCCTTCGATAAAAGCGCTGCTGCTCACATTAATAAAACCCAGATGTTGGTTGATCACTTTTTCCAGCGTGCTAATATAATCGTGGTGTGTCTTGAGCTTGGGCAGCATTTGCTTGGCCCAGGCTTTGACCGCGGGGTCTTTACCGTTAATGGCATAAGCGGCAAAGCTTTGTACCGCTGCACCGTGCGCGCTCACCATGCCGTGCACGTACAGCTCGTCAAAATTCCCGCCCGCGTTTTTCAGTGCGATGTCTGGCTGAATGCCACCGGTAGCGGCAGTGGGTAACATGATGCCGCGTCTTTTTGTCAGGGCCACTAGCTGCTGTTCGGATTCGTCGTGTTCTTTGACCATCATCTCACCGAACATCCGCACTTCGCTGCGTTTTGCTTTTTGAACAGCCAGCTGGCTGGCGCTAACTTCCTGCAGGTTGCCGATACTGGCGACGATGAGGAAATGCTGTGCCGTGGTATCCGGGTCCGGCTGCGGTATCTGGGCCTTGGCAGCCAAGCTGCCAACAGCCAGTAATAAAAGTAAGGCTGTCTCTTTCATGGCATGCCCACACCTCCCGATGAACCATAGATCTGCCCGGTCGCAAAACTTGCGTCGGCTGCGGCCAGCTGCACATAAATGGAAGCCAGCTCCGCCGGTTGCCCCGGCCGGCCCAGCATAGTCCAGCTGCCGAATAACTGCTGTTTCTCCGGCTGCGCGCCGCCGCTGATCTGTAATGCGGTCCATACCGGGCCCGGCGCTACGCCGTTGACGCGGATGCCCTTGGGCCCTAATTGCTTGGCTAATGATTTGACGTAGTTCATCGTCGCCGCTTTGGTCTGCGCATAGGCGTATAAGTCCGGTGAAGGGTCATAAGCCTGTTCAGAGGTCGTGCCGATAATGGCCGAACCCGGCGGCAAATGCGGCAGCGCTTCCTTGATGATCCAAAACGGCGCATAAATATTGGTCTTCATCGTCGCGTCGAACTCTTCCGTAGTGACATCCAGCAGCGAAACGATCGACTGCTGCCGGCCCGCATTGTTCACAATGATATCGAGTCCGCCCAACGCGCTTATCGCTTTTTGTACCAATTGTTTACAAAAGTCTTCGCTCCGCAGATCGCCGGGTATGGCAACGGCTTTACGGCCCTCTTTTTTGAGCAGCGCGATCACTTCCTGCGCATCCGGTTCCTCGGTTGGGTAGTAATTTATCACCACATCGGCACCTTCCCGTGCATAGGCGATCGCCGCGGCGCGGCCCATGCCCGAATCACCGCCCGTGATTAGCGCTTTGCGGCCCATCAGCCTGCCGGAACCCTTATAGCTGGTCTCGCCGCAATCGGGTACCGGGTCCATCTTGCTTTGCAGTCCCGGCCAGGGCTGCGGCTGGCTTTTATAAGGCGGTTTGGGATAAAGTTTTGTCGGGTCGCTGATCTTGGCGGGCCCGTCGGCTGCGTTACCTTTTCCTGATGCAAAAGCCGGTGAAATAGCTGCTGCGGCCAGCGTGGTACCCAAACCGGCAACTACCTGCCGGCGGGTCATTTTACCGTTATTGGTCATCGCTCAATGTATTATCGTTAGTAAAATATACCTGTTCATTCAGCCAGGTGGCGATACTTTCGGCCACCTCTTCCCAGCCGGCTTCGCCGCAGATATAGTGGTCGCGGCCCGGAAAAGCCTCGAAGAAGGTCAGGCTGTTCTCATCCGTATAAGCTTCCGCATTTTTCTCGTTCAGCTCAGGCGGGATGATCTCGTCTTTCTCGCCGCCGATAAACAATAATGGTGCGTGCGGCAGATCCAGGTCGATCTGACCGGCTTCGCCCATGCAATCGCGCAGCACATTACGGCTATCATGGGTCGCAAAAGCTTCCCAGGCCGTTTTAGCATCTTCCTCACTCAGGGTGTTGCAGAAGGATCCGTGGAAACTTTCCAGGTCCATATAGAATGGTTCATTGCCTTTAAAAGGATTGGCGATCAGGGCACTGTTTTTCATAAAGCCCCAGTCAAAGGCCAGCATCGCGTTAGGCGCTACCGAATCGATGCAAACACCCGCCGCGCCAATGCCGCGGCTGATCAGGATCTGCACGACCAGGCCGCCTACCGAGTGTCCGATCAATATCGGATTTTCCACGCCGGATGCTACGCTGACAAATTCATCAATGATCTCGTTCAGGTGCAGGTCACCCAATTCAGGCGCCGGGTTCGCGCGCAGTGCCGCCGGTTCGCCTTCATGATAGGGCCATGCCGGTGCGATAAAGTTATAGCCTCGTTGGCTAAAGAACGCCTGCCACTTTTCCCAACTTTTAGGGTTCTGGAACATGCCGTGTATAAAAATAATGTTTTTCATAGGTGTATGATGATGAGATAAAAAAAAATAGCCGCCCGGCTGGGGCAGCTACCTAAGTTCATTAGTCTTGTTTACTGGCGTCGCGCAAAGCCTTGATCTGGTCATGCGCTGCGTTGATACCGCCGGCCTGGCTGCTGACAACAGCTACTGCTTCAGCCGGCAGTTCGCCGCCGCTTAAAGCATCCTGGTAAGCTTTTTTGATGGCATCTTCGCCGCGTTCCGCTTCGGATAAAATACTGGCGCGGTCACTGCCGCCAAAGATGGATTTGACATCGATCCAGGCGCGGTGCAAGGTTCCGCTCACACTGGTGCCGGTTTCAACCTCACCGGCATTGCCTACTAAAGCGGCCAGTTCCTGTCCGTTTTTGCGGCTTTGCTCGGCATAGCCCTGGAAGATCTCTTTCAGGTCAATGTTCTCATCTTTAATATCCGCGATCGCTTTCTCAAAGCCGGCCACACGGTCATTGTTAATTTCGATCAGGTCGTTCAATACGCCTGTTGCTTGGGTAGTTTCCATAATGTTTTTCTTTTAATAGATAGACCTATGGACTGACCAATACCATGCCATAAAAAGCGCATACAACTGAAAGTTTTACAACGCGGCCAGGTTCCGTTTTAATGTACGGATCGCGCTGCTGCTGCTTTTCGAGGTTTCGAAAAGATCATGCGAACTTACACCGGCACCATAATAATTAGCGTCCGCTTTTTTATCGATCGAGAGACTGGTGCCGTTCAGGCTGATGCCGGCAAAAAGACCGCGGCTGCGGGAATAAGAGTACACCTCGGCTTCCAGCTTGTAATCGGTATTGGCTGAGCTGCTGCGGCCCACCGGTCCGGCTGCCGCCGAAATATCGCCGCCGATGGTCACATCACCATTCTTTACTTTCGTCAGTACGCCTTTGTGACGGAACACCAATACCAGGTCCACCGATTGCACGCCGATCTGGGCTCCAATACTGCCGCCCGCCAGCGTAACGAACACCGGGTCGCTCCATTTGCCATCACCTAGTTTGACCATCGCCACGCCATGGCCCAGCTTACCGCCGATGCCGAGGCCCGCATTGATCATACGCGGTACGATGATGATGCCCGAGTATTCAGCGATCAGCCGGTGCGGGATGGATTCTTTCATCTTACCGAAATCGCGTAACACGGATGCGGCTTTATCGATGCGTTCGGTCTCTTTGTTACCAGCGGCAAAAGCCGAGGTCAGTACCAGGAACAGACTAAGCGCCAGCGGAAGGCCGGCAAAACGTAACTTTTTCATAGGGTCGATTTTAATGTTTGAACTGAAAGGAGAACCCCGGAAATTCGCTGCTTGTTTCTGCTTTTTAGCATTTTTTGTAACATTAGGGACAAGTCCGTATCCAACCCAGCAAATCAAAGACCCAGGATGATCCCTTTCGAGGAAATTTACGAACGATACGCGCCGCAGATTTACCGCGTTTGCCTGGGTTATACCAATGACCCGGCGCAGGCGCAGGACCTGGTACAAGAAACTTTCATCTCGGTTTGGAAAGGGCTCTCCGGCTTCCGGCAGGAAGCGCAGCTGGGCACCTGGATCTTCCGGATTGCGACCAACCATTGCCTGCGGGCGCTGGAAGTAGACAAACGGATGCCGAAAGCGGAATTACCGTTCGACCTGGCGCAAACCGTCGAAGTATCTCAGGAAACCAAACTTCAGCTTTTATACCAGTTTATCGCGGAGCTGGAAGAAACCGAGCGTATCATTATTTCGCTGGAACTGGAGGGTTTGCCGCAGGCAGATATGGCGGCGATCGTGGGTCTGACCCATGGCAATATCCGGATCAGGGTCCACCGCATTAAAGAAAAGCTGACCAAAAAATTTAAAGCCCATGGACAATTTGAATGACTTGAGATCGCTCTGGCACACGGCCAATACGGACCGCTTGCCCGGTGCCGGTGAAATGCTGCGCCTGGTCAAGGGCTTCCGCAGCCAGAAATTACGTAACAAATGGCTGATCATTGTAGCCTCCATCGTCTTGGCCGGTATCATGGTATTTGCCATGCTCCTGGGGCATTTTGAATTGGTAGCCACTTATCTTGGCGGCAGCCTGATGGCAGTAGCCTGTCTCTTGCTCGCCATCACGAATATCCGTTCCCTTAAACGCTTTTACCAGCTGGAAGACTGCAGCAACCTGGAGTTCGTCGCCTTTATCGAAAAGACCCGGCAAAACCAGCAGCGCTATTACCAAAAGACCATGCGGGCGATCATGCTCCTCTTGGCGATCGGCTGGCTGCTGTATCTCTATGAACCTGCCCGCGCGCATGGCGGCTGGCTCTATGTACTATACGGCGGCATCCTGCTTTACCTGGCCATCATGTGGTTTTACGTGCGGCCGCGTAATTTTAAAAGAAACGCCCAGAAGCTGGATCAGATTCAAGCCAAACTGGAAAAGATCACTGAACAATTAAAATAATCACCATGAAACGTAACATATTCCCCAAACCAGCACTGTATCTATTAATTGCCGGCCTATTACTGACCACCGGTGTCCCGCTGTTCAGCCGCTATGTCCCGATGCCTGATGCCTTAAAAGGTTTTCTGAGCGGCTTAGGCTTGGCGTTAGAATTCATGGCGCTGGTTAAAGCGCAGCGCGGCAAAAAGGGAACGCACTGTCGACAGGCAGCGCCACCGGTCGTCTGAGCCCAAAGCCTTCCCGGCTGATAACCGGATCTTCTTCCTCACTGACGGAACCTATTGGCCTTTGAACGCGTTATAGGTTTATAACGGCAACTTTGCTGCGAAGATGATGCAAAAAGATGAATTATGCTTATTGATCAGGGATTTGGCTGAGCAGCAAGCCGCTTATGCGGGACTGATGTCGCTTGCGCTGGTTTATCATCTGCCCGATGATTCCTTCATGCTGGCGATGTATGAGGTACAGGATCGTATGCAGCTTCAGCTTCGCAGTCTGTTACGGGAATTGCCCGGCGCAGATCCCGAACTCCTGGAAAGGTTTGATGTACTGTTGATGGAAAAGCGGCTCAATCTCCTGCTGACTACAGCCGACGTACGACCGCTTGCGGATTAGTTATCCCAGTCCTGGTCGCTGTAATTCTGGATAAAACCGGCGATCTGCGCCTGTTCGCCCTCGGATAGTTCGCCGTGGAAGGTCCAGCTGTGCATTTCCGGCGCGAATGTAAAACTCCCCGCGGGCGCAGCCCCGACGGAAAGCGTATAGTGCAACTTATTTTCACTGTCAGGACTTATCGCGACATTCCGGCTTTGGCCGTCATCAAAAATAATGGGCAGATCAATTGCGTTTTTCATAGGAAGCTCCTTTCTTTACATGCAAACCGCTCATCAGCAGACCCGTTGATGATGGTTGGGGCGCTAAGTTAAGGATAAGTGGTATTCATCTTAGCCAAACCGGCTGCTTTTTTTGTTGTTCAAACTTAAACATTAAAACATGCCGGCATCGAAGACACCTATTTACACGGCCCTGGCCGCCAACCTGCTCATTGCTGCTGCCAAGCTCACGGCAGCTTTGCTCACCGGCAGCTCGGCGATGGCCTCCGAGGGCATCCATTCACTGGTCGATACCAGCAACGAAGTCTTGCTGTTATACGGGATGCGACGCAGCCGGCTGCCGCCGGACGAGCACCGGCCGTTCGGTTACGGCAAGGAATTATACTTTTGGGCCTTTGTCGTTTCCCTGCTCTTTTTCGCTTTGGGCGGCGGTTTTTCGATCTACGAGGGCATTCATCATTTGCTGGAACCAGAACCGGTCCGCAACCCGGAGTGGAACTACGCCATACTGGGATTTGCGCTGATCTTTGACGGCATCTCGCTGATCACCGCGCTCCGTGAATTTAACCGGCAACGCGGCGGGGCGCCTTTCTGGCAAGCGGTCAAACAGAGCAAGGACCCTTCCACTTTCGTAGTGCTCTTCGAGGATGCGGCGGATGTGACCGGCATCCTGCTCGCCTTCACCGGTATTGCGCTCGGTCAATACTTTCACAATCCTTATGCGGATGGTATTGCATCGATCCTCATCGGTTTGTTACTCACTTTCGTAGCCATTTTCCTGGTCCGGGAAAGCCGAAGCCTGCTCATGGGCGAGACGGCCAGCCCTCAGGAAGTAGCCCAGATCATTGACCTGGTGCAGAACGCGCCCGGCATTTTGCAGGTAAGCCATCACCAGTCCATGTACCTGTCGCCGGAAGAGGTCATGCTGCAGCTGCAGGTACGGTTCCGGCCAGGACTGAACAGCGAAGACCTGGTCGCTACGACGCAGCAATTGCGGTTAAACATCCAGCAGCTGTTCCCGCACTTTCAACATATCGCGATCGAAGCCGTTTAGTTATTTCGGCTCGATCGCGTGTAAGCGGAACAATTCACGGGTAATATGCTGGCAATTCTCGCAGAGCTCGCTCAGCTTGCAGCTGATGCTTTTTACTTTTAGCGGTATTTCCCCGGCTATCTCCAGCAGATCCAAATGCAGGATGGCTTTATCAGCCATATCCTGCCGTCCGTTCAAACCGTCAAACACCGTTTCGGCAAATATGCGGTCCTTGCCCAAAAAATATTGCCCGCAGGCCTTAAACCCGTCCGGCGTGCGGAAGCTGATCAATAATTCAAACTCACTTTTCATAGCGCACGAAAATAACAGAAGGCCCCTCGCGGGGCCTTCGCATTCAAACTATAAAATCACTGGCTTTATTTAATTTCGATTTGTTTACGCAGCGCTTTGGCTTCCTCGCGTTTAGCGATATCGATCCGCAATATGCCGTCGGTATAAGTGGCGTCGATCTTACTGTCGTCCGCGCTTTCAGGCAAGGTAAAGGAACGCACAAAAGAGCTGTAGCTGTATTCGCGTTTGCTGTAGTTCTTTTGGTTGTCTTCGTGGTTGGCATTTTGTTCTACCGAGATGCTCAGCTGGTTGCGTTCGAGGTTCAGTTTGAAATCTTCTTTTTTCAGGCCCGGCGCAGCCAGCTCCACATGGTAATTGTTCTCGGTCTCGCTGATGTTCACGGCGGGAACGCGGGTCACCAGGCGATCATTGAAAAAGGTGTCGTTGAAAATGGAATCGAAAACGTCATTAAAGCCTGGCAGTAATGAGCCGTTTCTTTTTTCAGGATTGAATTTAACTAAGGTCATGGCCTTCTCTTTTTAAAAGTTGAACAAAAGATTAATTAAACTAAAAATCCGGTAACAAGCCCTGTGCCAGCGTATTGGTACTGCAAAATTTTCAGTTCAGCGCTGAAATTTTTGCATTTTCCGTGTCAAAATTTCAGCGCTGGTTAAAGTATTTTTCCATTTCATTCGTCTACCCTGATATGAGTATACAAGGTAAACAAATCGCGATCATTGGTGGCGGCCCGGGCGGCTTAACACTGGCCAGGCTTTTACAACTCAAAGGTGCCAGCGTAAGAGTATATGAAAGAGACCTGCATCAAACAGCACGCATCCAGGGCGGCGCGCTCGACCTGCATACCAAATCGGGTTTGGCGGCCTTAACCAAAGCCGGCCTGATGGAAGAATTCAAAGCGCATTACCGACCCGGTGCGGACTGTGCCGGATCACTGACCAGCAGTTGAATATCCGTTTGGACGAGCATGGCTCCGGCCGGAAAACGGACTTTGGCGATAAAGGCCACCGGCCCGAGATCGACCGCGGGCCCCTGCGCGATTTGCTTTTAAATTCCCTGCAGCCCGGTACCGTGGTTTGGGACAGCCAGGTCACTCGTCTGGAACAATTGGGAGCACAATGGCAGATCTATTTTGGGAACGGCAGCCACATCACCGCCGACCTTGTGATCGGTGCAGACGGCTCGAATTCGAAGATCAGGCCTTTTGTCACGGACAGCAAACCCCTATGGACCGGCGTTACCTTGCTTGAAGGTGCCCTTAAAGACAGCGCGAAAACGGCGCCCCATATTCATGAATTGTTAAAAGATGGGAAAATATTCGCTTTCGGTAACAGCCAAGCGATGTTCGTCAGTTCAAAAGGCGATGGCAGTTTCGGTTTTGCTGCCAGCTTCCGGTCCGCTGAATCCTGGGCAAAAGACAGCGGCATTAACTTTATCGACAACCGGCAGGTGCTCGACTGGTTCAAAAAGGAATATGCGCAATGGGACGCTACCTGGTGGGAACTGTTCGACAGCCCGGATACCATTTTTATCCCCCGGCCGCAATATTGCATGCCGCTGAACCAGCACTGGGAAGCCCAATCCAATATTACATTGCTCGGCGACGCCGCGCATTGGATGCCGCCTTTCGCGGGCGAAGGCGTTAATATGGCCATGCTGGATGCGCTGCAGCTCAGCGAGGTGCTGACCGATCCAAAGTTCAGCGATAGCCGCGCAGCCATCGCGCATTACGAAAAACAAATGTTCGCCCGTTTGCCAGGGTCGGGCAGGAAACTTTATTTAATACCCATTGGATGCATGGCCCGCAGGCTTTGCAGGTGATATTGGCCATGTTCGGTAACAACATATTCAAGAAAATTGCTTTTTTAGAAAAATACTTCCTGAAGGTCAATGTTTTTCCTGCCTTGCGCAGACTGTTCAGCCTCCCACCTGATCAGTTGCCCGTTACATCCGCCAGCTCGACCCAGGCAGGGGCATGATCACTGGTATGATCCCAGCTGCGCACATATTTGTCGACACCGGCAGCTCTTAAGCGGACATCCAACTCCCTGTTCAGTAAAAAGTGGTCCAGCCGCAAGCCCGCATCCCTGCCGTAGGCGTCGCGCAGGTAATCCCAAAAGGTATAGATCCGCTCATCGGGATAGAGCTTGCGTATGGCGTCCGTCCAGCCCGAGTCGACCAAAGCTTTAAAAGCCTCCCGGCTCTCCGGGCGGAACAGGGCGTTCTTTAAATATTTGACCGGTTTATAGGTATCGAGTTCCGTCGGCATCACATTATAATCACCGACCAGCGCCACCGGTAAACCAAAAGTCAGCAATTTATCGGCATGTGCTTGCAGCCGTTCCATCCAGCGCAACTTATAATCGAATTTCGGTCCCGGCCAGGGATTGCCGTTAGGCAGGTACAAACAGCCGATCACAACGCCATTGATAAAGGCTTCGATATAGCGGCTATGCTTGTCCTCCGGGTCGCCCGGCAGTCCGCGCCGCGTTTCCTGGATCTCGCCATAGCGCGAAAGGATCGCGACACCGTTCCAGCTTTGCTGCCCGTGCCAGATCGCATGGTAACCGGCTTCCAGCAACGCGCGTTTCGGGGACCGGTTATCCTCGCATTTGAGCTCCTGCAGGCAGACCACGTCCGGCTGCGCTTCCGCCAGCCAGCGCAGCAAATTTGCGATACGGCCATTGATGCCATTGATGTTATAGGAGGCGATCTTCATGGCCATTTAACAAGCACCTGCAGCGTTAGTTTTATCCGGCTGAAACAATGACAACTGACAACCTGTTTCGTGTACATGGATAAAAAAGATCGGTTTTCGGGATTTGTCAAAGTAAAGGGTGCCAGGGAGCATAATTTAAAAAATGTCAGCCTGGAGATCCCGCGGGACGCGCTGGTCGTATTCACCGGCATCTCCGGTTCCGGTAAGTCTTCGCTGGCCTTCGGCACGCTCTATGCCGAGGCGCAAAGGCGCTATCTTGAATCTGTTTCACCGTATGCACGACGGCTGTTCAATCAAATGGCCATCCCGGAGGTCGATGAGATCGAAGGCCTGCCGCCGGCGGTGGCTTTACAGCAGCAGCGGGGTGCGGCCAGTACACGGTCGTCAGTGGGCAGTGTGACCACCTTATCCAACCTGCTGCGCATGCTGTATTCCCGGGCCGGGGACTACCCGCCCGGGCAGGGCATCATTTATGCCGAATCCTTTTCGCCCAATACGCCCGAAGGCGCCTGCCCGGAATGTCATGGACTAGGCAGGGTTTACGAGATCACCGAACAAACCATGGTACCGGATCACTCGCTGACCATCAGGGAAACAGCCATCGCCGCCTGGCCATCGGCCTGGCAGGGACAGAACCAGCGCGACATCCTGACCACCCTGGGTTATGATATTGATATTCCCTGGAGGGACATCCCCCAGAAAGACCGTGACTGGATCCTGTTCACCGAGGAACAACCGGTTGTCCCGGTCTATTCCGGTTACAGTCATACCGAGATCCAGCGCTTTATCAAAAACAAACGTCAGCCGGATTATATGGGCACCTTCACCGGGGCCCGCCGCTATGTCCGCCATACTTTTGCCAATAGTCAAAGCGCGCTGATGAAAAAGCGCGTCAGCCAGTATATGCAGAGCAGCGAATGCCCCCTGTGCCAGGGTAAAAGACTGCTACAGGAATCGCTCAGTATCAAATTTGCCGGCTACGATATCGCTGAACTCTCCGGGCTTGCCCTAAATAAGCTGGCGACGGTCTTTGAACCTTATGCCAAGGGAGATGCACCGGCTTTGAAGAAATTAGCGGCGAAAAACCCGGAAAAAGTGATCGTCGCTAAACGTATCGCTGAAGATTTCCTGGCGCGGCTGCAGGTCATGCTCGATTTGGGCCTGGGTTATTTGACCATCGAGCGCAGCACGCCGACCCTATCGCCGGGTGAGTTGCAGCGCTTAAGACTTGCCACGCAGGTGCGCTCCAATCTGTTCGGTGTGGTCTATGTGCTGGACGAGCCCTCGGCGGGTTTGCATCCCGCCGATACGGAGGCCTTGCTGCGCGCGCTGGACAAATTAAAAGCCTCGGGTAATTCCCTCTTCGTGGTGGAACACGAGATCGATGTCATTCGCCATGCCGACTGGATCGTCGATGTCGGCCCGGCTGCCGGTGAAAAAGGCGGCCACATCCTTTATAGCGGTTTACCCGATGGATTAAAAAAGGTGGAGGCTTCGGTGACCCGGCACTACATTTACGGGGAAGCAGCCAAACCGGCGAATGATCCCCGGGAGCCCAAAGGCTGGTTAAAGCTGGAAGGCGTGACCCGGAACAATCTCCACCAGTTAAATGCGGAATTTCCGCTGGGCGTACTGACCAGCGTGACCGGTGTATCCGGTTCGGGTAAAAGCAGCCTGGTCAGCCAGGTACTGGTGGAACTGGTCGCCGAACATTTGGGGGTACAAGTGGATATCACCGCAGATACAGAAGCTGACCCACTGGAACAAACGGAAGTGCAGACGCTGGGCGGTCATATCAATGCAGGTACGGAAAACATCAAACGCCTGGTGGTCGTCGATCAAAAGCCCATTGGCCGCACGCCACGTTCCAACCTGGCCACCTACACCGGCCTGTTCGATCATGTGCGGAAACTGTTCGCAGCTACGCCAATGGCCAAAACTAAAAAGTACGACGCCGGCCGCTTTTCTTTCAACGTCGTAAAAGGCCGCTGCCCGCATTGCGAGGGGGAAGGATTCGTCATGGTCGAACTGCTTTTCCTGCCCAGCGTGTACACGCCTTGTCCGACCTGCGGCGGTACGCGTTACAATCCCCAAACCCTGCAGGTAAAATATAAAGATAAACACATTGCCGAAGTCTTAGCACTGACCGTGGACGAAGCGGCTGATTTTTTTGATGAGGAACCCGCGATCAGCCGCGCGCTGGAGGTGGTGTGCGAAGTAGGCCTGGGGTATTTGCGCTTAGGTCAACCCGCAACCGAGCTGTCGGGTGGCGAAGCGCAGCGGATCAAGCTGGCCACCGAACTGCAGCGCGCCCAGCACGGACAAACACTTTACATCCTGGACGAGCCGACCACCGGCCTGCACCCTTCGGATGTCGAACGTTTAATGCTGCAGCTCAACCGGCTGGTAGATGCGGGGAACACGGTGATCCTGGTAGAGCATGACATGAGCGTGATCGCGGCCAGTGACTGGGTGATCGATATCGGGCCTGGTGCCGGTGAAGATGGCGGCCACATCGTGGCTGCGGGGACGCCGAAAGAAATTATAAAAGTCAAAGCCAGCCGGACAGCGCCATACCTCGCCGGTTTTATTCTTTGAACAAAATGATCGCTGCGCCGTTAATTGCTGGTGAAGCATATTGTTTTTTTCGGGGATAGCCTGACGGCAGGCTATAAGCTGACAGATCCTGTCCGTGAATCGGTACCGGGTCTTTTACAGGAAAAAATCACGCAAAAGGGGTTTTCCTACCGGGTGAGCAATGCCGGCTTAAGCGGCGGCACTTCGAGCGGCGGCCTTAAGCGCCTTGCCCATTGGCTCCGTGAACCGGTCGATATCTTTATATTGGAACTGGGTATCAATGATCTCATCCGTAAGGTAAATATTGCGGCGATAGCCAAAAACCTGCGGCGTATCATTACAGCGGTAAAATTAAGATATCCCGGCTGCAAGTTGGTACTCATGGGTATGCAGCTACCCCAGTCATTCGGTCAAACTGCTCAGGCGTTTAACCTGATGTACAACGCGCTGGCCGAAGAATTCCAGATGGCTTTTGTTTCATTCTTCCTAAAGGATGTGACCGGTCAGCGGCACCTCAACCTGGCGGATGGCCTGCATCCGAATGCCGCCGGTTATCGGGTCATCGCGGAAAATATTTGGCCGGTGATCGAGCCCTTGTTATAAATAGGCATTGTGGTACGATAATAGCTTTACTTGTTTTCATCAAAATAATGATCATGACTGAAAAACCGATAACCCCCAAATGGCACGCGCTGATCGACTATGCGCTGGTAGGCAGCCTGCTAACCTTGCCATCACTGTTTGGCATGAATAAAAAGGCGAAACAGCTGTACGCTGCTGAAGCTTTGATTTTATTACCTTATGTCGCCTTAACCAAACAGCCGGTAGCGGTCAAAGGGCTGATCCCGATGGAAACGCATGGGAAGATCGACCCGTTCAATGTGGCCCAGTTTGCGCTGCAAACTTTTTTTAAACCTTTTCACCAGACAAAAAAAGAGCTTATCTTTAATGTCGCTTTTACCGCCATCGCCGGGCTTACGGTCCTGCTGACCGATTACAGGCCAGAACAGCAGCTATACGGCAAAGGGCTGTAGTCGCTCATGGAATATATTTACCTCGGTGACCGGTTGACCGATCCTACACGCAAAGGGCAGTCCTGCAAAGCGGTACGCCGTGCAGATGGCAAGTGCATCCGCGGCCGGAACGGGAGCATGCTGGTGCAATTTTCAGACGGGACAACATGCGTAATTATCGGCCGTCAATTACGCAAGATCAAAAGGTCGTTATGATCTTCTTTCTCTAATGGATTGCTCATCATTTAAATTTGAAATGTTTTTTAAATATCAGGTTCCTGATACGATTCGATGAACACCGCGAGATAAGCCTGCTCCGCGTGGCTCAGTACCTGACCCTCGAAATGCTGAAGATTGCCATATTCAAACACGAACTTGCCCAGGTAATCCGGGTTTTGCTCGTCCGGCAAGTCATCTGCCGGGGCGTCGCTTTCCAGTGGCTCGATGAACAGGTGTGTTTCATCGCCGAACGCATCTTTAAAGATCTTATAAACACCGGTTGAGCGGTAACCGTGGTAATTTTTTTCCAGGATCGGTTCAATGGTCACCTGGCGATCGCTGCCGCCTTCCTGCGGAATACTGGTTTGTACCGGGTTGATCATTTCAGGCTCCCTTTTTCACATTCAGACTGTTCATTAACTGATCATACAGATCATCACTTTTGGCTGCTTTCGGTTTCAATTTTTTGATGGTCGGGCGTTTGCCTTTAGCTTTTTGCTCGATGATCTTCAGCAATTCATTATGGTACTCATCTTTGTATTTGGCCAGGTCCATCGGTTCGGTATACTGGTCGATCAGCGCCAGGCCCATCTTGAGTTCCTTATCGCTGACCTCGATCTTTTCATCCAGTTCCAGCTCGCTTTGATCGCGGATCTGCTGGGCAAAACGGATGCGGGTGATCACCAGGTCATTTTCGACCGGGTGAACGATGCATAGACTTTCGGTGCTGCGCAACACGAAACGGGCCAGTCCGGCTTTGCCCGATTTTTTCAAGGCTGAAAGCAGTAAAGCATAAGCCTTATTTTTCTTAGTAGCCGGAGTGGTATAATACGAGCTTTCGTAATACATCGGGTTGACCGCGGCCAGGTCCACGAAATTCTCGATCTCAATGACCTTACTTTTTTCAGGCGCGGCCGCTTCAAAGTCGGCATCCTCGATGATCACATATTCGTCATCGTATTTATAACCCTTGACGATCTTGTCGTAAGGCACTTCTTTTTTGGTATTCTCGTTCACCCGCTGGAATTTGATATGGGCATGGTCGCGGCTGTCCAGCATGTCCAGATCGAGCCGGCTTTCCTGCACGGCGGAATATAATTTCACGGGGATGCTCACCAGGCCAAAGCCGATCGAACCGGTCCAGATGCTTCTCATAATTTCAGTTTTCTAATGTTATCGTTGATACCATGCGGATGATGCGCCTCGATCTTTTCGGCCAATAAATGCAGCACCTCCTCGTCGACCTCGCCCGGGTTCTGGCAGATCTGCAAAAAGTCATGGCTGTCCGGCGTAAAGCTGGCGACATAATTGCCATTCTCATACACCCGGTACTTGCACTTATCTTCTTCGTGATGGGCATATTCGCCTACTTCGAAGCGGTGCACCACTTTATCCTTACTCACCGTGATCGCGTAATTTTCCATATCAAGACAACCATTATTTGTTCGCATTGTTTATTGCATTGCGTAAATTTGCCGCCCATGCTTGATCCGCTTTACCTCGAAACCCGCCAGCTGCGGCTAAACCCCATCGGCGCCGCCGAACTGCTGCGCTACCGGGACCTGGTCACCGAGGTGTTTGAGCTATTTTCCGATGCAGAAACTTTGCATTTTATCCCCGAAAAGAAGCTGAATCATTTAGCCGAGGCTGACCAATGGTTAAAGGCCGCCATTCTGAGCGCCCATTCCGGGCGCAACGTGATCCATTTGATCACCGAAAAAAACTCAGGCCGGCTGATCGGGGTCGTCGATCTCATACCACCGGCGGTCGCCCGTGAACATTACCATCTCGGCCAGTACCCGTTCTTTATCGAGTTTTATCTCAAAGCCGAATACAAAGGCAAAACGCTGATGAGCAAGCTGCTGCCGAAGATCCTCCTGGCGCTGGAAACGCAGGGCATCCCGAAAGTCGCAGCGGTGGTCAACCGGCGGAACCATGCCGCCAGCAAACTGTTAGCCAAATGCGGTTTTCAGTACCGCCAGCCCTTTGACGTGCTCCAGGATTTTTACGAGTTTACGCAGGTGGCCTAGCGTGTTCAGGCGTGGATCCGGCCATTATTGCTTAACCAATGGATGTATTTTGTATTTTTGCCGTTTAGTTATTCAAAGACGGGAAAGATGGCGTCAAAGGAACAGATCAGGCGGGAGTTTTTTGCAACGCTGCTCAAAGGTTCACAGGGCGTAGCGGTCGGGGACGCAGTTATACCGGCGATCCTGATCAAAGACCTGTATAAAAAATACCAGTACGAACTCAGCCATGACGAGTTTGATGCGATAGGTGACGAGCTGGAGAACGAGGGCTACTTTAGTTGGAACGCGGACGGCCTGTTAGCGCTCACGACCGAAGGCTTAGCTTATATAGAAAGTCATAAGCTCTTTTAGTAAATACGCCCGCTTATGGTTGATCATGCTTCAGCCCGGCCCTGATGACCCGGTTCAGCGATAAGCCCTGCACCACAATAGAGAAGATCACGACAAAATAACAAGCCGACAAAATAATATGCCGGTAATGACTGGCCGGCAGCGACAAAGCCAGCGCGATGGAGATACCGCCGCGTACCCCGGCCCAGGTCAGGATATGGATGTTACTGTAATTGACGTTCAGCGAACGCCGCAGAAAGATCAAAGGCAGAAAGATGCTCAGCCAGCGGGCTACCAGGATCAGCACGATCGACAGCGTTCCGGTGAGCCAGTAATTGGTCAGGTAAGGCAGGTTGACCATCTGCAGGCCGATCATGACGAACAAAATGGTGTTGAGCATTTCGTCGACTAGCTGCCAGAACTTTTCCAGCGCTTCGTGCGAGCGCTCCTTGTCATCGATATTGATGGTATTGTCCCCCACGAATAAGCCGGCCGAGACCGCGGCCAGCGGGATCGACAATTCAAAATAGGCGCCGATCAGCGATATGCTCATGACCAGCGACAGCGACACCAGCACGATCGTCTGGAAATCTGTGATCGTTTTCATCAGCCAGTGACCGATTATGCCCAGGATCACGCCCAGCGCGATACCGCCGAACACCTCGCGCAGGAACAGCAAGGCCGTCTTGGCCAGGTCGACGTTGTCGGTTCCCGAACGGATCGCTTCCAGAATCGTGATGAACAGCACCAGGCCCACGCCATCATTGAACAACGACTCACCCGCGATGATAGTGGAAAGGATGACCGGTAACTTGGAGTTTTTAATGATATTACCCACCGAGACCGGGTCGGTCGGCGAGATCAGGGCACCGAATAAAAAACAATAGATCAGCGGCACGCGGATATGCAGCCATTCCCCGATAAAATGAAACAAGGCGCCGAAGATACCTGCCGACAGCAAGACGCTGAGCGTGCTCAAAATGACTACCGGCCGCATTTCCTTTTTCAGCCTTTTGGTATTGGCATTAAAAGAGCCGGCAAATAATAAAAAGCCCAGCAGGATGTTCAGCACTAAGGAAGAAAAGTTAATATCCTTCGCGATCACCATCAGGCGTTTGCCCACGTCCGGGTCCAGCTTATCGGCAATGACCGTCAGTACCGAGCCGATGATGGCAATGGTAATAATACCGATCGTGCCCGGCAGCTTGACAAAGCGGGCGTTGATATAGGAATAAATCGCACTGACGATCACCAGCAGTGCAATAAGGACAAATAGTTGCATCGCTGAAATATAAATTAAAAGCAAAATCAGCCCGAAATGTTTGCTTCGAACAAACCTGAACGAACTTCAAAGGTTAATTGGATATGAGAACGATCATTATCCTCACCGCTATGCTATTGACCACAAAGATCAGTCTGGCGCAATCCGCCTGAGTAATGGAATAGCCAGCTTTGGCAAAAACCAGTGCATCGGCACCAAGGTCGCGCCGGTAGGCAACCGCCTGTTCGTGCCGTTCCCCAACCATGAGCCATTTCTATATGCCCTCACCGAGATCAAAAACGGACAGCTTATTCCTTATCCCGATGCAAAGTTTCAATCGCGTTTTGTCAATGTGCAGGACCTCTGGAGGGATGAGCGCAACCAGCTGTGGGTACTGGATTCCAAACCCGGCGCGAACGGGCAATTTGCGCTGTATGATTTTGACCTGGCAAAAAACAAATTATTGCGGGTTTATACGTTTGATGATCTCGACAGATCCAAAAGCGCCCTGAACGACGTGCGGGTGGATCACCTGCATGGGTTGGCTTATTTATCTGACCCCGGCCTCTGCCCATCGTGATCCTTGATCTTCAAAGCGGTAAAAGCAGGCTCGCGCTGCAGAACGACAAATTTACCAAAGCCGATCCCAACTATGTTTTGCACCTGGACGGGAAAGATGTCGTGGAGGAAAAAGGTAAACCTTTTTCCTCCAACGTGAACGGCATTGCGCTGACGACGGATAACCAGTATTTTTACTTCCGGGCGATCAACCAAACCAAATTATACCGCATCAAAACCAGCGAGCTGGCCGATGCAAACACAAATCTGTCTTCCAAGGTTGAAACCGTTGCCGGGACCGGCGTTTGCCATGGGATGACCGCTGATGACAAAGGCAATATCTTTATCAGCGATTCGCAGGCGCAGGCGATCAAATATGTGAGCCCCGACGGGCAGGTACACACGCTGGTGCAGGATGCGCGCATCAGCTGGCCGGACTCGCTGGGAATTTCGCCGGATGGCTACCTGTACTTCAGCTGCTCGCAGCTCAACCGGGCGCCGCAGTACAATGACGGTGTAGACAAAACAGATTATCCTTACCGGGTCTATAAAGTTAAATTACCTTAAAACAAACGCTAACAACCTGACTGTTTATTTGTTAAAAGTTGATGGGAAAGCAACACGAAACGATGCCGAACGAGCCGCAGGAAGCGCCCGTTCAGCAGCCACAACCGGAAATACAGCAACCAAAAGATCCGGGCACGCCCGAGATCCCGCAGGAAGCGCCGAATAACGAGCCGGTAGAAGTGCCGCAGCAGCCTGATCAGACCGACTCTGAACTGAATCAAACGGAAGTCTAATTAAATCCAACTCTTATGCCATGGCCAAAAGGCGAATATCCGCCATCCTATAAGAACCAGCCCAAAAAGATCAGGGACAAAATGACCGAGATCGCTAACGAAGTATTGAAGACGACCGGAAACGAAGGCGAAGCCATTGCCACAGGCTTGAAACACGCCCGCGCGCATTTTGCCAACCTGGAAAAAAAGAAAAAAGCATGAGCCTGACTGACGAACAATTCCGCGAGCTGCATGGCCCGCTGCAGGTATCCGCTGCGTACGACGAGGCCGCAACCATCCAAGACAAGGTCGTTTTTGCCCTGGCCGATCTCGGCGAAGGCACGGCCGAACAAGTGATCAAACACATCGAAGAGCTTGATCCGGAAGCCGATCCCAAACCGGTGATCGCCACTACTCACGAAGTGCTGACCCAGCTGTATCAGAACGGACAGCTGGCGGCTAATGAAAAGGATGGCGACCTGGTCTATAACCTGCATAAGATCACGCAGGCCAATAGCGGCAGCACCGATCCGCAGAAATTAACGCCCGGGCTGGACTGATGATTAAAGAAACCATTCTTAAAATGGCGTCTGAACACGGGGCAGTAAAAAGTACTTGCCCATCGGAAATCGCGCGTGCGCTCTTCCCGGAAACCTGGCGCCGGCACATGGCGGAAGTACGGGCCGAGGCGATCGATCTGCACAAGCAAGGTAAGGTGCTCATCACCCAAAAGGGTCTGCCCGTGGATGTTGATCATATCAAAGGGCCGGTCCGGATTAAGATCGCCGGCGGCTGATCCGGTTGATAGCCAAAACATTTCAAAAATGCTGGATATTATTGTGAACGTGCAATCTCAAGGTTCGAGATTCGACTCAGATAATTACTTACAATAAGGAGAGGGAGAGTTCGAAACTTAGTTTTTTATGAACTGACTTTCAATGATTTAGAGGTTTAACATTTAATACTCTACGAATTACGCATGAGGAAATTATTATAACTTAGAAAGTGAGGTGCCGAGTGCATTCTTCAGATAAATGAAGCAGCAATTTGTCTAACACAGTATCTGATTACAGTCTATTGCAGAGCAGAAACATTTTTTGATAAAACCTTCGGTGTTAATAACAAACTGTATTAAATCAATGTCTATGTAAGTAACCTAAGATTACTAGTATTAGCAGCCGTTCTACATCGCAGGGCTCTGGGATATCTGGATGGATATTAAAACCAATGTCCTGCTGCCGACCTTTGTGCTGCTGACCATGTCTCCGAACAGCGCGATGTCCGCCATCGACGACCGGATGCCCGCCATTTTAGAGCGCGGCGATGTAAAGACCTAGATCAACGCCAGCTACAGCGGGGAGCAGCGTGTCGCCTGGCTGCGTCAGCAGCCCTGCTCACCTGAAAATCTGGTGATCACCATCCATAAGGATCATAAACTGAATCAATAAATTGGATTAAGCTTTGATTTTGCGCAATTGCCGTCCGATCACCACACACTTGATATTACCCGCAAATTTCACCAGCATGCTGCCATTCCGGCCACGGATGCATTTGCCATCAGCACGCCTGACCGCCTTACAGCGTTGTCCTTTGAGCACCGGGTCGGTCAGCCGATCGCCCAGGTAAATATATTGCATATGCTTACAGTCCCTTACCAAAAGGGTATTGTTCCTCTTTATAATTAGTCAGCAGCACTGTTAATCCGGCGATAGCCGTAAAAGCCACATTGAAGATCAGCTCCTTTTTAGTTTTATGAAAAGGTTTCAAAAAAGTTTGCAGGGCAAACTGCGCGACATTGAAAGGGTCGATCTTGCCATGCGTCTCGATCGGGATCAGTCTTTTGATAGCTACAGGCTGTTTGGTCAGGGCGACATAGGGCAATAAGATCAATGCTTCACTGGCATAGATCATTTTCGCTTTTTTATTTATGTCCAGCAGAGGTGGCAGGGTCAGCAGGCTGCCCACCAATGCGTAATCGATCAAGGCGTGCCATTTAGGGTTAATGGGTTTGGCGATCATTGTTTTATTTTTGAAATGCGCTGCAATTATCGTTCCCCGCATTCTCCCGCCCGCCTTTGAACAGCAGCCAGCCACAGAACGATAGTTCTGCGATAAAGCTGGGGAGCAGCACGAAGGGGAATAATACACTGTGGAAACCCGGCGTCAGCAAAAGCGTGAGCGTATTGATCCCGTAACAGATTCCTGCAATGATCAGTAGCTCACCGAGGAATTTCGGCAAATCACCGGACCGGTAGATCAGATAACCATTAATCACACAGGTCCCGCCGAAGAACAGCAGGCCGACGCCGAAGCCGATCTCGTGCAGACGGATGGACAGGTAGGCCTGGGCATAAAGCTGGTGCAAATCCAGGCTTCGCAGGTAGGCGGCCTGGCTGAGGGGCAGCAGTGCCGCTATCAGGTTAAGGCGGTCGGCAACCAGCACCGCGGTTTGAACGAGGTTGAACAGCAGCGCCATCAAAACGAGCGGTTTGCTGACCGGGCGCAGCAACAGGTAAATGATCACCATCACCGGGATGTCGCAAAGGTGCATCAGCAGCTCGGCGACGATGCCCGACTGCCAGCGCGCGGCATGAGCCCGCAGTTGTTCAGCCGTCGCTGCCGCATTCCCGGAAGCGATCAGGCCGTCCCAAACATAGAACTGCGCAAAGATCCCGGCGATGATGATGAACAAATATAAAAAGCCGGCCAGGCGGGCATAAGTTCGCGGGGAAGTATCAAAGTCGCTCATGGTCAATGGATTGGTTAAGGTTAAGACCCGGAGCCGGGAGAATTGTTACCTTGCCCTGCCGGATAATTACGATATTTGTCAATGCTGCGACACACGGGAGAAAGGAGAAGTTTTGCGCACAACCTGCGCCTGGCCGTTTTGCTATGCCTGAACGCAGGTTTTATCAACGCCGCCGGGTTTATGTCCTTTGCGGTGCTGACCACGAATGTGACCGGGCATGCAGCTTTGCTGGCGGTTAACCTGAGCACCGGTCAATGGCGCGCTGCACGCATGGTGGCATTGTGGCTGCTGCTCTTCCTGGCAGGCGCTTTTACTTCCAGTCTGTACATCGCTAAGGTTGGCCGGGATAAGTCATTAGCCTACACCGCGCCGATTATGGTCGTTGTTTTGATCGTCCTAACGGTAGCTGTTTTCGGACACGATTACCAGCACACTTTACCCCAAACCGAGTATTTCGCCGGGAGCCTGCTTTTTGCGATGGGCATGCAAAATGCTTTGGTCTCCATCGTGTCGGGCGCAGAGGTGCGCACCACGCACCTGACCGGTATGTTTACCGATCTGGGCATCGACCTGGCGGGAGCGCTGCTTTCCCGCCGTAACCTCAATCCGGCCCACCGGCGCCGGATGCTGCTCCGGCTCGTAATTATTATTTTCTTTTTGCTGGGCGGGCTGGGGGGCGGTTTCGCCTTTGTAAACCTGCGATTTAGCGCTTTTTTTATTCCGGCCGCACTGCTGCTGATCGTATTATTTTACGACTACTTCCGTGTCCGCGTTAAAAGGGCGCTGCGGCCCCGTTCCCGTTGATCGCTCTTGCCATGGCTGTCTGTTTTTTAGACTTTGTCGTCGAAAAAGGTCAACACACCGCGGTGTGTTCGTGGTCTTAGCCTGCAAGTAGACTCCCATTTCAAGGGAATATTAAGTGAAGATCAAAAAAATACGCCGCGTTTTTCTTGTTTGGAAAACTTTTTGTTGGCGTCAAAAAAAGGGGCAAAAAATGAAACGGATCCTGATCATTGACGACGAAGACATCTTGGAGATCTTTAACATTATATTTCAGGACGCCGGTTATAATGTCGTGGTTTCTAACCACAGCGAGACCGCCGAACATATCCATGAGATCGGGCCCGACCTGGTGATCCTGGATATCCGGATCACGGGCTCAGACAAAACCGGCGGGCAGATCTGCGCGGAGATCAAAGAAAAGTTCAAAAACGCGCGGCTGCCGGTTGTTTTGATCTCCGGCGAAACCGATATTAGCCATATCGCCAAAAAATGCGGTGCCGACGGCTATATTGCCAAGCCTTTTGATATTGAACATGTATTAACGCAAATAACCCGAATACTGGATTAACTATGGAAAATCAACCTGAACCATCTGACCGCATCAAACTGGGTCCCGAGAATTTAAAGACTTTCGTGATCAGCCACCTGAATATCATCCATGCCGCCAAAAGCCACCTCGTGGCTAAACTGCCGGGGATCGCCGGCCATGTCCATTATAAAGATCTGCGGGAAGGTATCCTGGAAACGGTGAGCGATGTCGAAAAGCAGCTCGCCCGTATCGAGATCATTATGGCGCTGCTGGACGGCGAGATCACTACGGCACACTGCGAAGGGATGATCGGCATGATCGACGAGGCTTTTAAGAGCATCCATTACAACACGGGTCGTGACCATGGCTTACAGGATCTTTCTATCGCCTATTATATGCAGCAGATAGAGAGTGCGGAGACGGCATCCTTCCAGATCCTGGAAATGGCGTCGGTGAAACTTGCGGATAAGCAGATCAAAAAAATGCTGAAGGAAAGCTACAATGAAGCCCGTGCGGACCGTATGCTGATGCTGCTGATCGCTGCAAAATATATCGTGGCCAGGTAAAGTAAGTACCGTGCGTTACGGCAGGGTTTCAGCCACCAGAGCCAGCATTTCAAGCAGCCCGAACGGCTTAAGCATCACCCGGTCGGCTCCGGCCTCACGCGCGGTCGCCTCTACGTTCATCGCGGCCGAGACCATGATCACGGGGATATGCCGGGTACGCTCGTCCGCTTTCAGTGCCCGGCAGATATCAGCGCCCCAGACCGTTTGCAGGCGGTGATCCAGCAACACCAGGTCAGGCTGTTCGCTAATGGCCTGAGCCAGCGCATCCTCGCCGTTCGAGCGCAGTACCTCATAACCCTCATCGGTCAGCATATAGTTCATGATATCTAAAATATCCTCGTCATCTTCGACCAGTAAGATCTTCTTGGGCATCAGCGGTTATTTAAAAGCCGCCAAAGTTAAATTTAAAATTTAATTAAAATTATCAATTAGAAGTAAAATCAGTGATCGCCGTGCAGAAGACTGGCATGATATTAGTTTGATGCCAAACCTATCTTAAAAACAAAAAACAGTATGGCAACTACAGAAAATCAAGCAGGCGTTTTGAACGACCTGATCGAGATCAACAATGACCGCGTAGCCGGTTTTGAAAAAGCGATCGCGGATATTAAAGAGGAGAACATCGACCTGAAGGAATTATTTCAGGGTTATGCCGAGCAAAGCCGCAAAAACGGTCAGGAGCTGGCAGCTTTGGTTGGCAACGCCGGTGAAGTTGAAACCGGTACCAGTGTGGGCGGTACTTTACACCGTGCCTGGATCGATCTGAAGTCGATCTTCGGCGGCAGCGACCGCGCCAGCATTTTATCGGAAGCCGAACGCGGCGAGGATGCGATCAAGAAGGCCTACCAGGATGCGCTGTCCGGTCAGGAACTGTCTGCCGAGGCTATCGCAGTCGTGCAGAACCAGGCGCAGGAGATCAATGCCGCGCATGACCAGATCAAGGCACTACGTGACACTGCGAAATTATAATGAATAATTTGATCATAAAACCCGTCTCTTTGAGGCGGCTTTTTTATTGACCTGTTATGCCTGCTAAGCCAAGCTACCTGGATTTTGATGTAAAAAGCTACGCCTGGAAGCCGGACATAGATTACCGCCAGCACCCGGAAGAATATCGCGTGGGTAAGGGCGAGCAGGGCGTATTGATCTGTGAACCTTACAAAAGCGAGATCGGGCAGCACTGGCGGTTCAGGACGCCGGCTATTGCGGATGATAGCAGCAAAAAGATATTTGAACTATTTGAAGCCTACCTCAAAGCAGGCGACTTTGTCGGCGCAGACCTAGCGCGCAAATAACTGCAAATGGGTTATACCCGCGCACGGCGTTACGCCAACTATAGGGGTGGCAAGAAATATGATGCCGCTAAAAGCTACGAGCTGCTGGAACGCGGCACCGGCGATCCGGAGAAAGCGAAAGCTGCCAGCATATTCTACGACTGCTGGAAAGCAGCCGAATCGAATGAGCTCTATGCTGCGTTAAAAAAAGACTGGAAGTATGCGAGGGGTTAAAAAGACGGATCTGCCGCAAAAGAGCTGCGCCGCCTGCGGACGGGCTTTCAGCTGGCGAAAGAAATGGGAAAAAGATTGGAATGAGGTAAAATATTGTTCAGATAAATGCAGGCAGCAGAAAAAAAACCACTGATCCTGACGCTCCGGTTTGATGAAGCCGGCCAGGATTTCTTTGATGGGGAACGAAAAAAATACTTTCCACCGGAACGTAATTTTCTGGCCGCTCACCTGACGCTGTTTCACCAACTGCCCGATGAGCCGGCAACCTTTGAGTATTTAGATGGTATCCGCCAGCAACCTTTTCCGCTGGAGGTGACCGGCCTTTTGTTCCTTGGCGCCGGGGTGGCTTATCACCTGGAAAGCCCAATATTAATGGCTTTGCATAAAGCGCTAAGCGGTCATTTTCAGCCAAACCTCATACCCCAGGACCGGCAGCCTTTCCGCCCCCATGTAACGATACAAAATAAGGTGCTGCCGGAAACTGCTAAAGCATTATTTGCTATGTTGAGAACCGATTTTCATCCAGTGCTGGTGAACGCCACCGGACTGAGCCTATGGCGCTATCTGGGCGGTCCCTGGGAACCGATCCGTCACTATCCATTTGAACACTAACAATTAAGCGCTCAGGCTGTTAAAATGCTATGAAAATACTATTGACCGGTTCGACCGGCTATATCGGGAAAAGACTGCTGCCGGCCCTGCTGGACAACGGGCACGAGGTCGTTTGCATGGTGCGGGATAAAGACCGCCTCGATATCAAAAAATATAAACCCGAGCAGGTGACCATCGTTGAAGCCGACCTGATGAAGCCCGCAACGCTGAAGCAGCTGCCGAAAGACATCGATGCCGCTTATTACCTCGTGCATTCGATGAGCATGAGCGGCGGTGATTTCAGCAAAGAGGAAAAGCGATCCGCGGAGCACTTCGTGGAATTTATGGATGGAACGAAAGCCGAACAGATCATTTACATGGGTGGGATCACCAATGAACAGCAGCTCAGCAAACACCTGGAGAGCCGTAAAGCAGTGGAGGAAGAACTCCGAAAAAGTAAGGTGCCGGTGACCGCCTTGCGGGCCGGTATTGTGATCGGTTCCGGCAGCGCCTCCTTCGAGATCATCCGGGATCTGGTGGAAAAGCTACCAGTGATGGTTGCGCCGCGCTGGCTAAAGACCAAATGCCAGCCCATCGCCATCCGCAATGTGGTGCAGTTCCTTTCCGGCGTGCTGCATAAAAAATACACCTATGATAAACACTTTGATATTTACGGTCCGGACACGCTGACCTATAAACAAATGCTGCTGCAGTTCGGCCAGCTTCGCAAGCTGAAACGCAAGGTGATCGTGGTTCCTTTATTTACTCCCCGGCTGTCATCGTATTGGCTCTACTTTGTGACCTCTACTTCTTACCCGCTGGCTAAGAACCTAGTGGATAGCATGAAGGTCGATGTGATCGCTGAGGAAAATGATCTGGCGAAAAGATTACATATAGAACTCATTCCTTACAAAGAGGCCATCAAAATGGCTTTTGAAAAGATCGAGCAGAACATGGTGCTGTCCAGCTGGAACGATGCCGGGGACAACCGCATCTTTGCCAAAGGCCTGGCGACGCATATCGAGATCCCGAAGTTCGGTGTTTTTACGAACCGACAGACGCAGGAAGCCAAAGATCCGGCTACGGCCCTGGAGCGGATCTTCTCCATCGGCGGCCGCAACGGCTGGTATTATGCTAACTGGCTTTGGGGTTTTCGCGGGTTCCTCGACCGTTTGTTCGGTGGTGTCGGCCTTCGGCGCGGCCGCAAGAATGCCGCGGAAGTAGCACCAGGGGACGCGCTGGATTTCTGGCGGGTGATCTACGCGAGTAGAGAAGAAAAACGTTTATTGCTCTATGCTGAAATGAAGCTGCCCGGCGAGGCCTGGCTGGAATTTAAGATCGATGACAAAAATTGCGTAGCGCAAACCGCCACTTTTCGCCCCCTGGGCATCGGTGGCCGATTGTATTGGTATGCCATGCTGCCTTTTCATTATTTCATTTTTCGCGGCATGCTGAACAAGATCGCAGGTAAATAATCCGCTACAAAGTTTGGCTTTGAGGGGCTGGTTGCTTAAATTTGAAACAATGGCCTCCAGATCAGCATTCACCGAACAGTCTTTACAGCTTTCCAACGAGCACCTGGCGGTGGCGCTTGACCAGGCGGCTTTGGGCTTTTGGGAGGTGAGCCTGTCCGAAGACCATGAGATGAATTGCACCGAACAATGCAAGCGTAATTTCGGACGTGACACGGAGCTCCCTTTTAGCTACCAGGAAATGCTGGCTGCTATTGTGCCCGAAGACCAGGCGCCAATGCAGGCGGCCGTTGCCCGCGCTATTCAGGAACAGGTACCCTATTTCGCGCAATACCGCGTGAAGCACCCGGATGGCAGCGTCCGTTGGATAGAAGCGCAGGGTAAGGTCATTTATGACGCCCAGGTTCCGGTAAAGATCATTGGCACGACCATCGACATCACCCGGATGAAAGACCTGGAAATCCTGCGGGACGAATTGTTAAGTGTGGCGATGCATGAGCTGAAGACGCCGTTATCGGCGGTCAAAGGTTCGCTGCAACTGCTCGAACGCCATCTGCAAAAACAGGATGATGCGAAAATTCTGGGGATCGCGACCCGCGCCCTGGGTTCGGCCGACCGGATCACCCGTTTATTAAATGAAATGGCTCAACCCGTACTGGCACAGGAAAGAGACATTCTCTTACAAAAAACAGCTTTTGACCTGCTGGCCCTGATCAGGGAGATCACGGCCAACGCGGCACTTTTGCACCCGGAACACGAAATTATGATCAAAGCCGACCTGGAAACAGCGCCGGTTATCGCTGATCGTTTTCGTATCGGCCAGGTGGTGACTAATCTCCTGAATAATGCGATCAAGTATTCACCGGGCCAGTTGAAGATCGATATTACCCTGAATACTTCACATTCGGCTGTTACCGTAAAATTTACTGACCATGGCCTGGGGATCGCGCCGCAGGACCGCACCAAGGTTTTCCAGAAATTCTTTCGTTCGGGCGAACGCCGCGCGATTGACGGCCTCGGTATCGGCCTGTACCTGTGCTCAGAGATCATTGTCCGCCATGGCGGCGTGATCGGCATAGAAGATAACCCCGCGCCGGGAACCACCGTTTACTTTATGCTGCCCGCCTGATGATGGAGATCCTACTCTTTCAAACATTTACTCACGTTATATGTAATAATCTTAGCATTAATTGATGCTGCACGGATGCATAGATACGACCAGATCAATAATTTCTTAGAAAGCTCAGCCTTCTTTTATACGATCGCTGTAGGGATGGACGGCGTATACATTTATGTAAGCCCGAACTACGACCGTAACTTTAGCTTCGGTAAAGACACGCTGAAAGGACAGGCTTTCTCGGTAACGCTGCATCCGGAGGACATTCGCATCTGTGAGGAAGTTGGCCCGAAGTGTTTCGAACAGCCGCGGCGTCTATTTCCGGCTACCTTACGCAAACACGACGGTAAAGGCGGGTTTGTGGTTACCCAGTGGGAGATGCAAGCCATGCTGGATGAACAGGGCCAGCCGCAAGGTATTTTCTGTATCGGTTACAACATCACCGAATTTGTCGATACACGGGAACGCCTTGACCAGGCTGAAACACACCTGGACGAGATCAGCTTTATGCAGTCACATGGGGTGCGCAAACCGCTGGCCAATATTATGGGACTTAACAAGTTGCTGCGCGCAGCTGATGACGACACGGAAAGAGAGCGACTGTTGAATATGCTGGATACCAGCGCTAACGAGCTGGACCAGGTCATCAAAGAAATTTCCGATAAAGGCGAACACAGTTAAGCAGCCTGCGTCAGGCTGCTCACTTTTTCCACCAGTTCATTAATATCAAATGGTTTAGCCAGGTAAGCATCTGCACCGGATCTACGGGCGATCTCTTCACCGTCGCGGCTGGCAGACATCACCAGTACGGGCAACTCTTTGTAAGTATCGTTCGCCCTCAAATGGCGGGTGATCTGGTCGCCGGATAACACAGGCATCCAGAGATCAAGGATCAACAAATCGGGCTTTTCCGTTTTCAGAAGGTCATAAACCTTGAGGCTGTTGCTTTCGGTTAACACTTCGTGTTCCCCGTCATCCAGGATCAGTTCCAGCATCTCCAGGATGCCCTGGTCATCGTCACAGATCAAAATTTTCTTTTTCATGAGCGCTGTTTATTGAGCCGGAAGTATAAAATTAAAAGTGGAGCCTTTGCCGAATTCACTCTCTACCCAGAGATTACCGCCATGGTGCTTGATGATCTGCTCGCAGATATATAAGCCGATCCCCATGCCCGGAAAATGTTGCTGAATATCGCTGGCGCGGTAGAAACGCTCGAAGATCTTTTTCTGGTCACCCAGGCTGATCCCCACACCAAAATCTTTAACCGAGAACTTGATCTGATGATTGACCTTCGCCAGCTGGACCTCGACCCGGTCGGCGTCAGGTGAATATTTGACCGCGTTCGACAGCAGGTTACTGATCACCTGGCTGATCTGCGACTCATCGCCGCTGAAGGTCGCGTTGCTTTTGCCTGAAATATGGATCTGATGGCTCGGTAAAGCGGTTTTCAAGCTTTCCACCGTTTCGCTGACCATCTCGTCAAAGTTGAAAGGCTCGCGGTGCAGTTCAATATTTCCGGTCTGGATACGCGAAACTTCCAGCAACTCACTGATCAGGTTATTTAGGCGGTCCACGTGCGTGGCGCTTTTCTTCACCACCTCTTTAAGCTTGTCACTCGCTTCCGGTGGCAATAACCTTTCCATCACTTGAATATAGCCTTTGATCGTAGTCAGCGGTGTTTTCAATTCATGGCTGGCAACCGATAAGAAGTCATCCTTCCGCTGTTCTATGGCGCGACGGTCGGTGATATCTTCGATCGCCAGCAACACCCGGTCCTTGTAGGCGCCCTCCAGTTCGATCCGGTGCGCATTGAGCAGCATCAGCTTGTTACCGATATGCGGAAAGTCATGCTCCACTTCGAAATCTAAAACCGGATTATTGGTTGGCAGGATCGTTTCCAGCAATTCTTTGAGCTTAGGGATATTCCATTGCCCGTTCCCTAACTCGTACAAACTGAGGTTCTCAGTTTCGGAGCTGCTGACTTTAAAGGTGTTGAGAAAATGCTGGTTAACGCTCAGTACATTAAATTTCGGATCCAATACGACCAGACTTTCCCGGACGGTTTGAAATATGCTGTCCAGGTATTCCGTGCTTTCGCGCAATTCGGCGGTGCGGTCAGCGATCTTTTGCTCGCGCTGGACTTTTTCCTGCTGCAGATCGGCCTCCGCTTTTTTCTTTTTGGTGATATCGTGCTGCACGCCCACGAAATGTGTCACCGTGCCTTCTGCGGAGCGAATGGGCGAGATGAATAGTTCATTCCAGAACAACTCGCCGTCCTTGCGATAATTACGGATCTCAACGGCGACATGTTCGCCCTTTTGGATGCCGTTTCGGATCATTTCCCGCTCGGCTTGATTTCGGTCGTTTGCCTGTAAAAAACGACAGTTATGACCTATAATTTCATCACGCCGGTACCCGGTCAGGTCCTCAAAAGACTTGTTGCAATAAATAATGGGATTGTCCGGCAGTTGGTTATCGGTAATGATAATGCCGGAAATGCTGGAATCCAATGCTGCTTTGATGAGTTCCAGGTTGACGGTATGGTCAGGGTTTAAAGGAAAACCCTGCGTGTTGTGCTGTTGATCCATAATGAAATTACCCTACGCATTTTAGGGTAATCCCTTTTAGCTGTTGGTTCTGCGACAATTTTACAAAAAGCATTCCAATAAACTCAATTAATCCCTCCGGCACTTATTATTTGTTAATGATCGATCACCGGTATTAAAGGAAGTGTGAAAATAAAGGTAGATCCTTGGCCGGCCGCGCTTTCCACCCAGATCCTGCCTTGGTGCCTTTCGATGATCTCCGCGCTCAGGTATAAGCCGATGCCGAATCCGGAGATATGCTTCATATCCTGGCTTTGAACACGGTAGTAACGGTCAAAAATATGCCTGGCATCTTCTTCATTGATACCCATTCCGTCGTCTTTTACGCTGACCTGTACCTCAGTTGCGCTCGCCCGGCAGTTTACCTGTATTTTGGGGCTTTTAAATGAATACTTGATCGCGTTGCTCAGCAAATTACTCATCACCGAAGCGATCTTGTCGCGGTCGGCCCGCACTTCCACGCGGTCGCAGGGATCAAACGTAACTACATCCGGTGAAGCGCTCAAATTCGTTTCGTCAATGACCTCGCGGATTAGTTCATCGATGGCAAAGGGTTGCTTATGGATCAGGATCTTACCGGACTCCAGCCGTGAGATATTCAGGAAGCCGTTGATCATCGTGCTCATTCGCTTGACCAGGATCCCGGCTTTATTCATAGCGCCGCTTAGGAAAGCATCCTCATGCCCTTTTAACTTAAGGCCGGAGATCTGGATGATCCCGGTCAGTGAGGTGAGCGGCGTCTTCAGTTCGTGGCTGACCATGCCGATAAAGTCATTTTTGCGCTGTTCGTCTTTCTTCTGCTCAGTGATGTCGATTACCACACCCGAAAATATGGAATGGTTACCTTGTTCGTCCTGGCTGATCCGGCCCAGCGATCTTAACCAGATCAGTTCATCGTCATTGAACCGCCGTTGTTGGTAAGTAAAGTCGTAATCGCCACCCCCGGCGATCGCTTCTTCGATTGCATTTAAGATGGGAGAACGGTATTCTTCGGTTACCTGGCCGATCGCTTGCTCATAGGTCATCGGTGCAGTTCCTTCATAACCGAAGATTACGGCCAGGTTTTCGTTATAAGTGAGTGCTTTGGTTTCCGGCCGGATGAACCAGGTGCCGATCTTAGCCGCCTCGACGGCAAGCCTTAACTGGTTGGACATCCGTTCGGTTTCCTGCCGCGCTTTAACCTGTTCGGTCATTTCCTTAGTGACGCGCGTCAGCAAGGCTTTCGTATCGCTGTTTTGCTGTTCAATTACTTTCAGGGCTTTGGCGGTAAGCACCTGCTCGGTAACATTATTGGCCAGCTGAATAATAAATTCGATCTCGCCGTCTTCGGTCAATACCGGCGTATGGCTGGCATGCCAGTATTTCTCAATAAAGGCACCCGGCTTGTTCTGGTCAGGAACGTCATAGCGGATCACCGGGAGCTGGTGCATCTTTTTAGTACGCAAAACCTCCTGCAATGAAAAGTTTACATTATTCACGCCTTCGATATCTGCAATATTAGGATTGTCTGGAAAGGCGTCAAATATATGCCTCCCCACGATGGTCTCGCGGGTGGTTTCGGTGGCTTCCAGGTACAGGTCACTGGCAGTGAGAATAAAAAGGTCAACCGACAACACCAGATACCTGTTGGGCGCGCATTCTAAAACTCTTAAGGCATATTTTGATGGAAACATCGCAATTATTGTTATGGATAAAGGTATTTAAAAAATAGTCGTTATCTCTAGGGATCGGGGAAAACTAAGTTTTCCCTTTGTTATCCCAGTGATCCTTGATGACCTTTCCGGCGGCATCGGTAACGATGTGCCGGGTGAAACGTTTGCCTTTAATCTTGCCGCTGCGGCTGTGTTTTCCCAGGAAAAGTAATACCGGCCGGCCGAATGCATCGGTTTTAAAGTTCAGGTGATAGCGGCCTACCTGGCGCTCGATCATGGAATCCGCCGCATAGGTCTGGTTGAGCAGTTTCAATATTTCATCGCCAAGTTTCATGTTTTAATGCCGAGCAGTTCCAGCGTCCGCTGATCGCGCTCCCCCTTATAAAATTTATCGAGCACCTGTCCGAATACCGGGAAAGTAGCCGGCACGGCATCAAACAAGGTCATGGAAGATCTGAGTTTCAGGTTGTCCGGGCTTCCGAATACTCCGAAAGCATCATTGGTCTCCAGTTGTAAAAGCGCTTTACAAATATTGGTCAGACGCAGGCCAAGCGTTTGATCCATCAGGAAGTCGGTCGCTTCCTGAATATCTCGGATAGCATAATGCTTCGAGATATCGGTCGAGCCAAGGCCGGCGATCTGCGGAAAGATATACCACATCCAATGGCTGCGCTTCTTGCCGCTTGTAATCTCTGCCAAGGCGGTCTCGTAATCTTTTTCCTGCGCGCTGATAAAACGTTGCAATTTATTTTCGCTCATCTTTATTGTCTTTAGCCTCTTCTGCCGGCGGTCCCGGATCACCGTTGTCATTATCGGGCGTTACTGTTTTGATGCGCTGATCATCGGGTTGATCCTGCACGCCAGGCTGCTTGCCTTTTTCGGTCGTTTGATCGCTTTGATTGTTAGAGCTCATTTGTTGATGATTTATGTCTTTAATACAAAAGGCATTCCAGTTTAATTGTTTGCAGCTTCGGATACTTTGTTGGTTCACCACCAGGTCAGCGGGAATTTAATCTGATCCACCGAGTCGACTACCAGGCTGGGTTTGTAAGCATAGCGGTTAACCTGTTCCTTGTCGGCAATGCCCGACAATACCAGGATGGTTTTGAAACCCATATACAGCCCGCCGATGATATCCGTTTCCATCGTATCGCCGATCACCGTCGTTTCTTCCGGTTTGAGGCCCATGTAAATACTGGCCGAACGCATCATGACCGGGCTCGGCTTGCCGATAACGAACGCCTCCCGGCCGCTGCCTTCCTCAATCATCGCGGCCGTGGCGGCAATGCCTAAATTGTTCCAGCCCGGCTTACGCGGCGTCGGGTCGCGGTTGGTGGCGATAAACCGCGCGCCGTCCAGGATCATGTCAATCGCGGTACGCACCTTCTTCAGGTCAAAATCATCGCCTTCACCCAGGATCACAAAGTCAGGCCGCTCCTCCACTAACCGGATGCCGTGATGTTCCAGGCTCTTGAGCAAACCGCCCTCACCCAGTACATAAGCGCTGCAGCCGGGGAATTCATCTTTCAGGAATGCCGCGGTGGCCATGGCGCTCGTATAAATATGTTCTTCGGTTACGCCACGGATGCCGAGCTTTTCCAGCTTTTCCACCGCCTGGCGCCGGCTGCGCGCGCTGTTGTTGGACAGGAAAGTAAAAGGGATATTTTCGTCAAGCAGGCGCTGCACAAAAACGTCACCTCCTTTGATCAGTTCTTCGCCGGCGTAGATCACGCCGTCCATATCGATCATTAATCCGTGTTTCTTCATAATTACTGAAATATACTTTGCGCTTTTTTAATGGTGGCGGCCAGGTCAATCCCTTCACCCAAAACGCCTTTGAACAGATCGCCGGTTTCGTTTAACCGGGCAATGGAATTATGGATCGTAAAATGCCGCATTGTCAGCCCGGGTTTTACCTCGTCCCAGGTTACGGGCATGGATACTGTAGCCCCCGGTTTAGGCCGCACGGAATAAACACCGGCGATAGTGGCATCGGGCCGGTTCTGTAAAAAGTCCAGGTACATTTTGCCGCCACGGTTTTTGACCATGCGCTCCAGGCTGGTGTATTCCGGTATTTGCTTATGCACCAGCGTCACAATGATCTTGGCGAACATCTGGCTCTGGTCGTAAGTGTACTTTGCTCCGAGCGGGATATAAATATGCATCCCCGTCGATCCCGAAGTTTTAGGAAAAGCTTTTACGCCAATAGCATCCAATACCTTTTTTACTTCCAGGGCTGCGCTGATCACCTGGTCGAAATGCTGTTTATCCGGGTCGAGATCGATGATGCAGAAATCCGGGTTATCAGGTGACTGCACGCGCGAGAACCAGGGATTGATCTCGATACAGCCCAGCGAAGCCATCCAGAGCAAACTGGCCTTGTTGGTCGCTACCAGGTACTCTTTTTCTTCGCCTTTATCATTGGTATGCGGCATGGTCGCCATACAATCCGGCACTTTATCTTTGACGTTTTTCTGGTAAAAGCTCGGGCCGTGAATGCCGTTCGGAAAACGGTTAAGCGACATAGGCCGGTCCTTGAGATAGGGTACCATATATTCGGCGACCTGGTCGTAATAGTTGAACATATCCCGCTTGGTGATCCCGTCTTCCGGCCAGTAAACTTTAGACAGGTGGTTGAATTGCAGCGGGCAACCGTCAACCTTGACCGTCTGGCTGTCTTTCTCCGCATCCAGGAAGCTGGCTTCCGGTTTGATTTTTTTGCTCATGGCTTTTTTTGGATTAGGTTCAGTTTTGATCAGCATTGGTTTTTTATCGACTTCGGCCACCGTTTCGCTGGTGTCCTCGGGCACTTCAAGTACCACGTCTTTGGGATCTTTGTCTTTGCGCATACCCTTGAAGGAGGCCTGCCGCACCTTGCCGTCGCTGGTGATCTCGGCGATGTTGACCTCGCAAACCAGTTCGGGTTTCAGCCAGAACGGCTTTGCCCCAAGCCTTCGCGGGCGGAACTGCGAAGGTTCGTCCACATCCGGTTCTACATCGAAGGGGCAGACATCGGTGATCAGCGGCTCGAATTCCGCCATCATTTCTTGTTGTTTTTTTTCTGACCAGCCGGTACCCACTTTGCCGATGTAACGCAGCACACCTTTTTCATAGACACCAATGGCCAGCGCGCTGAACAGTTTGTCCGTGCCGGCATTGCGGGTAAAAGCGCCAATGACGACTTCCTGCCTGCGTTCGACTTTGACCTTCAGCCACTCTTTGGAACGGTCACCCGCCACATAAGTACTATCCGCTTTTTTCGCCATGATGCCCTCAATACTCGCCTTTTCTGCGGCATGGAAGAATTCAATGCCGTTCACAGCAAAAGCTTTGCTAAGCCGGATCGTTTCATCAACCGGCAGTACGGCTTCCAAGATGTTTTTGCGTTCCGTTAAAGCCAGTCCCCGCAGATCGTGGCCCTCGTACCACAAAATATCGAACACATTATAAACCAGTTGCCCGTTCTTGCGCCGCTGCCAGTTCTGGATCGCGCTGAAGTCGGATTTACCATCGGCACCCAAGGCTACGATCTCCCCATCGATCACGGTATTTACTTTCCATTTAGCCAGCAGATCTGCTATCGGGTGGAACTGGTCGAAGGAAATGTTGTTGCGGGAGATCAATTCCGCGTGATCATTTTCAATGACGGCCAGTGCGCGATACCCATCCCATTTGATCTCATACAGCCAGCCGGCATCGTCAAAAGGTTCGCGTACCAGCGTCGCCTTCATCGGCTGCAATTTTGCGGGCATTGGGGCTTTGGGTGCTTTTTCCATTAGCATGTTCAGGGATGCAGGCTGGCTGTTTGCTGGTTTTGCTTCGACCTGTTCTCTTGTATGCTTTGGTTCTTTTTCAGGCAGGTCGGTGTCAGCAACCTCGATCCACACCGGCGCGTGATCGCTCGCATGTTCCCAGCCGCGCACATGCCTGTCCACCTGTGCGCTTTGTAGTCTTTTGGCGATCGCTTTATTCAGCAGGAAATGATCCAGGCGGAGGCCGGCATTGCGGCCATAAGCGTCCCGCATATAATCCCAGAAGGTATAGACCCGTTCATTAGAGTAAAGCGTGCGGATCGCATCCGTCCAGCCTTGATCGACCAGGTTTTTGTAAGCCTCTCTTGATTCCGGGCGGAACAGTGCATTATTCACATACTTTTCCGGCTTATAGGTATCGAGATCGGTCGGTATGACGTTATAATCGCCGATCAGGATGACCGGCAGGTCACGGTCCACCAGACCGTTAGCATGGTCGGTAAGGCGCTGAAACCAGCGCAGTTTGTAATCAAATTTCGGGCCGGGCCAGGGGTTACCGTTGGGCAGGTAGATGCAGCCGATGATCATGCCATCGATGAAAGCTTCGATATACCGGCTGTGCGTAAATTCGTCATCCTCGCCCGGCAGGTCGTCCTGTAATTGCTGGATCTCGCTTTTGGCCAAGATAGCAACACCGTTCCAGCTTTTCTGACCCTGCCAGATGGCATTGTAGCCGGCTTTCTTCAACTGTTGCTCGGGGAATTTATTCTGCTCGCATTTGAGTTCCTGCAGGCATACGATATCAGGGCCGGCTTCTTTGAGCCAGCGCAGCAGCACATCCAGGCGGCTGTTAATATTGTTGATATTGTAGGTCGCGATCTTCATGGCTCAATCCAGGATGACCTGCCACTGCTGGTCATCATTGAGCATATAGCCCAGGCCATCGCTCATCTCATGCACTTCTTTTTGATGCTTCGGATGCATAAGGGTATGCAGCTCGCGGACCGGCCCGCGGTATTCGCGGGTCAGGTGTTGGATCAGGGATGCCATGTTTGGCGCCACATCCTTCAACTGTTCACTTTCACCCTCTTTTACAAATGCACTGCTCATAATGATAAATGTTTAAAGACAAAAAAGCCCCGGTAAACGGGGCGGTTTCGGCTCGACGTAGTAAGCCTATAACAACCAAGCGCACAGGTGGTTTTAACGAATTCCTTACCAGAAGCCCTGTGCGTGGATCTGTCCCGCGAAACCCGCCTTGCGTAAGCTCCGGCGGAGGTCCGCGACCAGCCGGCTGTTTCCCGCCAGGCAAACCAGCGCTTGCCCGCTTGATTTCAGCAACGTCAACCGTTGAAATAAATTATCCTTGGTATACACCGGTGTCAGTGGCAGGGCGGGATAATGCTGCCGGAAATGATCCTGGTGCGCATGGTCTGGCATAAAGATCGCACCGCCGATCTGCTTGTCTGCGCCGGCAAGCTGCTGTAGTGCCAGGAAATGCCCCAATGCACTTTGGTCGCCGAAAAAGAACAAGTCCGGGTAAGCGGCTACGGGACAGCGGTGCGCTTCGATCCCCACATAAGGCAGGCTACCTGCTTTTTGCACTTGCTTGGCCCAGTTGCTGCCCGGCCCCTGGTGTCCGGCATCGATCATAAGCGTGCAGGTTTTGCTGGCCGCGTCCCAGCGGCAGATCGTGTAATCCCGGAAAATCAGTGGCGCGACGCGGCACTTCATATGCGCCGTCCCTTTGAATGCGCTAAAATCCGCGTCAGGCGCTTCCAGGTCGATCTCGTAAAAGTCACTACCCGGCCAGGCCCGTACGGCTCGCACCCAGGCGCTTTTCGTGATCCGGCCCTCGATCAAACCGATCGCTAGTTCTTTTATGCTCATGCTCTTAAAGACGAATGAGGCCGAAAAACATTTTAAATTAATTTGCTTGACCGATATGAAATTCACCACGGTCAGCTGCACTTAAGTGTTGTTAAAATTAACGGACAATATGGTTACAATTCAATGGTCCGACCGTCGAAGGCGAAAACCTTCTTCGATGACTTTATCCTCAAAAGGCATTACAATTACCTTTTATAGAGTTATAAAGCCGCAAAAACAAAAGCACAGGTGGTATGTATTTAATTACAGATCAGTGTTTATCTTCCAATAATTCCTGGATCAATGATCTGATTAAAATGCTTACTGATCGACGACAAATTGCTCGTTAACTTAAGTTTTCATTTAACAGTCATTAAGCGACATTTTAAGAAATACAGGAGAGGGGGAGTACCGAACTTCGCTTGTGAGAATCTGAAGTTTAAATAGTTAAATGACTTAACGCTTTTAACTCTACTAATTACGCAATTCAATATTTTCCCATTTCAAATGTCACTTAGTTTAAGGTCGTCGGATAATATAATTTTTTTGCAATTAAGATAGGGTAGGAGACTGTTCAGTCCAATCATAACAATATTGGGCACTGATTAAGTGTCTTGTATGTTATGTTGTAATTCGTTAGTATAAATCCAATTTCCAATAAAATATTAGGTTTCAGCTATGAATCCTGATCAGTTGGATTGAAATGATTGCCGGAATTCCATTGGGGAAAGTCCCGTCTTTGTTTTGAATAATTTACTGAACGATTGGGGATGTTCAAACCCAAGTTCATAGGCAATTTCGCTGACCGACAATTCCGACGTCGTTAACCGCTCTTTGGCCTTATCAAGCAGTTTTTCATGGATGTGCTGTTGTGCCGTTTGTCCCGTGAGCATTTTCAAGACGCTGCTTAAGTATTTGGGTGAGGTATTCAGGGATACGGCAATATCCTGTACAGAAGGCAGGCCTTTCGTCACCAGCAATTCGCTGTTAAAATAAGCGGTTAGCTTATTTTCCAGGTTGTCGAGAATTTGGTGATTGGATTTTTTACGGGTAAGAAATTGCCTGTTGTAGAAACGCTCTGAATAATTCAGCAGTGTTTCGATCTGGGAAATAATGATGTTCTGACTGTACCTGTCAATATTAGCATGGTACTCCTGTTTAATATTCTCAATGATGCCTTTCAGTATATCTTCTTCTTTTTTAGATACAAACAGCGCCTCGTGGGTGGTATAGCCAAAATAATCGTACTGTTTGATGGTTTTGGCAAGCGTCGTATTCCAAAAGAAATCCGGATGGATCATCAGCATCCAGCCCGAGCGTTCGCCTTTAACTTCAGGGTCTCTTTCAATACTGAAGACCTGGCCCGGCGCGATAAAAAACATGATCCCTTCATCAAAATCATATTCCTGCTGACCGTACCTGATTTTGCCGCCAATATTTCTTTTCAGGGAAATCGAATAAAAATCATAAACCCAGCTATTACCCTGATGGTCCTGGGTTAATCTCACATCCGCGAAATTGACCACGCTGATCAGCGGTTGTTCTGGCGGCGGCAAACTCCTGGTGCGGTGAAATTCACTGATCGTTTTAATTCTCTCAATGGGCATATCTCTTGAATTAGACAGAATGTTAAAAATGGTGAATAAAAAGGACTTGAACATCATTCCTTTTTATTCACCTATTACTTCTGTGATTTTTTTATTGTGGTTGTTGGTAAGCCGCGGCAAAGTCACGGGCAAAATCTGCCAGTTTTACTTTCCCCAATACCGGCTGATGTTTGTAGTAGTCCTCGTATAAATGACCGCTGCCCTGGCTTGCCTGCATTTCCACGAAGCCCCTGGCGATTTGCGGATTGAAACCGATTTTCAAATAAATGGCTAATTGTTCTTCGTCAGATATGACTTTCCATTTCAGGTCAGGAAGGCCAATTGCCTCACCCAATGCTTTTGCTACCTGGTTGGGTGATACTCCGTCACTAGCAATGTAGCGGACAGTTCTGTCTGCAAATGGTTTGTTCATTTCTTCAGCGATTACAGCTGCGATATCAGCCGGCGAAACCCATGGCTCAGATTGGTTCCCGGCATGATTATTTGAAATGATTTCACCGGTAGTTTTGATGCTATGCATAAAAGCGAACAAATTGGTGTAAAAACCGACCGGGCGCATAAATTTGATAGCTACATCATCGGGCAGTTGCCCTAAAATTTGTTCCACATTATGGTGAAAGACCAAAAATCCATTTCCTTGATCGGTATGTGCGCCTATGCTGCTCAGGTGTATCACCTTTTTGATCTTCGCGCGTTCTACAGCTGATTTGTAATTGTTGCCGATCACGCTGATCCCGCCGATAAAATCAATATTTGGGTCCATCATATCCCCGCCAACTGCATCCAGGGTTTCCATCAGATATACGATATCAGCCCCTTTAAAAGTGTCCGCTAAAAAATTAACATCGAACATGGAACCTACCGCTGCCTTTGCACCTAATGCTACGATTTCTTGTTCTCTTTCTTTTTTACTGGTAATTACAGTAACGTCATGCCCTTGCTTGGTCAATAACGTGGTAAGTGGTTTTCCTACATTACTTATTGAACCTGTTAATACGATCTTCATAATTTTAATTTTTTGTTACTGCAAAATTGTCGATATCCCAGCCAGGCGGGCTAACCGAATGGCTGATTATTGTAGCCAAAATTCAATCCGTTTGACTTTTACTTCGGCCAGATTGGCTACACATTTAACCATATCGGCTACATTCAACCCGTTTAGCTTCAGGATCTTTGTATCAAATCAAAAAGGATATCATGAACAACGGAATAGCAGGAAAAGTGATCGTTATTACAGGTGCCAGCAGTGGCATCGGGCAGGCTACAGCAGAATTACTGGCCGCCCGGGGTGCAAAAGTCGTACTTGCAGCCAGGCGGACCGAACGTTTGGAAACCATATCTGCTGAAATCAATCAAAGCGGAGGTATCGCAGAATTTGCCCAGGTGGATGTTACCAGCCGGAATGAAGTAAAAAATCTCGCCGATTTCGCTGTAAAAACGTTCGGTAGATTAGACGTAATGATCAATAACGCCGGTGTAGCGCAGTTGTACCCGATGGAAGATCTGGATGTGGACGGTTGGGAACAGATGATCGATGTTAACTTAAAAGGAACACTTTATGGCATTGCAGCCGCCTTACCCATATTCAAACAGCAGGGCTCCGGTCATATCATCAATATCATTTCTACGGCCGGAATCACCATTGTACCTCAAATGGGCGTATACGCAGGAACGAAAAACGCGGTTCGAACCATTGACGAAGCTTTGCGGCAGGAATCGGCGGGAAGCTGGCGCGTGACGGGTATTTCGCCCGGTTACGTTAAATCGGAATTTGTGAGCAATATCAAAAATGAGGCGCTGAGAAATGCCAATCAGCAAAAAGCAGATGAAATTTCCATCCCGGCGTCTGCCATTGCAGAGGCAGTAGCCTATGCTATTGCTCAACCGGATAATGTGGATATCGGTGATATTGTGATCCGACCAACTGTTCAGGGCTAATAGCTACCTTTGTGATGATGGAGAAAGCGACCAGGTTTAACAGTATCAGCGATTTGCTGCATCAGATCGGATTGCCCGGGCCTTCCCATCCGCTCATTGCGCTGGTTAATTATGACCAGACACCAATCAGGCTCGATGATGCCGGCAATTGGTTCGTGCTGGATTTTTATAAGATTACCTTTAAACGAAATTTCAACGGAAGTGTAAGGTACGGTTTTGGCAGCTACGAGCTCGCGAACTGGTATAGTCGATTTTTATACTTATCTTGTTTAAGAGAATGGCCGTTAATGATATCGTTAGTTGCCGGGAAAATACAATCTGTGATATATTCAAAAGTTCGTCTGCAGGTGGCCATTACTTGGGCAAGTTGCTCGGTCGTTTCACTTGAGTTGTAGGTATTGAGCATTGCCCACAATTTGTCTCCAAGGTTTGGAGCTGTATCGATAAGTTTGGACAGGATGTTATCTATAACCGTGCCGAGCATAATACCTGCTCGGTCTTTCCATTCTGCAAGCCGCCGCGCTGTCTCGAAATTGTGGTTTGCATCAAAAACTGAGTAACGCATTTCTGTAAACTCATTTTCTATCTTTTGAAAACCCAATCCTGAAAGGTCAAGCAAAGTAGTATCAGGCATTTGCTCTTCACTCGCGTAAAGCTGATAAAGTACGCGGTTTAAAATTCTAAACTTTGGTCCGATCCTTTCTCCGTACCAAATCCAATGATAAGGATCTGCTTCGTTGATTTCATGGAAAGCCAATTCCATATTGTGTCGTCGAGATCAGTTACAACGAAATTTACACGCTTTTCCATTAGAATTTATAGTTAATGGTAAAGGTAATGATTGAAAGTAATGTATTTTAAAAATCATTAAATCTACGGTTCAATCGAAAATGGGTTTGATCCACCAAATCCTCGTTAATCCTCATGTAAAGCCGCTAAACGTTTCAAGTCATCTAAAAATTGGTTCGTGTGGATATCGGGTTTGATTACTATTTTAGGCAAGTTGTCAACAAATTCGACAACTTTTTTTACGATCGCTCAGAGAACTTATCGGCAATCCTCAGAATATCGGCCGTGCACGGGCGTAAATGATGATCGAAGAGCAAATATTCTTTGAACGAATTTATCATCATTTACATTTTGTTGTGGCGCTTTACCCCGCAAATTCTTATTGCAAGCTGTTCAGTCTTGATTTCTCCAGAAAGCGTGCCATTGCATAAAACGCAGACACCTATTTTATTTACTTTCAAGTTACGCATGATAGCATTTTTTATCGCTTTTTTAAACTATCAGTTATAATTTAAAATAATTGATTTGCAGTGAATTATCCTGAATAGGAGTGTTGATTTTGTGAACATTTCTCACGGATTCCGGTTGTGTTAAAAACTGTAAATCAAAAATTTTGAAAAAGTTATTGATGGCATTGATGGCCCTGCTGTTCAGCGCAGGTGTCATGGCCCAGACGCACATGAAAATGAAGGACGGGGTGATGATGAAAGATGGGAAAATGATGGTCATGCAGGATGGCAAAAGCATGATGATGGAAAAGGATATGACGATGTCCAACGGTACGATGGTGACCACGGGGGGCATGGTCAAAATGAAAGACGGTAAAAGCATGATGCTTAAAAACGGCCAGTGTGTCAACATGGACGGCACGATTGAGAAGCCGCTGAAGATGAAACACAAAAAAATGATGAAGGATACCAGCATGAAGATGTAGGGATCCGGGTAAATGAGATGCGGGGTTAAGGCCCCGCTTTTAATATTGATGTGTGGGGAAGAAAAGGGGCTATGGGTTTCCATCTAAAACCGATGATCTGTCTTTTCCGTTTATTGTATACAGGTCAGCAGAAATCTATGGTCAGCGAAAAAGACGTTGCATTACGTATCCGGACGATCCGGGAGTCCAAAAATTATAGCCATTATTATGTGGCTTATAAGCTCAATATATCTCAAAATACATTTAGTAAAATTGAGCTGGGGAATGTTAAACTCACAGTAGACCGCTTTTTACAGATCGCAAAGGTACTGGATGTTTCGCCGGCTGAACTGCTGCTGTTCCGGGAGCTGCCGGAATTGGCAGAGGCTGTTTTATGACAGCCTGCCACATACGTGGTTATTCCGTCACCGGGATGGCGAAATAGAAGGTGGAACCTTTTTGCAGCTCACTTGCTACCCAGATCCTGCCATGGTGCCTCCTGACGATCTCTGCACAGAGGTAAAGGCCGATGCCGAAGCCGGCGATCTCCCGCATGCTGCGGTTTTCTACGCGGTAATACCGGTCAAATATTTTTTCCGCATCATTAGGGGCTATACCCTGGCCTTCATCGCTTACGCTGACCTGGGAGTTGCCTTCCTTATAGACGCAGGCTACCTGGACGGTTGTACCGGCAGGGGAATATTTCAGGGCATTGCTGAGAAAATTGGTGATGACCTGGCCGATCTTGTCGCGGTCGCCGTTGACCCAGGTGGTCTGGACGGGGTGGAAGATAATGTGATGGCTGCTGTTGGCAGCTACGGTTTCTTCCTCGATCTCCCTGACGAGATCTTTCATGTCGAAACGAACAGAATCAATGTGTATCTTGCCGGACTCGAGCCGGGATACATTCAGGAATCCGTTGATCATCGTGGTCATTTTCCGGACCTGGTTCATGGCTTTTTCGATGATCGTCCCGGAGGGACTTTGATCGCCTTTCCTGGCTTTCAAATCCAGCATTTGGATAAAGCCGCTTAAAGAAGTCAGGGGCGTCTTCAGTTCATGGCTGACCATGGCAATAAAGTCGTTTTTCCGCAATTCATCTTCTTTTTGCTCGGTGATATCGAACAGGGTGCCTGAAAAATGGCCCATCGGTGAACCTTCTGAGGTATAAAGCTTGCCGGTCGCCTTAACCCAGCGCTTTTTACCGTCATGATGGCTGATGATGGTGTACTCCTCGTCATAGTCCGCACCTTTTTCAAAGACGTCTTTTACGGCCTGTACGATGCGGTCACGGTGTTCCGGGCTGATCTGGGCAACTGCGGCCTCGTAAGACATTTCTTCATCCGGGCGGTAACCGAAGATTTCCTTCAAACGTTCCGAGGAGGTCATGATCTTGTTTTCGCCGTCAATGCGGAAGGTGCCGAGCTTGGCCTGGGATATGGCGATGTGCTGCTGTTCCCGGATCTGTTCGATCTCGTGGAGGGATCCCCGGAGTTCCTCCTGCACGGTTTCCAGTTTCTCACGGGCGACGATTTGTTCCGTGATCTCGGTTTTGGTGCCGAACCAGTTGGTGATCTCGCCCTGCTCATTGCGCGACGGAACAGCCCTTGTGTATATTATGGAGATGTTGACCACCCTGTTTCGGGCCAAATTGACCCAGGGGTTAGCTGACTTTTGGGTTGCAGCAAATGCTATAAAAGCACGTACAAAAATAGTTATTTAAAAGGTAATTTCATTAATGGCTGTTTTCCGGTTCTACGTTACGTTTTCTTCTCATAGATTCTCCCTTTAGCTCGATGCGATGTGCATCATGAACGATCCGGTCGAGGATAGCATCAGCAATCGTTTTTTCACCGATCACTTCAAACCATTTACTGACTGGTAGCTGCGAAGTGATGATCAGCGAGGTCTTTCCGTGCCTGTCTTCAATGATCTCCATTAGTGCCGCCCTGCTTTGTGCATCAAATGGCTGGATACCAAAGTCGTCGAGTATGAGCAGTTGCTGGCGTTCGATCTTAGCCAGCTCTTTCATGTAGGAGCCATCCGCCTTGGCCATCTTCAGTTTAGCGAACAGTTTGGGCGTACTGGTATACAATACCCTGTAGCCCAATACACAGGCCTGGTAACCCACAGCAGAAGCAATATAGCTTTTACCGATGCCGGTACTCCCGGTGATCAGCACGTTCTCGAAGCGATCAACAAACGTACAATCCGCCAGGCGCATGATCTGGTTGCGGTCGATACTTCGATCGGCATGGTAGTGAACGTCCTCTATAGCGGCTTTATAGCGGAACCTGGCATAAAGGATCGTGCGTTCGATGCGCCTGTTCTGGCGGTCGTCCCATTCTGCATCTACCAGGTGGGCCAGCAGTTCATCTGCCGTGTAATCGTTTGTTTTACCGGTTTCCATGCTGCTTTTAAAGGCATGGAACATGCCGAAGAACTTCATCTTCCGCAGTTTCTCTAAGGTACTTGTGTTCATGTTATTGTTGTTAATGGTTATTTGTAATAGTCTTTTCCCCGGATATTACCATGGTCAGGCATGGGCAGCTCATCGGCAAATATGCTTTCCTCATAGTTGTCCATCTTGTTTTCCAATATGGTTTGTATCGTTTTATAGCTATAAAGGCCGTAACTGAGCCCCCGCTGACAGGCTATTATTAACCGGTCGTTCCCTGCTTTTTTTGCAAAGCCAAGTATCCCCAGGCAGGATTTGTAAGCCTGCTCGGGGTGTTGTTTACGTTCCAGTATCTGATGGATATATAGCCTGACATCCTCATGGATGGAGGTCGCCCAATTGAGGAACATGTCTGGCGTCCAGTCACTTTTAAAGCGGTGAGCGCTGGCCATGTGTTCTTTGTCGGTCGTATAACCGTAGGGGTTCTTTTCGCGCGGGTGTAAAGCGATACGCTCATAATTGTAGTAGATCTCTACAATGGTGCGGGAGTATAACAGCTTGACCTTTTTGCCAATAAAGCGGTAAGGCACGCTGTAGTAGTGTTTATCAGGGCCGAGATTGACATGGCCGTTCTTGATCACCCTGGCATAGAAGTGCTTTTTGAACTGGTAACGCAATACAGGCAGCGGTGCCAGGGTCTGGCGCTCTATCTCTTCAAACTGTAGTATCCTGCTATAATTGCGGCCTTTGAGCAACTGGCTGTTATGGACTTCCAGAGCCTGCCAGATCGCCGTATTGAGTTCTGTTAAAGAATGGTAGACTTGCTTGTTTAAAGGGGCGTATACCTTGGTATAAATGATCTTAACGGCACCTTCTACCAATGCCTTGTCGCGAGGGCGGTACGCCCGAGCTGGTAGTATGGTTGTGCCGTAATGATCGGCAAAGTCCTCAAACGTTTCGTTGAGTGTAGGTTCATAGCGACTGCTTTTGGTTACAGCAGCCTTCAGGTTATCCGGCACAATGGCGGCGGGAACGCCGCCAATAAAGTGCAGCGTATTCTCGCAGGCTGCAATAAAGTCTTCCTTTTGCTGGCTCATAACAGCCTCTACATAGGTGAGCTGGCTGGCCCCAAGGATTGCTACAAAGACTTCTACTTCAATGACTTCACCGGTTTCCTTGTCCGTGTACCTCATCTTTTCACCCGCAAAATCGACGTACAGCTTGTCCCCGGCCTTGTGATCCATGTGCATGGTCGGATTGACCTTGGTCTTCCACTGGTTGTAATACGTGCAAAATTGGGTGTACTTATAGCCATCAGGAAACTCCTTGATATAGGCTTCCCACAAGATCTGCCGGTTCATACCAGTCTTTTTAAGCTCTTTATCGACGTGTGGAAAGCAGCGCAGCATGGATTGCATACGGCTGCTTGGCTGGTTGTTTTCCCTGGTCTTGCCGAAAAGGTCTTCCAGTTCCTTATCATTCAGGTTATTAACTTCTTCAAAGGTAAAGCCGCTTTTCTTAAGGACGGCCAGGTACTTTCTTACGGTATTCCGGGATGAATCAATCTGGGCAGCTATAAATCGCGTACTGCGACCCTGGCTGTTCATCCTTAAAATCTTTCTAATCTTACTCATGCTGATTGTCAAATTGGCCATCTTAGAACGGGTCTTTTGCCCTCAAAAGATGGTTGCTTTTACAGCATTTGCTACGCGTTTTGGTGGGTCAGTTTGCCCCGAAATGCCCTGGTCAGTTTGCCCCGAAACAGTGGGTCAGCTTGCGCCGAAATAGTGTGGTCTCATTCATCATAATCTCCAATTGTACGATTGAATTAAACCAGATCAGGATTCATTTTACGACACTATGGTCGAAAATATCGAAATACAAAGCCCGGTATATAGAACGTGGCATGATGGATTTCCGGGTAATCAGGGATGAGGGGATACGGTTGTCAGTTGAAAAATATAACCAGATGCATTCGGATTCCATGGCCTTTCTTAATACTGCTTTAGGAATCGGCAAAGGCGATCAGAAGATACTTGTTAAAAACATCGTTGTTTCGCATCACGTGCCTACATTTCAGCATTATCCCAAGCAATATTTGGACAGCGTTTTAAATGAAGCTTTTGCAACTGATCTGGATGCTTTTATTGAGGCAAGCGGTGTTGACTATTGGATATATGGCCATCATCACGATGGAACTCCTGAGTTCTGCATCGGAAAAACTAAACTGGTAACTAATCAGCTTGGATATGTACATCAGGACGAACACAGAAGTTTTGATAGCCGAAAATTGATAGCATTAAATGTATAGGATGAATGAATACCGGCATAGATTTCCATGCCGGTATTCTTCGAAAAGATAAGGTAGTACCAATTTCTGTCGGTTAGAAACTATCTGTATCCGGCATGTAGCCAATTTTTTTTCTCTCCATTGCTTGCGACTTTTTCTCAATAAGTTCATCCAGATATCCAAATACCAACTCAAGACTTTTGTCCTGCCTGACCAACTTACTTTTGATTTGTTCAAATTCTAACCGGAGCTCTGTATTATCAAGATATATGTTTCTTATCCGGTTGAATATCCGCATAACCTGAATGTTGACCTGGATAGCCTGTTTGCTGTTTAACACGCTCGAAAGCATCAATACGCCATGCTCCGTAAAAACATAGGGAAGTTTTCGCCTGCCTCCACGTTTTGATGTCGCAAATTGCGACATCAAACTTTCAAATTCGGATTCATTCAATCTAAACATAAAATCATCCGGGAACCTGTCGATGTTTCTGGTCACCTGTTCGTTTAGACGCCGTGTTTCTACACCATAAAGCTCCGCGAGGTCGCTGTCCAGCATTACTTTCTGATCCCTGATATAGTAGATTTTAGTCATGATGATATCGTCTGATACTGATTTTGTATTGTCCATGTATGTGTTGGTTATAAATCTGATAATCAACCATAGAGCCATAATTGGTTCTATGGTTATCGAATAGCTTGTATTTTAATAAATCTGCCTTAGCTTAGACATATCCTGGGCGACTTTCATATCAAGGATTTTCGCGTAGTGCTGGGTTGTTTTGATGTTCGTATGACCGAGCATTTTAGATACGCTTTCGATAGAAACGCCATTTGCAAGCGTTACGGTTGTTGCAAAGGTATGGCGTGCAATATGGTAGGTTAGTTCTTTATTGATGCTACAGGCATCAGCTATTTCCTTCAGATAGCTATTCATCTTTTGATTGCTCAACACAGGAAGCAATAAGCCATCATTTACGCATTGTGGATGCTCTTCATATTTTGCCATCAATTCCATTGCCTGGGGAAGTAAAGGAATTCGGGAAGAAGTATCTGTTTTCTGGCGACTTGTATAAACCCATTTCTGTCCGTCGATTCCGGTTACGATTTCTGAACGTTTTAACTTCTTCACATCCGCATAAGCTAAGCCTGTGTAGCAACTGAAAAGAAAAATATCCCTTACCTGTGATACCCGGTCGCTGACAAGTTTCTTATTTGCCATCACCTCCAGTTCTTCAGCGTTTAAGAAATCTCTTTTAACCTCTTTAACTTTCGGCTTGTATTTGACAAATGGATCTTTTTCAAGCCAGCCGTTGGCAATACAGATCAGAATGATCTTCTTAAAGTTTTTTAGGTACTTAACGGTTGAGTTATTGTTGCAACTCCTTTCCGAACGTAGATAAAAATCATAGGCCATAATAAACTCATGATCAATCGCCCGGATGTCAATATCTGATGAATTAAATTTCCATTGCAAAAACGCCTGTGTGTGTTTCAGGCTTGTTTCGTACCGGTCAAGCGTCCCCTTTGCATATTCTTTGCCAATAAGCGCTGCAACCTGACGGTTATGTTCCTGGAATATTGGCACCAGCATTTTTCCGGGCGAGGGTTTTCCGCCGAGGAGCCTGTCTTTTAAGTTGGAAGCAGTAATTAGTAATTTATGCTCTATCATATCTCGGTGAACATCGTATACCTGGTGTTCTAATGTTTTCAGGTAGGCATTGATGCTTTTTGTATCCTCATTGTTCCCGGTTAACTTCTGGCCGTTTGTATTCCATTTGTCGGGATTAACATAGCGTTTAGAGGAGACTTCGATGCGCACGCCATCGATAGTGATACGCAGGTAAACGGGGGCGAGGCCTTCGGCATTTGTTTTTGATCTCTTTACGTAAAAGAGGAGGTTAAAAGATTTGTTCATCGCTGAAGCTTTTAAGTGAATAAAATTAGTTACATATCCTCCTGTAATCAAGATGTTTAAATATTAAACAGGCTCAATAACAGTGACTTATAAGCGTTCCGGTGACCTGCAAAAATACCTTAAAAAAGGTCACCGGCAGGTCACTGGGGCAAAGCGATTCATTGGTTTAATTTGGTATGGGCTAAAAACAGAAAACGCCGTAAATGGTTTATTTACAGCGCTTTTGATCCTAATTGAATAATACTTGGCGGAGAGTTAGGGATTCGAACCCCAGGAACCTTTCACAGTTCAACAGTTTTCAAGACTGCCGCAATCGACCACTCTGCCAACTCTCCGGGGACAAAAGTACAAATCCGGGGCGGATTGCCAAATTTGATTTTAAGATTTTAATGCCATGCGCATATTTATAGCACGTAAGCTTTTATTGCTCAAACTGTTAGTAATGTAATTTTTTTTAATATTTTTTTCAAAGGCACTCAAATGAGGCTGTTTTATAGCTAAAAAATGCAAACTGAACCAAAAATCATGGTACTGAAATTTCTTGTTTGATGCTTACTTTTTCAATTTTATCTATAAATGCGGACGGAAACCAAGTTTGATTCCATATGGCGAAGCACCCGGATGGTCAAGATAGTTGAACCGCTTGATCACATCTATCCTCAAAAATTTAAAGATGTTGCCGATGCCAACACCTCCTTCAACATAAGGGGCATTGCCCAAAGCAAAAGTGCCGCTTGATCCGTTCACACCTACCGGGAAAAGGTACAGGTTTTTTGAAAGTGCCGGGTTATTTTCATTGCGGATACCGCCGTACAATACTTTGAATGATAAAAACTCACGCCATTTTAATTTCCTGATAAGCGGAATCTTATTTAAAATAAAACCATTAAGCGCCTGGGTGTAGTTAATGCCAACATAATGATCGGCCACAAACTCCAGGTAATTCATTTTGTTATAGGCGTCCTCATCGTAAGCTATTGATTGGTTGGCATTTAAAATACTAAGCAACGGGAACGGTACTTTGCCGGTTGTTAAATTACCGATCAGCGTAATATCGGCATAGCCTAACTGCGAGAAATAGAATCGCTTGTAAATATTGGCATCTATCTTATTGTAAGTGTATGAGCTGTTAAGCACATCTTTAAACGCATGGGTCAATTTTAAATTAAGAATGGGAAACCTGCTCTTGATAGTATGGCGTTCCTGGGTACCTTGTAATATCTGTTCGTGTGGAGCGTACCGCATGTTTAATTCAACCTCGCTGGTGGTTAAGTTACGGATCAGGGCAGCATTGTCATTGTTCGATTTGAACTGTAAAAAAGCAGCCGGTTGCTGGTTCCAGCTACGGAGGGCTACGTTGAACGAAAAATGATTTTCAAAATCCCTGGCGTAGGCTATTGTATAGGTTTTGTTATACAGCCAATAATCAGTTTTACCGGTGCTGAACGATGTAAGCGCCGCTTGCTCCGGGATAACGGCCATGCTCCGGCCTGGCAAATCGGCGTCGTAACGGTAGCTAACCTCGAAATAATCGCGTGGGTATTTAAATGGTGATACTTTGTTTAATGAGATGTAGGTATTGAGATTGTATTTTAACTGTTTATCTCTCAAACCGTAACCAATATGATCATCAAGGTAAATAATTTTACTTAAGCCGGGTGTTGTCCGGCCACCTATTTGAAAGCGGGACCCTTCCTGGCTATCATGGGCATAGGTAGAACCGAGTGGCCCTAACTGTACCGGTCCCCAGTTGGCATAACCGCCTGTAAGCGTTGAGGCTATCCATGTATCGCGCTTAAAGGCGGGCAGTTTCTCCAATTTTGTGATATGAGCATAAACGGTGGCTTGTTGATGGGTCAACGTATCCGGACGGTTATGTGCCCAATAGCTGGTATCGTTTTGTTTGGGGTTTTCAAGTACCTGCTGGTCTTTGCCGTCGTAGAAAGTATCGGGTTGGGGCGCGTTTTGTTTGTAGTTGGTAAACACCGCCGTTCGGTCGCCAAATATGCCGATGCCTTTATCTTTAAGGAAACCAAAATCGGCCTGTACATTACTTTTCGCCAGGAAGTAGCGGCCCGAATCACGTTTAAAATCCTGCCGTATTTTAAGGCTGCGCATAAAGTTGATGTTGATCTCCTTGTTTACGTTCAGCTCGCAGGCTTTAACGGCGTAATTACCATCCATGGTAACATACAGCTTACCTTCAAACAATATATCGCCGGTGGCGCGTGGAGTAAAGCTTATCTCAATCAGTTTTTCGGGCGCGGTTTTAATGGTATCGGTGATAAAAAACTTATAATAGTTTGGCGCGTGATCTGCAATCGGGCTTAGAAACTGCCGATTGATAATAAAGATGTTGTTGGTATAAATATCAACGTTGTTACCATATAAGCGGTTTAGATACACCTCAAGACCGGCAGTATCGATAAACTTTAGGATATTAGTTTGTTTTTGGGCGTTAATGATCTGGATAGATTTAGAGGGGTCTTTACGGTAGTAATTTTTCGAAAGCTTCTCGCTAAATAATGCGGGTAATGATACCTGTGTTTTACCGCTTATTTTTGAGGTGCTATCCAGCATAAATTTATACTTGGCGAAGAAGCGCCCGTTCGTAAATTTTTCCGATAGGTTGAAAAACGAAAGCGCTATCCGCTCGTACAGGTCATATTGCAGGTAATTTGACGCTTGCATCCGGTTTTGATCTTTATGATCAATAACCTGTTGAATAAGCTCAACCGCGGGATTATCCTTATTGCGGTACCGTTTCTTTTTAGCCGATGTTACTTTAACTTCTTTTAGCTGCGTTTCTGCGTATCTCAGCTTTAAAGATACAGCATTGGTCTGTCCCGGATTTATTTTACGGTGCTCAGGCATGTAGCCCATTGATGAAAACGTAACTTCGCTAAACAAGCCAGGTGCACTCAACGTGTAATTTCCATCATTATCGGTACTGGTACTGATAGAACTTCCCTGGAAACCAACGCGAATAAATGGGAGTGGAGCGCCAGATGAAGCATCAGTAACGCGACCGCTTACCTTCGTGGTTTTATCTGTAGCAGCGCTGTTTTGTTCCTGCCCCGCCACATTTAGCGAAAGCAAAACCAGGTATAAAAAAGCAAGTTTTTTAAGTTTATGAAAGCCACGGAATGATATACTATTCCGAATGACTGTAGTCAAGAAGGTAGAGTGATCCCAGAAAATAAATGCCAACTGAATAAATAATTATTGATGAAAAAATATAGCAGGTATTTATACAGTCATTCAATTATATTATCGTGTTTCTATTTTGTCCTAATTTACCACATAAATCTGTATTAAGCCTGTTGTTTTAGCATATTTTAACAAAACGCTCTGTTTCAATTAGTTTCAGGTAAACGCTTGCCGATGCAGTTTTGTTGCTTTTAACGGGTGAAATTTATGCTGAAAATATGTACGCCCGATTCATAGCTGTAAGTGATGCCCCACTGATGCAGATCGCAGATCTTTTTTACGATAGATAGACCCAGGCCAACGCCCGATTTCCGCGGATCGCCTTTTGTAAAGCGGTTAAATATATCAGATTGTGCGAAGGGGAGCGGAGGTCCCTCGTTACGAAAATCAATCATTTTGTTATTAAGCGTGATAAGCAACGCGGACCCTTCAGTGGCGTATTTGAGCTGGTTAGAAAGCAGGTTGGATAGTAAAATATCAACAAGGTGCGGACTGGCATCAACCACACAATCAGTAATATTGGTATGTAATTGCAGATCCCGACTGGTAAACAATTCTTCCAACTGCTGTACCTGGTTGGTTAGCAATGCCGAAAGCGATACCTGCTGCACATCCGGAAATTGAGTGCCTGACAGCCTGGCCAATAACAACAGCCCTTTATTTACTTTAGTAAGGCGTGCAAGCGCATCTCGGGCTTCTTGCAGGTATCTTGTGTTCTCGGGATTAAGATCCATCTGCCCCAAATTTTCCAACCTCGAACGGATAATACTGATAGGTGTTTGCAATTCGTGCGATGAGTTTTCTGTAAACTCCTGCAAGCCCTGGTACTCGTTTTGCGCCCGTAAGGCAAAATCCATCAACACGTTATTCAGCTCTTCAAACTCTTTTGTTTGGGTATTAACCAAAACCAGTTCCTCTTTTGAAGAGAGCGCGTGTTTTTTTAACGAAGCGAGGTTAGTGATAAAGGGCTGCCATATTTTACGGCTGATAAAGAAATTGACTGTAACACCTGTTGTTAATAACAAAACCCCTAATATCAAAAATACAAGGCCTATGGTTTTAAAGTATTCTTCCCAGCCAATATAGGTTGTCATTACGGTGATCACATAATATTCCCCCTTTATTTGTTTGGTAGTACTGAAGGCGTAATAATCTTCAACTTGCTTTTGATAGTGATCATAAATGAGGGTATCCCTAAAATGCCCGGGGCGTACGGATGTTGTTTTTTCTATGGTAGTTAAGGGATAACGGATTGTATTTCCCTGTTTTAGCTCGGACGAGATCATCTCTACCTGCAAATCAAGCTGCTCGCGGATCTCGTCGGAGATATCATTTTTAAGGATCAGAAATAGCAGTCCGCCAAAAACTATGAGCAATACAAGGCTCGCGTAAAAATAATACAGGCTGGTTTTAACAAGCAGTTTCATTAGCAGGTAAAACGGTAACCAAGGCCGTAAACAGTTTTAATATAATCCTTTCCGCTGGCCTGGGTTAACTTTTTACGCAGGTTCATTAAATGCACATATACGGTATCGAAATTATCGGCCTGGTCAAAATAATCGCCCCAGATATGTTCGGCTATAGAGGGCTTGCTTACCACACGTTCCTTATTTACAAGGAAGTAAAGCAGTAGTTGGTATTCTTTTTTTGTGAGGCTGATCTCTTTGCCCCTAAAGAACAGTAGTTTAGACTGCGGATCTACCGTAAAATCATCAAACACTATCTGCCTGTTCCCTTTCAACATTTTACGGCGGTATAGCGCATGCAACCTCGCGTTCAACTCCTCTACATAAAAAGGTTTAGCGAGATAATCATCAGCGCCGAGGTTAAGCCCCTCTAATTTATCGTTGAGCGAGTTTTTTGCCGATACGATCATAATGCCCGTTTCCTCATTTTGCCGAGATACGCAGGGGATGAGGTTCATGCCCGATCCATCAGGCAGACCGATATCGATCACAACCACATCGTAATTGTATGATTCAATTTTTTCGGACGCGGCAGAAAACGTTGGGGCAGATTCGCACAGGAAACCCTGTGATGAAAAGTAACCTAACATCTCGTCGGCCAAAACTGGCTCATCTTCAACAAATAAAACTTTCATGGGTGCTTGCAGGCTTTTTTCATGAAAAATCAATTCTTTAAAATTTCTTTAGAATCGACTTAGACTTTTGCTGCAAGTATAAGTTTTATTTAGACTTAGTACAAATAAATACTATCTATTAATCAAATGATGATGAAAAGAAATTTCCTTTATTCAACGATCCTTGTAGCCGGAGTAGCTATGGTAAGTTCTTGCTCGAAAGAGAAAAACACCACTCCCGAAACTATTAAACCTTACACCGTACCTACCACGTACGATTTTACCGGTGCAGATTATACCACATCTACACAACGCGTAAAAATGGGTGTTGAATTAAACTCCTACCTTGGTTCGGCCAATAATGCTACCATCACTGCTACAAAAGCAGGCGACTATTTTAACAACACTAACGCGCCTTTTACTGATGCTACCTTAAATACATCGGGTATTACCCTGGCTTCAAAAACTGCCGACGCGACTGTATTTACAGGCTATTTTACTGAGCAAGCTAACAACAGCACTAAAAACACTGTTACAGCAACTAACGGTTCGGCAGGTATTGTGGTTAGCGGTACAACCAAAAGGTTGGTTAGCGCTACAGGCCTTGAATACAACCAGGCAGTTGCTAAAGGTATGATGGGCGCTTTGTTTTTTAAAGAAGCCGTTAATATCCTTAACGCTGTACCTAATGATGATAACACTACTGTAACTAACGGTACTACAGCTATGCAACGCCACTGGGACGAAGCTTTTGGTTACCTGAGCGTTCCTAAAAACTACGATACTACTAAAGTTTATACCGCTGCCGATCTTGATCGCCCATTGTTATGGGGTGGCTACCTGGCCGAGCGAGGTAAAGGCATCCAGGCTGGCGGCGTTATTTTCGGCGCGTTTTTGAAAGGCCGTGCTGCTATAGGTGCTAAAGATTATACCGTGGTTAAAGAGCAGATCGCTATCATCCAGGATAAATGGGAGCAATTGGCTGCCGCTGCCGCTTTGGAGTATGTAACTATCCCAACCCGTTCGGTTAACGTTGGTAACCTGGCAACCCAGTTCCACGCGTTATCTGAAGGTTTTGGTTTCATTTCGTGCTTCAAATACCGCGCAACACGCAGCAAACTATCTGCTGCCGATTTCCAGACCCTGCAATCTATCATCGGTACAAATTTTTATACGCTTATCAACGAAACCAATTTTACCAAACTGGTTCAGGCGCAAACTATATTAAAAGCAACCTATAAGCTTTAAGCAAATCATTTATATAAATACTTAATTGTAAGCTCCCTGTGGTTGAAAATACCGCAGGGGGCTTATATCATTTTAAAAATCAGCACAAAATGATATCAACAAAAAAAGGACTCGGTGCATTGGTTATTGTAACGGCAATAGGCTTAGTAATTGCCTGCTCAAAAAAATCAGGTTCGGGCGATACACAGCCAACCGTGAACGGTTTTGATAAAGGGGCTATGCTTAGCAACTACGCCAATAATTTAATTATCCCAGCTTACACCGGCCTGCAACAACAGATCGACGCGCTTGAAACTGGCGTAAACGACTTCCTGAACAGTCCATCTGCCACGACACAACAAGCGCTCTTGCCTGTTTTTAAAACGGCTTACCTGCAATTTGAAAAAGTAAGTGTAGATCAATTTGGTCCTGCCGAGAGGGTATTGTTCAACAATTTCCTGAATACTTTCCCTACCGATAACGCGGTGATTGATGGCAATATTAATCGTGGCACTTATGATCTCAGCATAAATTCTGCCATAAATCAACAAGGCTTCCCAGCTTTAGATTACCTGTTGTTTTCTGCTAATGCTGTTTCAAAAGCAACAGCTACCAACAGTGCCAACTATAAAAAATACGTGCGGGACGTAGTTGCGAGAATGAAAACTCTTACCGCATCGGTATTAAATAGCTGGAAAACCACTTACAGGGCCGAGTTTACCGGCAATACCAAATCCGACGCGGGCAGCCCGATCGCTTTCATGATCAACCAGTTTGCCTTCGAGATGGATCAAATGAAAGGCCCTCGTATTGGCTGGCCATATGGCAAACAATCGGGCGGTACGCAATACCCGCAAAATACCGAGGGGTATGAGGCCGGGATATCAGTAGCGCTGGCAGTTGAAAATTTAACCAATTTGAAGGCCATGTTTAATAGCGGGGGGAGTGGCAAAGGTATGTCTGATTACTTGATAGCGTTGAATAAGCAGCAGTTAAGCACAGATGTATTGAAGCAATTTGATGTGGCCATTAATAGCTTAAAAGCGATTCCTGATCCGCTTTCAAGTGCCCTGTTCAATAATAAAACACAAGTGGATGCCGCTTACCGCGAAATACAAATATTGTTAACGCTGATAAAAACAGACGTAGCATCAGCAACAGGTGTAAGGATCACTTACCAGGATACCGACGGGGATTAAACATTGGCAATGAATATTTCGGCGTTTTTTAAGGCGAAAGCTAAGCATCTTCAGCAACCTGTATCAGCGGCACCGCTCGCCACATTCAGGGTGCTTTTTGGGTTGATGATGCTTGCGGGTACCATAAGGTTTTGGCTCAACGGCTGGATCGACGACCTGTACGTAAAACCCGGCTTTTATTTTAGCTATATGGGCTTTGAGTGGGTACGCCCGCTCGGTAACACTGGGATGCATTTGCTTTTTGGGGTGATGCTGTTGGCAACAGTATTGGTTGCAATCGGCCTGTTTTACCGGGTGGCTATTGTGGTATTCTTTTTATCGTTTACCTATATCGAACTGATAGACGTTACCAACTATCTTAATCATTATTACTTTATAAGCCTGGTAGCTTTTTTAATGATCTGGCTACCTGCGGCCGGTATGTTTTCTGTTGATGCCAGGCTTAAGCCCAAACAGAAAGTACCATATGTGCCGCTTTGGATGGTTGGCATTATCCGCCTACAACTGGGTGTGGTGTACTTTTTTGCCGGTTTGGCCAAGCTCAATGTCGACTGGATGCTGGATGCTATCCCCATGAAGATCTGGTTGCCCGCCAAAAGCCATTTACCTATTGTAGGCGAGTTGATGTATAAAGACTGGGTTGCCTACTTTTTTAGCTGGTTTGGTGCAGTTTATGATCTGTTCATTGTCTTTTTTATGGCCAACCATCGCAGCCGGCCATGGGCATTCATTGTGGTGATCGGATTTCATGTGTGTACAGCTATCTTTTTTCCATCCATCGGCATGTTCCCTTATGTGATGATGTTGAGCAGCCTCGTGTTTTTTAGCTCGGTGACTCATCAAAAGGTTATCGATTTTATAGCAGGGAACAAGGCTGATACTTTAACAAGCCATGATTATAAAGCGAATGCGAGTAGCGGTTTGAAGTGGATGTTCATGGCCTATTTAGTGTTACAGGTAATTGTGCCTTTACGTTTCCTGGCCTATCCGGATAGTTTATTCTGGAACGAAGAAGGCTACCGCTTTTCCTGGCGGGTAATGCTGATGGAAAAATCGGGCAATACATTTTTCTATGTAAAAGAGCCATCTACCGGAAAAACCTTCGAGGTAAATAACAGTGAGTTCCTAACCCCGTTGCAGGATAAAATGATGAGTACCCAACCCGATATGATATTGCGTTACGCGCATTACCTGGCCTCGGTTTATCAAAAGCGGGGCATCAAGCAACCGGCAGTGTATGCCGATTGTTATGTGACGCTTAACGGCAGGCGTTCGCGCCAGTTTATTGATACAACAGTTAACCTGGCTTCGCAGCCGCTTAGCTGGCAACATTATAACTGGGTTTTACCCTATAATTTAAAATGAAGAATAAAAAAAGCTATCTATTGGCTGTTTTGCTAAACTTATTTGGCCTGGCCGTATCTGCCCAAACCGGTAACATAAGCGGCAATATCGCTTTTGATAATAATTTAGTGGCTGGTGCAACGGTAAGCTTAATGCCTCAAAACAGCAAAGCAATAAGTGATGAAAAAGGCCACTTTCAGTTTAGTAATCTGAAGCCCGGCAAATATGAAATAATTATAAGTTTTTTAACCGCCAAAACTTACAGGCAGCATGTTAACTTAACTACGCAGGATATTATCCTCCATATAAAACTCGAGGCTGCCGATGCAAACCTACTGGATGAGGTAAGCATTAATGATATAAGCTCAACCCATGCCTCGGGCAATTTAAAGCAGGTAGAGGGTACGGCTATATACGCAGGAAAGAAAACCGAAGTAGTAAACATAACTAAACTTAATGCTAACCTAGCTACCAATAACACAAGGCAGATCTACAGCCGGGTAGCTGGTATCAATATTATTGAGTATGATGGGGGAGGCCTGCAACTGGGTATTGGTGGCCGTGGCTTAAACCCGAGCCGGGTATCCAACTTTAATACCCGCCAAAATGGTTACGATATCAGTGCAGATGCGCTTGGGTATCCCGAAAGCTACTACACACCATCGGCCGAGGCATTGGAGCGGATCGAGATCATTCGTGGTGCGGCGAGTTTGCAGTACGGAACGCAGTTTGGTGGCTTGATCAATTTTCTGATGAAGAAGGGGCCTGCCAATAAGCCTTTCGAGATCACGAGCAGGCAAACCGGCGGATCGTTCGGCTTTTTTAATTCGTTTAACAGCATTGGTGGTACGCATAAAAAGTTGAACTACTATGCCTATTATCAGTATAAAAAAGGTGATGGCTGGCGGCCAAACAGTCATTTTGATCAGCACGGCACTTACGTGCATCTCGATTACCAGTTAACCAATAAACTGAAGATAACCGGCGAGTACACTTATATGGATTACCTGGCTAAATTGCCTGGCGGTTTAACAGATGCCGATTTTGTCATCGATCCATCTATTTCGGTAAGGTCGCGAAACTGGTTTAAAGTTAATTGGAACCTGGGTGCCCTTACCCTCGATTACCAATTGAATGATAATACAAAAATTAACTGGCGTATCTATACCTTACACGCCAGCCGTAAAGCATTGGGCATCCTGAGCTATATTGATCGCCCTGATCCCGGAGGCGCGCGTGACCTTTTAGATGATACCTATAAAAACTACGGATCGGAATTGCGCTTGCTGCATCAATATCAATTGAGTAATAAACAAACCAGTACCTTTTTAGCTGGTGTGCGTGTTTATAAAGGCCTTACGCTGCGTAACCAGGGCAATGCCAATGACGGCAGCGGTCCGGATTTTAAATATACGGGCGATTTTCCGAGCAGCTCAAGCTACCGTTTCCCGGGAACTAATGTGGCGTTGTTTACCGAGAATATTTTTCAGCTAACAGATAAATGGAGCGTAACACCTGGCGCGAGGTTTGAATTTATCTCAACTAAGGCAGATGGCTACTATACCACGAGGTCAAGCCCATATCCAGATTTTTACTACATCCAACATCCCGAAAAAAAACAGAACAACCGCTCGTTTATGTTTTTTGGTGTAGGTACTTCGTATAAACCTGTGACTGGCATTGAGTTGTATGCCAATATCTCGCAGAACTATCGCAGTGTAAATTTTAACGATATTAGGGTGCTTAATCCAAACGCCCGGGTCGATTCGACCCTGAAGGATGAAAAAGGTTATACCATTGATGGTGGTATCCGTGGCAATTTAGGCCGTTGGATGCGTTATGACCTCAGTTTGTTTTATTTAAAATATAACAGCCGTATAGGATCGGTAAACGTAAAAAGTCCCGATGGTTTGGAAACCTACCGTTTACGCAAAAATATAGGTGATAGCCGCAACATAGGCTTTGAAAGTTTAATTGAGGCAGATATTTTAAAAGCGATCTCGCCAGGGACAAGCAAATATAAGTTAAACATCTACACCAATCTTGCGCTGATAGACGCCCGTTACATCAGCAGCGAGGATGCATCGGTTAAAAAAGATAACCTGGTGGAGTTTGTTCCGCCGGTGTTGTTCCGCACCGGGATCTCGTTCGGTAATAAGCAGTTTGATATCTCGTACCAGTTTTCGCAGGTAGGCAAGCAATATTCTGATGCTACCAATGCCGAATTTTCGCCAAGGGCGGTTGACGGCGTTGTTCCTGCCTACAAGGTAATGGATTTAAGCGCGAGTTATAACTGGCGTTGGATCACCCTGTTGGGTAGTATCAATAACCTGGCGAATAAGAGATACTTTACCCGCCGTGCCGATGGTTACCCCGGACCGGGTATTTTACCTTCCGATCCGCGGGGGTATTACCTAACGCTTCAGCTTAAATATTGATGATCAAAGCCCGCCATTGTTATTATTGGCGGGCTTTTTCATTATGGGGTTTAATGATTAGTTTTGGATTTTAGCTCCCTGTTTATGTTTGAATTGCTAATTCAAAGTATTAAAAACCATATCGAACTAACCGATGCCGAAGCCGACCAGATATGCGCGGCCATGCAGGTTAAAAAGACCCGCAAAAACCAACTGTTAATTGAACCTCCAGATTATTGTAACAGCGAGAATTTTATAGTAAAGGGATGTTTGAGGTTATATTTTCTTGACCCTGAGGGTGTGGAACATACCCTGGCCTTTGCTGCCGAAGGCTGGTGGATAACCGATCTCGGAAGCTTTTTTACCGGCGAACCTGCCAAGTATCATCTGGAAGCCCTGGAAGACGGCGAGATTCTGGTATTGCGAAAGGACAAGTTAGATGAGTTATTTGAAACCATCCCCGCGCTCAATATCTATTTCCGTAAATTGTATCAAAACTCCATTGTCGCGCTCAACGAGCGCTTGCTCAACGTGATCAGCACCACAGCCGATGAGCGTTATATCCGGTTTATTAAAAAATACCCGGCACTTGAAAACAGGTTGCCGCAATACCTTATAGCATCCTATTTGGGCGTTACCCCCGAGTTTTTAAGCAAGATCAAAGCCCGCATTGCAAAGCGCTGAAATCTTGTACTTGTTTAAGATTATTTCATAAACTACTTCATGAAAAGGGTTTGAACTGCCCTGTAATTTTGCTTTCATAATTTATAACAATGAAAGCACTAATTAAACAGATCACACAAACAGAGGCACAAAGTTCTGCCTTAATTTTACGTATAACATTGGCCCTTGTACTTTGGCCGCATGGTGCGCAATTATTTGCCGGGCTATTTGGCGGGTATGGTTTCAGCGCGTCGATGGGATATTTTGAGCAGCAGGGCTTATCGGCAATTATCAGCTTCTTAACCATTTTCCTTTTATTTTTCGGGACTATCTTCATTCTTTTAGGCTTGTTTACCCGTCCATTCGCTATCGCCTTTATTATACTTTTCCTGGGCATGATCATCAAGGTACACCTGCCAAGCGGCTTTTTCATGAATTGGATGGGCAACCAAAAAGGCGAAGGCTTTGAATACCATTTATTGCTGATAGGCATTGCCGTAACATTGCTAATTATGGGCGGTGGCAAACTCAGCATTGATAGGTTCATTAGCCGTGAGGAGAAAGTATCATGAGTGATTTAAAAATGTCGCCGGTTGTTAGCGCTTTGCTTAGCGGCAATAACGTATTCACTGCTAAGCGAATCTCTGGTCAACAGTTAGATGGCCTTTTAGATCCCATTATAGGTTTTGATCATTTTCAATTATCAAGTGATGTTTTCGGTCCGCACCCACATGCCGGGATGTCGGCAATAACTTATTTGTTTGAAGATTCCGCACCTTTCAGAAACCTCGATTCGATAGGTACAAACCTTGTGATCCAGCCCGGAAGCCTGCAATGGACATTTGCCGGCAGGGGAGTAGTTCATAATGAGTTTCCCGAAATTGACGGACAGCACATTAATGGCCTTCAGCTTTTTATCAATATACCATCGGCCAAAAAGCAGATGGTGCCGGCCAGTTATCATATTCACAGTGATACAATTCCGGAGATAAATGAAAACGGTGCGAGGGTAAGGGTTGTATCTGGCAGTACGGGAAATACCATAAATGAAGCCGCTACTCCCGAACCTTTAACGTTTCTGGATATGTTTTTGCCCGCGGGTAGTTCATATAAACACGCTTTACCTGCCGGTTGGAACGGAACAGTTTACTTAGTTACGGGACAGTTGAAGTTAAGTAATAAGGCCGGTGAGCGGTTACTAAATGAAGGAGACGTTGTTGCGATGGGAGGGGCATTGGCAGATGAGACGATCAGTTTTGAGGGTATCCGCGAAAGCCAACTCCTCTTTATCAGCGGAAAAGCGATCCATGAGCCAATATACCAGGCAGGTAGTTTTGCCATGAGTTCTGCCGCCGAACTTTCAGATACTATGGAGGCCTATAAGCATGGCAAGATGGGTTTTGTTAAGGTTAAAGGCACAGAGAGGATTGTTACCTTGCCTGTTGACTAATCGGTAGCCTTGAATTAAACAAAAAAAGCAGAGGACTGGTTAAACAACTGCCCTCTGCTTTTTTTGTAAATAAATAAGTCCCTCCTGTAAACTACTGGCTGTTTAAAGCTTTCAAAAAATCGATCAACTCCTGTTTCTCTTTTTTTGTGAGTTGTAATTTATCTGGCGATAAGGTTTGATTTGGAACATTCAGCCCCTTGCCGGCACCGCCGCCCTGATCGTAAAAATCAATCACTTCATCAAGCGTTTTATAAATTCCATTGTGCATGTAGGGGGCTGTTTTATCAGCATTCCGCACCGTGGTTACCTTAAACGCGTAATGATTGAATTGATGCGGCTGGATAGCAAACAAACCTGGATCAGGGTCGATAATTTTGCTTTTCGGGCTTTTGGGCACGCCTATTACCTCGGCTTCCATCTGCATATACCGTGGCGGTAGCGTACTGTTAAACAGCGGCATGTAATGGCAGGTGGAGCAACGGGCTTTCCCCATAAACAAATTAAAACCATTAACCTCGGCTTGGTTAAGTTTTGCTTTATCGCCCCGCATATACAAATCAAACCGGCTGTTAAGCGCGGTTAAGCTGCGTATGTAACTGGCGAGGGCGTTCTTGATCTCGGCGGTATCAATAGCCGAGCGGTTTTTGAGCGGGAAAGCCTCGGCAAATAAGGTCTGGTAAGTTTTATCCTTCCATAGTTTTTTTGCCGAGAGTTTGATATCGCCATGCATCTCATCTTTATTGCTCAATACATCAACCGCTTGATCTTCTAACGAGGCGGCGCGGAGATCATAAAACTGAGCCGGTTGCAACGCCGCGTTAATCAACGTTGGAGTATTTCTGAAGATAGTTTTTTTACCGGTGACATCAATGTTTTTGGCCAAACCATCGGTAAAAGCTTTTTCTGGTTGATGGCATGAAGCACAGCTCCGTGTCATGGTACCGGATAATTGCGTATCAAAAAATAGTTTCTTGCCGAGGGCTATTTTTTGTACAGTGGCAGAATCTTCGGGCGCGTTTATATATGCGTTGCGATTAAATGCGTTAACATCAAAAAGCGTAGCCGCATCCTGGTTCAATAAGCGGTTGTAGCGGATGTCTGGCAGGTTTAGCGATTTGTGCAGGCGAGTTAGTTCTGTAGTAAGTGGATTGGCATATCTGGTAATAAATTCCGCGCGGTTAAAGCTATTAAAAGCTACTTTGCGCGAGAGGTATTGGGTAGCCTTTTTAAAAAGTCCATTCAATGGGCCATTATCATCTTTGGCGTAACGTAGGGTGACTTCACCCGCACTATTCAGTGCCGCGGCAGATTCTTTAAAACATTGCCGGGCAAGTGGATCATCAAAATCATTTAAGCCCAAAGCTTCAATCCTGAATACTTCAAACTTAATGGCATCCATTATTTGCCAATCCTGCGGGGTGGCATGATTAAAATAATCCCTGAACTCCTGGGCGTTTGATGCAAGTTTGCTTACTAAAGCTTTTTGTTGTTTTTTGGAAGATGGGGTAACCTGCGGGAAGATTAATCCCTCAAGTAGTTGCAAGCCCTCGGGCTGGATCACCTGTCCGCTTAGTTCAGTTTCGGGTACAGGCGGGCCATTCACTTGTCGCGCGGTAAGCGGATCAAAATATTCGGTAGCCCATTCTATTCGCTTATAAGCAAGGCGCGCCGATCTGAATCGTTGTTGCAGCACCCGCTTATCACCGGTTTGGTCAACAGCCTTTTGCAAGCTTTTTACCGCTGTTATAAAGCTGTCGGCCTGTAGTACCAGTTTTTCGCGAACGGCCTCAGATACCGATGCGGGCGGAGCATGAAAACTCAGCAGGCCGCAGCCAACTATGGCCAGCAAGCCTGCTGTAATTGCTTTAAAAGTTGAACGCATTACTTAGTGGATCAGCATGCTGATCGCGGCTGTTAAGCGGTTTTAGCCCCCATCTTTTTTCAATAAATGATAGGATACTCACCGTTTCGTAACTGGTATGGTCAACAAATCCTTTTTTAGCAAATGGCGAAATAATGATGGCAGGGATACGTGTGCCTGGTCCCCATTTATCTATTTTAGGTGGGGCTACATGGTCCCAAAAGCCTCCGTTTTCATCATAGGTTAAAATGATCACGGCATCTTTACCGTTAGGGCCGTTTAACACCGCATTGATCAGCTTAACAGCATGGCTTTCTCCGGCTGTAACTGTGGAGCCGCCCGGATGTTCGTTTTCCAATCCTAAAGGTTTAACAAAAGATACCGCAGGTAAGGTGCCTTTTTGCGCTGCTTCAAAAAACTCGGTCTCGTCACGCAGGTGTTTTTTCCTTTCTTCTGTTCCCTCTGCATAGCGGGTGAAATAAGCAAAAGGCTGGTGATGAAAAGCAAACGTTGGATCAGCTTTTCCTGCCGCGGCATCGTTCCAACCTCCTGAATACCATGTCCAGTTAACACCTTTATCCGAAAGGCGGTCGCCGATTGTTGGGTTGGTTTGGTTGGGTACTAAAGTTGCCGGGTTAGCGCCTTTAGGGTGCAGGTTTACCGAGTTTGATGTATTAACCGCGTAACCATCAGGAGTAACCGAACCATCTTTTATCAACTTGCCGGATGCATCTACCTGTGCTTTGATGTTTTCGGGAGCGTTGCGAAACTCAGGAGAAGCTGCGGCTACAAGCCACTGGTGATTCAGGAATGATCCGCCGAAAGCGCTGTGAAAAAAATGATCGCAAAGGGTATATTTTTTCGCCAGATCGTACAATGGCAAATTGGCTGTGGTATAGTAGCCCATTGTTAAGCCTTTGGTATAATTGTACAAGGCAAACTTGTCCATCTTTCCACCATTTATCTGCATTTGCTCCTGGTAAAAAGCGTGGGTTACATCGGGCGTGGCCTGATCGGCAGCAACGTACTGATCAATGTTGTAATAATTGTTTGGCAAGTTGGTTGGGAACGCTGTACTGCGTGGTACGGGCGGCAAAGTAGTGTATGGTTTACCTTCGGCATCCAGTTGGATAACGTTCTCAGGCTTAGCCTGTGCCAAACCGTCGGCACCTTTAAATTGCCCCCATAGGTTATCGAAACTGTGGTTTTCCATGTAAATTATAACCACATGCTTTACCTTTTCAATTCCTTTGGGTTCGGGTTCAGGATAACGCCATGCCGAAATACCGAGGCTGGTAACAGCGGCCAGCGCTACCGGAACAAAAAGAAGCCTTCTATTTATCGATCTTTTTTTCATTTGTTTGATGATGTATAGTTTAAATTTTTTGAGCTTTTAAGGGGATCTGTTTATTGATATAGTCCATGCCTTGCTGAAAGGTTGGCATCCATATTTCTTTTTTCTGAGTTTGCAGGTATTTGATCAACTCCTGGTGGGCTTCGGCCGAGATGGTGATATAATCGCCACCTATGCCATGAAGCATAATGATTCCTAAACCGCCGCTTTTTTGTACTTTCTTTACAAAGGCTATTAGTTGCTCGCCGCTTTCGCCGCCTTCCAATCCGTAAGAAGGAACACGGAAGGGGTCAAGATGCTCGAAATCTGTAATAAACGCTGTCGAATCCCCGCCTGCACGGGCGTATTTAACTAAGGTATATTTTCGGAGTGAGTCGACATAGTCTTTACCACCTACAATAGTTTCAGCACAGGGATAGGCGAAAGTTCGCTTGGTTTTACCATCTACCGCATATAAAAAGCGGTCCATTACTTCTATCTCGCGGATGATCTGGTAGGCGGTATAATGATCTGACGGAACTGGATTATCATCCGTGCCCGCGCATGGATGAAATACGGTATGGTTGCCCAATTCAAAACCACTTTTTGCAAGTGCACGCCATTGGGGTATAGAAACACTGTCGATATCGCTGGTGAGAAAAAAAGTGGCATTTAACTTAGCGGCCTTTAATTGCGGAACAGCCGTTTTTAATTGCGATGGCAGAGCATCATCATACGTAAGAATGATGGTTGCTTTTTTATCATCAGGCCACTTAACGGAAACCTGCGCGTTTACGGCCATGCTTGCAATTAAAAGAATTATTGATAGAATAGTTTTCATATTATTCTAAACATCGAAGAAACGTAATGTTTGTTAATTTAAAATTATCTCAGGGTAACCAAAACTTGCTGCATCGGGATGCTTTATGCAAGTTCAAGATACAATTCAGATCCTGAAACAGGATAATAGGGAAGGAGTACTATTGGCCTTTCTGTAAAATAAGGCGATAGCAGTAGTTGTCAGTAAAAATGCCAAGTAGCCTGCCGGTAATTGCGACTGGTATTGTGCATAAATGGTAGAAAGCCGTTTTACCGGCAACCGGAAATCATGAGCAGGGGCGCGTTCTTCAACCGTAGCTTTATCATGCCAGCCAAAATAATCGTCTTTTTTCTTGATGAGGCGTTGCAGAAGGCTTGTTTTAACCGGGTTCTTTTTTAGGTTATCGCCGCTCGTAAGTTGGTAAATTAGATATGGCCGTAACAGGAGCATCATTACCCCGATACTGAAAACCAAAATATTTACCGTTTTTCTGTTCATTTGAATTAGTTGCCTGTAACGAACATTGCAATATTAAGCTAAGTTGCCCACAAAACAAATAACGTATCAGGATTGCGACAATTGGTGTCCCGTTCATCGCTTTGCCGGTGATATTTGATTTTGGAATGATCTTATTTCTTAATGAAATTTATTCTGTAAAAACCTTGTGAAACTGATTGGTTGCGTATATATTTGCAACTAATCAGTTTCCAATTTAAACTTAAACAATTATGAAAAGTAAAATTTTGTTTGTGCTTTGCCTGTTAACGGGCTTGATGTTCATCAACGCCGGGTTGAATAAATTTTTTAACTACATGCCCATGCCTAAAGATATGCCCGAGAGCATGATGAAGTTAATGCAGGCATACGCTACCATTGGTTGGTTAATGCCGCTTGTAGGCGCGGCAGAAGTTATTGGCGGTTTATTGCTCATCATCCCCGTAACAAGGGCATTAGGTGCAGTGGTGCTTGTGCCGGTGTTAACGGGTATTGTTATTTCTAACATCAGCAGCTCGCCGTCGGCTTTGCCTATCTCATTGGTTATGGCCGCTGTTGTGCTTTGGGCAATTATTGAAAATTGGCAAAAATACCTGCCGATGGTGAGGAAATAATTTGAAGTTTTTAGCCCGATTGATTAGGGTATGTGTATAAATAAAGAGAACCAGTGAGAAGAGATATTTTTCAGGCCATTGCCGACCCTACGCGAAGGGCTATCATCGCCTTGATTGCCATACAGGCCATGACCCCCAATGCCATTGCCGAACATTTTGACAGTACGCGACAGGCCATTTCAAAACATTTAAAAGTTTTAACCGAGTGCCAGCTTTTAAAGCAGGAGCAGCAGGGTAGGGAGATCTACTATCAGCTTGAAATTGATAAAATGAAGGAGGTAGACAAATGGCTGGAGCAGTTCCGCAAAATTTGGGAAACGCGTTTCTCACAGCTCGATGACCTTTTATCAACCTTAAAAAAACAAAACTAATGAAGCACAATTTGCAGTTTGATTTTATTGCCGATAAACAAAAAAATACGCTTACCATAAAGCGCGAATTTTTGGCCGGCAGGCAATTGGTGTGGGATTGCTACACCAAAAGCGAACTGCTCGACCAATGGTTTGCCCCCAGGCCTTTAACCACCAAAACAAAATCGATGGATTTTAGTGAGGGCGGGCATTGGCACTACGCCATGGTTGAGCCTAATGGCACCGAATATTGGGGCTTAACCGAGTATGTAAAAATAGCCCCGATTGACTATTACACCGCCCTTGATGCCTTCAGTAACGCCGAAGGTACTATAAACGAAGAGCTGCCCCGTGCCGAATGGCTGGTGAATTTTACCGATAAGGATGAAAACGCGCTGGTGGAAACCATTGTAACCTACAAATCGTTATCTGATCTGGAAACGGTTATCCAGATGGGCATGGAGCAAGGCATGATAGCCACGCTCGAAAAACTCGACGAACTATTACTAACCTTAACAAAATAAACATGAGTGAAAAGATAACAGTAACCGCAACGGTAAATGCCGATGCAAAGAAAACATGGGATTATTATACCCAACCAGAGCATATCACGCAATGGAACTTTGCGGATCCATCATGGCAGTGCCCTTCAGCCTTTAACGATATGCGTGTAGGCGGAAAATATTCGGCACGTATGGAAGCTAAAGATGGTAGCTTCGGTTTTGATTTTGAGGCTACTTATGATGAGATAGTTGAGGGAGAAAAGTTTACTTATACCATGCCAAACGGAAGGCAAGCAAGTGTGGCGTTTAAAAGCAATGGCGATCAAACTGATGTAGCTGTTACTTTTGATCCCGAAAATCAAAATTCGCTCGAAATGCAGAAGAATGGCTGGCAAGCTATTTTGAATAGTTTTAAAAACTACACTGAGGATAATTAAATTATCAAACTGTATATAAATAAAAAAGGCACTTTCAGGATTAAATCCTAAAAGTGCCTTTTGCTTTTTGATAGCTTTAATAGAAAGTTGGTGAATTTACATTTGCCCGCTTATTTTTTTGATGATATTGGTTGATGAATAGCCCTCAATAAAATTGATGGTTTTTACTTCGCCGCCGTTGGCTATAACTTCTTTGCCGCCAACAATGTTTTCTATGGCATAATCGGCACCTTTTACCAATATATCGGGCATCAGCTCTTTAATAAGGTTTAAAGGGGTATCCTCGTCAAACAAAATAACGGCATCAATAAAAAGTAAAGCTGCCAGCAGGGCTACACGGCTGTTTTGGTGGTTAATTGGGCGGTCATCGCCTTTTATGCGTTTTACCGAACTATCGGCGTTAACACCTACAACCAGTTTGTGCCCAAGCTCGGCCGATTTGGCGAGATAGCTTAAATGACCAATGTGCACCAGATCAAACACTCCGTTGGTAAAAACAACTTTGTTGCCCTCCAACTGCCAGTTTTTAATTTTTTGCTTTAAAGTGGGCAATTCGTCAATTTTCCCTAACCAAATTTCGTCAATACTGGTTTTCATATATTATAGAATTTAATTTTTAACCGGCAATCCATCGCCAAATATTTTGGTCAACATCGGCAAGGTGACCGGCTTAACTATATAATCTTTAACAAACGAATACCGTTTTGAGCGCGAAATATCCACTGGGTCAATTGACGAACTTATAACGTAAATATTTATCGACTTGGAAATATCTTTCCTTATCTTTTTAAAGCGCTCTAAAAAGTCCCATCCGTTCATTATGGGCATATGCAGGTCGAGAAATATAATATCGGGCAGTTCATCGGCATTATTTTTATGCTTATTTAAAAACTCGAGTATTACCGTTCCACTATCACTATGCATGGTGCCATCTTTCTCCGAAGAAAAATAACGCCCCAGCATCCTATCTAAAATAAAATGCTGGATGGGTTCGTCGTCAATTATTATTAGTTTCACCTGTTTGGGGTTTAGGCGGTTAGGGTTTTGTACTGATTATTCGTACTGGTTTTTAATTTCGTAACCCAACTCTTTCAATATGCGTTCTTTTCTGAAAACATGAATGTCGGATGTAACCATATCGTTAACCAGCATTTTTAGATCGTATTTTATTTTCCAACCCAGTTTTTCAATGGCTTTGGTTGGGTCGCCAATTAGCAGATCAACCTCGGTAGGGCGGAAATAAGCTGCATCAACGGCAACTACTTCTTTTCCTATCTCAATCAGGTAATCAGGATTTGAGCATGATGTTACGTAGCCCTTTTCATTTATTCCTTCGCCGGTAAATTCAACCTCTATACCCAGCTCGGCAAAGGCCATTTTTACAAATTCCCTAACCGGCGTGGTAATACCTGTTGCTATAACAAAGTCTTCGGGTTTTTCCTGCTGAAGGATCAACCACATGGCTTCAACATAATCTTTAGCATGGCCCCAGTCGCGGCGTGCATCAAGGTTGCCCAGGTATAATTTATCCTGCAAACCAAGGGCTATCTTCACAGCGCCACGGGTTATTTTACGGGTTACAAAGGTTTCACCGCGTAAAGGGCTTTCGTGGTTAAAAAGAATACCATTACACGCAAACATACCGTATGCTTCGCGATAGTTAACAGTTATCCAATAAGCATAAAGCTTAGCAACAGCGTATGGCGAGCGCGGGTAAAAAGGTGTAGTTTCTGATTGCGGAACAGCCTGTACCAAACCATAAAGTTCGGAGGTTGAGGCCTGGTATATTTTAGTTTTTTTGTTAAGCTGCAATATTCTTATGGCTTCTAACAAACGCAGGGTACCTATACCATCGGCATTGGCTGTGTACTCAGGCGTGTCAAAACTAACCTTTACGTGCGACATGGCCCCCAGATTATAGATCTCATCAGGCTGTACCTGTTGTATGATCCTGATCAGGTTGGTTGAATCAGAAAGATCGCCATAGTGCATAATAAAATTGCGGTTTTCATCGTGCGGATCCTGGTAAAGATGATCGATACGCTCGGTGTTTAAAAGCGAGCTACGCCTTTTTATACCATGAACAACATAATTTTTTGATAACAACAATTCGGCAAGGTAAGCACCGTCCTGGCCGGTGATACCTGTAATAAGGGCTATTTTTTTCATGATAATGGTGAATAAGTTTTTGCTTTAAAAAGCAGCGTATTAGCAAGCGGCTGCACTATTGTAGGTTATGGATATTTGGGGTAGAAGTTTTTTTATAAAAAAAATGAAATAAGTGATGAAAAAGTAAAACTATTAACAATCAGACCCGTATAAATAAGAAAAAACAAATTGGAACAGTACCTTCACATAACTTTGAACAGCACTTCTGTAATGGCCGAATCTGCTTTAGGTAATATGTATGTAACTGATATGGAATATGATCTTACTTATTCCGGAACAGTGTCGGTGTTTGAAGAAGTGGGCAATACGTTAAAGATTACTTTAACCGATGTTAAGGTTTACGAATATTCCTCATCCAATTATTTGTTTTCTGAGCCTGAGATTTCCTTGTCTCGCCCTAAAAATAAACTCCACATCGAGAAAGTTTGACGGCGTTAAAGGAGGCGGTTATTAGTTCTTCAATTCAAGGTAATCTATCGGTGCGCCCTTCTCTTCATCAAGATCAACAGAAGGCGGGCGGTTTTCCAAAATATTCATTATTTTTTTAAGAATGCTGTTCTTGTTAAGATGATTTTCAGCATAGATCCTTCCGTTTAATTTTACCGAGCTATTATCGCGGGTACAGCATGAATATATAGCATCTTTTAACGAACTCGAGTTTTCTGACGGAATGATGATCCCCATTTGGTTATCATTCACCACTTCAAACAGGTTTGTGCCTGGTTCGGCGGTAATGAGCGCTAAACCTCCAACAGCCAATATGGTAGTAAGCTTTGAAGGCATCACTAAATCGCCGGCACTTTTTTTCTGAATTATAAGGTGCACATCGGCCATATTCAAAAAGTTATTGAACATGTTAGGCTCCTGCAACGGTAAAAAGTGTACGTTATTCAGTTTTTGGTCGCGGGCGCTGGCTATCAGTTTTTCTTTATAAGGGCCGGTGCCGCATATCACAAATTTGATAAAGCTCGATTCCTGCAATTGCTTAGCTACGGTTAAAATAGCATCAAGCCCCTGTTTTTCACCAATACTACCCGAGTACAGTACAATTTTATCATCCTGGTGAAAACCCCATAGTATTTTAAGCTCGGCGCTATCATACAGAGGACAGTAAGCCGTTGTATCAACCCAGTTAGGAAAAAACAATACGTTTTTATCCGTTTTGTTCGATATTTTTTTGAGCATGCCACTGGAGATTGTACTAACATAATTCACGCTTCGCATAATTCTTTTCTCCATGCCAAAAAGCACTTTAAACACGGCTTTCGATTTGATCATCTGTAAATCGCGTGCGGCCTCAATCTGTAGATCCTGGATGTGGTAAACTATTTTACCGCCTTTAAAAAAGCGATAATACATTCCCAAAAAACCTAAATGGAAAGGTGGGGCCATGCAAAAAATATAATCTTTTTTAGGCTTGAACAAAAGGTATGTAACCATTACCAAAGCCGATAAAAAGAAAGTAAATTCGTGAATTAATCGCTTTAAACCGCTCGGTTGTTTAGGCACGTACATGGGGCAGCGATAAATGTTCAGTTTGCCATTTTTCAAAGTTTCACGCGTGTAAAACCTGTTTTTGTAGGGCTTTTGCACTTTCCAATATGGATAATACGGAAAAGAGGTTACAACATTACATTTAAAGTTGTTTTCTGTTAACCAATCAACCATTTCGCCAGTGTATTTACCAATGCCGGTAAGCTCGGGCGAAAAGTTTATGCCAATGATAAGTACACTTTTTTTAGCTGGATCTAACATAGTCAATAGTCTTAAAAGTGTTAAGGGGATTTAAATAGGGGTATTAAAATCGATACTTCAGATATTATTTTTTGTAGCTACGCACATTAGGGTTAGTGCGCTTTTGCCGGCAAACGGGTTTCGGCCCGAAAGCAGGTTACCCATTTGGTATTTAAATTCAGGCTTGCCTTTTTTTCCTTCCAAAACCTCTTCGCCAAGCTCGTGGTTATGGGGGTAAACATTTACCTTAAAGCCAAGTGGCTCGAGTATGCCCTTGAAAAAATTCTCGGTTACGCCGTGCCCGGGTTTATGGTGAATTTCGCAGGCAAGTCCCCAAAATTGCTGACTTGATGTTTTATGAAAACCACGTCCGGTTAATCTGTATATCAGTTTACGGCTGTTCCACAAAAGCTTGGCAACACCTTTATAATCCCAGGCGCTTAACTGCGGATCATGATCTGTTACCAGTAAGCCTCCTGGTTTCAATATCCGTGCGGCCTCAGCCAATACAGCGCCCATATCTTCGCAATGGTGCAATGCTGCATTCAGCGTTACGATATCCGCGAAGCCCGATACAAACGGAAGTTTTGTGGCATCGGCAAGTACGCTGGTATATCCTAATGCTTCGGCCAGTTCGAGCGAGGTAGGCGCCACATCAATACCGATAAGTACTTTAGGTTTGCCGCCAAGGGTTGCAAAAATATTGCCCGGACCGCAGCCAATATCTACTACAACTTTATTGTCCCAGCTTCCCATTGCCGCAAGCCATCTTTTTTTGAATGAATCGCTGCGGTGACAGTAGGTGAGATACTCTTCGGCCCACTCGGGGTTGTTAAAGTAAAAAGCGTTGGCTTTAATAGCTTCAGTTTCATCTTCAATGGCAAATTCAATGTATTTACCTTTTTTGTAGAATTGAGTTCCGTTTTTTACAAATTGTTTAACTGGTTGTTCATAAATGGTTTCCATAGTATATTATTGGTTTAGATTGATATGTACTTGGAGGTAACCGAGGGGCGGCTATGATAATTCTTTGTGCAACAAGCCCATGGCTTGCTTTTCATTAAGATCAAGACGGGGAGTATCAGTTGTGTTGGCTTTGATCGTATTTTTTCTGGCCAGTTCGATCTCCCTCATTTTTATCTTGATCATATGCTCATAAAATGAAAGGTTAATACAGTAAGTTAAACCAGGAGTCCCTTCAATAAAGCCAAGGTTAAAAACATAGGCATGAATAAACCTTAATATTGGCCAACCCGGTACTTTAATAAGCCACGATTTTAATGCAGGGTTACGGGTGCTGCCGTGTTTACTAAAAATGTTTTTAAAAGGAGGGATGTTATCCAGCCGGGCTATGGCCTCTAAAGTTGAATAGCGGTTATGGCGCTCTATCCAATGCGACCAGCCTTTTGAAAAACCGTAATGAAGGTAGGGCACTTTCAAATATCCAACGCTACCTAAAACTTCATCCTCTTTTTGTCCGTGCCCAAAATCGGTGTAAGTAACTTTTCCTTTGTTAACCACCCGTAGCTGCCATTTCGGGAAATTGTCCGAATTTTTTAACCACCTGTTTTCAAGCATCATTTTCCAGCAGCAATAAAAACCTGCTGTGTTAGCGTCAGCGTTTTTTACGTTGCTTAGCAGGCATGCGGCAAACTCGGGAGTGGCAACCTCATCTGCATCCAGAAAAAGGATCCAATTGTATTTGGTTTCAATATTTTCGAGGGCGAAATTGCGTTGTTTGCCAAAGCTTACAAAGGGGTTTATGGTAACTTTTGCACCATAGGCCATCGCAATTTCGCAGGTATCATCTGTGCTTAACGAATCAAGCACATGCACATCGTCTGTCCAGCTTAAAGAATTTAAGCATTTTGGAAGATCAGCTTCTTCGTTTTTAGTGAGAATAATAACTGAGATCATCTTATGTGGTTAAATTAATAGGAGTACTAACTTCTTGTTGTTGTAACGGGGGCGTGTTTTTGGCGGGCCACGTTAAATGATTTGCCAGCCTTACCGCGAAAGCTCCTAACATAAAGGTTGGGTTTGCCTGGCCTGATGTTGGGAACACCGAACTGCTGCATACATACACATTCTCCGTTCCCCAAACTTTTAGGTTTCTGTCAACCACACCCAAATCAGCGCTATCGGCTATCCTTGTTGTGCCAGATTGGTGCAAACCATCTTTACTCATTTGCCTTATGGCCTCGGGTAGTTTGTCCTCATCAAACCAATACTGTAGCTCGCCGCAACCGCAATCTCTCAACCACTTATCCAGGGTGTGGTGAAGTTTAACTACTGATTGTACATCGGCATCGGTAAGTGTATAGTTAATATTAAGGCTTTCGCCATCGGCTCCAAGCTGCATGCTGTTACCTTCAAAAGGTACCTGCTCGGCATGAAAATGGAGCGCGTAGGTATTTTGCGGACTATAAAGGAAAATTCCCGGTAGTTTGCGGGCCATGCAATATCTTTTGTAAAATATCGAGGCGGGTTTAGTGAGCGAACCGGGCAATCCTTTAACTATATTGCCAAGGTGCGTAGTTACTTTGTTTACTTTTCCCTTGGTTATGGAATGCGCTATAGCCGGTGGTGCCAGTTTTTTGCCCAGTACAGGGGTGATCATGGCCAGGTACATCATAGACATGGCACCGCTTTTATGTTTTGGATCGAAGTAAAGCGGATTATCAAGCCAGATGGCCGTATTCAGCAAATCGTTATCCTTAAGATATTGTGTGCTGAACTGAAAACGCCTCCTTGAATAGCTGCCGTCTTTACCTTTTATAAAATAGTAGTCTGTTTTTTTAGGATCGCCATAAAACTTTACCGATGCTATTTTGCCCGATAAATGTCCCTGGTAAAATTTACCGAGAGCGGCGGGGGCACCGGTGTTTTTAAATATTTGTTTATTACGTAGTAAAATACGTGTGCTTTCCTGCGCTCCGGCGGCAAGTACAAACTTACCGGCTGCAACTGCTTTAATTGTTTGGGAAGCTACCTCCCTTATCGTCAGAAATTGAACCTTACCATTTTCATCCGGTTCCGAAAAACTTCTTGCTTCGTATCCCTGCAATACCGTGATATTCTTTTTTGCCTCGATATCGGCCTGATAGCGTTTTCCAAACCGGGTTGGCATACTATACCGCTCAATAGCCGTATCGGTAACAACACCCTGCTTAAAGCCTTCGGCTATTGGTTTTACCGCTTTCGCATCTTTCAAATCAAATACAGCCTCACCACATTCAAAATATTTAGCGGCAACGGGAGTATGTTCTTTAACATCTGCAAATATCCGCTCATCCCATGTACAACCACCCTTTAGTACCGGCCTGTCAATAAAATCAACATCATCGTACAAAACACAACGGCCACCCCAGGTTGCAGATGTACCGCCAAGGCCTTTGTTAGTACAATCAGCCGGTAGGTGATGATTAACGGCGTTGTTAACCGTTATAGAGTTATCGAGATTGTTTTGTGCAGGTTGCGATGGTGATCCATACTCAACCAGTAAAACGCTTTTGTTGGGGTTAAGGTCCGCATATTCAAGGGCTAATATGATGCCGGCCGGGCCGCTGCCCACAACACAGATATCATATAATGGCAGCAGGTTGTTCGTATTCATGATGTGCAGGAGTTAGGTTTAAGAAATTGGTTCGTTTTTTTAGTGCTTTTGCCGGATGACCGCCATATACCGTCCAGGGGGCAAGGTCGCGGGATGTTACTGAAGCAGCGCCAAGTACACTACCTTCCATGCAGCATACGCCGGGTAGTACAATGGCTTTTGAGCAGATCCACGCATAAGGCTCAATAACTATCTGCTTCATGATATAGGTAAAATCGGCAGTGTTATAATCGTGCGTGGCCCCACATAAAAATGAATTTTGCGAAAGTATAGAATGGTGACCCAGATAAACACCGCCCGGATTGTAAATTTCAACACCGGGGCCTATGGTTACGATATCTTCAGTTTCAAGCAACCAGGGTGCCCATATAATACAATCTGGATAGATCACATTTCTTTTACCAAGTTTGGCACCAAAGGCTTTTACAATAAACGCGCGCCAGCGGTGCATAGGTTTTGGCGTCCATCGGCATAACAAAAGCCAGGTTACGTTCCAGCACGCTCGTTTTAGTTTGTTTTTAAATGAAAATACCGGGCGCAAATATCCGTCTGCACTATCCTTGCTGTGGTATGAAAGCATAAAATTTTACTTATGTGTTTAATAGATAACTATCTGTAATTCAGTTTTTAAGTATTTGATAAAAATTGTTGATCACCGCATCTATCGCGAAGTGTTTTTCATAACAATGGCGTGCACCGGCAGCCATTTTATCTTTATCTGTTGATGCTAAGCCGCTCCATTTATCAAGCATTTCGAAGGTGCCGATTAGGGTATCGTCGGCAACAATGGCCCCACCGGCTTGCTCAATTTCGGGCCATATGTTTACCTGGTTTGATATTAAAACGGGTTTATTACAGGTAAGCGCTTCAACTACCGCTATCCCAAAGTTTTCCTGATGGCTTGGCAGCACAAATGCCTCGCAGCCGTAAAAAGCTCCCCATTTAGCCTCGCCGGTTAACATCCCCGGAAAGTGTACCAGCTTACTCAGCAATTCAGAATTATCTACTGTTTCTTTAAGTTGTAACCCATAATCACTTTCTAAACCTGGTCCTGCAATAACAAGCTTTGGAACATTGGTTAGATCCTGTTGGCCTGCATCTGAAGTTTGCTGCTCAATAATTTTTGTATAAGAGTGCAGCAGCATATCCACACCCTTTTTTTCGTGGATACGGCTTAAAAAAAGTAAATATGGGCTGCCTTTTACAGCAGGAATTTTTTCTTCAAAAACGCTAAGCATGCTTGCGTTGTAGGCTGGGGGCGCTTCAACCCCGAGGCCAACAACAGTTTCACGTTTAGGTTTATACGGCCAGAAAGGCTCACGTGCAAGCTGAAGCTCTGTTTGGCATGTAAACAGTAGCTCATCAGCGTTATTTATAATGTGTTTTTCGATAAGTCCCCAGTAAATAACATTGCGTAAAGCTTTTAAACGGCGTGTTTTAGCCCGCTGAAAATATGGGTCGAGCATGCCATGTGGCATTACAAATAGTTTGGTTTTTAAGCTACTGCCTCCTTTTTTCTTTAGATTTTGGAAAGCTTTATTAGCCGCGTAACCATGATAAAGCCAAAGCCCATGTACAATAACCGCATCAAACCGGCCTATATTTTCGTTAAGCCATGGTAATAGCCGATTGCTATAGTACCATGGATTTTTTGATGGCCCAAGGTTATGCTGTGTATAAGTAGTATCTTGATGATATGTTTCTTCGTCAACGCAGACAACCTCGTTATGAATACCTAAGGTTTGCAGGCCGACAGCGGTGATTCGCACAGCCTCGCATACACCACCCATTTTAGGATCCATACTGCTGATAACGTGAAGTACTTTCATATTTAGTTATATAAAACCGGCGATATTTTTGGTTTACCCGAGTTGATTATTTTAAGTGCAGCCTGCTGAACATTATTTACAGAGATAGACAGGATACATTTTTTTTGTTTTTCGATGCATGTTTCCAAGCCGCAGCCTGCACATTCAGGCAGTTTATAAAGCAATTGGTTGTTTTTTCCGCGCGGAAACCATTGGCCCGGCATGTTCCTGGCCGAGTAAATACCCACACATGGAACGCCTGAACAAGCTGCCAGATGCAGTGGTCCACTATCATGCCCAATAAAAAGGGAAACTCTTTTTAATAATGCAGCTGATATGCGCGGAGTAGTTTTTCCGCAGAGGTTGATACCTTCCCGGCCCCACGATTCCAGGCAAGCATCGGCCAATACGGTTTCGTCGGGTGCGCCAATGATGATGAGTTTCCAGTTGAGCAGTATGCCCGATAGTTGGATAAGTAAAGCCTGCCAGTTGATCAGTCCCCAATCATTAGCCTGGTTTTTAGTGCCTAATGATATAGCCAAAACCGGGCTTCCCTGTGCTACCAGATCGAAATATGTATTGGCAGCATTGGTTTCGGCAGGAGTGAGGCGCATGTCCCAGTTTTGGGGGGCTTCAAGGTCAATATCTCCTAAAACTTTAATACGGCGGGCAAGGCGTTTCGCTTCCCATTCGTTAACACCCGTTTGCGGGTCGGTTACTACGTTTATATCTTCTTCTAATACATCAAAACCTATCAGGCGTTTCACACCTGCGGCCATAAAAAATAACTTATCCCGCAGAATGGCTTTTTTTGAACGTACCGGGGTTATATTAACTACCGTATCAATTTTCAACGCACGGATCTGTTTAATGAGATCGAGTAATACTTTCCAATCGCGGGTGCCTACCGGGTAGTTAATGGTGCGATCAAAAAAGTAACCTGTTCCCAAAATGGCTTCGATAGCGGCAGCCTTTGCCATTACCGGTTTATTGGTTAACAGCGTAATATCTGCATCGGGAAACGAATCCTTTATTTTGTGGAAGCACGGCAATGCCATTATGGTATCGCCAAGGCTACCAAGCCTGTAAATAAGAACGTTTTTGTTTTTTGAAGCACTCATATCGTCAACAGATAAGATCTGATCACTTGTTTTGATAATCCAAATCGGCTTTTTGCAGCCAATCATTAAGTTCGTTATATAACACAGGGGCTGTACCTACATGGGCTACTACGCAACCTGCGGCGGCATTTGCTAAGCGTGCAGCTTCGGCAGCGGTAGCGCCGCTGGCCAGTGCCGCGGTTAAGGTTGCTATAACCGTATCGCCCGCGCCCGACACATCAAATACCTGGCGCGCAACGGTAGGAAGATGTTCTGTAACCTCGCCTTTATGACTGATGGCCATACCATCTGCACCAAGGGTTACTATTAAAATTTCAGGGCTGTAGATCTCGTGGATCCGCTTGCATATTTCTTCGAGCGGATATTTTTCGCCAGCCAATGGTTCTGGTAACTCTGCTAATTCCAACGCTTCGTGGCGGTTGGGGGTTAGTAAGCCAACCCCTTTAAACGATAACCTGCGGGCCGGTTTCGGATCAACAGCTACCAATAAATTAGGAAGCTTTTTTGCTATTTTTAAAACCGAATCAACCAGCGTTTGGGTGATAACGCCTTTGGCATAATCAGATAAAATAACCGCGTCAACTTCCGACAATACTTTCTCCAACAATACCTCAAACTTAGGCGATGAATCAATGCTGTAGCACTCGCGGGTTTCTTCCCTGTCAATACGGCAAAGTTGCTGCGAGTGTACAATTACCCGTGTTTTGATAATGGTAGGTGCCTGAAAAAGCAACTCGGGCGAGATGTATTTAACGCGTTTATCAGAAAGGATTTCCTGTAAGCGCCGTCCCGCATCATCCTGAGTAACATGGCCCATTACCTTTGTTCTTACACCAAGATTACTTAGGTTAAGCGCAACGTTTGCCGCGCCACCGGCAGTGTAGGTATCCCTGGCAACCTGTACTACAGGCACTGGTGCCTCGGGCGAAATGCGGTGAACATTGCCCCATATGTAATGGTCGAGCATCAGATCGCCCAAAACCAATATTTTAACTGTGCCAAGTTGGGTAAGTAAATAAGGTAAATTCATGATAAGGGGTATTTTATAGTGAACTCCAGTCGGTGATATCTAACTCTTCAAGCCATTGGTGCAATACCACGGTATGTATTTCCTGAATGCGCGCGGTGGTATTACTTGGCACGATGATCTCGTGGTTACAAAGTCCTTTTAATTTTCCGCCATCTTTACCGCCAAGATAGATTGTGGTAATGCCTTGCTTATTGGCTTGCTCAAACGCGTTAATCACATTGGGGCTGTTGCCACTGGTGCTAAACCCAACAAGCACATCGCCGGGTTTACCCAGGCCATGAACCTGCCTTGAATAAATATGATCAAACCCGTAATCATTACCTATGCAGGTGATGGCTGTTACATCGGCGTTGAGGCAGATGGCGGGCAAGCTGCGGCGCTCCAGTTTGTAGCGGCCAACAAGTTCTTCGGCAAGGTGCAGGGCATCAGCAGCGCTGCCACCGTTTCCACAGGTTAGTAATTTACCTCCATTTAAAATGGCCTGCTTAATTGCCGAACCGGCAGACAGGACGTTATGTTCAAGTTGCTTGCTTGAGTACAGTACATCAATCAGCTCATCAACCGATTCGGTAAATGACGAGGATACCAGGTTTTGTAACAACATATAATAGGGGTATAAATGTTAATGATTGAATTTGTTGATATTGAGGGAAGCAGGGATCTCATCGCCTTCTTCAATTGTTTTTACCAGGTACAGCTTACGGTTAGGTTTGCGTAATGCAGCAAGCGTAATACCGCCGAGGATAACATCAAAGCCTAACGAAGTTGGTTGTGCCCACTGGCCCTGCATAATAGCAAGAATGCCGATGCTACAGATCATCCATGGTAAAAAATCATCTTTGGCTACCCGTTTAAAACTATTCCAGCCTAAGTTCACTACAAATACTACGCGGATAATGATCACCGCAAAGCCCATAAGAATGCCCATTTCACCAATTAAACGGCCCCATTCACCTTCCGAGATCAGGTACACCGTATGGTCGCCGGCTATCAGCATACTGCCTACGCTGGTACCCATTCCTATGCCATAGCCGAAAAATGGTTTCTGTGCCGATTCGATGATGGCGCCAACCATGCCGCCTAAAAAGCGATCGACAAACACGCCGGATACACCACCTTCGGTTTCGTTGGCGCTTGTGAAGCGGTGCGTGAACACCTCGAGCGGGGTAGCAAAAAAGCTAAACTGGCTTAGCACCGCAAATATCACAACTAAGGCCACCACGGCTACCATTACCTTGCCAATGTATTTGGGATTGCGTGAGATGCCTATAAATGAAAATAGTATTGCTGCCAGTACTAATGATAATAAACTACGGCTTATAGATAGGGGAATAGCCATCAAAACGCCTAATGTTGCGCCTAAAAGTACCAGCCTATTTATACTTTTTGGTGTGAGCCAGAAGTAGCAAACATAAGCCGCTGCAAACCCAAAAAATAAAGCTGTACCGTTGGTAAACGAAAACGTTGCAGGTGGTCTGAAAAAGCCCATCGCACCGTCAAAACCACCGCCTTTCATGTCGCCGCCTACTCCCCGGTTTACAAATGCTGATTGCGGACTGTAAAACTGAGCCGTTATCAACATGGCCATAGGTATGGTGATCCACATGGTTGCCTGGCCAATTTTGATTACATCGTAACGATCAAACACTTTACCTATCACAAACATTAGCGGCCAGTGGAACATCAGGATGCGGGCACCGTATATGGCTACCGCGAAATTGCCATGCCCAAATGCTAAAGCCGTTATAATGGCTATGGCACCGATTATCATCATCCCATTAACATATAGGTTTGATGGTAAAAGGTTACGTTTCCATGCCAATAACACCAGCCATAATGCTAAAGGGTCGCGAACAACCAATAGTGGTGTTGATAAACCCGGTAGCACCCATTTACGTAAGGCCCCCTCAAAAATGAGCAACAGAAAATAAGCCCATATGCCACGTTTAAGCAACAGGTTAGGGTCTTTTTTCTTGACAGGCTTAGCTATATGGATTCTTTTGCGGCGCGGCGCTTCAAGTTGTATTATGGTTGGAAGTTCATTTGCAGCCATAGTGATTTTTAAAAGCCATAAGGCATATTAACTTAAATATTTGTTAAGCGATTGAACGATATGGTCACCATAGTTGTCCCAAGTATAACCGGCGGCTTTTTGGCGGGCCATCTCGCCCATATATGGAATTTGGTTGCGGTTATCTAAAAACCAGGCTATTTTTTCGGCAATTAATTCGGGCGATTGTGTGGGAACTAAAAAGCCTGTTTTGCCTTCGTCTATCAAATCGGCACCGCCGGTATTTGGGGTAATGATGATAGGTAAGCCCTGGCTCATGGCCTCTTGCATTACCAATGCCCTGCCTTCAACAATTGATGGCAGGCAGAATACATCGCATGACCGCATCAATTCTAAAACCTTATCGTGCGAACGGCCTGGTTCGTAAGTGAAATTGGGCAACTGACTACGATAAAAATCCATATCGGTTAATAAGGCGCCCATCACCACCAGTTCAACATTGGACGTGTTCAGCATTTTTACTGCGTTGAACAAATCGCCCAGGCCTTTGCGCTGACCCATCGAGCCTGCAAATAGTACGCGAAGAGGTGCGTCTTTTTGTTTTTGCTGATCAGCTACCGGCAGTGCGCTTAATTCGGGTGAACCAAAAGGCGACATGATCACCTCTTTGTTTGACCAAAGCGGGATAGAATCCATCACAAATGATCCGGGGCCAACTACCACATCGGCTAATTCAAGTTCTTTGGTTTTCCGCTCAAGCTTAGCTTCCGAATCATTTATGCCTCCACCTAAAGTAACAGCCCACTGCGGCATGCGTTCGGCCTCATGGCCTAACAGCTTTTGCACGGTTTGCCAGTAGGCTATCGGCAGATCGTAAATACATTTAACGCCCATTTTTTTTGCCTGGCGAAAGGTTTCCAAAGCTCCATCTTCGTATGCGTAAACCGCATCTATATCACCTTTTATGCTTTTAAGCTGTTTAGCACCGGCTTTGTCCAGATCATGGTAAACAGCATCTATACAGGCCCAGCCTTTTTCATGTTCAATACAGCTGCTAAATCCTAATTTAGGTAGCGCAATGCGCGCAAGCTCGAGCGAGGGGCGGGTGTGCAGGTTTTTTGATGGAACAGGATAGGCCCTTCTCAACCACTCGGCACGGATACCCGCAGGCAATAGCTTTAACCAGAAGGATCCGGCATCGGCAGCAAGGGTAGTGTTAAATTTCTCCAACATTCCCGCATTATTAAGACTGGTCATTACCGCTCTTACATTGCGGTTGCCGGTGGGATGTGATAAAATTATTTTTTTCATCGAAACCTTTGTAAAACTTAAGCCGTATAAAAAGCTGTAGATTTAATTAGCCCTGATCCAGGTGTGCATATCCAGCGCAATTGCTTCCCAACTGCGGGTAAGCCAAAACCACTGGTGTAAAAGTTGACGGCGTTTTTCGCCTTCGGTACTTGATATTAACTCCGTATTGCCACGCAGTTCATCAGGGCGGATAATGGCATAACCAGGTGGCTCATCAAGCGTAATAGGCGCTTCGCATATTACTGGTACCGCATGTGCCGATAAAGCTGCGAACGTACCAGATTTACGTAAACTATCTGCCGTTTGTCCAACCAGTGCCGCCTCGGCGTTAAGCATCATTTTTGATACTTCTTCAGGTACAAGAGTACCCATCTGTATTAAAAATCCCGGACCGAACTTGCTATTGGCCAGCGCCTGTTCCTGATCTGAAAAAGTGTTGTCTTTAGGGCCTATAGCGTAAATGCGCTTAATTACTCCTTTGCTTTGTAGCTCCTTTATTAAATTTAAGTGTTGTTGTAATGTCCAAAGCCTTGTATGTGCCAGGCCAAATATCAGCCAGTCGCCAGGGGTGCGGGTACTGTTAAGTCCGTAAGCTTTATCAAAGGGCAATATATTCGCACCCACCAGGCTAAGCCGTATTTTGGGTTTGAAGGTTATGGCTTCAATTTTTTGCTTTTGTTCGTTAGTTACTACCGTTATCCCGTCAGCAATTTCACTTATTTGTTTTATGGTGTTTTTTATAAAGAGGTTGCGTAACCTGTGGTGCATTTTTAGGTTACTGCTGCCATCCCACGTTTCGTGAATAAAAACAAACAGGTGGTTATTTGCCGATGCTTTTTTTAACTTTTTCAGCGCGCTGAGCAATTTAAGGGGAAAGCCCGATCGCGCGTAGCTGGTTGGTGTGTAATTGAGTAAAACATCAGCCGGTATGTTACTCTTTTTTAATTGATCTAATAGTTGGTGCCAATAGGCTGTTGTTATGGGTAACGGTGTATCCGGAATTAATGAGGGGAAATATTCGACCCCTATTTTTACCGAGCCATAATATTTGCCTAATGCCAGGGCTGTTTTATAAGCGTGGTCGCTTACTCCACAAACTCCGGGCGGGCAGGTTGGGGCAATAATAATTAATTGCCTGTTAATACTGCTGTTCATGTAACATGATAAATTTGTAAGCTTCTCAATTTGGTTAGTGGATCATTTCTGGTTTCAGGTCTGGTTTCGGCTCAGGTATTAAGTCTTCAGGCGCAGCTGTTTGTTTCTTACTCTTTTTAAGAAACGGTTTCTCCCAATATTTATAGGAAAAATGGGCAATTACTGATGTGATCATCACAATAAAAATCAATTCGACTATGCTCTTGCCCGGGAAGGAGGGAAGTTTATCTCTATAATTAAGTGCTGCGAATATTAGCAGCGGATGGTAAACATATATACCGTATGAAATTTTGCCTAAGTATTGCAACCCGGTAATATTGGTAAACTCAAAAAAGCGTGCTCCTTTACCTTCTACCAACGCCGCTATGATGGCGGCACTTGTAATATTTAGTAGCGAGTAACCCCAAACCCACTGGTAAGCCAGCGGTAAGTTGCTTGGCCAGCCTAATGAGGCTATTGGGTACGATGGTAATAACCAAACAAGCGTGAAGCCCGCTGTTACTGTTATCGCTATGCATGAGTAAACAACAACCGGCCTGCTTATTGCTTTTCTAAACTTCGAGTTGCACAACAGCGTCCCGAAAACAAAAGCGTCGAGGTGTGAAAACGGCAACACGTAAGGGGCCAGTGCTTCAGACTCGGCACTACCATTAAAGCCTACCAGGTAATTGAGGTGGTTACATACCAGGTAAACGGCTATCCGTATCAGCATTGCTATGGGGATTAGACATAACAACCACCTGTTTGTATATTTTTTAGGCAGATACCATAAAAATAGCGGCCATACCAAATAAAATTGCCACTCGGCAGATAGGCTCCACAAATGGCCATATACCATGTGGAACGAATAGTTATGGAACAGCCATCTGAAATTGAGTGAATAGGTAAGGATCCAGGGCCATTCGATATTAAATGCTTCGGGCTTTTTTACAAAGATGTAGAACAGACCGAGTATAAAAACGTAACCATAATAAAGCGGGAATAACCTTAGTATCCTACGTTGATAAAAGTTTTTGAAAAAGGCGACTATACCGGCTTTTTTATATTGTTCTTTCCCTTTAATGATGATACCGGAGATCAGGAAGCCCGATAACACGAAAAAGAACTGAACGCCGATCCAACCGGCTGGAAAAAGTAAATAGTGATGGGCAATTATGGCAAAGGCAGCAACGGCACGCATGGCATCGAGCTGTGGGTTATGTTTCATTTTGTTGTTGTGATTAACGCAGGGGGTGAACGTTTATTTATCTTACAACACTTGTATCGGCTATACCATCAGGCATTTACTTTAGCCCAGGTAACTACTTGTTTTAATCCATCATGTAGTGAGTATTTGGTTTTAAAATTTAGTAGCGATAGCTTATTTACATCGGCACGCCAGTTAGCCGGGTCGCCTTTGGGTACATTACCGTCGAATGTGATTTTTACATCTATATCCAGATGTTTAATAATGCACTCTGCAACCTGGGCTACCGTATTCTCTGTGCCAGATGCAAGGTTGTAAACATTGCATCGCTCTTTACTGTCGTGTTGCAAAACCGCTAAAACTGCCTGGCAAAGATCCTCTATGTATAAAAAATCGCGGCTTTCGTTCCCGGTTCCAAACAACCTTATTTCTTTTTGGCCAAGTGCCGCGGCCTGTGTGGCCCGTTGGCATACATCGTAAATTAGCTGCTTGCGCAAACCTGGCCCATACACCGAAAATATGCGGAACACGGTTGTTTTTAATCCAAATGCCTTTGCATAATAGGTTAGCAGTGTTTCGGCTGTTGCTTTATGGATGCCGTAGGGCGATATGGGTTGTAGTGGTGTGCATTCTGTTATTGGCAATGTTTCAGGGTTACCGTAAACAGCAGCGCTCGAGAAAAAGAAGATCCTTGCCTGCGGATGTGCTTTAATGAGATGTAAAGCCAAACGGGAAGTACCGGGCAACAGACTCGAAAAATCGCCAAAAGGGTCGCTTACTGATGATGCTACCGAAGCGCCGCCAGCTAAATGGCAAACTGCTGCTATCTCGTGGCCGCTAAGTAAATTATCCAGATCGGCAGTTTCAAGAGATGAGGTAGCAAATCCCGACCATAAATGGGGGCGAAGAGGCACACGTAGATCAATCCCCAACAACTTGTACCCGGCTTTTGCGGCCTCATCGGCCAGCCAGGTGCCTAAAAAGCCCGACGCGCCTGTTATTAATATTGTTTTTTGCTGATTCATGAGAAAAAGATCTTAGGGTTATCCAGGCATTCGCGCCATCGTGAGGCCATTACATGTGCCGAAAAATTGTCTTCGTAATATTGATGTAACCTGTCGGGATCAAATTGCCCGGTTTGAATATGATGGATCAGCACCGCCAGGCCTATTGTTATGTTTTCTTGTGTTGGCTTCACCAATACAGTATCGGGGTTGTTGATACAGCAATCTGCTATTGCACCAATATCTGTAGCCATAAATGGCAAGCCGTAAGCCATCGACTCGAGCAGCACCAATGGTAAGCCTTCCATTTCTGTAGAGGTTAAAACCAATGCATCGTATGAGGCCATGAGTTCGGCACCTTCCTTTTGATCAGGATATCCACCTAAAAAATTAACTCGCGATGTTATTTTGAGTTCGTTAGCTAATTTTTTCAATTCGGCCTCTTTTTCGCCTTTTCCCCATAAATCGAGGGTTAGGGTTTCGGGAGCGGGCAAATCTGCCAGGGCTTTGAATAACAGTGGTAAACCTTTGTTGCCAGCCAGGCGGCCAAAGTAACCAAGTTTAATGTTTGGGGCCGATCTGTTGCCTGGAGCTTTGATAACGCCTGCAACAGGTGGTTGAGGAAAGCAGGGGAGCCAGTTAACAGCCGATGGATCGGAAAGTACTGATTGCCAGTATTTAAGCATTGATGGAGCCTGTACTGCTATCCCATTAAAGGTATCTCTACTTTGAATCCAGATCTCTTCATGCTCCGACCGATTGGCAATAAAATCCTGCGCTATTTTAAAACAGTTTTTGCCCAGGTATTTGGTGATAAATATAGCCGAGTTTGATAGCCCAATACTCACAAATACATCAGGATCAAATGATTTAGCTTTAGAGCCCGCTTGTAAAAGCGAAACATATTTTTTTGCTTTTTTAAATATGCCCGAAACTTTGTGTTCAATACACCCCAGCAAGGCACTGCTTCCAAACGGTTGCTGGCTCACTTTTCTATCGGTAATATTAATGATCTTTAGTTCGTGACCTTCCTGTTGCACAAAATCAAATAGCTCGCGGTAAGCGGTTTGCGCTCCACCTAAACCATCTGTATGGCCCATTAATAATATTTTTTTTGGCATGGTAGATTTTTGTTTTAATGGATGTTGATAGCATCCATTTTATTTGCCTGTTACACCGCGTCCATGGTGTAGGCTATAGCCGCTTTGGTGAGATTGTTTTGCGGCTTTATTTTGCCTTTAGCCTTGTACGCTTTAAGTACTTCATTTGCCGAGTGCGCCTGGTAAACGCCAAGCCCTATCATTTCATCTTCGTGGTAAGTTTTATCGGCTGCGGATATGATAACCGGGATGCCTCGTTCCATCCATGCAACTGCCGCGCCGCTTTTATTTATGCCATCAACGGGGCTGGTAACTACACCGATATCTGCCAATTGTAAAACCCGATTAAGCGTACCTGCAGAAAGCGGACCGGTTTGCCAGTAAACAACGCCATCTAACGTTTTTATTAATTCTGCTACATCAACACCGCGGCTGTTTCCGATAGCTAATATCCCTAATTTTAATCCAGCCTGTTTAGCGGCATTATTAGCCTGGTTTATCATGGTTTCTAAACCGGGACAATTGTAGGTGGTGCCAAAAAAACCTAATACTAACCAATTTTGAGGGCAGTGTATTATTGCCGATAGATTGACAGTTTCAATTAGTTTTTGCCAGTCTTTTTCACTGCCTGTATCAGTTGTTGGGATATTGCCAAAAATTGGGATCACAGAGGCTTTAACACCTATCTGCTTTAAATACAAACGATAAGGTTCAACACTTGTAAAAATTGCGTGCGGCTTTAAATTGGCTATCAGCATTTTTAAAAACACTTTCTGTGATAAGCCCAGTACTTTCTCTTTGTAACCGGCGCTTGCCGCCATGCCGCACCAAAGTTCATGCAGCATAATGTGCAGTTTAACCTCGCCGGTGGCCTTACGTAGGTTTAGCAGCATATCAACTGGTAAACCGTATTTGTTAAAGCCAAACCCTACATACTGTAAACTAATAAAATTGGGCTTGAAAAACTTTAACCGTGTTTGCAGGTAACCGTATCTGTATGCGGTGCTTTGTTGCGCGGGGATGCGAAGTACGGGTAATTTTATTCCGTTAAATTCCTGCTCTTCGTTTTTTATATCTGTTAAAAAACTATCCTGTAAGGCTATTGCAATTACCCTGTGGTTATTTGCAATAAGTTCGCAAGCCAGGCGTCTCACATAATCGCCAACACCATCGCGTCCGGGCTCGAGCGAGCTGCAAATAAAAACCATTTTCATATTGTGATCAGTACTCTGTAGCGCTTAGTGTTTTTATGTGATGTTATGTAGTACGCTTCGTTTTAGCTTAGTGAAAAAATGCCGCGACTGTAATAACTCGGGTTTTTTCATCATCAGTGCAAAATAACTTGTTAACCTGCTGCTGAAATCTTTGCGCGAATTTTCGTACTCCCATTCGCTTATGTGCTTTTCGGGCAAAAGCTGGTATTTTAATGCTGAGGTTAACTCTTTTCTTACACTTTCAAATAATGGATCTTTCAACAGCAGCAAATAATAATCGATTAATTCATCAGCCTTGCTATCGCGTATCACAATGGTTTTTGAACTTTCATGATACCTGAAATACACAAGGATATTGTTGGTGTAAACCACTTGGCTAAACTGCATAAAGTACCGGGTAAAGAAAATTCTATCGAAATAGTATGATGAATTTTCAGAAAACTGGCCGGTAGTCCTGATGTTTTGCAGATCGCACCAAACACCCGGTTGATGAAAGGTAGCCTTCAGCGAGATGAATTGCTGTGGTGATAGATCTTTATTTTCAACAACATCCTTAAAAGTAGCGTCATCATCATAAAAATTAAAAACCTTGCCAGCTACGGTACCTCCTTTTGTAAAGGAGTTTGCTACATGAAGCAGGGCGTCCGGAGCCAGGTAATCGTCGCTGTTTATCCAGTTAAAGATCTCGCCCGTGCATTTATCAACCCCTTTGTTTATCGCGTTAGCCTGGCCTTTATCTTTTTCGCTTACCCATAATGTTATCCAAGGCTCGTACTTTTTTATGATCTCCACAGTATTGTCGGTACTACCACCATCCATAATGATATACTCAAGGTTGGGATAGTTTTGTAACAGGATAGAGCGGATGGTTTCTTCAATAAAATGCCCTTGGTTATAACTCGGGGTAACTATAGATATTTTAGGCCATTCAGTTGTTGATTGATAGCTGTTTTCGGCAACTTCGTCAGTCCAGGGCCAACCATGCTTACCTGCAACTTCGGGCAATAATTTAAGTAGCGACATAGCTTTATTGAGCTGTTTTAACTTTATTGATCATCACAAGGCTGTAAAGGATATGCATCACCATTTCAAAGGCGGCAACGTATATATTCATCAGCAATACACCATGCAAAGTTGAAATATCAAGGAAAAGGGCGCAGGCTGCTATGGCAGCTATGCTTAATGGAATAAGTATGATAGGTTTGATAGCCCAACCGCGGTGTGTATATAGTGAGAATGAGCATCCGGCAATCAATCCGAGGCAACTACCGGCTATGTTAAGCACTACCTCATGTTGTAAGTTAGCATATGAATAACCGAGCACCCACAATATTTGAGCGGGAAACAACCAAACTACGCCTACTATTGCACCCATTACTATAAATAGCAATACCTGGATCCTGAGATAATTAACAAGAAGCGTTTTTCTATTGTCGGGCAGGCGTGCAAACCTTGGTGATATCAGGGTTGAAAATATAACATTAAATAAATTCAACACCATTACCAGGCGACCTAAAGCCCCAACCTGTGCTACCGCAGTGGTTGAGCCAAATATAGATATAAGCCAAACAGTGATCTGGCCCGAGGCGCAGTAATAGATGGATCCCGGTAAAATACGCCTTACAAAGGTCAGGATGTTTTTCCTGATCTCAGGATCGGCCGGTTGATTAAAATCCGCATACTTTGATGATATTTTTCTTAAACGCAGATTTGCCCATATTTGTGGTAAACCTGCAGCCAGTATAGCCACATAGGCCCATGGAAATGAAAATATGGTAATGCCTATGAGGGCCAAACGCATGGCATTGTTGCCAACCTGTATTTTTTGCAGCGGGGTGATATCTTGCGTAAGCTTGGGCGCAACTTCAAGCAATGTACCCGATAGCGATGTGAAAAATGCCGGAATAAGCGATATCACAATCAGTACAGATGTTAACCAGCTTGCACCATGATGTAATAACAGGTACAATAAAATTGGTATAGCAACCATTAAGCTTCCTACGGCAAATTTGCGCCTTAAATCAAGCCCGGTGGCAATTACAAGGCCCAGCTTCTGGCGATCTTTCCAGATCTTTCCGCCTTGCGACATTACACCGGTAGAGATACCGCCATCGGCAAGTAATATCATGGTACCAAGCATGGTGTTGGCCAGCGTGTATAAAGCGTATTCACCGGTAGGTAGGTGTCTGATCACCACAATTGCGCTTAAAAAACCTATTACCTGTACAATGAGTTGTGCTGATCCGGTTACTGTGATAAGCTTACCCCATTCAATAATTTTAGCGTATTTGGTTGTTAATGGTATTTTTTGCGTTGCTGCTTCCATTGCTTTTGCCCGTTGAAGGCTTTATGTTTAGGTTGTAAAAAGCATGGCCCAATCACCGAAGCCATGCTCTATTTAAACTATGAACTGAAGCTTGTTTAAGCCCTTATTTTTTTAACTTTTCGTTCGGAGTAGTAGCTGCCATCGTACTTATAGCCGTAGCCATACTTGGTGCGTTGTATTCCGTTAAAAATGATATTGAGATTTGGTAATTTGTTTTCTTTGACAGTTTGCTTAATAAATTTCAGTTCAGATTTATCGGTATAGCCTTGTTTTACCAAGTAAAGCGTAACGTTACAAACCCTTGATAATATCATAGCATCTGTAACCAGGTGCAGGGGTGGGGTATCAATTAAAATATCATCATACTCTGTACGTAATTGTTGTATTGCTTTATCCAACATAAAGCTATCAAGCAATTCTGATGGGTTTTCAGGTATTGCACCTGCACCTACAATACTTAGGTTGGCATGTACTCCCGAAGGCTGAACAATTTCATTTAATTGTTTTTCGCCTTTTAAAAACTCGCTCATACCCGGATGGGTTTCCGATAGCTTGAAGATGCTTGATATTTTAGGGCGGCGCATATCCAGCTCAAGGATAACAACCCTGCGGCTTGTCGCAGCCAATGCCACACCCATATTACTGGTTACAAAGCTTTTACCTTCGCCTGCAATGCTTGATGTAAACATGGTTACCCTACCACTTTGCTGCTCGTTGAATAGGATTTGCAAATTGGTACGTAAGGCCCTGAACTGCTCGCCAATGGCCGATGCTTCTTTATCAAGCACCACAATAATATTGTCTTTGTCTTTTTGTTGAATCAGTTCGCCAATGATCTGGGCGCCGGTTGCCTTTTCTATTTCGGTACGGTTAATTACCTTGTTTTTAAGCACTTCGAGACCATAGATCAGTGAAGCCGGAATACCAAGTCCCAGCAGAAAAGCAAGTACATAAGGTACCTGTTTTTTTGATTTTGGCGATACGTAATACGGTTCTTCTATGGTACGGATACTGGTAATTGTTGAAGCGTAGCTTAATGAAAGTTCCTCTCTTTTTTGTAACAGGTAGATATAAAGGTTTTCTTTAATACCCTGGTGGCGTTTAAAGCCAACGTATTGGCGCTCCTGTCCCGGAATATTTTTAATAGATGCTTCGAAGCCCGAATTGTTATTTTTCAATTCGCGCTGAACTGAGGTTAGCGATTGCTTAATGCCGGCTATGGTTTCTTTAATAGATGTTTTTATCGAACGGATCTGCCTGTTTAAAGGTTCAAATATCGGGTTCTGTTCAGGTGTAGTGGCTAGCATTCTGTCACGCTGCAATTGCAGTTTAGATAGTTGATCAACCAAACTGGTAAGTGTTGGATCAGAAATGCCAAGGGTAGCCGGTACACTTTCCGAATTGCTGCTTGAGTTTACATAGCGTTCAATGCCTTCAATCACATTAAGCTGTACGTTAACATCGTTTAAGCGAACATCGTTGCTTTGAACGTTATCAAGATAAAACTTCGATTTGGAAGAGATATCGGTAAGCCCATTGCTGCTTTTAAAACCCTCAACATCTTTTTCAACGCTGTTCAACTCTCCGGCAACCGATGAAAGCCTATCGTCGATAAACTTAATGGTGCTTTGAGTTACCTTGTTCTTATCCTCAATACTCGAAATTTTATAAACTTTTATTAATTGAGTTAAAAACTGCTTGCCGCGTTCTGGTATCTCGTCTTCCAGTTCCATTTCAATAATGGGGGCCTCTTTGTTTAAGGAAACAACAACGCCATTTTGATACATGGTTACCACATCTTCGGGATTTTGAAGCCCGATGTTAACAGTACGGCCAATGTAATCCTTAAAATAAGGCGTTTTAACTAATTGCCATGTACCTATGCTGTTAGTTAACGTTTTATTGAACTCATATGGCTGCGACTCGCTGTTCTCGGTTTTAATAGTGAACGAGCTGGTATCCTTTATAACTATTGATAATGTCTGCTCTTTCAAAGCAGACCCGCCAGAGCGGATCAGTTTAAAGGTAACAGGGGTAGATACATAAATATCCCTGCTTTTATAAGCATCGGTCTCGCGGTAGCTTGTCCACAATTGCAAGTTGTTCACCACTTCACGTATAAGCGGGCGCGATTTGATCATTTCCAGCTCCGTTTCAATATCTTTTGATTGGCCGGCCAGATCTATCTCGGCAAGGGCTTCCTTGGCGTTATCTGCCTTGGTATCGTCCTTTACTGCAAGTTTTGCTTTAATATCATAAACCGGTTTAATGTTTTTTACATAAAACCAGGCTATGCCAATGGCAATGGCAAAGCTGATAACAAATAATGGCCAGCGGTGCAGGTACTTGTAAAATATTCCGCGGACGTCTTTTGGTGGATTTTCTTCCTGGTCTTCAAAAGACGATGTCAGGAACAGGCGCTCGTTTTTCATGTGGTTAATTTTTTAGTACACTGGTAAGGACAATTGTAATAACTGATAGCGCTGATAGTACAAGGCTAACAGTACGGTAGCTTCTATCGCCCGAGTTGGTTTTGGTTTTATCGGGCTGAACATAGATCACGTCGTTATTTTTAAGGTAATAATACGGCGATTTGAAAATCTCTGCCGATGTAAGATCCAGGTTGATGTACTGACGTTTATTGTCAATTTCACGGATCAGGAGCACGTTGTTACGTATGCCGGTTATATTAAGATCGCCGGCAAGACCTAAGGCTTCAGTTACAGTTATCCGCTCGTTGGCAACCGGATAAACATTTGGCCTGGCAACATCGCCAATAACCGAAATTTTAAAATTCATGATCCGCACATTTGCAGTCGGCTCTTTTAAATAGGTAGTTAGCTTTTTTCGTATCTGCTGTTGTACAACATTGGTTGTTAAGCCGGCTACTTTAACAGTTCCAATTAATGGTAACTGGATATTCCCATCCAGATCAACCAGGTAGCCGCCTTTATTGTTATCGTCTTTCCAGGCCTCGGGATTAAGGCTGCTTACACTTATACTAAGTATATCTTGCGACTGGATAGTAATCGGTGAAAAGTTATCGACGTTATCACTTATCTTATCTGATCTTTTCAGGTCTTGAAAATAAGGTACATTTTTATACGAGTTGCAGGAAGTGCAAATTACCATTGCCGCCAATGCAAAAAGGAGACGGTTTACCATTGAATATATTTTCATGTGTAAATCTTTGTTATTAGATGTATTTGGAGTATTTAAAAAGTAGTTTAATAATCTGGTGCGTTATTGTTTAACGTTGCCTAAGCGGAGAAAAGAGAGGTTTTAACGAGTAAATGGGAGTACTTTATAAAGCTTCGCCATTTCACTTACAGTAATTGTGTTTCTTTGATAAAAAAACAAGCTGTTTATTGATAATCGTTTGCAACTAAATTGTTTTAACCGATAACAATGCCATAAAAGTAGATGAATAATTGCGTTTTTGGCATTTAAATTGAAAACTGCTACAAATGTGTGAAGCAGTGTGCAAAAATTTCACACTTTGTATTGTGTCTTCAATAAAATGAATGATTTTAAGCATCATGTTTTTATTAATTAATTTACAATTAATTGATTTTCAGTTATTTTTATTTATTTAGGTGCTCTCGTTTATTTTCTTCTCATTATATAAAGGAGCTTTGAACTACTTTTTTTGATTGGAGGTACGTTTTTTAAAATCACCTTCATTTTAAAAGCGAAGGATAGCTTGTTGCCGTAAGTTTAGTAGTGATTTGATAAGATATTGTTACTTATTCTATATTATTAAATATGTTTTATTTTTAGTGTTTTTAATATGTGAATTAATATTTATTTAGCAGCCTCGGTTTTTTGGTGAATGGCGTGTGTGGTTTTGAAATGTGTAAAAATGACAGCCGCGGAATTTAATGGTACGATAATTTGTATTACAATTTATAAAAAACCTAACCGTGGAGAATAAATTGTTAAAAATCAAAAGCACTTCGGCCAAGCAATGGATGGTGGTTTATACACGATCCCGGTTCGAGAAAAAAATCGACAAGAATTTAAAAGATCAAAACATTATGTCTTTTTGCCCTGTAATGAGGTCGAAAAACAAATGGGCTGATAGAATTAAAATAGTCGAAACACCTCTTTTTGCCTCATATCTGTTTGTAAATGTAAGCCAGTACGAATATCAAAAGGTTAAAAGTACTTCGGGAGTTTTGAGCTTTGTTTCGCATTGTCAAAAGCCAGTAACCGTAAGCGAACATGAAATTGAACGCATAAGGAAAATTACCGAAACCTACGCAGAAGTAGAGGTTGTGCAACTAAGCAATTTAAATGTAGGGGATAGGGTTAAGATAAAAGAAGGTTCTCTTTTAAATGTAGAGGGTGTTGTAAGCCGTGTAATGGGTAAATTGGTTTTAATGACCATCGAATCATTAGATTGTGCCCTGGTAATAAAAGTGGGTCTTGAGCAACTTGCTTTAAACGAAGCCAGCTAAATTTTGATAAAATTAACCGTTTTATAATTGCAGAGTTAAAGCTTTGTGATCATAAAATCCCAAAAAAACACTAAACTTTTCCTCTATATGGAGTTGCATTACGGTCAGATAATTGAACGAACGATAAGGCGGAAGGGGTATAGCATAAGCGAAGTTGCGCGGTTTGTTAAAGTTAACCGCCGGTCTGTTTATTACTGGTTTGATCAGCAATACCTTAAAAAAGACATTATTTATCAAATAGGATTGTGCTTAAAGCACGATTTTTCTGTCGAATTTCCGCATTTATTTAAGAGTGAAGATTTCGAGCAAGATAGAACTGAAAAAAAATCGGCCGCTGAGTTAGCTGGCGAACAACAGATGCAGGAATATTGGAAAAATAAATACCTGGAAGTGCTTGAAAAATACAACGAGCTTTTAATCAAAACCGCGGTTGTGGGTTGGGATGCAAAACCAGGCGAAGGTAGCAGTGGGCCTGCTTAGCCTGGTTGCTATTTAAAGATTTGAAGTATATATAGTTTTTAAAAAAAGGCTTAATTCTCTCATAAATTTAAGCTGTGGGCGTATAGTCTCTAAGGTCATCTCCGGGTTTTCGTTGTCAATAACCGAATCGGAGATCGAATCTATCATTAATCCAAATCCATCTTTACTGATATCCATAAAGGTAGCACAGTGCTCCAGGAACTCTTTAAATTCAACAGAATTTAATTCAAAACTGATCCCGTTTACAGTTACAGTTCTGTCATCAGCAAGGTGTTTTCTTTCGGCTACCATTTTCACTCTAATGTGATTTAAATTACTTGTATAAATAAATTTAGTAAAGCCCGCGGGTTAGTTTTTGGAAACAACCTTTAGGAATAGTTACTGAACTGTTTTTACGGAGAGTTATTTAAAAAGTTTCGTACTTGGTTGTTTTTTTTTGTTTTAGATTGAATCAAACCAAAACAAAAGTTTTTTTATAGTTAAAAAAATTAATAATTTTAATGTGTATTAATTTGCCCACTGTGGATATTTATACCCGAACTGTTGAATGAAATGCACTGTTGGTGGTTATTTTTTATAGCAGAAGGTTGTGTAGGCAAAAAGACATTTAAACACTGTAACAATATTGTTAAGCAAAATATTGGCTTTTAAAGGCAAGCAGCCACGATTTTCAACTATTTAAATTGTTTTTAATATAATAATTACCCGGAAATTAAATCAAAAATGCAATATTAATATGCCGGACAATCAAAAATAATAATTGGACTTACAGTGTTATTTAAATTACTTCTTTTTGCGATACTAAACCTTATACGATAAAGCAAATTAATTGGTTACATAAAATGTACGAATTTTATGCCACTATTTGTACCCGTTAAAAACAGCGTGATGTTATGCTTGAAACTTGAATTTAATTAATTGATTATCAGTGTTATTTGAAAAATAAAGCACCGGGTCGTCCAGTTGGGAATGCTTGGAAAAGTTTTAAAACACACGGCTTTTTGTGATGTATGTGGAAATTAATAAACAACACTAACTACAACCGATAGCCTGTATCGCTATATTTGCGCAGATATAGTTCTTTACTTTACTTCATCAACCGGTATAGGTTTTACTTAATTGTAAATTAATAGGGAATCGTGTGTAAATCACGAACTGTCGCGCAACTGTAAGTAACACAACAAGTTTTTACCAATAAATACCCACTGTTCCGCTTGTCGGAATGGGAAGGGTGGTAAAAATGTTACAAGTCAGGAGACCTGCCTAATACTGAATTGACAATGCTTTCGCGGTATGAAGCTTAGGTCGAGGTGTTTTGATTTTACTTGTTTTGCCGGGTTTATCGTGCCCTGTGATATGGTATTGCCATATATTCCTTTCTCTCCTTTTCATATTAACAAACATTGCGAAGCTTACCTTAAAGGGCTTTTAACCGATTTATTCATTTAATCAATTAAAAGACATGCTAACGCAAAACTTAGGCTACCCGCGCATTGGTAGCCGACGCGAATTAAAAAAAGTTTGCGAAAACTATTGGGCAGGCAAAACCGGCCTAAAAAACGTGCTTACGGTAGGTAAGTACATCAGGGAAGAAAACTGGTTATTGCAAAAAGAAGCCGGTGTCGATCTGATCCCATCAAACGATTTTTCGTTTTATGATCAGGTACTCGATCATTCTTTTATGTTCGGTGCTATCCCCAAACGCTATCATGAAGTGATAAATCAGAGCGGAAACACCGAACTCGACCTTTATTTCGCCATGGCACGTGGCTATCAAAAGGAGGGGCTGGATGTAGTAGCCATGGAGATGACCAAATGGTTTGATACCAATTATCATTACATAGTACCCGAATTTTATAAAGATCAGCAGTTTAAACTTTTCTCTACCAAAATTATCGACGAGTTTTATGAGGCCAAACAATTAGGTATCCTCAGTAAACCGGTGCTAATTGGCCCTGTATCGTACTTGTTATTAGGAAAAGAAAAAGAGGAGGGCTTTAATCGTATCGATCTGATAAAAAACTTATTGCCCGTTTATTTCGATATCCTCAATAAGTTAAAAGCCCTTGGTGCCGAATGGATCCAATTTGATGAGCCATTTCTGGCGCTTGATATTGATGAAAAAACGGAACGGGTTTTAAAAGATACATACAAGGCTTTAAAGAAAGAATTCCCTTCAATAAAGATCATACTGGCAACTTATTTCGAAAAGCTTGGCGATAATACCGCTTTAGCAACCTCATTGCCTGTGGATGCTTTGCATATTGATCTGGTACGCGCGCCGCAGCAATTGGATGAGGTAATAGCGCATTTGCCAAAAACAACCATCTTATCGTTAGGAGTGGTTGACGGACGTAATATTTGGAAAAACGATTTCGTAAACTCGCTTGGCGTTATCAAAAAAGCGATTGATAAAATAGGAGAGGATAGGGTATGGATAGCTCCTTCATGTTCGCTTATCCACTCGCCATGCGATCTGCAGAACGAAACAAATGAGGATGTGCTCACCGCAGAAATTAAACAATGGCTGGCCTTTGCCCGTCAAAAAATAAGCGAAGTGGTATTGCTGAGCAAACTATCCGAAGCCAATGTGAGCGATGGTAGTTTGCACCAGTTGGCTAAAAACAGGGAAGCCAATGAAGCCCGCCGCACCTCGGCCCTGATCCATAACCAGGTGGTAAAGGCACGGGTAAATGCCATAACCGAAAATGATGCAAAACGCGTAAGTGATTTCCCTGTCCGTAAAGCACAACAACAACAAGTGCTTAACCTGCCGTTATTTGCTACCACAACTATTGGTTCTTTCCCGCAAACAGCCGAAGTAAGGAGCTGGCGCGCCCAGCTTAAAAAAGGAGCGATCACCGAAAAGGAATATGATAAACTGATAGCCGCCGAAACTGAAAAAGCTGTTAGATGGCAGGAAGAAATTGGCCTTGATGTACTGGTTCACGGCGAGTTTGAACGAAACGACATGGTTGAGTACTTTGGCGAGCAACTGGCAGGCTTTACTTTTACAGCCAATGGTTGGGTGCAAAGCTATGGCAGCCGTTGTGTTAAGCCACCTATTATTTATGGCGATGTATCGCGCCCGGAAGCTATGACGGTTAAATGGTCGGCTTATGCCCAGTTTTTAACGCAAAAATGGATGAAGGGGATGTTGACGGGGCCGGTGACTATATTGCAATGGTCGTTTGTAAGGAATGACCAACCTCGTTCTGAAACCTGCACCCAAATAGCGCTGGCTATTCGTGATGAAGTTTGCGATCTGGAAGCGGCAGGTATTAAAATTATCCAAATAGATGAGCCAGCCATACGTGAAGGCCTTCCGCTGCGACGCGCCGACTGGGATAAATACCTGAATTGGGCGGTTACAGCCTTCCGCATCTCGGCCAGCGGCGTTCAGGATACCACGCAGATCCATACCCATATGTGCTATTCGGAGTTTAACGATATTATTAAAAATATAGCTGATATGGATGCCGATGTTATCACCATAGAAACATCACGCTCACAAATGGAACTGCTGGATGTTTTTGCCGATTTTAAATATCCTAATGAGATTGGCCCAGGCGTTTACGATATCCATTCGCCACGAGTGCCCGATCGAAAAGAGATGATCCATCTGTTGAAAAAAGCGCAGGCAGTTATACCTGATGCCCAGCTTTGGGTAAATCCCGATTGCGGCTTAAAAACCCGTGGATGGGACGAAACCAAACGCGCGCTTATCGAAATGGTTGAAGCGGCCAAAGCTATCCGTGAAAGCGTAACGACCGACGTGGTTTTGTAATTATTTTAAAGCTGTGCGCTGTATAGCAGGCGCACAGCTATTTTAATCTGTGTTATGGCTAATCATGAAAATAAAAACTGCCCGCGTTGCAATGCAGCTTTTGAATGTAAGGTGGGTAGTATTTTACTATGCCAGTGTAACGGCATAGCTTTTACAGAACATGAATGGGATTACATCCGCTTAAATTATCATGATTGCTTATGCCGTAAATGTTTACAGATAGTAAAGCATGAAATAAGCACGAGTGCTGTTCAGGAAAAAATGAATACAATACTTGGAGCGATCAAAAAGAAAACTTAGTGCAACTTATCCTGCTATCAGGTTGAACTCATCTGTTCCGCGTATGCGTTCCAACTCGGCACCTATGGGTAGTTGTAGGTACGGAATAATCGCCTTATCATAATTGGCTATAGTGTTTACATCATAAACAGAAGTATTATCCGGGTCATCAACATAAGCCTGATCTTCAGTGCCCGAGAAAAATCTCCAGCCACTATCAAGTTCATTGTGGGCTTCTTCGCGGTACATGTAATCAACTGCAAGGCCGTCAACTGTAATTTTATCTGTTGCAAGGCAGCCACACATAGGATTTATTAGTTGTTTTATTTCTTCGGGTTTAAGTTTGAAGTTTTTACTCATAAGCCAATTAGCATGGCACTAAGTTAAGAGATGTTAATGGCAAATTTCCTGGTTGCCTATATTATTGGGTTGTATATCGAATATAAACAAGTTTCGACCAAGCTTGTTAACCTCACATGAAACACCAGGAACGACAATATCAATCCATTGAAAATTATGGTATTATAGGTAATTTACAAACAGTGGCCTTGGTATCGCTCACCGGATCTATCGATTTTATGTCGTTCCCGCGGTTTGACTCGCCTACTATTTTCGCTTCCATGCTCGATTCGAAAAAGGGCGGCTATTTTTCTGTTGAACCTCAACTGGACGATGCTACAACCAAGCAACTTTATATCCCTGGTACGGCCATATTACTAACCCGTTTTTTTGCCGACGGTGGCATTGCCGAGATTACAGATTATATGCCTTTACCCAACACTGCCGGAGTTTCGGTATGCGCCATTGTAAGGAAAGTAACGCCGGTGCGCGGCAAAATTAAATTTAAAATGAATTGTGTACCGCGCTTTGATTATGCAGCGGCAAAGCACGAGGCCGAATTGAAGAAAAATGGCATCGTTTTCCGTAGTATTAATGATGGCAATGCCAAACTTAAGCTAATGGCCGATATCCCCCTGAAACTAAAAAAGACGGATGGATACGCCGAATTTACTTTAGAGGAAGGCGAAGTAGCCCACATTGTGCTCGAATCGATGGAGGAGGAGAGCGAACAGGCTTTTAGTGATATCGACTATTATGTAAAGCAAACCTACCTCGAAACTATACACCTTTGGCGTGCATGGCTTAATAAAACCAGTTATAAAGGACGGTACAGCGAGCATATCTATCGCTCGGCCATCACGCTTAAGCTACTTACTTCGGCGCAGTTTGGTTCGGTAGTGGCGGCTCCTACATTTGGCTTGCCCGAAACTATTGGCGGAAACCGTAATTGGGACTATCGCTTTACCTGGATCCGCGACGCCGCGTTTACCATGTATGCTTTCCTGGCACTGGGCATGAATGATGAAGCTACCGCTTTTTTAGATTGGATCTTTAATCTTTGCCAGGAAACCAAATTGCAGTTGCTTTACCATATTGACGGAACAGGTGGGGTAAAAGAAGTTGAGTTAAAGCATCTTGAGGGCTACAAAGCATCCAGGCCTGTAAGGATAGGAAACGGTGCGGCACAGCAAACCCAAATTGATATTTACGGCGAGCTGATTGATACCATATACATATATGATAAAACCCACAAGCCCATAACTTATGAATTTTGGCAGCTGATAAGCAAACAAGTTGAATGTGTGATTAACGACTGGCAACTGCCCGATCATGGAATCTGGGAGATCAGGAACGAGAAGAAGGAGTTTCTGCATACCCGCCTGATGTGTTGGGTGGCTATGGACCGGGCCATTAAAATTGCTGAACATCGATCGTTCCCATATCCGGAGGCAGAATGGCGTTCGGTACGTGATGAGATCTATAAAGATATCTACAATAATTTCTGGAACGATGAGGTAGGAGCCTGGGTGCAATATAAGGGCAGTAGTCATGTTGATGCCAGCGCCTTGCTAATGCCGTTAACACATTACATTTCGCCCCTTGAACCAAGGTGGCTTTCAACCATGAAAGTAATAGATAAAGAGCTAAAGCTGGATGTGTTGGTGAGCCGGTACCAAAACAGCATAGAAAAGGTAGACGGACTGGAAGGAGAGGAGGGTACTTTTAATATGTGCTCCTTTTGGTACATCGAAGCGCTTGCCAAAAGCGGCGAGATTGACAGGGCGGTAGAAAGCTTTGAAAAAATGATGGGTTACGCCAATCACCTTGGCCTGTTTAGCGAGGAGCTTGGCAAAAAAGGAGAGCACCTTGGTAATTTTCCTCAGGCCTTTACGCACCTTGCTTTGATCAGTGCCGCGCTTGAGCTTGATAAACAATTAGGCAGGCAGCGGGAACTTACTTTATGAAGGTGTTCTGATGGTTCCGCCAGAACACCTTTAAATATATGTTAACTGATATCTTCCGCTTCAAAAAGCTCATCCAGGCGGTGGTGCGAATCATTTACGCCTCGTTCCATACCTGATTGCAGCATGCCATCCCTATCAGCGACGGATTGAAATACTGATTGAATAGTTACCCTTGTCCGGTTATTGGGCAAAGCTTCAAAGCGGGCCGTCTCCAGGGTAACGTGGCCGCTTTCCGGTAAGCCTTCAAATTCAAAGGTTTGGATAATGCGCTCAGGACTGGTAACATCATGAATGACCCCGTGAAAGCCGTATTCATTACCGGCAGTGTCACCATGAATGTACCGGTACGAGCCGCCGCTCTTAACATCAAATTTATCGATCTTCATAGTGAGTTCGCGCGGGCCGAGCCATCTTACTATTAGCTCTGGCGTGGTGAAGGCTTTAAATACAAGTTCACGAGGTGCTTCAAATTCTCTAACAATAAAAATTTCCTGTTTACCGGGTTCGGCTTTAATGCTGGTTTGGTTTTTGGCAGTGATCATGATTTTTTATTTAGGGTGATCGGTTAATCGTTATCGTTGGCTTCCTGCAGTTCTTTAATGTTGAGTTTGGTCATCTTCATCATAGCAGCCATAACCCGTTGGGCTTTTGCTGAGTTAGGATTGTTGTAAAGCAGATCGCTCATAATGGCCGGTGCTATTTGCCAGGTAACGCCAAACTTATCTTCCAGCCATCCGCACTGGCTTGTTTTGCCGCCTCCGGCAGGTAAAGCCTCCCACAGATGGTCTATTTCTTCCTGATCTTTACAATCAATATAAAATGAAACAGCAGGAGAGAAGGTGAACATCGGTCCGCCATCTAAAGCCATAAATTGCTGGTCTTCTATCCGGAAGGTTGCAACCAACATTTTATGGCCGCTGTTTGGATCTGTCAACGAACTCAGTTCGCTTTCCGAATTTTTAAATACCGAAGTGTAAAATTTCAGCGCTTCCTCAAGGTTGCCGTTAAACCATAAAAATGGATTTACTTTTTGTTGTGCTTTAAATGTTGCCATGGTTTCTGTTTTTTTAATTGGTTAAAATTTCGTTTTTGATAATCCAAAGTTACCCGCGGGTTTAGCTGGGCAGGGAGTGCAAAAACGACGAGATCAGGGGGCGATAGCGACAATTTTATTTTTATCGTGGCATTTTGCTCATATCCATATAAAGCACATTCCAGCTATGGCCGTCGGGGTCGATAAACAGGCTGCCGTACATCCAACCCTGCATATCGTGTGGTTTATGATTGCTTTTTCCACCGGCTGCAACGGCTTTTTCTACAAGCTCATCAACTTCTTCCTTGCTTTCGGCGTCTATTGATAATAATACCTCTACACCTTTTGCGGTATCTGCAAGGCCGCAATTTTCAACAAAACCTTTAAAGGTAGGCTCGTCAAAAAGCATCACAATTACATCTTTTTCGCCAATTTGCATAGCTGTCGAATTTGCGCTGTTACCAAATTGCGAATTGAATTTAAAGCCGAGTTTGCCAAAAAACTCGCGCGATACGTTTACATCTTTTACAGGCAGGTTGATCCAGAATTGCTTTGTCATAATAGTGGTTTTTATTGGTTATCGTTATTTTTAAGCTCCTCGAGTAGGTTATCAAGCGCGTCAAATTTTTCTTCCCACAACCTGCGGTAACGCTCAACCCATTGGGCTACCTCGTTAAGTTGTTTTAAGCGGGGTTCGCAATATCTTTCGCGGCCTCTTTTTTTTATATCTATCAGTCCGCACTCCATTAAAATTTTAATGTGCTGAGAAATGGCCGGGCGGCTAACGTCAAAATTATCGGCAATAGCATTCAGGTTCATGGGCTTAAAAGCTATCAGGTTTATGATGTCGCGGCGGGTAGGATCGGCTATGGCCTGGAATACATCTCGTCTCATTATTTTAATATGTAAGTGATTGCTTACAAATTTATATGTAAGCAATCACTTACGCAAGTGTTTTTTTTGATTTTATTGATATGTAAGTGTTTCGGCGCTAATTATGATCTATAACTACTTCGCAAAAAAATCAGCATCTTTGTACCCTACAAATCACAAATACTATGTTGTTTGAACAAATAAGCCAAAAGCCGTTTTTTATTCTTGGTCCATGCGTAATGGAAAACCAGGAACTATTATATACCGTAGCCGAGAAAGTAGCCGAATTAGGTCAGAAATATAATGTACCGGTTATTTTCAAATCATCGTTTGATAAGGCTAACCGCACATCTATCCATTCGTATCGTGGTCCGGGATTAGAGAAAGGTATGGAGATGCTTTTCAACGTTAAAAAACGCTTTGGCCTGCCTGTTACTACAGATATTCACGAGCCATCCCAGGCAGCTGTTGTTGCCGAAGTTGCCGATATATTACAGATCCCTGCTTTTTTATGCCGCCAAACCGACCTGTTGGTTGCTGCCGCCCAAACAGGTAAAATAGTAAATGTTAAAAAAGCACAGTTCCTTTCAGGCCAGGATATGTTTTATCCTGCACAAAAAGTTATCGAGGCCGGCAACAACCAGGTAATATTAACCGAGCGTGGTAACATGTTTGGTTACAACAACCTCGCTGTTGATTTCAGGAACATTTACGATATGAAAGCTTTTGGCCATCCCGTATGTATGGATTGCACCCACTCGGTACAACGCCCGGGCGGCGCAGGTGGTAAAACCGGCGGCGACCGTACCTTTGTACCCATGATGGCCCTTGCTGCAAAAGCCTTCGGTGCCAGTGGTTACTTTATGGAAACACACCCTGATCCGGATAATGCTCTTAGCGACGGCCCTAACATGGTTAAGCTGCATGAATTGGAAAACGCCATTTTGCCGTTAATAGGATAACATTTTTAGAACAAGGTATCGCTATATGAAGGATATTGCCAGGCGGGTTTTTGATATTGAGATAGAGGCTTTGCAACATGTTGCCGGCCTGCTTGATGATAGTTTTGATGAGGTGGTTGACGTGATATTAAAATCAACCGGCAAACTGATCATTTCGGGCATTGGCAAATCAGGGCTTATCGGTAAAAAAATAGCTGCAACTTTATCAAGCACAGGCACACCAAGTTTTTTCCTGCATCCCGGCGAGGCATTTCATGGCGATTTGGGTATGGTAGGCCGTGATGACCTGGTTGTACTCATTTCGTACTCTGGCGAAACAGATGAGGTGTTAAAAGTTATTCCGTTTTTAAAATGGAATAACAATACTATCATTGCTATAACCGGCAACAAGGAATCAACCATAGCTAAAAATTCAAGCTATCACCTTTACGTTAAAGTTCCGCGCGAGGCCTGCCCGCTTGAGCTTGCACCAACGTCATCAACAACCGCGGCACTTGTTATGGGCGATGCCCTGGCGATTGCTTTAATGGAAGCCAGGAAGTTTCAGCATCATGATTTTGCGCGCTTTCACCCCGGTGGCAGCCTTGGCCGCAAGCTATTAGTTAAGGTGAAAGATTTGATGCGTACAGATAAGCTTCCGTTTATTAATGAAGATGCCTCGTTTATGGATCTGCTATTAAAGATGTCGGAAGGGCGTTTGGGCATGGTGATGGTGGGCGATGCATCATATATTAAAGGTATAGTAACCGATGGCGATTTGAGGCGTGCCTTGTTACAACATCCGGATACTTCAACGTTAACCATTAGCGATATCATGACCTTTAGCCCCATTATAATTGATGGCGATGAGTTTGTAGGTAGGGCAGAGCAGATCATGATCGAAAAAAAAATTACCACTTTACTTATCGGCTCGCCGCAAAACAAGTCGATAGCAGGGATTTATCAAATTTATACCATTTAATTTTCAATTGAGTTAAACAATTGCGGGGTGTTTGGGGTTAAAGCGATGCTGTGTTATTACACACAATTGTTAACTTTACGCTATCTAAATACTACCGTGTTAAATGTTTGATCAACCCAACCCGATCACCCCGAAGTTTCAACCTCCAGCCAATGTCAGCATCGCAATTATTGGTCTTGGTTACGTAGGCCTGCCCTTAGCTGTAGAGTTTGCCAAAAAATATCCTGTAAAAGGTTTCGATATAAAACAAAGCCGTGTTGATGAATTGAGCCAGGCACATGATCGTACGCTTGAAACAAGCAGCGACGAGCTTTCGGCAGTTTTAAACCAACAGGAGGGAGGCAACGGACTAAGCTTTACATCGCAGGTAAAAGATATTTCGACCTGTAATGTATATATAGTATCTGTACCTACCCCAACAGATCAGCACAACAGGCCGGATTTGAGTCTACTTATCAAGGCCAGCAAATCAATAGCGAGTGTATTGAAAACCGGCGACGTGGTGATCTATGAATCTACCGTTTATCCCGGCGTTACCGAAGAGGTTTGCGTGCCAATATTGCAAAGCGAATCTGGCCTGGAGTATAACGCCGAATTTTATGCCGGCTATTCGCCCGAAAGGATCAATCCCGGCGATAAGATCCATACACTTACCAATATTTTAAAAGTAACATCTGGCTCAACACCCGAGGCGGCTGATTTTATCGACGATCTTTATCGTTCCATCGTAAAAGCCGGCACGCATAAAGCGCCTGCAATAAAAGTAGCGGAAGCTTGTAAGGTGATAGAAAACTCGCAACGGGATATCAATATCGCTTTTGTGAACGAGTTGGCCAAGATTTTCAATATTATGGGTATTGATACCCACGCTGTTTTGGCGGCTGCGGGTACTAAATGGAACTTTTTAAATTTTAAACCCGGACTTGTTGGCGGGCATTGCACCGGGGTTGATCCTTATTACCTGGCAGCCAAGGCCCAGCAAATGGGCTATCACCCCGAAATTATTTTGGCCGGGCGGAGACTTAACGATGGCATGGGATCATACGTGGCGCTTGAGGTGATCAAATTAATGGTGAAAAACGATATTCCGGTTAAAAACTCCAAAATACTGATATTGGGTTTCACCTTTAAAGAAAACTGCCCTGACGTGCGCAACACACGGGTTATTGATATAGTTGACGGCCTTAGTGGTTTTGATGCCAGCTATGAAATTTTTGACCCCTGGGCCGACCCTGAAGAAGTTAAACGGGAGTACGGAATATCAACAATAAAAAAACAATCTGAATTAACTGGTAGTTATGATGCTGTAATTATGGCTGTAGCCCACCGTGAATTTTACGATCTGGATTACCAGGCTTTAAAGCGGACACCCGCCTCGGTAATTTATGATATAAAGGGTGTTGTTGACGCCGGGATTATAAACGGACGGTTGTAAATGTTGCTTTTACAGTTATTTTTATTTATAAAAATTTCATTTTTACCTATTGATAACGGAGATTTCATTTTGAATGAATTTCTTAATTTTTAATTTTGTGCCTATTAGGATAATACATTCATAACCTTGCTCTCATTTCATTATGACATTGTTATTTGCAATAATTATTCTAAATTTAGCAAGGATACTACAATAAGCTCTCATATACATGATTCACAGATACGCTACTTTTATTAAAGCAGTGAACCTTACCATTGATTATATTATACTTAATATGAGCATGGTTATTTCTTACTTCATCGAAGATCGATCATACATTTTTTGGATTAATAACCGGAAGTATTTGCCCATAGTATTGGTTTTTAACCTGATATGGTTGCTATCTGCAAACATCTCAGGGCTGTATGAGCATGTATTGAATAAAGATTCAATTAAAACTTATCGGGGTGTAATTAAAACCTACCTGCTTTTTGTGAGCCTGATATGTTTTACAATCATTATTTTAATAGGCACTAATGCTTACGCCATTACCCGCGAATACCTTTTTTACTCGTTGGCTTTATTTGGCTTTTTACTTGGCCTCTGGAAGCTTATTTTCCTCAGTATCCGTAAAAGTGACCGCGCCTCGCTTATTGATACCCGTGCAGTGATCATAATCGGTGGAGGCCGCATAGGTGCAGATCTGTACAGTTTTTTTAAACAAAACCCTGAGCGTGGTTACAACCTGATGGGTTTTTTTGATGACGACCGGAACAGGGTTCTGGAACCTAATATGTATTTAGGCGGAACCGACGATTGTATCAGCTACGTACTGAATAACAAGGTTGACGAGATCTTTTGTACGCTGCCAAATTCTGAAGCTAACAAAATAGAGCAGCTGATGCTTGATGCCGATAAGAACCTCATCAGGTTTAAATTTATCCCCGAGTATTACGATTATGCTAAAAAACCAACTTTTATACAAAGCTTTGGCCATATCCCGGTTATATCGGTAAGGCCAGAGCCTTTAGAGAATATGCTTAACCGTTCAATTAAGCGTTTATTTGATATTTGCTTCGCTTTGTTTGTGATCCTTTTTATTTTCAGTTGGTTGTTCCCTATACTGGCCATCATTATTAAACTGGAGTCACGCGGACCTATCTTCTTTGTGCAGGAAAGATCGGGCAGGGATAATAAGCCGTTTAAATGTTATAAATTCCGCAGTATGCGGGTTAACCACGATTCGGATAAAAAGCAAGCTACCCGCGGCGATTCGCGTATCACCAAATCGGGAGCATTTATCCGTAAAACCAGTTTGGATGAGTTACCCCAGTTTTTTAATGTGATATTGGGCAACATGTCTGTAGTAGGGCCAAGGCCACATATGATCAGCCACACCCAACAGTATTCACAACTAATAGATACTTTTATGGTTAGGCATTTCCTTAAACCAGGTATTACCGGTTGGGCACAGGTTAGGGGTTTAAGGGGCGAAACGCAAACTACCCAGGCTATGCTTGAGCGTGTGGAAGCCGACGTTTGGTACCTCGAAAACTGGTCGTTTTTGTTAGATATGAAGATCATTTTCCTTACGGTTTGGAATGTGGTAAAAGGCGAGAAGAACGCGTTTTAACATGGCCGAATTTCGCGATCAGTTAAATCGTGTTATAAGCCTCCACAATACACCCAAACGTATTATATCAATAGTTCCGTCGCAAACGGAACTATTGTTTTTTATGGGGCTTGATACCGAGGTTATCGGCATCACCAAATTCTGTATCCATCCTGCCGATAAATTTAAAACCGCCGAAAAAATAGGAGGGACGAAACAACTCGATATAGAAAAGATCAGGTTGATGGCTCCCGATTTGATCATCGCCAATAAAGAAGAGAATGATCGTGTACAGGTTGAGCAATTAATGGAGATCTGCCCGGTATGGATAAGCGACATTAATGATCTTGATTCTGCCTTGCAAATGATAACCACAGTTGGTGACATGGTTGAGCGAAAAGAACAGGCAGAAAGTCTTTGCAAGGAAATTATCCAGCGATTCAACGCCCTGTCTAAAATTGATATCAATCTCAAGGTTGCATACCTTATTTGGCGCAAACCTTATATGGCAGCAGGTACTGATATTTATATTGATCATATGCTTAAAATCTGCGGTTTTACTAATGCTGTAATGCAGGAGAGATATCCCGTAGTTACCCCGGATCAACTTATTGAGGTCGATCCGGATATAATTCTTCTTTCATCCGAACCTTATCCGTTCGGGCAAAAACACATTGATGAATTTAAAATAATGCTCCCAAATGCTAAGATCATATTAGTGGATGGTGAGATGTTTTCATGGTACGGGAGTAGGCTTTTATACGCGCCCGAATACTTTAAGGGATTGATTAATGAGGTGACAAAAAATTAATGTCAACAAAATGAGCATGATAGATAAAAAATGAAAAATATGTTTTTTTATTTAACACTAAACGCTATCTTTGCAGCCTGTTAAATCAGAAACGCGGAAGTGGCGTAATTGGTAGCCGCACCAGACTTAGGATCTGGCGCTTCACGGCGTGGGGGTTCGAGTCCCTTCTTCCGCACAGGATGTAAAAACCCTCTTAAAAGTGATTTTAAGAGGGTTTTCTGTTTTAGGGGGGATTTAAAGGTGTTTGATGATAACGGTTAATCATTTGCTAAAGCTCTTCCTGTTCCTTTGCGTATTGCGATAATTCCTCCTGCGTAAATAGTATTTCATGATTGGTTGATTGTTCAAAGAGTTTTTCGGCGGCCCTAAGCTTTCTGGAGCCATCTGCATCTAATATCCAATCCATTTGCGATTCTTTTATGTAATCATATTCTATTTCATAGAATGTATTAGGCCAACGCGCTTTGTTAGTACTATCCCATTGAGTATTTTTACAATAGTGGCATTCATCCAGAAAAACTGCCTTATATCCACAGATGCTGCAATCTGAAAGTTCAGAAAAAAAACGACTGATGTACAGACTGTCTTTCTCTTCAAGTTTGTTTTTGGGAATGGCCTTTAGTAAAGCATAGTAGTTAATTTGTGTATGATAAAAATGAGCATACAAAACTTCCCTGCCAAATGCTAAAAAACCGCGTGTATAAAATTTTACCTCTTTATAATTCCTTTCAAATTCCACTCTGAAAGCCTTATTGAAATTGAAAGATTTAACTTTAATATAGGTATGATCCATAATGTAATGACAGGTACGAGGAACTGGTAAAGTTGTAATGAGAGGTGATTGATTTTGATGAGTTTATTGATACCACGGCTGTTCGAGGATAATTATTTCCTCCAATCTTCGATAAGCTGCAAAATCTATTTTACCTGCTAATACTAAAGAGTAAAGTACTTCATCCACACGATCAAGCAACGGATCCCCATATTTCAGCCGGGCATCAATTATTGAGCCGATAGGTAGATGAGACGTTTGCTCAAATTTTTGCCGCACATAATCTATTGCCGCTGGTGCAAAAACAATGGGGTAGCTAAAGCCCATATTAAGCCCTTCTAAAGTATCACATTCATTTAGCTCTTGCCGTAAATAGCCTGTAAACATCGATCTTACACCATATCCAAAATATAGATCGTCATTTTTCTTTAATTGATAGCCTTTATTTAAATAATCGTCTGGAGGATAGAAATTTTCTTTACACACCCAGGTTAATGTGAAATCGTCTAAATAACTGTCAACATGAAATTGAGCTACTGTAAAATCGATGTTTCTCAATATATGTTCGAGTTTTAAAACCAATTTATTCCAGTCGTGAAGTTCAAGGCCAAAACCTTTATAAGTTGCGGCAAAAGATAGCATCATCTCCTCGTAATAATAAGGAATCTGATAATCACCGAAACTGAATATATTAGTATTGATGAACGGATAATAGTTATCCTGCCCTAAAGATTTAATAAAGTTGATTGAACGTTTATAATCCCTGTTTAATCTTATAGCTCCATATATTGAGTTAAATTCCATCTTAAATTAATTATATTAAAAATGTAGCCATTGATGCCAAGAGGCCGTTTAAAAATATATAAAAGTCGTCATTATAAGGTACGAAGCAATCCCAGATAGGCAGAGGAGCTATCCAAGTTCGCCTTGTATAGTAGGGGATTGCTTCGTTCCTCGCAATGACATGGGAGATAAAGCAGTTTTATTTAATTGTTTTTAAACAACTTTTAAGAAATATATTCCGGTGTGTAATTACTTTGGTGTTTAAAAAAGAAAAGTCTTCTTTAAATTTTCATTAAAGAAGACTTTATATGCTAAAGTGTAACAGATTCTATCTCGCGTTATTTCGTTTTTCCAAATTCTGTAGCCGTATTATTCAGCCAAGCCACGCTACTTGTTTGCTTACCACTATGCACCACAATCCGATATCTAAACGTTACCGATTCCCCCTTTTTTAAAGTAAGGTTCTTCTCCGATTTGCCGTTGGTGAAAATCTTCTCGCCGAGCGGGTTCGCAGCAAACAGGCCATAGCCGCGGGCATGCCAAAAAGTTGGATAATTAGGATTTTGAGGATGATCAATAATAGCGATACTTACCGAATCGGCACCCATTTTACCGTAAACTTTGCACCATACACCACGCGTACTCCAGGCATCGTTACCTGCTTTACCCTCGCTGGTAAGATAAGTGCCATTGGCTACCTTATCTTCACCGCCTTTTACTATGGTTACGTTACCTTTATCATCGGTAAATTTCTGATCGGCAGGATCTGGTATCTGCAGTTCATGCGCCAGGCGTAGGCCAAGCATTCCGTCTTTGGCATCTTTAAATACGGCGTCGGTGTTGGCGGTTAAGGTGGTTATGCGATCTATAACACGATCGTCGCCTGTGCCGCTAAATTCAAAGCGGGTGTTTTCTTCCAGTATTACCTGCTTTTGTTGGTTTGTCCAGTTGGCATGGTAGGCCAGTACACCTTTATTGCCGCTTTGTACTTTTGTTATTTTATCAGTCCGGATCCAGCCATAGCCACTTTTTTTATCAGCAGGTATAGCAAACGAGTTATTCCAGAAATCAAGCCCGTTCAGGTTTTCGAAGTTGAACCAAAGTCCTATATGATGCGGATGATCGGTAGGATCGCCGGGACGGGTAGCCAGCGGAAAGCCTCGGGTTACCAGTGTTCCGTTTGCCGCCTGGATAGGGTATAGCACCGGCTTTTCGAGCGTATCGGGATAAAGGAAACTTGTAAATGGTTTTCCTCCAATGCTGATATCAATTTTGTTTTTTGCTGATTGTGTTACTGTTACCGGTTCGGCTTTTTGCGCCCTTGTTACGGTAATAGCAGCGGAGCTAACCGCGAATATGAGCGTGCAGGTTTTTAATATTTTCATGGTGATGTGAGGTTAATACCGGGTTAGGTTATTTGATAAAACCTAACCCGGTAAAAATGATCAGGACGATCAATATTTAAACACTTTTCCGTTGGCCATCACTTCTTGTGTGGCTTCATCAAAGGTTGCTTTATAACCGGTATGCACGGCGGCATTGGTCATGATGTTTGCTATTGAGTGACTGTAGCCTGCATCAACCGGGGCGTTAGGTTGCTTACGGCTGCGAACGCATTCCATCCAGTTGCGGACGTGATTTGAAGTAAGCACATCTCCGCCGGTATTGGCTGATGCCACAACTTTCTCGGTATTAGCCAGGCTAAGATCGGGGAGGAGGTTAGCATTCATGTGCATGGCGTCGGCCATTTTCTGGGTAAGACCTCCTTCGGGTGATACCTTATTAGTATTGAGGTTCAGTTCACCTCCGTTTGAGTAATAGATCTCGGCAGGGTGCTCATCGCCATTGTGCATGCGTGAGCCAAAGGTAACCTGGAAACCGGTTTTAGGATCGTCAAGCGGACCGTAATCAAACGCGGCTAAAATGGTATCCCAATTACGCCTGCCATCTTTCCAAACATAAATACCACCGTTAGCTACAACGCTACGTGGGTGTTTTAAACCGGTAAACCAGTGTACGGTGTCAATTTGGTGGCTCATCCACTGGCCAGGCAAACCTGATGAGTAAGGCCAGAATAGGCGATATTCTAAATATTTACGCGGATCAAAATCCTCGTAAGGACGATTCATGATAAAACGCTTCCAATCTGTATCCTGTTCTTTTAGCTGACTGAGCAATTCAGGTCTGCGCCAACGACCTGGCTGATTTACATTCCAGGTAAGCTCAACCATAGTTATCGGCCCGAATTTTCCCGAACGGATAAAATCATTAGCCGCGTGGTAGTTTGCCCCACTACGGCGTTGCGAACCGATCTGCACTATCTTGCCCGAGTCTTTAACCGCTTTCAATGCCGCTTTGTTATCCTCCATAGTTTCGGCAAACGGCTTTTCAACATAAGCATCGCATCCGGCTTTTACGGCCTCGATGGTGTGGCGGGCATGCTGAAAATCGGCAGTGCTGATAAATACGGCATCTACGGTTTTGCTGTCGTATAATTCTTCATTATTGCGATAGGCCTTTACATCGTGCTGCATTTTGTCTTTCCAAAGTGCGGCTCCCTCGTCGCGGCGTTTGTTCCAGATATCAGATACGCCTACCACATCAAAATTAAGCTCTTTATAATGGTTCATGAAGCTGGGTACGTGCGAACTTTTGTGACGATCTGAAAAGCCCACTACGCCAACCCGCACACGGTCGTTCGCGCCAATAATGCGTTTATAACTTTGGGCACTCCAGCCTTTTGATGTTAATACAACTCCAGCCCCGGCCAACGCGGCCTGCCTGATAAAAGTACGACGTGATTTTTCCATTCGGTAGATTTTTGGTTTGCAGGTTATTTTTCTGTTGAAAATACTAAGCATCTCCAATAGAATGCCCTGTATTATCTATACAAAAAGGTAAATTGGTTTAATAACGCGCTCAAGCACGCTTAAACCAAATATCGAAGAATTGGGCTGAAAAGCAATAAGATTTTTAAATGTTAATGTAACAATTGTAGTGAAGCAGTTACAATTGCCTCTACAGGGCTATCAGGATATATCAAGAAATGATCTATACATATTTACCGTTAGGCCTTTTCATCATTTTGTGGGCAGCCCTCAATACATTGATCAATGCTTCGGTTTTCATGGGTTTGGCAATGTAATCGTCCATGCCTTCGGCAATACACATGTCCCTGTCGTCGGGGCCGGCATTGGCGGTCATGGCTATAATAAAAGGCTGCTTAAACGCGTATTGGCGAATATGACGCGTAGCCTCAAAACCATCCATTTCGGGCATCTGAACATCCATGAACACCACATCAAAAGTAGGGTTGGATTTTAGTTTCTCCAGTGTTTCATAACCGTTTTGCGCCAAAACAAAATCATAACCCAATTTCTCCAGCATGCGGCTGATGAGTTTTTGGTTTACTGTATTATCTTCCGCAACAAGGATGCTCAATGGGTGTTCTTTTGCAAAAGTAGCATCAAGTAATTTGTCAGTTTTAGCTTCTGTAGGGGGACTAAATACTTTCCCTTGAAACTCGGTCTGGATACTTTTACCCAACTGAGCCTGTTTTACTGGCTTGGTAAGGATGCTTGAAAATAAGCCCGGGTACTTACGTTTAGAGCCATCGCCAATAGAGCTTAACATAATAACGGGAAGGCCGGTATGTTTTTCCTTTATAGCTCTTGCAAGCGCTGCGCCGTCCATTCCCGGCATTTCCATATCTGTTATCACCAGGTTAAAACCTTCGGTTTCGGCCAAAATATCTAAAGCGTGCTTCCCGGAGGCGGCAGCTACGGTTTGTATGCCCCATTGTTCCAGCTGGGTTTGTAGTATAAAACGGTTGGTTTTATTATCATCAACAATTAAAACGGTTTTACCTTCCAGTTCGGCGGCGTTAAATACAATAGGTACGTTTTTAGATTGCTTTTTGCTGATAGACGTTTTAATGGTAAATACGAAAACAGATCCCTCGCCATACACACTCTCTACCCAAATTTCGCCCCCCATTAATGATACTAACCGCTCGCTGATCACCAGGCCCAAACCCGTACCGCCGTATTTACGGGTGGTAGATGAATCAACCTGCGAGAAAGCGCTGAACAGCGTGGTAAGCTTATCTTCGGGGATACCAATACCGGTATCCATCACACTAAAGCCTATCTCAATTTCCTTGTCATTAACGCTTTTTGAAAGGAACACTTTAATAAATACCTCACCCTTTTCGGTAAACTTGATGGCGTTTCCTGTTAAATTGGTAAGCACCTGCTTAAGCCGCAGGCTATCGCCAATAATTTGCTGGGGCAGGGCAGGGTCTATCTGGTAAACCAACTCCAACTCGCGTTTGGCAGCGGTTTGAGAGAAGATGTCCATCACCTCCTCAATACAAAGCCTCAGGTCAAAGTCTTCCTGCTCCAGGTCCATTTTGCCCGATTCGATCTTTGAAAAATCGAGGATATCGTTAATTACATTCACCAAACTATCACCGCAGGAAATGATGGTATCTGTGTAATCTCTTTGCTCGGCATTCAGTTCAGTATCGCTAAGAAGCGAGGCCATGCCGATAACACCGTTCATCGGTGTACGGATCTCATGACTCATGGTGGCCAGGAAAACGCTTTTGGCCTGGTTGGCTTTATCGGCCTCTTCGCGGGCTTCTTGTTCCTGTTGTTTTTGTATTTGTAACTCTTCCGATTGCGAAAGCAATTCTTCGTTCAAAGCCTGCAGCTCTTCCGATTGATTTTGAAGCTCAACGTTAAGGATCTGCAGGTTCTCTGATTGCGTCCTCAACTCTTCCGATTGTTGGATTACCTCGGCTGTACGTTCGGTCACCTGCTCTTCCAGTTGGTGTTTTTGCCTGATGAGTAGGTTCACTTTGTAACGATATACGGCGTAAATAACAGCCGCTATAAATAATATTGCGAGGCTAACAAACCACCAGGTAAGCCAAAAAGGCGGCAATACGGTAACTTTCAGGCTTATTTCATGCCTCGACCAATGGCCATCTGCATCCCTGCTTTTCACCCTGAAGGTATAATCGCCGGCGGGCAGGTTGGTATATGTAGCACTGTTTTTATTGCCCACGTAATTCCATGTTTTATCGAAGCCTTCCAGCATGTATGCGTACGATTCTTTGTAACTCAGCGCGTAATCAAGTGATACGTATTCGAATGAAATTACCGATTGGGTATGTGTTAAGGTGATCGATTTTGCTTCGGTTATATCTTCTTTAAGCGGCGATGGATCATTGCTGTTTTGAGCTACGCGGATGGATTTATTGAAGATCTGAAAATCGGTTAGTTCCATTTCCGGATCATAAACATTATCCCTGATGCTATCCGGGTTGAACATGTTAAAGCCGTTAACCCCACCAAAATAAAGTACGCCATCGTGCCCCTTTACTGCCGAGTGCGGTTTAAACTCTTCGGCCTGTAAGCCCTCTTCAATAGTGAAATTCCGGAATTTGTTGGTTTTAGGATTATAGCGGGAGAGACCCTTATTGGTACTGATCCATAAATTGCCGTCGCTATCTTCTTCCACGGCATAACAATAATTTGCCGGCAGACCATCCTTCATTTTAAAATTGGCGACTTTACCCGTAGCCGGATTTAAGCGATAAATGCCCCCATAGGTACAAATCCAGATATTGCCCAGATGATCTTCAAACAGATCAAGCGCGGTATTATTGCCAAGGGCACTGTTTAGTTTTTCGTACTGTACCGGTTTAAATGAGTTTGTTAAAGTATCGTACAAATTAACACCACCATCGTTAGTACCAACCCATAGGTTCCCTTTCGAGTCGGCAAGCAACGAGTTAATATTATCGCTGCTGATGCTTTTTGGATTTTTTGCATCATGGCGATAATGGATAAACTTACTGGTTTTAGGATCAAACCTGTCAAGCCCGGTTCCCAATGTACCGAACCATAACTTACCATCGGGCGTTTTCTCAATGGCATAGATATTATTACCGCTGATGCTGCCGGTATCTTTAGGGTTGTGCCTGTACGATTTGAAAGTGCGTGTAGCAGGGTTCATCATACTTACGCCATCGCCCCAGGTACCTATCCAAAGGTTGTTTTTGGCATCTTCTTTTATCGCCAGCACATAATCGCCACAAATGGTGCTTTTGTCGTTTTCGTTATGTTTATAGGCTTTGAGATCTCCAGTCTCTTTGTCGAATAAATTCAAACCCCCGCCATCTGTTCCGAGCCAGATATTATCCTTTTTATCCTCATAAATACTGAGCACAAAATTGTTGGATAGACTGGTTTTGGCGGCGTTGTGCTTATAGTGAGCAAAGTTTTCGCGCGTTTTTTTATAAAAATTAAGTCCCGATGCAAAAGCGCCAATCCACATGTTACCGCTTTTATCGCGCAGTATAACATCAACCGAATTATTGGCTATGCTGCTATTATCTACATCATCCTGAAAATGGTTATTGAATTTGCCCGCGGCGTAGTTAAAAATGCTCAAACCACCATTTTCGGTGCCTATCCAAAGGTTGCCTGCGCTATCCTCAGCTAATCCTTGAACGCTGTTGTACGAAAGGGAATTGCTGTTATGCGGATCGTTTTTAAAATGCGTGAAGCTTTTTGAATCCGGATTGTACAGGTTGAGCCCGCCATCGCTAACGCCAATCCATAAACGGCGATCAGTATCCTCAAAAATGGCGTTGATCTTATTGGAAGATATCGACGCGCTATTACTGCCATCCTGAACAAAGCGGGTAAAATTATTGTTGCTGCGATTATAAAGGTTGAGGCCGCCGTAGGTGGTACCCACCCAAAGGTTGTTGGCCCTATCAATACATACTACGCGGGTATTATTATCGCTCAGGCTGTTGCTATCAGCAGGGTTATATTTAAAATGGGTGAACTTGTTTTTGGTGATATCAAGCCTGTCGAGGCCTTCCTTTTGATTACAGATCCATAGGTTGCCGGTTTTATCAAGTGCTATCTTAACTAAAATATCACTGGCAAGCGAGTTGCTGTTTTTTTCGTTATGGCGATAATGCACAAAGCGGTCTTTTTTTCGGTCGTACATATTTAAACCGCCACCGCTTGTAGCTATCCAGAGGTTGCCTTTTGTGTCTTCAACTATATCCTGCACAAAGCTATTGCTAAGGCTGGTGGTATCGCCAAGTATATTTTTAAAGATCTTGAATTGAATACCATCGTACCGGTTAAGACCATCGCGTGTGCCCACCCAAATAAATCCGCGGCTATCCTGAATAATACAATTAATATTTAATTCGGAAAGCCCTTCGTTACTGCCGATGTGCTGAAAATGGAGCGGTCGGTTTTGCGAAAAAGCGCATACGAAAATAGCCTGCAACAGCAAAACAAGGTAATACTTAAAGCTATTCATTAAAATATTTCTGGGCAATTTTGAAGCAGCGGTTTTTATGGGGCGCTATACCTGCTCTAAATTTAATAAATTTTATTATTTATTAAATACCAGCTAATAAGCGTTTAGTATTTAAACGGAATGTTAACAAATTAGGTTGTACTATTTTAATTACTTTTGTGCGATGGAACAGCAGCCCAATAACCCGCTCCACGGCAAAACACTCGAAGCTATAGTAACCGAACTGGTAGCCCATTATGGTTGGAAGGAGCTGGGGGCGCGCATCCGGATCAATTGTTTTAATGATAACCCGAGTATTAAATCGAGCCTGAAGTTTTTGCGCAAAACTGATTGGGCCAGGAAAAAGGTAGAAGACTTGTATATCAACCGCGACTAAATACACAAGAGGATCCGGTATTTACTTTTAAGCTTTGTGTTTTGATTTGTATTATGGATATTGGCACTATCCTAAACATAAAATATGAACACCTTCAAAAGCCTAATCCTTACTGTTTTATTATTTAAAATCACAACATCTTTTGCCCAGGTACCTTCCGAATTTGCTGCCGGGTTGAAACTGGTAGATGTTGATAAAGCAGCTGCTAAAGCAAATTTCCAGGCAGCAATGGTAAAAGATCCTTCGTTTTTTGGAACCTATCATTTTTTAGGTGTGTTTTGTTTAAATGAGCATAAGCCTGATTCGGCCATATGGTATTTTAAAAAGTCGATAGAGCTTAATAAGAACAATCCTGCAAACACAGCCGAATTTGCCTACGGACGTATTATTTTCACATACATCAGTATGCATGATTTTAAAAATGCTTTTGATGTAGCATGGCAAGCTTATAAGCTTTTTCCAGATAATAGTGGGTTGTCAGATCGTTTAAGAGATGTGTGCCTGTGGGCTTATTATACACAAAACAATAAACTGGATCCCAATTATTCTTCTTTCGACCCGCAAGCCGAATATGTAGTTAACAGCGTTGATGAAGAATATTTGATAACAAGGGCTATATTGATTGATGACCGTGATCTTAACGTAACAAGCCAAAGTTTGGGGAACAAAAACGGTGCGCGCTATGATGTTTTAACATGTTCGATAGGAGAAACCGGTAAAACTCAAAAAATAGATTTCAAAATAAACTGGGATATGGCTAAGTATCCGGGTGGCAATAGCGGGCCGCTTAACGATGTGATAGCAAATAGTCAAAAAACTGTTTACGAACGTGTTGGCGCGATGTATATAAAAGATAATAAAATAGACCTGGCCGCCGAGATCAAAAAAATGTTAAACGAGTAGTTAGCGTTTTATTTAAGGCCGAAGAAGGTGTATTGGTTTATAGGATTTTGCAACTACCAAAATTTGCCTACTTTTAGTTCGTAAATGGAAAACAAAAACAACAAGAAAACCATCCGGGCCTGGGCATTTTTTGATTGGGCCAATTCGGCTTATAACCTCGTAATTACCTCAACCATATTTCCGGCTTATTATGTAGCTATCACCTCCAATAAAGCCAATGGCGATAAGGTTAACTTTTTCGGCCACAGTTTTGTAAACACAGCGCTATCTGATTATGCATTATCGGCCGCTTACCTGGTGATGGTTTTGTTGTTGCCGATACTATCATCAATTGCTGATTATAAAGGGAATAAAAAGGCCTTCATGATCTTTTTTACTTTATTGGGGTCGGCCGCATGTTGCGCTTTATTTAATTTTGATAAAGATCACTTGGAAATGGGAATTATTTCCTTTGCATTGGCCGCAATAGGTTATGCAGGTGGGTTTGTGTTTTACAATTCATACCTTCCCGAAATTGCTACTGTAGATATGCAGGATAGCGTAAGCGCCAAAGGATTTACTTACGGCTACATAGGCAGCGTTTTATTGCAATTGATATGCGTGTTTTTTGTAATGAAAGGGAAGGCCTTCGGTATTGATCAGGCTCTGGCTTCCCGGCTTTCATTTTTATTGGTGGGATTATGGTGGATCGGTTTCGCTATTATTCCATTTTCTGTGTTGCCTAAAGGTAGCCCTAACGCACAAAAACACGATCATAATATTATTAAAGGTGGTTTTATTGAATTGGGACATGTTTGGAAAAAAGTGAAAGAAATGCCTTTGTTAAAAAGGTTTTTACCGTCTTTCTTTTTCTATTCGATGGGAGTGCAAACCATTATGCTGGTGGCAACCGGCTTTGCTGCCAAAGAACTTAAAATGGCAACGGAGCAATTAATTGCCATTATTTTGATCATCCAGCTGGTGGCAATTTTAGGTGCTACGCTAATGTCGCGTTTATCCAGCAAGTATGGCAACGTACGCGTATTGATAGGTGTGGTTGCATTATGGATAGCGGTTTGTGTTGCTGCTTACTTTACTTATACGCAAACTCAATTTTATATTATAGCCGTGGTAGTAGGCTTGGTAATGGGAGGGATCCAATCAATGTCGCGTTCTACCTACTCAAAATATCTTCCCGAAAACATTCCGGATACTGCTTCGTTTTTTAGTTTTTATGATGTTACCGAAAAGCTGGCGATAGTAGGCGGTGTGTTTAGCTTTGGCTTTTTTGAAGAGTTGACAGGCAGCCCGCGTAATTCGGTACTGGTGCTGGGTATATTTTTCATTGTCGGCCTTGTTTTATTGTTTTCTTTATTGAAGGCAGAGAAAAACGTTAATAGAAATTCGGATTTTAGCAGCCTTAAGTAATTTGTGCCGATGAATATTGAGTTGTTTATTCCTTGTTTTATCGATCAGTTGTTTCCTGCCACGGCATTCAATACCGTTAAGGTGCTTGAAAAGGCAGGTTGCAAAGTTAGTTACAACCCCGCCCAAACCTGTTGCGGACAGCCGGCATTTAACGCCGGTTTTTGGGACGATGCCAAGGCCATAGGTAGTAAATTTTTAAGCGATTTTTCGGCGGAGAGTGTGATCGTTTCTCCATCGGCCTCCTGCACAGGAATGGTGAAAAATTACTATAATGATCTGTTTACCAATACCGCTGTACATAACACCTGTCGCGCCATACAAGGCAACATCTACGAACTATCCGACTTTTTGATTAATATTATGGAGTTTGATTACTTCGGTGCCGAATTGGATGGCAAAGCGGTTTACCACGATAGCTGTGCCGCTCTGCGCGAATGCAAGATCAAAGAAGAACCCCGCAAACTACTCGAAAAAGTACACGGCCTGGAGCTGGTCGACCTTAAAGATGGTGAAACCTGCTGCGGCTTTGGGGGGACTTTTGCTGTTAAGTTTGATGGCATTTCTACAGCTATGGCACAGCAGAAGGTGGATAATGCCCTTGCTGCGGGGGCTGAATATATTATTTCTACAGATGCTTCATGTTTAATGCACTTGCAAGGGTATATCGATAAAAATAACTTGCCTATACAAACTATGCACCTAGCCGATGTTTTAGCATTGGGGTGGGGGAATGTGTAGCTTTATTGCTTGTAAAGCTTTATTTGCAAAGTATCCTTATTGATCACCGTATTCCATCGCATACTTTTGTCGATGTAATCGTCCTTTACAATAACTTTGGTGGTATCTCCGGTAGGACCGTTAAAAAATACATTTAGCACTTTACGGCGGTCATCATACTGATAACTACCAAACCACGCTTTCATATCATCAAAAACGTACGGGTTAGCCGAAAACGCTATTGTACCATCTTTTTCAATATAGATTTTATGAAATGATGATGCATGTTCTACCCATGCGTTTTCATTGTCGGGTTTGCCATTTCGCTTTAACTCAGTAACTTTCCATATCCCGGTAAATGGGGCCGGAGATGGTTTATTGGCAACGTAATGATACACGCTGTAAAAGGCAGTAACCAATAATAAAGGTATTACTATCGGTTTTAAAAAACTAAGTTTTATTGGAGGAATTATTGGCTTGCTCAGAAACAATACCTTAAGATCGTGCCATCGCAATAGTAATAAATAAACTAAGCTTACAGTTAGTATGATGGCAACTACAAGCGCTCCAAAAGCGATATCGTAAAACAGGTTAATGAGTACAATATTAAACATTACCGGCAACAATATGTAGGTGCCTAACAATGTAGTACGCCTGAACATCAGTAAAATACCACCCGAGATTTGGATGCAGCCCAAAATTACCGCGAAGGTATAAGAGTGGCCAAAGTAATACCAGGTAAGCGATAACCCATTTAAATGCCCCGCAGGTATATCATCTCTGAAATAATAATGAGCAAATTGTGTTTGACAGATTTTAGCGAAGCCATAAACGCTTATGGTATAAGCAACAAAGTAACGAATAATAGCCCTAAACCAGGCGTATTTGATGGTTGAACCGAATTGCGTTTTGCGTTCTTTAAGGTGCCAGTATATCGAATATCCAAGAGCAAGCAATACCGCCGCGCTCAATCCTTCAATCAGCCAGGTATCAAGCATTCGGCCAAAATACATATAGAAAGTTTGAGGTGCAAAAGAGGTGAGCAGCATATAAATACCGCATGCACCGGCTACAAAAACTAAAACAACCTCAAAAAATTTGCCCAGCCATGACGAGCTGGCGGCGGTTTCTGATTGCATAAAGCCGGTTTATTTCCTGTCAATATCCAAAATCCTGTCTTCTTTAGCCATATCGGCCAGTATACTTTTGGGCAAGCCTTGCTGTGCCAGATCATAAGCCGTATCACCCTTGGCTGCCATGTCGCTTAAGCCTTCTTCACGATCTGTTTCGTATTTGTTGAGGGCGAGATAAACAGTATCACCAACAATATGGTCAACCTTATATAAGGTATAATGGTCGTTTTTTAGTTTCACATGGTACACGTCGTTCTTTTTAGGGGTTAATACCCAACGGTTAATGCGTTCGGCAGTTTGTTTGGTGTGGATATAAGCAAATATCCCTATAACAATAACTACGCCTACGCCGCTAAATGTCCAAACCGGTGTTTTGGTTTGCCCCTTCAAATTATCGTAGCTTAACTTGAGCGAGGCTGGCATCTCTTTTAGTTTCAAAACCTGCTTGCAATGTAGGCATTGCGAAACGCCGGTTTTACCTATCGGAAAAAACGGGATCCAAAATATGTGTGCCCAGCGCTGAAAAACATTCATCTGTATGCTATTGGCAGTATTGCAGTTGGGGCAGGAAGCGTTTGCTATCTCGTTTTTAAGGAGTTTGGCTTTGGTACCGTATATGATCATTGTTTTATTGGTTTAGGATTTTTATCCGTTCGAAAATAGGGAAATAGGAGGGGATTATATAACTATTTTAGATGCTGTTTCTCTTTTACAGAGAGATCATAAGTACAGGCTCTCTATATTTAACAGTTCGGGCTTAATCACTTTAACTATTCTTAAATTTTCACTCGTGTCAGCAGGCGCTATAATTTTTTTGAACAATAAATAATTGACAATTTGCTGCGTTGTAATACTTGTCAATTTTGATTCAAATTCAGTTTCTATAGGGATTTCGGCTGCTCCGTACTTGTCAATCAATTCGCTCATCCTACCGAAGAAAGCATCAACAAATTGTTTTGGAAACCTTGGCGGATATGGATGATATTTAAAAGAGTGCCAGATTTTATCAGCCTGCTCATCTAAGTAACCTGAAAGCGACCTTCTGCCAAATCCAAAATTCCATTCGTCGGTTTCTATCATTACTTCATTTGCTAAATCTTCCTGCTTATCAAAATAGCGATGTTCTTTTTTCTCCCAAAATAAGTTAGCTCCTTCTAATGATTCTGTCGATTCGAGATGCATTATCGCCTTAACAAAATCAATATTCCGTAAAATGTGCTCCATCTTCAATATAAAGAACTTGAGATGCTGATCATCAAATATAGCCGCGCCGGTAGTCTGGGCATAGCTTATAACCATATTATCCCAGGTATAATTATAGGTAAGCATCCCTTCGTGATGATAAGTATCATAATCTCCAAGGCCGAAATCTGATGCAGATACGTGCGGAAACATCAAATCATTTCCTAATGATTTGATAAACTCTGCAGAGCGCAAGTAATCATTGTGTAAGGTGATCACACCATATATAATAGCCATTTCCATGCGATAGAATTAAGTTTATAAATGTAATATTTACATTTTTTGATGATCTGTTCTGTTTGATGCAGATAAGGTAATACTTTTCAACCATCTGTAATGCCGTTGCTACTTTTACCGTAGCATGAAATTTACCCACTTAGGCATTTCTTTAAAAAACTGTATCTTTGCCGTTTCAAAATGAATAAGAAAGTCGCTTTTTACACTTTAGGCTGCAAGCTGAATTACTCGGAGACCTCATCTATTGGTCGCCTGTTTAACCAAGCTGGCTATGATACTGTTGGCTTTACCGATAAGCCAGATGTTTTTGTTATCAATACCTGCTCGGTTACTGATAATGCCGATAAAAAGTGTAAGAAGATAGTTAAGGAAGCGCTTAAGATTTCGCCTAATGCTTACGTTACCATCGTAGGTTGCTACGCGCAGTTAAAACCACAGGAAATTGCCGAAATTCCCGGTGTTGACATGGTGCTTGGCGCTGCCGAAAAATTCCAGATCATTGATCATATCAGCGATCTGACCAAACGCCCTAAGGCGCTTGTATTCAATCAGCCGGTATCGGAAGCTAACGAGTTTGTTCCCGCTTATTCATTTGGCGACCGTACCCGCACATTTTTAAAGGTGCAGGATGGTTGTGATTACTCTTGTACTTTCTGTACCATTCCGCTGGCCCGTGGTTCAAGCCGTAGTGACACTATCGAAAACGTATTGGAGCAGGCCAGGCAAATTGCCGCATCAGGTGTAAAAGAAATTGTACTTACCGGTGTAAACCTTGGCGATTTCGGTATCCGCAATGGCAAACGCGAAGATAAATTCTTCGACCTGGTTAAAGCGCTGGATGAAGTAGAAGGTATCGACCGTTTCAGGATCTCATCTATCGAACCAAATTTATTAACCGACGAGATCATCGCTTTTGTAGCAACCTCAAAACGTTTTGTTCCGCATTTCCATATTCCGCTACAGTCAGGTTCGGATAAGATTTTAGGATTGATGCGCCGCCGTTACAAGCGCGACCTGTATGTAAACAGGGTTGAGAAAATTAAAGAACTGATGCCTGATTGCTGTATCGGTGTGGATGTGATAGTAGGCTTCCCCGGCGAAACCCGTGAGGATTTTATCGATACCTATAATTTCCTGAACGACCTGAATATTTCATACCTGCACGTATTTACCTACTCAGAAAGGGAAAACACCCTTGCCGCCCAGATGACAGGTGCTGTGCCGGGTTCATCACGTGGCGAAAGGAGTAAAATGCTGCATATCCTATCGGATAAAAAACGCCGTGCTTTTTACGAAAGCCAACTCAATAAAACCGAGGAAGTTTTGTTTGAGGGCGACATTAAAGACGGCTTTATGCACGGCTTTACCCGCAACTACGTAAAGGTGCGCACCAAGTACGATCCCGTACTGGTGAACGAATTAAAAACCGTTCATTTAACCAATATTTCACCTGATGGTGATGTTGAAATAACAGAAGGCGAAGAAATATTAGTGCATTAAACTTTATATTCGCCCTAAAATTTAACCTATGTTCCCTACGTTAACCTCGCTGTTACAATACCTTTTCGGTTTTAATCTTCCGCTGCCTATACAAACGTTCGGCTTTTTTGTGGCCATTGCTTTTGTAGGCGGATATTGGGCTTTTGGGCAGGAATTTAAACGGAAGGAAGCATTGGGCATTCTCCATTCATTTAAAAAAACTGTTACGAGGGGCTTACCTGCGTCAACTGGCGAACTTGTAGGTAACGGGATTTTTGGCTTTGTATTAGGTTATAAAATTATTGATTGCGCGCTTAACTATCATGAACTGATAGACAACCCGCAAGGCTTTTTATTATCACTAAGAGGTAACTGGATTGGCGGTTTATTAGGTGCGGCCATATTTGCTTACTGGGCTTGGCACGAAGCAAACAAACAGAAAAAAGATAAACCCCAAACTGTTGTGATTGACGTTCAGCCGCACGAGTTATTGGGCAGCATATTGCTTTGGGCGGCGGTATTTGGTTTTGCCGGGGCCAAGCTGTTTAACGCGCTTGAAAACTGGGGCGATTTTATGAAAGACCCCGTTGGTATGCTAATAGGCTTTAGTGGCCTTACATTTTACGGCGGTTTAATATGCGGCGGCGCTGCTGTTTTGTATATAGCCAAAAAAAACGGTGTTAAACCTTTGGATATGCTTGATATTGGCGGCCCCGGTATGATGCTGGCTTACGGCTTAGGCCGTATAGGTTGCCAAATGAGCGGCGACGGTGATTGGGGCATAGTAAATACCGCGCCTAAACCAGGCTGGTTAAGCTGGGCACCCGATTGGATGTGGAGTTTCAAGTTTCCGCACAATGTTAACGACGAGGGGATACAAATGGTTAGTTGCGCGGGCAAATTCTGCCATGAATTACCACTTCCGGTTTATCCAACATCATTTTACGAGAGTGTAATTTGTTTATTACTGTTCTTTGTATTATGGAAAATAAGGCACAATTTTAAAGCTCCGGGCGTTTTGTTTGGCATATATATGATATTGGCTGGTGTTGAGCGTTTTATTATCGAGCTTATCAGGGTTAATACAAAATACACGGTTGCCGGTATTTCGTTTACCCAGGCCGAAATGATCTCGGTGATCATGGTATTGGGTGGAACTGCGCTCATCGTAAACGGACTGAACAAACAAAAGAAAACGCTGGGGGCTACAAATGGCTAAAAGCTCTTCAACACATAAGCTACTTCAAAACCAGGTTTTTAGATTCGTGCTTTCGGCAGGTGCCGGTTTTTTGGTAGATGTATCTGCTTTTTACTTGTTTTACCATAACCTGTTGGTACAACACACTTATAAAATATTGGGTATTACATTGCGTAATTACACAGTATCGTTAGCCCTTTCGTTTTTTATGGGCGTGCTGGTTAATTTCCTGATCACCCGTTACATGGTTTTTAACGAATCGAAATCCGCACCGCAAAAACAGTTTATCCGCTTTGTAACTGTGGCTACCGTTGGCTTTTTCGCTAACCTTACGGTAGTTAAAATATTAATTCAGGCCTGTAATTTTAACCCTACAGTAGCCCGGATCTCGGCTGCGCTCAGTCTCTTCTTTGCCAGCTTTTTTATACATAAAGTTTTTTCATTCAGCCTTTCATTAAAACGTAACCATGCAAACGGCCAACATAACCAACCAGGTAACTGAAGTAGCAAAACAAGCCGGAGGTTTTATCCGCCAGGAACGTAAAGCTTTTGATCCGGATAAGATTGAGTACAAGGGCCTCAACGATATGGTATCGTACGTTGATAAAACCGCAGAGCAAATGATCGTAGCCGGCCTGAGCAAGATCCTGCCCGAAGCCGGTTTCATTACCGAAGAAAAAACAACCACCAAAATAGGTGAACGTTATAACTGGATCATTGATCCGCTGGATGGGACTACCAATTTTATCCATGGCGTACCCGCTTTTTCTGTAAGTATTGCCCTGAAAGAATATGACGAACTAATTTCAGGAGTAGTATATGAAGTTAATCTTGATGAATGCTTTTACGCCTCGAACGATACCCCGGCCTATCTGAATGGCAAAGAGATCAGCGTAAGTAAAAATGCAACCATTGGTACCGGTTTACTGGCTACAGGTTTCCCGTATTATGATTTTACTAAACAAGCCGCTTACATCGAGGTATTTACCGAATTAATGCGCAGCAGCCACGGCTTAAGGCGCTTAGGGTCGGCAGCAGTTGATTTGGCTTATACTGCGTGTGGGCGCTTTGATGCTTTTTATGAGTATAACCTGAACGCCTGGGATGTTGCGGCCGGAATTGTTATCGTTAAACAAGCCGGGGGCGAAGTCGTGAATTTTAAAGGTGGGAGTGAAGTGTTGGAAGCCCGTGAATTACTTGCTACCAATGGAAAAATAACAGAGGAAATGCTTGAAGTGATACAAAAGTATTTTCATTGACATCTGCCCCTTAGTTTACATTAGCTATTAGTTATTGTTGCTGCGCTTTTACGTTTTCCAATCCCTATACTAAAAGATCTTTTTTATGATGGTCACGATTATCCAAGCAATAAAAAATAACATCGCGATAGCAACAATACGTACAGCTGGATCATTCTTTTCAAATTTTTTAGCCTGTCGTTTTTTAGCAGAAGCTTCTTGTACGCTATCGTTTTCAAAATCAATATGCTCTTGCTTTTGCAGAAATGCTTTTTCGGCTTCCTCATTTTCAAAATGAAATTGCTTAACCTGTACTTTGATAGTTCCGTACTCAGTTTGCTTAATTTCCGAAAATTCGTTTTTTAATGTGTCTGTAACCGCGTTCCCTATTGCATTTGAAAACACATTTTCCATCGTTTTTGAAAAATCACCTCCTGCATTATTAAAAAAGTCATTTCCCGCCGTATTAAAAAAATCATTGCTCGCTTGTTTTTGATTATAAACTGTTGAGCAATAGGTGCATTTAATAGTTTGATTGGTGCTTGCCGGTAATACGGCTCCACAGTTTTTACAATTCAGTAGTTCTTCGGCTTGCATCGTTTAAATAATCAGGATAAATAAAAATTATCGCCTTATTAAAATGTGATATCGCAACAGATTTTTAAGGTTCAGACTGCTAAAATAAAAAACTTACTAACTAAAAGTAATATTGATTTTAAGGTTATAAGTAACATAGGTACTTGATAAGGCGATACGTAGATAATTATGTTGCGTATGCTGCACAATGATATATTTGTAATGACAAATAACACCTTATCATGAAGCCCTTTTTTCTCCTTTGCTTTGTTTTAGCCATTTGCTTTAATAATCTGTCGGCTCAGCAATTAAATAAATCAATCAATATAGATTCTCTTTTAAAGAGCTTATAAAGAATATTCCGGATGACAGGAAGCAAGAATTTATAGACGCGTATAATTCCGGGTCAGAGCAAAATAAAGCCGGTATTTTATTTGTATTATCGATGCCAAAAAGTTCTAAAAAAGAATTGATCGCAAATGTTAAAGCCAACTATGAGCAGATCATTTTATTGAAAAGCCGATATGCAAAACTGGTTCCCCGCAATTATACGGTATCAATTGAGTTTGAACCAGAAAATAGAATTTTCAATATTAAGGAGAGTATTGATTTAAAGATCACTGCAATAAAAAATAAAGAAACAACCGTTACACAGGATTGGCAGCTTGAGCCTGATGGAGAGAAGCTTAATAAAATGCTCAAAATAGTTAGTTGGAATAAAGAAACCCTCAAAACCATTAAAAGGTTACTCATTGAAGCCCATTGTATTTCTATTGAAAATGGAAAAAACACTGAGATCGGTTTCGCCAGGAGCGGATTAGGGATGTATTCGTACTTGCTACTTGATCAACCTTTAGGAGAGAGACAGAAACAAGTTTATAATGATAGTTGTAGATATATACCCTATAACAATAGCGTTGTATTGGAATATGAAGGCGGAGCTGCCGGTCCTCAATGTTTTCCTGATCGCGATTAATTTTCTTAATTCCCTAAAACAAATAAGGTGTCGGTTATTAAACCGACACCTTATTTGTTTATTTATAACTGCAATTTATCCATCAATGAAATCATTATGGAAAATTGAAATATATTAAAGTGCTTCAGATACTACCTCGGTAACTTCAGGCACCATACGTTTCAATAAATTCTCAATACCTGCTTTAAGCGTAACAGTTGACGAAGGGCAACCACTGCATGAACCGCGAAGTTCAACAGTTACAACGCCTTCATTAAACGAACGGTAAGAAATAGCGCCGCCATCCTGCTCAACAGCCGGACGAACGTAATCGTGAAGGATCTGCTGAATTTTTACTTCGGTATCTGTGCCTTCAAAGTTACCGGCTTCGGCTTCTTCTTCCAGTTGGATCTTTAATTCAGATTCGATGGCGCCTTTAACAAACTCTTTCATTATCGGCTCAACATCTGCCCAATCGCTGCCTTCGGCTTTGGTAATGGTTACAAAGTTGCTGGCAAAAAATACACCGTTCACAAACGAAAACTTGTAAAGCTCTTTTGCAAATGGTGATTTTTCGGCGCTTTCCTTAGTAGGGAAGTCAACACTGCCGTTGATAAGCAGTTTGTTAACTATGAATTTCATAGTTGCCGGGTTGGGCGTTAATTCGGTATATACGTTGATATTCATCGTTTCGTGTTTTTATTCAATCTTAATTAACAAATTTAAACAGCTTTTTTGTTAAAAGCTACCCTAAACTTTGTTATGACATTTCTTTGATGTGCAGATTATCGATGTGCAAATGTGCAGATGCAAAATGTGCAGATTATTTCAAATCAAAACATCATCTTTTTAATAAATCATTTGCACACTTGCACATTTGAAATCTGCACATCTATTAAATCCCTGTATAATTTAACGGCGTTATCTTTTTCAATTCTTCTTTTACGGCGTCGCTTACCTGCAGGTTGTCAACAAATTCGGCAATGGTTGTTGCGTTGATCTGTTGGTTGGTACGGGTAAGGTCTTTCAGTGCCTCGTATGGGTTTGGATATCCTTCGCGCCTTAAAATGGTTTGGATAGCTTCGGCAACAACAGGCCAGTTAGCTTCCAAATCTGCATTAATAGCATCTGTATTTAACAGCAATTTGTTCAGGCCACGAACGGTTGATTTAATAGCTATTAAAGTATGTGCAAATGGTACGCCGATATTCCTTAACACGGTCGAATCGGTTAAGTCGCGCTGCAACCTTGAGATAGGTAACTTAGCAGCAAGATGCTCAAATAACGCATTGGCTATACCTAAGTTACCTTCCGAGTTTTCAAAATCGATAGGGTTAACCTTGTGTGGCATGGCCGATGAGCCTACTTCGCCCGCTTTAATTTTTTGTTTGAAGTAGTTCATGGATATGTAAGTCCACATGTCCCGGTCCAGATCTATCAGGATATTGTTAACGCGTTTCAACGCATCACATTGGGCAGCGAAGTTATCGTAATGCTCAATCTGGGTAGTGTACTGTGAACGTTTAAGGCCAAGGATATTGTTTACAAAGTTGTTGCCGAATGCTTTCCAGTCGATAGCCGGGTAAGCAATGTTGTGCGCGTTAAAGTTACCGGTAGCGCCGCCAAACTTAGCCGAATTTGGGATTGGTTTTAACAACTCCAGCTGAGCTTCCAAACGTTCAACAAAAACTTCTATCTCTTTACCTAAACGGGTTGGTGATGCTGGTTGGCCATGGGTATGAGCCAACAATGGGATATCTTTCCAATCATTAGCAAATGATTTTAAGATACTAACCAAATCATTAATAGCAGGGTAGTAGCTATTATTCAACGCCAGTTTAAAGGTGTAGGGGATAGCTGTGTTGTTAATATCCTGCGAGGTAAGGCCGAAGTGGATAAACTCTTTAAATGCTTCTAAGCCTAATTTATCAAACTCTCCTTTAATAAAATATTCAACCGCTTTAACATCGTGATTGGTTGTTTTTTCGATCACTTTTATACTTTCAGCGTCAGCTTCCGAAAAATTCCTGTAAATGTCGCGTAACTTTTCTGATAAATTTTTATCAAAAGCCTGTAACTGAGGTAGTGGATGCTCAGCAAGCGCGATAAAATATTCTATCTCAACAAACACACGGTACTTGATCAAGGCATATTCTGAAAAGTATGCGGCAAGATCTGCGGTGGTGTTTCTATAACGGCCATCAATAGGCGAGATCGCTGAAAGTGAAGTAAGCGTCATATATATTAAAAGAGTGGGTGATAATTTTTTGCAAAGGTAATCATTTTTGAAAAGCCTTTGGCAGATTAAAACCTCTGCGATTAAACACCTGAACAACAAGCTTTAACTAAACGGATTTTAAAATGAACAATTATTTGTAATAAGAAATTAAAAACCATAGGAAACTTTGTAATCAAAAAATGTTTCCATAGTTTTGACCCGGAAAGTCAATGAGTCAAACAGAAAGAATTATTAAAGGAGCTGAAGACCTGTTTTTAACATCAGGTATCCGCAGTATCACTATGGATGATATTGCAAGGCACCTCGGCATGTCGAAAAAAACAATTTACCAGTTTTTTAAGGATAAAAATGAATTGGTTTCGGCACTGACGAGGAAGAAACTACAGGAAGATGAAGACCAGATCAACGATATAGTTGCCAATTCAAATAACGTGATCGAGGAAATGATGAACATGAATAAATGCTCGGAAGATATTTTTTCACGCATCAACCCGGTAGTGATCCATGATCTGCAGCGGTATCATCCCGAAGCCTGGAACGATTTTCAAAAATTTAAGGCCGAGTTTTTAACCCAGAAAATGGAAGAGCTTTTAACCAAAGGAATGGGGCAGGGCTATATCCGTACGGATATTGATGTAAAGATCATAGCCCGCATGCGGGTTAACCAGGTTGAGCTTGGTTTTAACACCTCAATATTTCCGGTAGCTGAGTTTAACCCATGGAAAGTGCAGATCCAGTTTCTTGATCACTTTAACTATGGGGTATGCACGCTGGAGGGTTACAAGCTGCTTGACGAGTACAAAAAAAATAATAATGAATAAGATGCTGACATAGGGCTGTCAGCCATAGCCCGAAATTTGTGGCGATCCAATTAACCGAATAATCACTCAATCACCATATATAAATGAAATATTTACTCTACACGGCAACGCTAATTTGCTCCATAGCTGTTAAAAGCTATGCGCAGGAGGCACCGCCAAATGCACAAACCTTTAACTTTAGTGTGCAGGATTGTGTTAACTACGCCTACGAACACCAAAATGCGGTGGTGAACGCAGGACTGGATATCAAAAGCGCCGAATATAAGGTTAAGGAAACAACAGGGATCGGTTTACCGCAGATCAGCGGTACGGCCTCATTTCAGGATTATTTAAAAATACCAACCACTTTATTGCCCGGTGAATTTTTTGGCGCGCCCGGTACATTTATCCCGGTTAAGTTTGGTGTAAAGTATCAATCAAACCTTGGTGTAAGCTTAAACCAGATCCTGTTTAACGGTAGTTATCTTGTAGGGTTGAAAGCTTCAAAAACCTATCGTGAACTTTCACAACGAAATTATACCCGTTCAAAAATAGCGGCCAATGTTGCTGTAACCAAAGCTTATTACCAGGTATTGGTAAGCAATGAACAGATAAAACTTTACGATGCCAACATTGCCCAGTTAAAACAACAGGTTGACCAAACCGTAGCGCAAAACAAACAAGGTTTTGTAGAAAAGATCGATGTAGATCGCATTACCGTACAATACAATAACCTGGTAACCAGTCGTGAAAACATTGTGCGCTCATTGGCATTGAATTACGAGATGCTGAAATTTCAGATGGGGATGCCGATCGAGAACAGCTTGGTACTTACCGATAAGCTAAGCGATATCAACCTGGATAATAATGTTGCCGAAATGACCACCGATACCTCGTTTTATCATAACCGAATAGAATACGCCTTGCAGGAAACCCAGAAAAAGCTGAACGAGCTTGACCTGAGCAATAAAAAGTCATCTTATTTACCTACGCTTAATGCCAACGGCAGCTATGCAGCATCATACCAGGATAACAACTTTAATAAGCTTTACAGCCAGGTGTTCCCTTCAAGCTATATCGGCTTAACGCTTAATGTACCCATTTTTAGTGGGGGCCAAAGGCTTAACCAGGTAAGGCAGGCAAAAATTGTGGTTCAGCAGTCATCAAACAACCTCAATAACCTTAAAAACTCTATTAATCTTGAAGCCAAGGTAGCTACCGTGTCATATATTAATGGCTTACAAACCCTTAATAACCAAAAACGCAACCAGGAGCTGGCGCAGGAAGTTTTGCGGGTATCTAAAATAAAATACCAGCAGGGTGTAGGCTCAAGTATAGAGGTTACGCAGGCGCAAACCAGCCTTGAAGATGCTGATAATAAATATATACAAGGATTGTATGATGCATTGGTAAGCAAGGTTGACCTGGATAACGCTTACGGACGTATTAAATAAACAACAACGCTCAACTCACTATATAACAATGAAAATGAAGAAATTTATATACATACCATTCCTGGTTTTGCTGGCTGCCTGCTCAAGCAAGCCTAAAGATAAAAAGGCCGAACTTGACGACCTTAAAAAACAACAAGCCGACCTGGGCGCCAAAATTGCCAAACTGCAATCAGAAATTGGCACTACCGATTCTGGTAAAACAACAGATGTTAGTGCTATTGAAGTGAAAGCTGGCAGCTTCACTAATTATGTACAAATTCAGGGTAAAATTGATGCGCAGGATAACGTTACTGCCTATCCGCAAACTCAGGCTACTATTACAGCTATTTACGTAAAGGCTGGTCAGCATGTAAGTAAGGGGCAAACTTTAGCGCAGTTGGATAATAGCGTAATGCAACAAAATATTGCACAAAGTGAAGCTCAGGTGAGCCTGAACCAACAACTGTTTGATCGTCAGAAAAATCTTTGGGATCAAAAAATAGGCACTGAAGTTCAGTACTTACAAGCTCAAACCAATTTACAAAGCAGTAAAAAGGCTTTGGATGCTTTGAAAAAACAATCAGCTTTCTTCCGTATCGTATCACCTATCAACGGTACAATTGATCAGATGGATTTGAAGCTTGGTCAGGTTGCTACCCCTGGTCAAACAGGGATCCGCATTGTAAATGCCGACGTTTTGAAAGTTAAGGCTGATGTCCCTGAATCGTACTCAAGCAGTGTAAACACCGGTAATGATGTTAAAATATTAGTGCCCGATGCCAATGATTCGTTGGTTACTAAAGTAACTTTTGCTGCAAAGGCCATCGATCCAACTTCGCGCAGCTTTGCTGTTGAGATCAAATTGCCGGTACGCAGCACGCTTCGCCCTAACATGACGGCCATTATAAAAATTGCCGATTATTCGAAGGGTAATACAATCGCCGTACCGGTTAAGGCTATCCAAAAATCAGAAAATGGCGATTATGTTTTTGTTAATCAAGGTAATGCCGCTAAACGTGTAAATGTTAAAGCAGGTATAACCTATGGTGGCCAGACAGAAATTTTATCAGGACTGAAAGTTGGCGACCAACTAATTGTTGAGGGCGCTACTGAGGTAGAGGACGGCGATAAAGTTAAGGTTGTTCAGTCAGGTAATTAGTTGTTAATCAATTGATCTGTTCATTATGAAAGATGTGAAAAAGGAATTTGGCCCGTCAAGTTGGGCTATCGATAACAAAACTGCCGTATATGTGCTCATTTTTTTGATCACAGTATTGGGCCTGATCAGCTATAACACATTACCGAAAGAGAACTTTCCGGATATAGCGCAATCAAAAGTATTTGTTCGAACACCATTTTTGGGGCAATCGCCTCAAAACGTTGAGAACCTGGTTACCCGCCAGATAGAGAAACAATTAAAATCATTAAAAGGGTTAAAGAAGGTTACATCAAATTCGGCCCAAAACATATCTACTATCACCGCCGAATTCCAGGCTGATGTTAAGATAAAGGATGCCAAGATCGATGTAAAAGACGCGGTTGATAAAGCAAAACAGGATTTGCCGCAAGGTGATCCTAACTTAAAGGAGTCGATCATTTCTGATATTAATGTTGCTGATTTGCCTATCTTATACATCAACATATCCGGTGATTACGATTTGAAACGCCTGAAAGAATATGCTGATCTACTAAAAGACGAAATAGAAAGTTACAAGGAAATATCGAAGGTTGACGAAGTTGGTGCTTTAACGCCCGAAATTCAGATCAATGTTGATTTGAATAAGATGGCCGCGGCGCAGGTTAGCTTTAGCGATATTAATCAGATGGTGGGATATGAAAATATCCTGTCGTCGGCCGGTAGTATTAAATCGGATGGGGTGCGCCGCAGCATCGACATCAAAAAGGATTTTAAAGATGCCGATGAGGTAGCCGCCATGGTGATCAGGAACCCGAAAGGGCAGGCTGTTTACCTGCGCGATATTGCCGATGTTAAAGATTCGTTTTTAGAGCAGGAGAGCTATGCCCGTTTAAAAACCCCGGATAACCCGAACTTTAAAAATGTTATAACGCTTAATGTAAGTAAACGTGCCGGCGAAAACCTGATAGAAGCTTCGGACAAGATCAATGAGCTTATTAAGCTGAAACAAAAAACAGTTTTCCCTAAAGGTCTTGACATCACCGTAACAGGCGACCAATCTGACAAAACCCGTACAACACTGAATGACCTTATTAACACCATTGTAATTGGTTTTATTTTGGTAACGGTGATCCTGATGTTTTTTATGGGTACAACCAACGCTATATTCGTTGCACTCTCAGTACCGCTATCATGCTTTATAGCATTCCTGATAATGCCTGCTATCGGCTTTACGCTCAACATGATCGTACTGTTCTCATTCCTGCTGGCCTTGGGTATTGTGGTGGATGATGCCATTGTGGTTATTGAAAACACGCACCGTATTTTTGATAACGGCAAGGTGCCTATTAAAGAGGCAGCTAAAATGGCTGCCGGCGAAGTTTTCTTACCGGTATTTTCAGGTACAATGACCACGCTTGCACCGTTTATCCCATTAGCTTTCTGGAATAGTTTAATAGGGCACTTTATGTTCTTCCTGCCAATAACGCTTATTATTACATTATTAGCATCGTTGGTGGTTGCTTATATCATGAACCCGGTATTCGCGGTTGATTTTATGAAACCCCACCATAAAGGCGAGCATGATAACCCTAAGTTTGATAAAAAAACTGTTCGTGTACTGATTGTATTATCAGTTTTAGCCGTGTTGAGTTACCTGATGTTCATTGCTGGGAAATGGACTATGGGTATGGGCAACTTTATCGTGTTTATAATCTTCTTATACCTGCTTAATCATTTTGTATTGTTAAGGGTGATTGACAGGTTTCAAAATAATGCATGGCCTAAGTTTCAAAAGTGGTACGCCAAATGGCTGGAGCGTGCCGTACACAGGCCCGTAACCGTTTTAGGGGGTACTTTTGTACTGTTTGTACTTGCTTTAGTAATAAACCATTTCTTAGGCAAAACACCTGAATTTTTCCCTTCCGGCGATCCCAACTTTGCCTATGTGTATGTGGCAATGCCAATTGGCACCGATCAGGCCACTACAAATGAGGTTACCAGGAAACTTGAAAAGCGTGTTGCTGAAATTGTAGAACCCGATAAAGATATTGTATCATCTGTAATATCAAACGTTACCACAGGCGTAACCGATCCAACCGATGAGGATCAGGGAGATTATGAAAACAAAAGTAAAATAACTGTGGCTTTTGTTGAATTTGGTAAACGTAACGGGAAAGACACCAAGGATATATTAAAGAGGATCCGTGGGGCTGTACAAGGAGTGCCAGGTGCAAAAATTTCAGTAACGCAGGAAAACAGCGGTCCGCCGGTACAAAAAGATATCAGTATCGAACTCATTGGCGATAACCTTGATTCTCTGGTTAAAACCGGCGACCGTTTAAAGTATTTCATCGCTAAACAAAATATAGCAGGTATTGAAAACCTTGTTGCAGATGTACAGAATGACAAACCCGAAATTGTTTTCGATATTAACAGGGAACGGGCAAATCGCGAGGGCATCAGCACCAAAACTATTACCGATGCTTTGCAGACTTCTGTATTCGGTACACCGGCGGGCAACTTCCGTAACACCAAAGAGGATGATTACAAAATACAGGTACGCGCTTTAGAAAGTCAGCGGGGTAATTTAGATGAGTTACGTAACATCAAAATCACTTATCGCGATCTTGCAACCGGTGGTGCTATACGCCAGGTGCCTATATCAGCATTTACCGATATCAGATATACCAATACTTATAGTAACATTAAGCGCAAGCAACAGCGCAGGGTATTAACATTAGGATCGAACGTAATAAAACCATACAACGCCAATGATGTAAATGCTAATATTTTAAAAGCGATCGGCAGCTTTAAAAAATCCGACAACATCATTATCAGGCAGGGGGGCGGCCAGGAAGATCAGATGGAAGCCGTAATATTTCTTGGTGGTGCTTTAGCTACCTCATTTGGTTTGATCCTGATTATTTTAATGATTCAATTTAACTCGATAGGTAAAACGCTGATCATTATCAGCGAGATATTTTTCAGTATAATAGGCGTATTGTTAGGTGTAAGTTTATTCGGCATGACCATGGCCATCGTAATGACAGGCGTTGGTATCATAGCACTGGCCGGTGTGGTAGTACGTAACGGTATCTTATTGGTTGAATTTACGGATATGCTGATAGAGCAAGGCGCAAGTGTTCACGATGCTGTGGTAGAAGCAGGCCACACCCGTATGACACCAGTATTGCTTACCGCTACTGCGGCTATATTGGGCTTAATACCGCTGGCGGTTGGTTTCAATATCGACTTTGTGGAGATGTTTAGCCACTTTAAACCACATATTCATTTTGGTGGCGATAACGTGGCCTTCTGGGGGCCTTTAGCATGGACTATGATCTTCGGTTTAGGGTTTGCTACAATTATTACGCTCATATTGGTACCATGTATGTACCTTATCCGTTATAACCTTAAAAACTATTTTTTCGGTAAAAAGGATACTAAACCTGCCGATGTTTTTGAAGCAGAAACGGTGTAAACCCAACAAATCAACTTAACCAGCATAAAGGCCGCACCATTTGGAGCGGCTTTTGTGTTTTAGTAAATCCTGAAATGAACAAAAATTTAAGCGGAACATAAATTGATGTTATCGGTTATCTAAAGCATAGCTTCAGCATAAATCATGAAATCCACACCATCTAAACAAATTTTGCAGGCGACTGCACTTGGCATATTAGCAGGAATGCGTACAACGGCAGCTATGGTTGCCGCTACACATATCCTTAGCCGTGGGCGATTTAAACGCCTTGGCGGTTCACCATTAAGGTTCATGCAATCACCAACTGTTGCAACTGTTTGTAAAGTAATATCTGTTAGCGAAATAGTAGTTGATAAACTACCTTCAACACCAAATCGCACTGAACCAGGGGGCGTAATTGGAAGGAGTTTATCCGGTGCACTGGCTGGTGCAGCTATTTGTAAAGCAGCCGGTGGCAAGGCTTTAACGGGTGCTTTAATAGGCGGAGCTACGGCAATAGCCTCAACGTATGCCGGTTATTTTTTACGTAAAAATATCGTTAAAAGCAGTCACATTCCAGATCCTGTAATAGGAGGGGTTGAGGATATTTTAACTATAGGTGCAGGTGTTACCCTGTGCGCAAATGCTTAATTACCCACCTGCGGTTGCACATATTTCTCCAGTGCACCAAGATTACTGATCTCGTTACGTGAACGTGGCAAGCTACCCGGGTAGTTTTTCTGAATAAAAGTGATCAGGTTTTCGCGGATAAAACATCGCAGATCGAAAGCGTTTGATGAAGTGCTGGCGCTCATTAAAACCCGGATCTCTATGGTATGTTCTTTTACATCGGTTACCTGCACTACTTTAACACGCTTATCCCAAAGGTTGGTTGTTACAATAAGGCGTTCAAATTCGTCGCGGATGGCATCTACAGGTACGGTATGGTCCATGTATAAGAAAACTGTACCAAGGATATCTGCCGATGTGCGGGTCCAGTTTTGAAATGGCTTTTGGATAAAATAATTTATGGGGAGGATGAGCCTGCGCTCATCCCAAATTTTTAATACCACATAGGTGAGGGTGATCTCTTCTACACGTCCCCACTCACCTTCAACAACCAGCACATCGTCTATACGGATAGGCTGCGTAAAGGCTATCTGAAAACCGGCCAACAAATTACCCAATGATGATTGTGCCGCAAAGCCCACTATAATACCGCCAATACCTACACCGGTAAGCAAGCCTGTGCCAATTTTGCGCATGCTTTCAAAACTAAGCAGAATGATGGCTATGGTTAAAAAGATGATAGTTACAACAATGATCTTCCTGATAAACTGGATCTGGGTGCGAACCTTCCGCTCTTTCAGGTTATCTACCTTGTTCAAATCGTAGGTGTGATAAATGTAATCTTCCAATATCCGTACCGAACGCACAAGCAAACCTGCAAAAGAAATGGTAAGTAATATCTCGAAGGTTTTATCAATGGGCTTGTAGTAAACAGCGTTCATCCGCATTAAGGGCGATAGGATATTGAACAAAAAAAGTGGGATAAAGTAAGCTACTGCAGGCCCCAGGTTTACCAATATTGAACGAAGAATAGAGTAGGAGGTATCCTTCTTTTTTGCATAAAGTTTAAACAGGCGGGTAATGATGAACTTTATAATGAGGCCTACAAGTATTGCTACCGAGGCGATGATCAGGTTCCATAAAAATGAGGGAACCCGGTGCGAAAATTCAACCCAGTCGGCAGGTAAGCTGTTTTCAATATCCATAGCTAATAAGAATGTTTTCCCTTGTAAAATAGTTGGAATGTAAAATTGTTTTAGCAAAAGGCCCTTCATAAGTGTTGTTACATATAGTTTAGTGAATTTTTGATAGTTTTGTTAAAAAAGTCAGGAAATCGATTGTTTTGATTTTTTGTTTACCTGTTTAAATAAATTTTAACGATCACATGGCAGCAGCGAATGACCAGCAGGATATAAAAAGAGAAAAGATCTTAGAAGCATCTCATCAGCGCTTTCTACATTATGGTTATTCAAAAACTACCATGAACGAGATTGCTGGCGACCTGTCTATGTCGAAAGCTTTGCTTTATTATTACTTCCCTGATAAAAGCCAGCTGTACATAGCCGTAATGCGCAAGCTTGCTAATGATTATCTTAAAACGCTTGAAAGCAGGATAGGTACATTCGCCAATTTAAATGAGGCTTTTACATTCCAGGTAAATACGCATCATGAGTTTATTGTAAACAATTACAACTTTTTTGATTTTTTCAGACTGAATGAGCAAAACCTGCCCGAAACCATCTGGCAAATAGTGGGCGAAGTGCATGCCACTGAACTTAGATTACTTAGCGACGCTATCAAAACCGAAGTAGAAAAAGGCGCGATAAAACCTATTAACAATCCTGATGAGGTTGTTGATGTATTGATGGACGCGCTGCACGGCATCAGGGTAGGAGCAATTTCTCAAAAGAAAACAAACTTCCCCCGCAAAGAGCATCTCGAAGAAATTCACACCAAAAAACTGCTCCTGGTAGATATTTTTATTAAAGGATTGATGTATTAGTTTTAGTTGACAGACTGAAGTTAAAAACCGTTTTTTTGACTTATAACTTCATACTAACGAGTTCGGACTTCGCAATATCAGTCATCAAAAAGTATAAAACGCCCGCACTGTCAGTTAGTCGTCAAAAAGGACTCAGGGGTTAATTCCGACTTGTTATTATAGGTACATTTGTTTCTACAAATAATTCAATAGCTACAAATACCTGCTATCTAAAATTATTTATACTAAAAATACTTCTTTTTTAAGAGGTGATTGTTTTAGAGTGATTTAGCCGGTGTGGTTTAATACCATACCGGCTTTTTTATGGGTTTTGTATTACAGTATTGATAGCGATATTCCCCACCAGTATTTTATGTACAGGGCAGGCATCAGCTATTTTAAGCAGCCTTTCACGTTGCTCTGCATTTATCTCGCCTTTAAAACTTAGTTTAGTTTCTATGCGGGTGCCATTCGGGGTTTTAAACATTTCTATATCGGCCCTGATCTCATCTATCGGCCACATTTTGCGATTGATATACATACGCAAGGTTATAACCGTACAACTGGCCAGGCTTGCCAGCAACAAGCTAAAGGGATTCATACCGGTATCCGTCCCGTCCGATTTTACCGGCTCATCGGCCACAAGGGCGTGGCCGCCACTGGTAACTATGGTTTGATATTGGCTACGGGCAATTACCGCGTTGGCACTTTCTATTAATTCCGATTCGGTGTTTTCCATAGACGAAGTTAAAACCGTTATTGTGAACTTTCATTAATATCAACCATCGACCAGTTTTTTTTCAAAAATTTTGCCCCGCCGTTGTATTTTAAAATCATTTGAAAATTAGTGCGGTTTGTACGTCCGCGTTCATCAACAGACGTTACGTAGGATTTTATGACGTACACCGAATCTGATTTTTTACCAAATTGGTAACCGTCTTCAGGAAAAGAGGTGTTAGTTGTTCTGATAGTGGGTATCACAAACTCCTGTGCAATTTTGTAAGCATCATCGGCATTAGGCATTTTGCCGAAGGAGAGAATGTCAGATGCACCGCCCGAGGTGGCAAATTTGATCATTATAAACACAAATACCAGCGCTACGATCATAATAGCATACACGCCCTTCATAGCCCTCTTTTTTTTGAGGTGCTTGTCTTTAAGATAAGTTTTTTCCATTAGTTTATAACCGGGGAATCAAAAGTAACAATAAAATCAATTAACAACCCTGAGGCGTAAAATTGATTTCGCTGTTTACGGAAAAACGGTTATCAGGGTTGATGTCCAAAAAACAAATAGGCGATAAATATAGCTGCAACAACGCCCGCCAAATCGGCAATTAGGCCAGCTGGAATAGCGTAGCGCGATTTTTTGATACCTACTGAGCCGAAATAAAGGGCAACGATATAGAAAGTTGTATCTGCAGAACCATTAAATATCCCGGCCAGGCGACCGGCAAATTTATCAACGCCAAATTGCTGCATCACAGTGATCATCATTCCTTTTGATCCCGAGCCGCTTAAAGGTTTTAAATAAGCAACGGGCATGGCATCAACAAAACGCGTATCTAACCCCAGTTGAACGCAGATCCAGCGCAGGCCTTCATTCATATAATCCAACGCGCCACAACTTCTAAAAACAGCTATACCTACCAGCATAGCTACCAGGTAGGGGATTATTTTTATAGAGGTTTCAAAGCCGCCTTTCGCTCCCTCAACAAAAACTTCAAATACGTTTACTTTTTTTATTAGGCCGCCAACAATGAATATCACGGGGATAGTGAATAGCATCACGTTGCTCACTATAGATGATACTGTACCTATTTGTTCGCGGGTTAATTGAGTGGTAAAATACCACACTATCAATGCTATAAATGTGGTAACACCACCCAGCCAGCCGATGATCACTCTATCAAAAAGATTGATCTTTTGCCTAATGGCGACCGCTATAAGTCCCACTACTGTAGCTACATATGTGGCAATAATACATGGGAGAAAAACCTCGGCGGGATCTTTTGAATTGAGTATGGCTCGTTGTGCTATGATGGTAACGGGAAGTAGTTGTAAACCCGAAGTATGCAGCACCAAAAACATGATCTGCGCGTTTGAGGCAGTTTCCTTGTCCTTGTTCAGCTCCTGTAAACTGCCCATCGCCCTTAAACCAAGCGGGGTAGCCGCATTATCAAGCCCTAAAAGATTGGCCGAAAAATTCATCATCATCTGGCCGGTAGCCGGATGATCTTTAGGGACATCAGGAAAAAGACGGCTGAAAAAAGGGCTTACTATGCGCGATAAAAAATTAATTGCCCCGGCTTTTTCGCCGATATTCAATATGCCCAGCCAAAACGCCATTGAACCGGCCAGTGGTAGCGCTATATCCATTACCGATGATTTGGAAGAATTAAACAAACCTTCAACCAGTAATTTGAACGCTTCGGTATCGCCAAAAAAAACTAATTTTATAAGCGACACCACAAAAGCAATTACAAAAAACGCTATCCAGATATAGTTAAGGGCCATAGTAATGTTTAAGGCTTTGAAGTTAGCGCTTTTGTTGTTGAATATGAAATAATGATACCTGCCAATGAACTCAACTATCAGTAAACTTAATGAAACCATTAACGCGGTAAGGCAGCTAAAGAACCAACAGGTTGATTGGGCGCACAAAGCATCGCCCTTAAAATGGTCGAAGAAAGAAGTAATAGGGCACCTGATTGATAGCGCGCAGATCAATTTACAAAGGTTTGTGCGTTGCACTTACGAAGAAGGTTTCCGGCTTACTTATGAGCAGGTAGAATGGGTAAAGGCAGCCCGGTATCAACATGCAGACATTGATGATCTGATAGATTTATGGGCGTTATTGAACCTGCAAATTGCAAGGGTACTGGAAAATTATCCTGCCGATAGATTGACAGCGAAATGTGATAACAGCAAACATGAACCAAACCTACAAACGGTAGAATGGCTTGCGGCAGATTATGTTGAGCATATGTTACATCACTTAAAAGATATACTGTAATGGCAGGATATTCGGAAACGCCGCCGGCAAAAAAGCTTGGTATTAAATCAAATTCGGTAGTGGCGCTGATAAACCCGCCTAAGCATTATATGGAGTTATTCAGCGATATGCCTGCCGATGCGCTTTTTGTTGACGATGTTACTATCCGGAAAGATCTGATCCATTTTTTTACCAAAAGCCTGGATGAGTATAGGCAAATGCTTCCTACGCTAATGAAGCAAATTAAACCCGACGGGATGATCTGGGTATCGTGGCCAAAAAAAGCATCGAAAGTAGTTACTGATATTACCGAAGATCTGATCCGGAATTACGCCATATCAATTGGCCTGGTTGATATAAAAGTTTGTGCGGTTGATGAGGTATGGTCGGGTTTGAAACTGGTGATCCCGGTAAAAGACCGGAAATATGCGGATTAAGTCATTTTTGGTTAAAAGCTGTTAAACAAAGCGTAGCGTGTTTTTGCATTCGGCTGCAATTGTATAACTTCGTACTGTAATATCTAAACACTATGGCTCAGATTGAATTAAAACGTGTACATGGCGATTTCGGCTTTGAAGCCGTTGATTCCATTGGTCACACTGTAAAAATGGACAGCAGTCCGGAAAGCGGCGGCCAGGATTTTGGTATCCGCCCAATGCAAATGTTATTAATGGGCCTTGCCGGCTGCTCGGCAATTGATGTGATCAGCATCCTTAAAAAGCAACGCCAGGAAGTTGTTGATTACAAAATGGTAGTAAACGGCGAACGTGAAGCAGGTGTTGAACCTTCACTATGGCAGGATGTAGATATCGAGTTTCATATTTACGGTAATGTTGATTATGATAAGGCGGTACGCGCTGCCGAACTTTCTATTAACAAATACTGCTCGGTTGCAGCTACATTATCAAAAGCAGGTGCCGATATTAAGTGGAAGGTAGAAGTACATCCGGCACAATAATATTTTTAATAGTTTAAATAAATGGAGGAGCAGGAGATACCTATTAGAACAGTACACCTGTTCCCCATTTTAAATCAAAAGCTGATAGAGCTGCTCAAGTCACTATCAGCCGATGACTGGAATAAACCTACCGTTGCCCGCCTGTGGAAGGTTAAAGATATCGCCGCCCATCTTTTGGATGGAAACATACGTACCATCTCATCTTCTCATCAACACCCTGGCGATCCGCCATCTGCACCTATTAACAGCTATCAGGATCTTGTAAGTTACCTGAACGGCTTAAATGCCACTTGGGTACAGGCCATGAAGCAAATGAGCCCACAGCTACTCATTGAGCTTTTAGAAATAACAGGGAAACAGTTCAATGAAATTATTGCCGGGCTTGATCCCTTTGCGCAATCACAATTTTCGGTTGCGTGGGCAGGAGAGGAGCACTCGTTAAACTGGTTTCACATAGCGCGCGAATACACAGAGAAATTCCATCATCAACAACAAATTCGCGAAGCGGTGGGCAGGCAAGGCATTATTACTGCCGAATTGTTTTATCCCTGTATAGATACGTTTATGCGAGGCTTACCGCATGCTTATCGCGATGTTGAAGCCGCTGAGGATTCCCTTATCCAAATAGATGTTAGAGGAGAGGCCGGTGGAAGCTGGTTTTTACAATACAATAACAGCAGTTGGAACCTGAAAAAAACTCTTGATAAACAACCTGATACGATTGTAAGCTTATCGCCAGATACTGCCTGGAAGGTATTTACTAAAGCCATTACCCCACAATTGGCCATTAAAATTTCTGAGATTAGTGGAAATATTAACCTTGGCGAAAATTTATTCAATTTAGTAGCCGTAATGGCTTAAACCAATTTTGTTTATTTACCCCCTTACAGTACAAAACTGTATTCTTTTTAACTCACTGACCATATTATACAAAAAGTCAAATAGTGCCGACTGATTTGCCTTATTAAACAACCTGAATTGTGTCATAAAAACACGATGGATTACCGTAGTGTATCAGCGTTTTATATGAAATTTCAAGTCTTTTCTTTTCTGAGATTATTAAAGCCTTTCTGGCCTGTTTAAACTATGCTTTTATTTTGATGGCATCAATGTTGACTTACCGGGTGTACGTTTCACTGAATGTTAAACGTATAATTAAACTTACTAATATGAAAACAAATTTAAAGAAAGCCTCACTACTCCTTACCGGAGTTTTGGTAGGCAGCAAGTTATTCGCGCAAGCACCCGATACATCAGCAGCTAAAGATTATGTTAGACCATTTTCGGGCGGAGATCAATTTCGCAGCTGGTCTATAGGCGTACACGGTGGCTTATTAACCCCTTACACTATTTTTGGCCGTAATGCCCACCAGGATTTTACTCATCCAAGCGAGCAATTTGGTTACGGCGCTTACATTAAAAAACAAATTTTACCATCATTTGGCTTACAAGCCGATTTCCTTCGCGGTGAAGTATCATCTTCAAACAGTCACGTAACCGCGGCAGGTACCAACACTTATGATTCGTACTCTACAAAACTAAACTGGTCGGCAGCGTTGAGCGCCAACTTCACATTGGCTAATATCAACTGGCGACACGACAGGCCATTTATCCAGCCTTACTTAACAGCAGGTGCAGGATACATGAACTACACACCAAGGATAACCCCGGCCGGTGGCCAACAGCAAAATTTCAAACAAACCGATAATGGCCATATTGGCGAAGTATTTATCCCTGTTGGCTTAGGTTTGAAGTTTAACCTTGCTCCGGGTGTAAACCTTGATATGGGTTACCAGGTTAACTTTGTACAGTCTGATAACTTCGATGGGTACAACTTTGGCACTGGCGATGACAGGTTCTCATACGCTCACATAGGTTTAGAGTTTGCTTTAGGCAGCAGGAAAAAACCTCAGTTGGCTGTTCATAATCCGGTATCATCAATGCGTACTGAGTATATGGTTGAAAACCAACGTACACGTGCCGAATTGCAACAACAAATTGATGCCGAAAAAGCAAGAAACGCTCAGTTGGCAAGTGATTTAGCTGCAACGAATGCTAACCTTGCTAAGTTAACTACAGATAGTGACGGTGACGGTGTTGTGGATGTAAACGACAAATGCCCTAACACACCTGCCGGTCAAAAAGTAGATGGCTCCGGTTGTCCTTTAGCTAAACCAGTAGTTTATATTACCGAAGAGGATAAAAAAGTAGTTAAAGACGCGATCAAAAACCTTGAGTTTGATTTAGGCAAAGCTACCATCCGCGATCATTCATACCCAAGTTTGGATAGGGTAGCGCAATTATTGGTTGATAAAAACTTCAGCCTGAAACTTGCGGGTCATACTGATAACACCGGTTCTGCCGATTTGAACATGCGTTTATCAAAAGAACGTGCTGAATCAGTTAAATCGTATTTGGCAAGCAAAGGTGCTAACCCATCACGTATTGAAGCAACAGGTTATGGTCAAACCCAGCCTATCGCTACAAACAAAACAGCGGCAGGCCGTCAGGCTAACCGTAGGGTTGAGTTTACCTTATATTAATAGGTAAGCTACTTAAACAAAGAAAGCCGCTCAATTTGAGCGGCTTTCTTTGTTTATAAAGTATTGCTTAATATCCTTCAAAAAAATCTATCAGGCCACCAAAATAGCTATCGTTCCAGCCGCCAACTATATCATCATAATCGCTATCAGGAATATTGGTATGCCTTAACTCGGCCGAAGTACTACCGTTTTTATCCGGGTGAAGTTTTATCGTCACTATTGAGTTATCACTCTCACCCTCGAAATACCATTGCTGTACAACTTTTTTATTCGGCTCAAATTCGATGTTTTTCCCTACAATGCTACCATCCCACATTGAAAATTCTGAATTGGGTTCGGTAGACATTTGCGCTACTTCGCCGGTCCATAATTCAATAGTAATAGGGTTGGTGATGGCCATATAGATCTCTTCGGGAGTGGCCGGTATGCTGTAATATTTTTTGTAATCTTTCACTGGTGCAAGTTAGCACAATTAATTCAATCCTTTACAGGGCCAATCGGCAAAACAGTTTTGCCGTAAACCTCGTTCAACACCTGTGCTACACCTGTATAAATAGCTGATGCACCGCATACAATTCCCTCATAACCGGCCAGATGTTTGATGCTCGCGTTTCCGGTAGCATCACCAGCAACCAACAAAAAGAAAAGCACGGTTAATGAAGCGAATACAAATTGCAAAGCCCGGTTTAGTTTTAGCGTTCCAAAAAACAGCAGCAACGTAAATATGCCCCAAATACTCAGGTAAGCGATCATGGCACCTTCAGATGGCGCGGTCCCCCAACCAAGTTTTGGCATTACCAATAAGCCAACTAACGACAGCCAGAAAAAGCCATAAGATGTAAAAGCGGTAAGGCCAAAAGTATTGTTCTTTTTAGCTTCAATAACACCGGCTATAACCTGGGCCAGGCCACCGTAAAAAATGCCCATGCCCAATATCATAGTATTCATTTCAAAAAAGCCGGCATTATGAATGTTTAATAAAACGGTGGTCATGCCGAAGGCACATAACCCAAGCGGGGCGGGGTTGGCAATGCCATCCTTCACCGGTGCAGGTGTGGTAGGAAGTGTCATAAATAAGTTTTGGTTTAATTTGGTTTGTACCGCAAGCTAACTGATTTATAAATATTAAGCAAGTTTTTAACAACCCTTAAGCTATTTTTGCGTTATCAAATTACCTATGCAAAAAATAGTATTGATCCGCCACGGCGAAAGTGTTTTTAATCAGCAAAACAGGTTTACCGGCTGGGAAGATGTAGATCTATCCGATAAAGGATACGAGCAAGCCAGGCAAGCAGGCAAACTGCTCAATAAAAACGGCTATAACTTTGATGTTGGTTTTACCTCATACCTAAAGCGATCCATTAAAACACTTCATTATATCCTGGAAGAACTTGACCACCTCTGGATCCCGGTAGAAAAATCATGGCGCTTGAATGAGCGCTTTTATGGTGCGCTACAGGGGTTAAATAAGGATGAAACGATAGCTAAATATGGTGCGGAGCAGGTGCAAAAATGGCGACGTGACCCCAATGAGCGCCCGCCTGCAGTTACCAAAGATGATCCGCGTTATCCTGGTCATGATTTACGGTATAAATACCTTACCGAGCGCGAATTACCGCTAACCGAAAACCTGAGCGAAACTATGGACAGGGTATTGCCCTTTTGGAACGAAAGGATTGTAAGGGCTATGCGCCGTAACCAAAAGGTTGTTGTGGCGGCTCATGGCAATAGTCTACGGTCGCTAATAAAATATATTGATAATTTGAGTGATGATGAGGTGACTAATTTAGAGATCCCTACAGCAGTGCCACTGGTTTATGAATTGGATGAGGGGTTGAACAGAATCAGGCATTATTATTTGGAATAGTTACCGGCGGAGTTTCATTTCTCTTTTACTTGTGGTACAATTGTTTATCTTGTAGCCATAACCAATTTAACCCTAATTAACGAGAATGAAAAAATCCGACATCTATGAGGTCGCCATTAAAATACTGGGTATTTATCTCCTGGTGGCTGATATTTCCAAACTACCCGGCCTGCTCACTTTTATAGGCAACCACGTAGCCTCAACAACCGAGCAAGGGAGCGAACAAGGCAATTTATTGATGGTTAACGGTCTCAATTTTATTTTCCTGATAGTATTAGCCATTTTGTTGATTGCAGGTACCAAAAAAATCACGCGCTGGCTTACCTCTCCTTCAGACTACCAGGAAAACGCTAAACTATTTGCCGAACGCAAGGTGATATTTGAAATAGCGCTTGTAATTATAGGGGGATTGTTGCTGGTAGGTACAATTCCAGATTTTTTATACCGTTTATATAACCTCACAACTGCCAATGATCAAAGTATTGTGATCTCGGCGGGGGCGAAGATCTTTATCGGTATTATAACCGTAGCTTTTGCAAAACGATTAGGGACTTACTTTGCCAGATAATCCAAATAAACAATAAACTAAAAAGGCTTCCCAAATTGAGAAGCCTTTTTTATTATAAGCCGAAGAATCTACTAAAAAACTTCGGCCGATTGTTTAGCTGCCGATGCTAAGCTGACCCCCGTAAGCTGATCGGCAAAGGCTACGAAAGCCTTGCTGTCAGATATACGATGTTGGTTGGCGATCAGATTTTGTAAATTGATTTTTCCTATAACAAATTTATAACTGCCTGAATAATAGCGCTCATTTATGTGTTCAAAGTTCAGCGCCTCAACCAATTCCTCGTCATCATAGCGCAAATACACCGTTAATTCAATGTTATTGGTAAAATTGAGGTCGGTTTTTTCTTTTGCTTTTTTGTATTCGTACTGGTAGTTATAGCGTAAAGCGGCTATGTCAGATAGCACAGCAGAGCCGGTAGGGTGGCCACCAGCGCCTTTTCCGAAGAAAAATTGCTGATCGGCAAAGGCTGCCTGTACCGTTACGCCATTGTATTCATACTCCACGTTATATAAAAACTCGGTGTCGTTTACAAATTTAGGTAGTACAAAGAGGGCTACATTGCGGTCGTCCAGTTCTTTAGCTACCGGTACCAGTTTAATTTTTAGGTTTTTTTCGCGGGCATATTGCAAATCGGCAGCGGCAAGGTTTTGAATACCTAAGTTAAATACCTCATCAGGTTGTACAACTACGCCATAGGCATGGGCAGCGGCAATAACCAGTTTGTATTTAGCATCATAGCCACCAACATCGCTGGTTGGGTCGGTTTCGGCAAAGCCAAGGTCTTGCGCTTGTTTCAGGGCGCTATGGTAATCTAACCCTTCAATAAAACCTTTTGATAGAATGTAGTTTGATGAACCGTTGAATATACCGCTGATAGAGTGCAACAATTCGTTATCATAATACTCCTCAAGGTTCCGGATAATAGGGATACTACCGCAAACCGCTCCTTCATATAGTAATGAAGTGCCGTATTGTTGCTGGATCTCGATCAACTCCTCCAAATGCAGGGCGATCATTTTTTTGCTGGCCGAAACCACATTTTTGCCCGATTTTAAAGCCCTTGATACAATTTCGAAAGCAGCTTCAGTATCATTGATCAGCTCAACGATAGTATTGATCTCGGGGTTGTTAAGCAGTTCTTCTTTATCAGTAGTAAATAATTCGGCCGGTAACGAACGCTTTTTGTTAGGATCTTTAATGGCGAATTTTACTATCTCGATGTTTAATTTTTTTGTTTTTACAATATCATATAAACCCTGGCCTACTACTCCAAAACCAAATAGACCGATATTTAACTTTTTACTCATTACGCTGTACGTTGCAGTTCTATAATTTTTCCTTTCACATCGGTTTTAAAAAACGATGTAAATATGTTTGTTAATGCTTCTGTTTCAATTAAAAATCCGTCGTGTCCATAAAACGAATCCAGTTGGGCAAAGGCCGCTTTAGGGATCTGCCTGAACAGGAATTGCTGCTCCTCTACAGGGAACAACACATCCGACGAGATGCCGATAACCAAAGTTTTAGCTTTGATCTGGCTTAAAGCTTTTTCTACCCCGTTGCGTCCGCGACCAACATTGTGCGAATCCATCACCTTAGTAAGGTACCAATAGCTATAGGCATTATAACGGTTCACCAGTTTTTGCCCCTGGTAGTTTTGGTATGATGATGAGCGGAAATCATCCTTTACATCATCGCTTTCTTCCTGCTGGGTTAAGCCATAGGTTTTATAAGTACGATAACTTAACAACGCGATGCTGCGTGCCGCCTTTAAACCATTCTGGCCACCATCGGGCGTGTTATTATTAAAAGTAGGATCGGCGGTAAGTGCTAAACGTTGCGACTCGTTAAAGGCAATGCCCCATGGCGAATGCTTGGCATTGGTGGCTATCAAAATAAGGTTTTTGATACGCTCAGGTTCGGTAATGGCCCACTCCATGGCCTGTTGGCCACCTAACGAACCGCCTATCAATACACTGATATGATTAATTTGTAAGTGTGCGGCAAGCAACTGGTGCGCCTTCACCATATCCCTTGTGGTAAACTGAGGATAGGTAAGATAATATGGCTCACCAGTAGCAGGGTTAATGCTTAGCGGACTTGTAGTGCCATAAGGCGAACCCAAAATGTTAGCACAAACAATAAAATGCTCTTCGGGATTAAAAAAATAGCCCTCGCCAATCAAACCTTTCCACCAGTCGAATACGTCGCTATTGGCGGTAAGCGCGTGGCAAACCCAAATTACATTATTTTTCTCTTTATTTAAACGGCCATAGGTATGGAAGCCTATCTCTAAACCCTCCAGCGTTTGGCCCGATTCAAACTCAAAAGTATCAGTGTATTTAAATATCTCTGCGTTCATTCTTTTGTTTGTTATTCCAGGCGCAACCGGCTTTGCATTCAGGTTGCTGCCTGTAATAACGTTTACTATATCACTTAAAAAAAACTATACATTGTTAAACTAACTCAGCCTCTCTGATCTTTGCAAAAGCCTGCTCAAAATCGGCTTTGATATCATCAATATGCTCAATGCCAACTGACACCCGTAATGACGTTGGCTTAACACCGGCCGATAATTGCTCTTCCTCAGATAATTGCTGGTGCGTTGTTGCCGATGGTTGAATGATCAGTGTTTTCGCATCGCCCACGTTGGCTAAATGGCTTACCAGTTTCAGGTTATTGATCAGCTGACTGGCCAATTCTTTATCACCTTTAATTTCGAACGATAATACACCGCCGAAACCATTTTTTAAATATTTTTTAGCCAGGTCATGGTATGGTGATGATTCCAATCCTGGGTAGTTCACTGTTGCCACCTGCGGATGCTGCTCCAGCCATTTGGCCAGTTGCAAAGCATTATCAACATGGCGCTGAACCCTTAATGAAAGTGTTTCCAATCCCTGGATATTCAACCAAGCGTTAAACGGCGATTGCGACGGACCGAAATCCCTCAAGCCTTCCACACGGGCGCGAATAATAAACTGAATGTTTCCAAACGGACCGCCGATTCCAAATACATCGTTAAATACCAGCCCGTGGTAGCCTTCAGACGGTTCGGTGAATTGTGGGAATTTTCCATTGCCCCAATTGTAATTACCGGCATCAATAATAGCGCCGCCTATACTTGTACCATGCCCGCCAATCCATTTAGTGGTTGATTCAACAACCACGTTAGCGCCATGTTCAATAGGGCGGAACAGGTAACCACCTGCGCCAAAAGTATTATCAACTATTAAAGGCAGATCATGATTTTTGGCGACCGCGCTTACTTTCTCAAAATCGGCAATGGTAAAGCCCGGGTTACCTATGGTTTCCAGGTAAATAGCTTTTGTTTTATCATCAATAAGTGCCTCAATGCTGGCCGCGGTATCATCTTTAGCAAAGCGTACTGTGATGCCTAAGCGTTTAAAAGCAACTTTAAACTGGTTGTAGGTACCACCGTATAAAAAAGGAGAGGTAACAAAGTTATCTCCGGCCTGTAAAATATTATTCAGCGCGATAAATTGGGCCGCCTGACCCGATGCTGTGGCCAATGCCGCAACGCCACCCTCTAATGCCGCTATGCGTTTCTCAAACACATCGGTAGTTGGGTTCATGAGGCGGGTATAAATATTGCCAAACTCCTTCAGGGCAAACAAGTTTGCGCCATGTTCGGCACTGTTAAATACGTAAGAGGTAGTTTGGTAAAGCGGTACAGCGCGTGAACCTGTTGTTGGATCAACTTCCTGACCGGCATGTAATTGTAGTGTTTCGAATTTTAAGGCAGACATAGTTTTGTGATTTTTTATGTGTTTAATTTAGATTTTAAATGTTAGATGGATTTTGACAAAGCCGGTTGTGAAATAACCGGTTTAACAATGCACGCCTTTTCCGGAGATAGAAAACAAGAGTGCGCTAAGCATCAACAGCAGCAACACATACAAATACAGCTAATAGGAGAGCTAATATATTGTACGTTACCAGTTAAGGTGTAAAAAGTGTTGTGTTGCGTAAATTTAATTAAACTTTTCATGGTTATAAATTTATATTCCCCGGTGTTATTTGCCGGGACAGGAATTGGCACCTTCTTCAACATTGAAGGGTTGCCAGCGGGTCATTGAGCCTGATCTCTCGCCGCTTCTTTATAAATCAAAACCCGAACTATGTGCGGAGTATTGATCGACTTTGGTATTGCTACCAAATAATGTTGCGAATATAAGGGGTTATGGGGTTATGTACCAAATTTTATTTCAGAAAGGAGGATTAAGGTCAAAGGCGAAAGGAGTTTTTAAGCTGAAAGGATAAAGGCGAAAGGCAAAAGGTTTTCGTAAGGCGGATATTTCAGACCTCCCAAATGCTTTTATCTTTCGCCTTTATCCTTTTGCCTTTCACCTCACCAAGCGAGGGCCTGTTCCAAATCCGCTATCAAATCATCAATATGCTCCAATCCAACCGAAACCCTCAGCAGGTTACGTGGCGTTTTGGTATCCGGCCCCTCAACTGTTGCGCGATGTTCTATTAAACTTTCAACTCCGCCAAGGCTGGTAGCTTTGATAAAGAGTTTTAATTTATTGATGATGTTATGCGTATCGTTTTCATCACCTTTAATAATAAAGGATAACATTCCGCCAAAAGCAAGCATCTGATCTTTAGCTATTACATGCTGCGGATGTGATGGCAAACCGGGATACATTACTTTCTCTACGTTAGGATGTTGTTCAAGATATTCGGCCAGCAATTGCGCGTTTTGTACATGACCTTTTACTCGGTACGGCAAAGTTTTAATACTGCGCACCAAATAATAGCAATCCATAGGCGAGGGGATAGCGCCGCCCATTTCCTGTACCTGGCGAATTTTTGCCCACCAGTCGCTCTTCTCTGCTGTGATCAAAGCTCCGCCCATCAGGTCGCTATGCCCGCCGAAATATTTAGTGGCGGAGTGCATCACTATATCGGCACCCAACTCAAGCGGTCGCTGGCAAATTGGGGTGGCAAAAGTATTATCGCACAAAACTTTAATCCCTTTTGCTTTGGCAATTGCAACTGCCTTTTTTATATCAGTTATTTTAAGAAGTGGGTTTGACGGGGTTTCAATCCAGATCAATCCTGTTTCTGGTTTGATATGTTGTTGTAAAACGGCCTCATCATTTACATCAATAAAATCAAACGTCAAAATACCTGCAAACAGGTTTTTAAGCTGATTGCGCAGGCCATGATACATATCATCGGGTGCGATAATATGTGTGCCCGGTGCAAGCGATTGAAATACCGACATACCCGCGGCATTCCCCGATGAAAATGAAGCAGCTTCAACACCGCCTTCTAATTGAGCGAGTACACGCTCTAAACCGTGCCTGTTGGGATTAGCCGAACGACTGTAAATATAGCCTGCCGGGAATCCGCCATCTTCACCGCGCTCAAAGGTTGTTGACATAATGACGGGTTGAATCACGGCCCTTGTTGCTTCATCAACATGGTTACCGGCGTGTATAGCTATAGTTTCAGTTTTCATGGCGTATTGTGTGATATCGCCCAAAGTAAAAAAGAATATTTGTGATTAGCTGTAGCGTTTTTCTATTTTTAACCGAATAGGTTATAAAACCTCGCCATTATGAAAAAAGCCTTTATCCTTATACTCTTCATTATTACCGGTTTTGCCGCCTGCAAAAAAGATGTTAACGATCCTGCTTATGATAAAAGCTACAAAGCATGGCAAAACTTTAAAGCCGAAAGTAAAAACTCGTACACTTATACGGTAACATCCGGTTCGGTATTCGGGTTTGGTTCAGAAACAAAGATCACCGTTGAAAAAGGAGCTGTGACTGCCCGCGACTATTATTCATATAGATTAGAGTATCAACAAGGTTCCAATGTTCCGCCAACTAAAAAAACACTTGAACTGTGGCACGAAGATAAGGCTGCAATAGGGCAACATAGCTCAGGCGCTTTGGCAATTACCCTGGAAGAGGTTTATAAAAAAGCAAAAAACGAATGGCTTAGTGCTGATAAAAGTAAGAATACGGTGTACTTCGAGAATAAAAATAATGGCATGATATCAATGGCGGTTTATGTACCCAACGGTTGCCAGGACGATTGCTCGATAGGGATCCACATCAGCGAGATCAAAGCTCTGTAACTTTAATGTAATTTACCGTCAAATTTGGTCGATATGCGTTATAACGCATATTACTTTTATGCTTTTTTGTACATTTGGCGGAAATTTATAATGATGCAAAATTCAGATAATTTACAGTTTTTACTTAACGATCCGAATTTATCTGCTGACTTAAAGCACATTGCCCAAAAGGTACTAAATAAACAACGCATCACTTTTGATGAAGGCGTTTTGCTTTATGAGCAGGGCGAGCTTGGATATCTCGGCGCTTTAGCCAATCATATCCGCCAGGAGCGCCACGGCGACAAAACTTATTTCAACCGCAATTTCCATATCGAGCCAACCAATCTTTGCGTTTACGATTGCAAATTTTGTTCGTACTCACGCCTGCTGAAACAAAAATCAGAAGGGTGGGAATACACCATGGATGAGATGTTTGATATGGTAACCAAATACGATGGCGAACCGGTTACTGAAGTGCACATTGTAGGCGGTGTATTGCCCCAATACGATGTGCCTTTTTATCAGCAATTATTCGCCCGTATCCGCGCCCACAGGCCCGAGCTGCATATCAAAGCGCTTACCCCGGTTGAATATCACTACATTTTCAAAAAAGCCAAGATCGACTACGCGACAGGCATGCGACTGATGAAGGAAGCCGGTCTGGATTCAATCCCCGGTGGTGGTGCTGAGATCTTCGACCCGGAAATAAGAGATCAAATTTCAAAAGATAAATGTACTGCAGATCAATGGCTGGCTATTCACGAAGAATGGCACAAGCTTGGTGCCCGTTCAAACGCTACCATGCTTTACGGCCATATTGAGCAATACAAGCATCGGGTTGATCATATGGAACGCCTGCGCCAATTGCAGGATAAAACCGGTGGTTTCCAAACCTTCATTCCGCTTAAATTCAGGAATAAGGATAACCAGATGTCGCACGTACCTGAGGTTTCTGTTATAGAGGATTTGCGTAACTATGCTGTAGCACGTATTTACCTGGATAACTTTGATCATATTAAGGCTTATTGGGCGATGATCAGCCGTACAACCGCGCAGCTTTCGCTTAATTTTGGTGTGGATGATATTGATGGTACGTTAGATGATACTACCAAAATTTACTCGATGGCAGGTGCTGAGGAGCAAAATCCAGGCATGAGCACCAAGCAATTAGTTGAGTTAATTAAACATGTAGATCGCCAGCCAATAGAGCGTGATACCTTATATAATGTGGTAACAGATTACACTAATTTTGAGTTTGAGAACGAACCCAAACCTCAATATTATAGGTTACCGGTTATTAACTAAGCTCAAAGCCAAAGGCTGAAAGCTTAAAGCAAAAAAGACACAAAGCAAAAAAGCTTTAGGCCTTCGGCTTTAAGCTTTCAGCTCAAAAATATGGTACAAAAAACCTTATACATAGTACGCCACGGGCAAACGGAATTTAATAAGTTAGGCATTATTCAAGGCCGCGGAGTTAATACTGACCTTAACGATGAAGGCCGTAAACAAGCCCGCCAGTTTTTTGAGGCTTATAAAACAGTTCCGTTTGATAAGATCTACATATCTGCGCTGAAGCGTACACAACAAAGTATCCAACCCTTTATCGACCGTGGCATCCCTTTCGAAAAGCTTTCGGGTTTAGACGAATTAGCTTGGGGTGTGCATGAAGGGCAGGCACCTACGGCAGACAATAAAGCAGCTTTTTTGCAGATCATGCGCGATTGGCTGGATGGCAAGCTGGATAGTAAATTTGAAGGCGGCGAAAGTCCGCTGGAAGTTGAGAAACGCCAGCGTGAAGCTTTGGAGGTCATCATGAGCCATCCCGAAGAAAAAACAGTGCTGATCTGTATGCACGGTCGTGCCATGCGTTTGCTGCTATGTATCCTTACAGGCAAACCATTATCCGAAATGGATAATTTTCCACATCAAAACCTGGTACTCTATAAGGTAACCTACAACGGCGAAAAATTCGAGATCGTCGATTTTAATAACGCCGAACATTTAAAACATTCCGAAGAACAGAAATAGCTATTGTGAACAAGATCAGAATATCAGCGGTAAGCTACACTAATACCAAACCCTTTTTATACGGCATCCAACATACCGACATTATTAACAAGATCGACCTGAGCCTGGATATGCCGGCCGATTGCGCTCAAAAACTCATTGATGATGTGGTTGATATCGGCCTTATCCCGGTCGCGGCAACATTAAGCCTTCCTCAATGGGAAATAGTATCCGACTATTGCATTGGTGCCATTGGCGCTGTCAATTCGGTATTCATCTTCAGTAATTGCGATATTAAAGATGTGAAAACCATTCAACTCGATCCGCAATCGCGCTCATCAAATAACCTGGCCCGCGTGCTGATGAAAAATCACTGGCAGGTAAGCCCGGAACAAATTGTTAATGCGCCGGATTACTCACAATCAACCGATGAGCAAACCGCCTTTGTACAAATAGGCGACCGCACCTTCGGAAAAAAAGATCAATATAAATACGTTTATGACCTTGCCGAAGAATGGCAAAAAATGACTGGTCTGCCATTCACTTTTGCAGCCTGGATAGCCAACAAGCCCATCCCGCAGGAGTTTATGGATGAGTTTAATCAGGCGCTTAAATATGGGTTAGATCACCGTGAAGATTTGTTTAAAGAGATGGACATGCGCGATGATTTTGATTTGGTTGATTATTTGATGGTGAAGATAGACTATGATTTGACCGGGGATAAGAAGAAAGCGTTGTATATGTTTTTGGATTATATAAAGGCGTTGTAGTTTTAAGGCAATTTTATCTTCTAAACGTCATTGCTGTAAAGGTTAGATAATTCGGTAACAGAATTAACAAGCAATAAAAAACGTTAATTCAATTATGCGGAACATCAATAATGATCTAACCTTAAAGCGGAATTATCTGAGTAAAT
>NZ_JBDOQS010000014.1:0-221037 GCF_039839285.1 Mucilaginibacter sp. CAU 1740 | reverse complement strand
GCCGCTGATCTTCGTTAATAATTCCTCGATCTGTTTAAGTAAAGCCTGGCATTTCAGGGCAAGTGAGAAAAGTCCGGCCACATGGGCAAGGTGTGTCAGCTGATTAAGGTTATTGGCAAGCCCCGCCAGCATCCTGAACCAACCGGTTTCCTCTACAGTAAATCGCGGGAAAACTTTCGCGCTTTTGGCAGCCTTGCGAAACCATTCACTGGATCTCAACCCGGCTTTCTTTGCCCGCCCTTCGATCAGGACACGTTCCGTCGGCGTCAGCCGTACCATCAGGAAATCGCTCCGGCTGACCGTTTTCTTCGGCCTGCCGGGCAACCGTTTTTTCTGTATTTTATCTTTTTCAGTTGCTCCTGTCATAAAATCACGTTCTTAAAACTCCTTCCAAAACCGACCAACGGGAGCGAGTTACCGGATCACCCCGGCGGGGTGTATCCGGGTTTTTGTGAAGCAAAAACATTAACTCGCTCCCTTCGGGTCGTAAATTTCTCCGCCATATATCACGCTATCTGTATAGGTGCTTCATACCGCTTGCGGTATATGCTATTTCAATGTTGCAAAACGAAGTTTTGCGTGGGTTCAGACACCATCCTTTTTTGCCACTGTTTATGTTTCCAGCCAATAAACCAGGCTACCCTGCTTGGGATGATAGGAAGGCTGATATCGGATATAACCATACCCATCCAGTTCCCTGATACATTTATGATAAGTAGCAATGGACGCGACCTTGGAAAACGCCATAAGCGTTTTCCGGGTCACACTGAATGGGCTTATAAAACCATTGCGCTGCCAACAAACGAATAAGCCGGTAAACAAGCTAAGATGGGTTGGCAGCAAGCGGTTATCCTTTTCCATTTGTCGAAGCAAGCTGGCATAAGCTGCCAGCTCCTTAACAATTTCCTTTTGCAACTTCATTTACCCTCTCCTTCCAGAATTTTATTGATATCTTCCAGCTTATAGTACATGATGCTACCTACTTTGGTAAAACGCAGCGTGCCGTTAATCCGCAAGTTTTGAAGTGTGCCGGGCGATATCCCCAACAGTTTTCTTACCTCCACACTCTTCAGCCATTTCTTTGTGCTTGGTTGCCCCGGCTGTATGATCCGTTTGATCTCGTTTAGCAGATCACTTTTAAATTCCAGTAAATCCCCTTTGGTGATCAGTTCCACATTCATCTGTTCCTCCTTGTTTTAATCGTTAATGGTTTGTTGCATGGCATTCAATACCTCACTTTTTTTGAAGTACACCCTTTTATGAAGGCGCAAATAGGGTAAGCCTTTTTTCATCCAGTTGGTAAGCGTAACGAGAGACACGCCGAGTTCGGCGGCGAGTTCCTGCTTGGATAAAAGTTTTTCTGAATCCAGTGGCTGGCTGCCATCCGTTTTAAAATGTTCCTGTAATTCTGCCCTCACTGCCAGGCGTATGCACAGGCTAAGAGCTTCTTGATCGATTATCTGCATAGCATTTGTTTTGGAGCAAATGTGTGCTGTACAGAATAGATTTCTTGACCATGCAGAATTGCATGGTTAAAATGAAGTAGTTTGGAGAAAGCTAAAAGTGCGTATAAGGCACTGATTGACAACTTGATATTATACTGGCAAATAACTGACTACTTAGCCAGCAAAGAAAAAAATCAACTCCTCTTTTTTGCAGGGTTAATCGTAAATAGCTTGGATTTTGCAGGAATATCGGCGTGCTTATCTCCCGGTTCGCGCTTGTCGCTTGGGAAATAACGGCGTATGGTTTCGTAATTGATCTCTTTATCTCCTTCGCGGAAATACTTGCAGATCATTTTCATCCAGACGCTTTGCGTTTGGGAAAACATGAGTTCCCTCCCTTCAGGTGTTTTAAGTTCCTGCATTTGTAAATGCAGGTGTAAAACTACATTTCGGTAGCCTTCCGGGATATTGATATAACCTTCTGTTTCAAGCGCAGTCGCTTTCCTGAGATCGGCTTTCAAATTAGTTACTTCTTGTTTAAGTGCCAATATTTCTGACTCTTGCTGTGCTATTACCGCATCATTGGATTTGTGAATATTCCAGCGATCATACGAGATTAGCATTGCTGTAAACTTTTGTAATCGTACTATTTCACGCTCATTCCTTGGATGGTTCTTGTCATAGACATCTTTGCCCAACAACACTTTTAATTGCCGTTCAATGAGCGACCAAAAATATTTAAAGAAGATTTCGTCTGTACCATCTGTATGTCGGGATAAATAATAGGCCAGGTGGCGCTGGTAAAATTCTTCTATACGGTCCTCTGGAATTGCAAACACTCTTTTAAAAAAGTGCTTTGAAAAATGAGACCTGTCCCATTGTAATGGATTGCCTATATCCAGGGTGTCCTTCTCAAAATCGAAACGACTACGGGATTTAAAATATGTTGCACTCATAGGTGGGTGATTAGCTCAAAAATAAGCATTGTCTGCGAAGTTGGGGCTTTCGTCGAACATTTCAATTTTCAAACTAACATCCTCTTATATAAAAACAGACCTGAGTTATCGATCAGCATTTATAATTGGGTTACGATTTTAATTTATTTGGTTTGATCGCCTATACGCGGGGCTTTTTCATAATTTGTGGCTCACGGTTCTAAAGCAAGACTTTTAAGGCTATAATAAGGATTGGGCACAGATAGTCATGATAATAATTTCAGATCAATTGTTGCAGATCGTTCAAAGTTTCATTTAATACAGATGCAACTTGTCCGGTAAGTAATTGCTCATAGTTTATCGCAGTTTGGCGCAATACATCTACCGTTAAACAAAATTCAGGTGAGATTCTAAACTCCTTTCCATAAATAAAATTTAGGTAATGAAACATTGCTTCCGTGTACATTCCTAAGTCAGTATCATTAAAGCCATCCTGCCAGTAAACAAACCAGATCCCGCCTGTTTTTACCGCACCTTGATCATCAAACGTAAAAATATGATGTGGATTAATTCGTATTGGGACATTATTTAAGTTTAAAATAATATTCGGCTTTTTTAAATACGCTGTGATCTTAGCGGGACGCCAATTACTTAGGTCAAACTGAACATAGTCCTGCAATATTTCCAGGTTGCGCTGATATCTGATCTTTTGGGTGATTGGCGCTTTTTGATAGCTTTCATCCAGTTGGTCGATCTTGTCAGATATTAACTGCTGATTATTTTCTTTGTAAGTATTCGCAATTGCACTTAAAGCTGATATCCAATAGTCACCGCCATCGCCTTTAAGTTTTGTTGACGGCGGGATCGTTATTTGGTTAGCAAAATTTTGACGACGGATGGCCGAATATCTTCTAAATTCAACCAGTTGTTTTACGGTAACATTCTTAACAATCATTGTTTGATTTTGAATTTTGGTGCTATCTGGATGGTGAAACGCTTGTTATTCTTTTCGTCTTTATCCCTCGACTTGCCAAAATACCCGCTGCCTACAATGAGTAATTCGCAGTTTTGAAATTTGTTAAAATCCATTCCAAGCCCAAGCCAATAGTTTTTGAGGGCGAGAGCACGAGAATAACTGAGCTGGTATCCGCGGTCGGGGTCTATAACCGAATTTAATTTTCCACGATAATACGCGACCTCGGCATGCCCTTCTACAACCAGTATATAATTTATATTAGGGTCTGAGGCGAGCAGTTTCATTTTTTGATATAGTGCCTTCCCGGCATCCACCAGACTGGCGCGCTCGCCAGCTTTGATAGTATTCATATCCGAGCTGTTCGGCGCAAAATTTACATCTACTAATAATTTATAGCGGTTATTAACTGTATCCAGTTTAAAGTACCTGCGGTCCAGTTTTTTAAGAGCGCTATCAATCTGTTTGATCCTTTCCATTTGTTCGGCATTCACCAATAGTTCTGCTTTTATCTTACTAAAACTAAGGTAGCTGAGTACAAAAAGCACAAGCATCACAACAAACAGGCTTGTCATCAAGTCTACATAGCTGGGCCAAAAATGGCTTTTTCCGTTTTGTTCCATCATTTCCGTCGAAATAATCGGGCAAACATGTTCCGGCGTTTTTCAGGAGCTTTTGTAACCGGACGTTCTACATAAGTAACCTGAGGGCTGGGGCGTCGGTTAAGGGCCTCTTTTAGCTCACCGATGCCATTGTTGATGGATCCCAGGTAGTTCAGGTTCTGCATCAGATTGCCTTCACTTTGAAAATCGAAAGCATGTTGCAGATCGATCTCTATCTTGCGGCGGAGTTCGTTAACCCTTTCCGCAGCTTGCTGCAGATAAGCTTGCACATCGCTATAAGATTTACTGGCATATTCATTGATCAGGGATTCTTTGGTGTCGATGGCAGTAAGATGTTTTCTGACCAGGTTAATCACATCTCCTCCTAACATTTCAGATTGCTGAATATCGCGCCCTAATTGATTCACGCTGTCTTCGAACGTATGAACGCGATCCATGAGACTACCCAATTTGGTAACAAGGCTATCAGACTGTTGAATGTGGGTGTTAAATGACTGGTGCGCCGATATAAATTCGGTCAGAACGGGAGCCGTATCCTTCATTTTATCGAGCATCCTGATATTAGACTTGGCGATAGCCTGGTAGTCAACTTTTTTTAACTCATGCAGGAAGTCGATCTGCGAGCGGGTATTTTCATGAATGGCGACGATCTGTCCGGAAATATCGGCAACTGCGCTACGTAGTAATCCGATGTTTTGGCCGAATTGCTGATCAAACAGTTTCAGATTATCTGTAAACTTCGCGTTAAAGTCGCCAATGTTGCTTTTGAGCAAGTTGAGTGCCGAATACAGGTTATTATCCAGGTTGGGCAATAATTCGCTTTGCAGAAAATTATAATAAGCATTTTTGTTCCGGTCGCGAGTTACCACCGCTTGCCGAAGCACCACTACATTATTATAAGTAGTCATAGCCAGGCCTAATAAACTTACAATCATGGCCACGCTCACACCGGATAGCAAACCTATAATAGCGTTTTCGGCCACGTTGCCCTGCAGCATCTTATCGCTCATCAAGATAACATGAACCAAACCTAAAATTACGCCCACAAAAGTACCCATCAAACCGAGATATAAGGGTGTGGTTACTCCGGCGGCTATCTGGTGTTCCTGCCCTTCAGAAACCCGTTCCGAAATGCTTTTAATAATATTGAAATCTGCCGAACCTTTATTATTACGGAGGTAAGTATTAGTTGCAACAATGATCTGCTGAAATTCATCCGAAGGATGATTAGGCATTTGCAATTGCTCAATATCATTTCCCTCAAACTCCAACAGTACCATGTGCTCTTCTGTCAGGCGATGTTCCGGAAATAGTTTTTTTAGGCTGTTTATCGCCTGCCTGGTAGATATGAAAGCTTTGAATTGCAACCAGCCCACGCCGATCAATGCGATGGCTTCAAGGTAAATAAGTTTCATTTTATTCGAATGCGATCTTTAGTTTTTCAGTTACTACCCAATTAGAACCATCTTTCCGCAAACGGCCCCTGCTAATCGTCCGGATGTTGATCTGTGCGTTATTATCCGGAAACTTTTCGCAAAAACACACCGGTTTAGCCAGATCAGGGAAGGAAGCATAGATCCGCTTGTGTACTCTTGGGTCACTGAGTAACTCAAACTCTGCTTCATCCGGATGAGCGGTAGAAACCAGAATACTGTAATTGCTATTTATCGAGGTATCAGTAGCCATATCTTTTTCGGCAAAGACCTGATCACCAGATGGCCCTGCTATGAAATAGGTGATCCTTGGGATATGCTCATCAAGCGTTTCCTTATTTAATTTGCCTATCTCAAACAATATACCGATCAGCGGATAAAAGAACAGACTGTCGGAAATCTCCTCCTGGTAATCGATCTTAGTTTTGCGAATACCATAGCCCATTTCAAAATTGCTATCCACACGTGAAGCGGCGAAGCGCTGTAGCGCTTTGATATTGATATCGATATTCAGGTGGGATTTGAAGGGTATCTGATCGTTTAGCCCCATAACCACCGAAAAGAAATCGTTGATATTTTTATTGACGCTCGCTTTGATCTCGGCTAAATGGGTTTGTATATCGCTGTACTTTTTGATCTCTGTCCGGTTCGGAAAAGCCAATTCCGTTCCCAGATAGGATACCGAGGAAAACTCGGACTGCCCGGTTTTGAAAATTCCCCCAAAACACGTGGCCTCTTTACGGTTTTCTTGAGGCAAAATAATCTGCGGCTTCCCTTGCGGTGAACCGTATACCTTCTCGATCACATAACCCGCAATATCTCCCAATAATTTCGGATCACCCAGCAAATCGATATAGCGACTACCATTACCGCTAAAAATAATACAGGTAGGTGCCGGCTGTTCTTTGGCTTTGAGTAGTTGTGCGGTGTGATATATGAGAGAACAATAATGAATAAGGTAGAGAATTTTGAACGATGGCTTCTTTAATTCTTCTATAACATGTAATTTATCCTCATTAGCCAGCCAAAAGTTAATGATTTCATCGGTAGATCGGTTTTTAAAATACTGATGATTTGCCGCCATAGCAGTATCCTGCATGCGTTCTACCTTTTGTTGCATTTCGTCTTTTATAGCCAGATAAATGCCGTTCTCTCGAGCGTCGGTGGTTAACTGGTTATGCCCGTTGGACCATAGCACATTACCAGCGAAATTAAAGGAAGTACCCACCCTCGGGATATCGTTAACAAACAGCATCGCATCGGTAGAGCCGCCGCCGATATCCAGCGACAAAACTGAACGAGGGTCTTGGATCTGCGCTTTTTTTCGCAGAAAATAATAAGGCGCTTCTGATTCGAACACCATGTTGGTAGTTCGCGTACTGCCTAATACGCTCCGCGTATGTTCTTCCCAAATTTCCCGGTAAGCTTGCCGGGCGGCATACGAAAGACTTTGGGGAATAAACCAGTTCACTTGTACTTTAGCCGGGTCGCCATCATTTAAAATGGTCTTATAACGCATTAAGTAGCAAAGTTCTTTAATAAAGGCATCTACCCTTAGCCTGGAACCTCTATCCTGCGCGTTCGTGATATCCCATTTGATATTCGGAATTATCTCTTGGGTCATGGCCGTACTTGAGTCCATCACCGCTTTTTGGTAAGCGAAATGAATATTGACCGTTTGGAACAACTCAAACGAGTTGATATTTTTGCTTTGCATCACAGCAGTACGGAAGGGCATACCGAAAACGCTGTCTCTTTCAGGGGTCAATATTGGCGGTACAAATTCCTGGTAAATTAGGTTATCCAAAATCGCCGATAGATTATGATTACGAAAGGTAGATATCAGGGAAAGACCGCCGACTTGCTTTTTAGGCTGGTGGAGCAAAACCATTTGTGTGTCCGCTGGTTCAAAGCAAAATGGTTTTGGGGTTGAAGTTAATTCGGTATCGTCTGTAAAAGCAAGGAAGGTATTGGTGGTACCAAAGTCTACCGCGTACGAAAAGGCCTTTTTTCCTAATAACTTCTCTTTCCAGCGTGGAATAACAAGACCCTGCACTGATGTGGTATCTCCGATTTTGGGCAATATCACCTTAATAAGATCAAAACCGGTATTTTCTAATTTATAATAAATAGAAGCGAGCGTATCCGGATTCTCGAACTTGCGCCTTTCTGCCCGCTTAGCCCGATAGTTCCCTCCTTCGGAACTAATCTTTTCTAAGCCATAATCCTTAAATTTAAAAAACTCCAAAGCGAATGCACGGGTTTCCAAAGCCGCTATCGCAGCCGACTGGACATCGATCCCAAAATGTACCTGGTAATAATTGTTATGCTGATCTTGTTCTTTAACCTTTAAGAACGGAAAGATCCCCAAAGTGAAATTTAGTTGATAACCGGCTTCTACGTCAACTATCCGGCCATCTCGTTTATCACTCCGGTTCAACGCGTATTCTTTGGATCGGCTTGGGGTTTCCACGGTACCATGATAGGTTACCTTAATCAATTCAGGGGTTTTGATCTCATAGCTAAAAAGCTCCGGCAATTGCTTAATGTCTACATTCTTTAAAAAGTCTTCTTTCACAGGTAACAGAAAATCAAACTCCCGGTCGGCCGGCTCGTTGATAAAACGTGGGGTATAGAATTTTGTATTGTCAATGCGATAGTTAACGCGGACCAGGTGATCGTAGAAAATGTCGGTAGCGCCGGCATCCGCATTGGCATGGAAAGGATTTCCGGCAATATGAAATTGTCCGCCATTACGCGCGGCCAACGAGCGAGCTGAAGGCCTGATGGTTGACTGGAAACTTTCAATCCCCTCTGCCAGCAGGTAGTTCCAAACCATTTTCATACTGCTTTTCAGCGAGGGGTTGCTTTGAAAAAAAGTCCGTACATAAACTTTAAATACCTCGCTCCGGGATTGGAAAGACCTGATCTTGGTAAAATAAACCGAATTGGAAATAGGATTAACCAGGTCAAACTCCCGCTGATAGGTCGGGCTAACAAAACCGCCGCCTTTTTGCTTGTCCAGGTTGGGACTGGTGAACATCAAGGTGTAAGGCGATGAGGCGCAGATCACCATTCCCTTATACTTAACCAACGACAAGCCTTCGAAGCCACTACCAAGGTCCTGATTGATAAAAAGCCCAAGGGTTTTGGCAAAAGTTTGTCTTCCCTCCCCGGCCTGGGCAAAATCTTTCAGATTTTCCGGTCGCCAGTTCTCGATAGTTAACTGGCTGCCTTGCGATTCGTGGTACTGCCAGTTAAATATCAATTCCAGGGCATCTAAACAATCGGAAACCAGTTCTTTATAAGCGTGAGAAGCCCTATCTTTTTTTTCCTGCATATCCCGCACTATAAACCGGAACGCGGTTTCGAAAATATGCAGCCTGGAAAATGGCGACGGGATAGCGTTTAAAGCATTGGCCGACGCCGCAGATTTATCCAAAACTGCGCTGATCGCCGTTTCGTTCAATTTATCAGTAGGTGCCCAACCGGTTTGATGATTGCCGGTAGCATCGTAAATATTAAAGGGTTTCATAGCTTAAATTTCTTTTGGTTAACGGACTGCATCGCTTTTTGGGCCAGGATAAGGTATCTACTGAATTTATCCGCGCCACTCAGGTGGGCTACCTCGTTACGTGAGTTTTCCAGGCTGTTGAGATAATTGGAGTGGTCAAAGGTGTCGGCCACTACCCAAAATTTCTTTTCTTTCAGCGGATTACCTACAACCAGCTTATGAAATCTATCGGCTTCCAGGCGCAGGTTAAATGGTGCAAATTGGCGATCGTTCTGCGCCAGCTCGCCTATCCACTTCAAAAAATATCGCTGAAAATAACGTTCCAACGCGGTTACAGCGTCTGAGCGAAAGAAATGCGCATCGAACTTTTCATTTTTTATAGCCGGTGCATCGGGATGTTTTTTAAAGGTATTATGCACCTGCGCAAAAACGTAAAAATTCACCAATGGCAGATAGAGTTGATCCCGCAGTTGATTACCCAAATTATAAAAGTGGATTGGCGATGTGTTTTCTGCCGGGGTATAGTGATAAAACCGTTCGGCCTTGCTCCCGCCGCCGGTCGTTTGCGAAAAATCGATGATTGCCGAAGCGCCAATCAGCTCAATCAGGTGCGCTTTGTTATCCTGTAATTTTTCATCATTTTTATATGGCACCGATTGTTCGTGCAGGTCAGCGAGATAATACAAAGCGTCTACGCCTTTTAAATGATTTTCATAATACGAAAGGGCGGATTTGGTTTTTGTGAAGAAGCTGTTCGAGTCGATATCAGCATGCTCCGCATCTTTGTCCGGCTCCCCTAATTTAAAATAAGGCATAACCGGCAAAGCACCGATCATTGCACGTTGAATGTATTTATTAGAACTTTCGCGGAGATTTTTAACCAACAATGGAAATCCTGCTGCGCCGGTACCGCCGAAAATGGAGCTGATGATAAAAATCCGGTCCTGATCTGAAAAAATATTTTCAAAAGCCTTATACCAGCCCGCCTGGTCCATTTTATTCAATACAACTGAGCCAATATTGGGATTGCCCTTAAAACCTACTGAAAGCGGTGTGTTCAGGTTTTTTTCGCTAAAAAGTAATTCGGTGAGGTCGCGGTTGATATCGCCCTTGTCAAGCAAATGCAGATCAAGAAACTCGCCGAAGGTTTCATCGATCCGCTCGTCGAAATCGAAGCCGGAAGCAATCTCGCCGCCCGAGGCATCGCCAAGAGAAACAATGGGTGTATGAAAGAAAGCGCCTGGCCCCGGCTGCTGATGAGCGTAGGCTGCTTGATGAAGGTCGGTATAGATACTCACCAGTTCTTTGCAATCTTTAAACTCAGGCAAGTCCTTATGCGGGTCTATAAAAATGGGGACAAGATCATAACCGTTCAGGTTCACACCGGCGGCTAAGGTGAGCGTGAGGGCTTTCATGATACGGGAGCCGGTGCCGCCAATCCCGAAAACAAATATTCTTGGCATAACTTAATTAAAAAGGGGTTCTGTTAGCAGATGAAAATCTTTTGAGAACGATGGAAAGCAAGGTAAACGCCACGATGAGGTATATCCCATTGATCACCCCAAGCCCCAAACACAACTTAAATGTGTGCAGATCCAGGAAGCGATTTACCAGGCTATTGGTGGTCCAGGTGGTTAAAGCGGCCAACGACAGCGCGCTTACTATCATGGTTATGATCCAGTATTTGAGTTTAAAACCGTAACCACTTCCGCCTTTCCTGTTCAGGATGAAATAATAATAGGCAAGCGCAAGTATCGTAAGCGCCAGTAGATAATACCCTGCATAGGCATACATATCTTGCTGAAAGATGCTTTTCACCGTTACAGCACTTTGAGGATCTCCGGGGGCACGGGCAATAAATTGCCCCCAGGTGGTATTGGTGATAAATTGTAAAAAACTATCGTAGAGGTTTTTCATGGTCAATAAGTTCTTTTGGTGATCAATAATCGGATTGGCCGGGCTAAGAGGCCTTTTTTTCTTGGCAGTGCTTGCTCCAAACCTTCCACCAGCGAATTCAGCCCTGGGGTATTTTGGTCGGCTTTTGCTACCCAGTCTGGTTTCTGATCCTTTAAATTCAGCGTAATAAGGTTACTTTCCTGGCTTAAACCGCTAATCTTCAACCGTACAAAATGGGTTGCAGAAACTTGAGATCGCAACTTATCGTCTTGGGGTTGCAGGTTAAAATGAGTATCTGCCTGCTCCACAAACACTGTTGCGGACGTGTTTACGGCTGTAAGCAATTGCCGGATATTGGTATGCAGTGGCAAGGCCCGTAAATTGATGGCTAACGCTACCTCCATATTGGGTGTTTGGCCATCCCATTCGGTGAGGCAGTAATAACGTTGATCCTCCGCACAAATATTAGCTACGGCGGAAGCATTGGTAACCGCGTACGGTAGTATTGAATAGGCTGCGCTGATGGGTGCCAGTCCATCCGTTATCTCATTGCTGATATTGAGTTGCGCCTTGATCTTTTCGGTCAGATCTTTCACTGGCCCAGGGGCACCCATAAGCCACATATAATATGGAGTATTGGTGTGCACTTTTTTCCCTTTCTGATAATAGAATGATGAGTTCAGTTGCAAGATGGCCGAACCTAATTTCTTACCGGCAAAGCGTGTACGGATATCGGTTTTAAACTGTGCAAGCAAGCTTGGCGAATTTCCGGCAGGTGAAAAGATCAGATCAGAAACCAATATGGAAACCGTATTATCCGAAGCCTTAGCCATAATACTATCCAGCATTTCGGGAATATCGGTTTCCTGCCCAAACTTAAACTTTCCGTTATTCAAATCTGATCTGAAAGATACGGCGGTGATGGGCAATGGAGATTGTTTACGGGACGGTAGCTGAAACATTCGTAAACGGTTTTGTGGCTCTCCGCCCAAGGTGGCAATTAAATCCCACATACTGGTTTGAAACTCCGTAGCTTTGCCGGCAGGCATAAAACCCGCCATGCTACCAGATGTTTCTAAAAAGAAATTGATGTTATGAGCGCTGCTTTTTATAATTGGTTCTTTTTGCACCAAACAACCTTCTTCGGTAAAACTATCTTCAACCCCGGCATTAAATGGCGTGCAGGAACTGATAAATAGTAGCAGAAAAAAACAGTAAATATTACGGGAGATCTGTTTGCTCATTTTGTTAAGCTTTAGCTTTTTCTAACCGGCCAATTACTTGTAACAAGGCTTCCCCATGCTGATAAAGATCATCAAGGCTTGTAATTTCAAACTTCTGTTCCTTTTTATTTTCATCCAGAACAACGATATATTGCTTCCCCGTGCCTAAATACAGTCTGCAAATCGTCTTCCGGTTGTTATCATCCAACAGGATAGCAAAGTAGGATTGCGCATCGCGGTAAGTGATCCTTTTTGCGTCGATATGTGAACGTAGCATGGCTTTCACAATGTAAAAGCCTTCCAACTCTTCTTCTGTTGTAACAATCAATGGCGTTTGCCCTTCCTGAGCAGCTTCTTCAACCTTGCCGGCTTCTGTAGCGTCTAAAGCCTTTTCCTGGTTGAGGGCAGATTTTAGCCGCTCATTAATGGCATCGCTGATGAGTAAATGAAAAGAGCGTTTGATGATCGGTCCGAATTGCTCTTTTATCCGGGCGGTGATTGTTCCGGTGTATATCTGTTTTGTAAAAAAGGTTACAAACGGATCTGATGGTGTAAGAAGCTCCTTATTTAGGTAGGTCTTCAGCTCGTTCAGGTATTTGAGTTCGCTGGCCGTGTTGGTGATGCTGTCGATATCAAAATACGACTTGTGAAATTTCTTCAGTTCAGCAATTTCGGTCTCCTTGATCTCTGTAATGGAAAATTCAAAAAACGGCGTACTGTCCATCTTGTTTTTTTCTTCCAGATCGGTGTAAAACCGGTAGGTTAAACCATTGGTCAATAAGCCAAATTTCGCTTTGGTAGTATGGAAATATCGGAATAGCTGTGAATTGTGAGGGTCCAGTTTTTCAAGGTGATGCTTGCATTCAATTAAAATGGCTGGCTCGCCTTCCTGCATTATCGCGTAGTCCACTTTCTCCCCTTTCTTGATCCCGATATCGGCGATAAATTCAGGATTTACTTCAAAAGGATTAAATACGTCATAACCCAATACCTGTATAAAAGGCATGATCAGCGCATTTTTTGTCGCCTCTTCGGTTTTCAACTGCGGCAACAGTTTTTCAACCCGTGCGGCTAATTGTAATATTTGGTCTTTAAAATCCATAAATTATTGTGATATGGTTTAGGTTAACATTCTTTTAATTTCAACAGATTATCCGAAGTCATGCTGTCGGCCTCAGTTTTAACATACTTGTTGCCTTTAGCACTGATACAGGCTACTAATTGGGCTTTATTGCCTGCGGCATCTTCAACATAGGCTTCACCACCTTCATAGATAAATTGATACATGTCCTCGCGCGTTGTTGTTCCGGTAACTTCAGTATATTCATTAATCCAGCTCATGGATGATATAGCGACGTATTGGTTCTCGTGGTCGCCATTTGCTTTTTTGATACAAGTAATTTTTACTGCCATGTCTTTATTTTCTTATTAATCATGGCCGCCTTCTAAATGGCAAAGTGTTCTGCCGGCGGCTTTAGCTTCGTTTTCTGTGACTGGGATTATCTGGTATGTACAATGCCGAAGGCCGGAGCATTCTGCACGTAAATGATAGCGGTATGCGTTTTTACTGAGGCAGATATAAACCGTTCGATTATCCCGGCAAGCCGAGGTGAATAACAATAGAACAGCCAGCGCCCCGGTCTTCATCCCCGGTGAATGATGGCCTCATTCAACGCATTAACAATATTTTGGATGTATCGCTGATCTTTGGAAACCAGGCTATTCGCTTCGCCTGAATTTGTACTAATCCTCACAGCATATTCATTCTTTATAATGAATAATAAAGCGATGCCAGTGGCCAGTAATAAGAAACCGAAAACACGGGCGCTATCAGCTAAGAGCATCAATACCCCGATCACGATCATTGCTATCGGAAGTTTTTTGCTTTTTATGATCTCGAAAATGTGCACGGAAGATATATTCCGCATGGCGTAAGTTTTAGAATTGGTAACATAACGCGATTGGGTTACCAGGACCTGCGTATCCTGGTAAAAAGTAGTTTCTGTAGGTGTTAGGGTTTGCATTGTGTTTTGATTTAGATGAACAAATCAAAACTATGATAGACAACGGAGTTATTTTTGCGGTTTCCCGCAGCGTTTAAATGATACCCTGATCTTTACAATAAGCTATCAACTGCTCGTTTTTGAGGAAGCCATAGCTATCGCGGATCTCCTTGAGCCGTTGCTCGATACTGCGCAAGCTGGAGGGGCTTATCTGGTGTTGATGCAAGTGGTCTGCCACTTGTTTTTGGGTTTTCCCTTTCAATATCTGCGACAGAATGGTTATATCATAAACGGTAAAATCATGGCCAGTTTGCTGCCGCATCATCTGGCGCACATCGGGCGGGTAATAGCGTTTGCCTTTTTGAATGGCTTCGATGGCCTCTTTCAGTTTTTGCGCGTCTCGCCTACCTTTAGGTACATAAGCATCAATCTGCAATTGCTCGTAAAGCCTGACGATCTCGAAGGGTTTCGCCGTCCCCGAGAATACGATTATCTTAAGGGCCGGGTGAAGTGCACGCGCCGCACTAATGAGCGCCTCGCCATCTTTTACTTGTTGCGGCCGGTCGGCCTCTTCGTCAAAAGAGAGGTCTGTAATGAGCAAATCATAGGCGCTTTTTTTGAGTTGGGTAACCGCGTCATCGCAATAATAAACGAAACGCACTTCTTCTATACGAAAATCATCCAGAGTTTTACGTACCGATATGGTGGTACTCTCAAAATCTTCGGCAATCAATACACTTGTTATCATAAAGGGATAATTATAGCTATTTTCAGGCCTTTGCCAGGCCCACCATCAAAAGTAACTACCCCACCCATTGCTTGTATGCGGTTTTCCGTACCAACCAAACCGTTACCAAACCGGACATTTGGTGCAAGGCCTACCCCATCATCGCTATAGTTGATATGCAAGTGATCCGTCACCTCAAATTTGATCAGCACATTCGCTGCCCGGCTATGCTTTTTCATATTGACCATTAACTCCAGTAAAATATAATTCAGGTTTTGTCGTATCACATCAGGGACACCTGACCATAACTCCGGGCTATTGCCTGTTAAAGAAATATGGCAGTTCTGTCCTCCAAACGCTCTTAGCTGCACACTCAGTTGCCTATCGAAGGCCGAACTCGCAACAACAGCCTTTTCATAAGAAATATCCCGGGAGCGCTGATATAACAAATCTAATTTATCCGCCAATTCCTCATTATCAGTTAGTAAGCCATGCTCTACTTCAGACATCAACTGATAAATACCATTAGCCACCCCATCATGTACCTTTTTTGCAACCTGCATCTCACTATCCCGTATAGCAAGCTCTTGTTGCAAACGCATCTTCCTTCTGCGCCACCAGAAATAAAAACTCAAACCCGAAACAACAAACACCGACAGAGATACCGCCAAAAATAACTGATAACGCTTTTCGGCCACATCCTTCTGTAGCCGCAAATTATCAGCCTGGCTTTTCTCCACATTATAGCGGATCAAGGCAAACTGGTTCTTAGCGGCATTTCGGGCGAGCTGAACGCTGTCACTAAGTTTTTGAAAGCTGAGAAAATAAGATTTTGCTGTATAAGGTGGACTGATTTTGATCAAAGCAGTAAGAGCTTCCAATTTATCGTCGGGGCTGTGTAATTCGCTTGCAATAGTTAATCTTTTTTTGGCAAATATCAATGCCGAATCCGGCTTGACTTTTTCGTAGTAGGCCACTAAACTGAGATAAATTGAATTTAAGCCCCACTTATCGTTTTCTTTTTGCCAAAGGGTGAGCGCTACACGTAACTCAGCAGCGGCGGGATAGTTGGTGTCCTTTAACCATTCTGCGGTGGCCTTATTGGTCATGATGCGTGCTCTATCGGCTCCTTTAGCTCTTGGTAATATCTGCCGGTAAATATCCAGGGCAACTTTATAAGCGCCTTGATTTTGATACGCTAAGCCTTTATTGTTTAAAATAGTAACCGTCCAATTACTATCTACCGAAAATTTGTAGGCCTTATCGAAATATTTGATGGCTTGTCCGTAATTTTTTAAATCGGTGCTGGACATGCCTAATTCATTATAAACATTGCTCAAGGTTGGCTGATCTGCAAGGCGATTTTCATCTAAATATTTTAACGCACCGGTTAAACTTTCCTGAGCTCCATAATGGTCGCCGGCATCCGACTGTATCATAGCCATAATGTCAAATGCCATAGCAATTTGAGCACTATCCTTGGTACTTACGGTTAATTGATTAAAGTAATAAAAAGCAGAATCGTTCTGATGGTTTAAAAAAGCGTAAGCTTTGCGATAGAGGGTCCAATCTTTTTTCGGGGTATTTTGCTTGTTGTGTCGGCAAGCCAACAATAGTATCAACGGCAACAAACAGCATAAGCGCTTTTTCAAACAGAAATTTTTGAACCAAATTAGTAAAAAAGCCCAAAATATGAAAGGTGAACCTTATGGGATTCACCTTTCATATTTTGTATGGTTATTGGCCACCACCCGGCGGAGGTGGAGGTGGCGGAGGCAAGTGTCCTTGCTGGCCGCCGCTATCATTATTGGTTTGGGTTTGAACAGTACCATTACTGTTATTATTACAATTGCCGGAATGCACGGGGCATGACAAGGCCATGAAGAGTGCTATGAAAATCTCTAACATTTGAAAAAAATTAAGAATGTGAATACTACGGCAGCCCGGTGCCCGGACTATCCGGGTACCTTATCTGCCAACCGCGTAAGAAGCGCTTCTTACATTTTTTGGGAAGTAGGGTGTGTTAGTCGCGGTTACTGAAAACCTGCTTCCCAAGCCGGGCAACAGTAGCCGCTTCTTTCACACCAAATTGTCATGGCCTATGATCACCAGCCGATAACGAGAGCAAATGTAAAGTGGATAAAAACACATTCCGGCAAGCCGTTCCGCTAATTCCGCCCATTCCGCTGTAATTCCGCCAAATCCTTGTACATGTTAAAAAATCTGTTAGTTTTGATCCAGTTTAATGTATCATGTTCAAAGATTACCGTACCTGGGCCCACAATCATTACAAGCAAAAAAGCATCAACGAACCGCTTTTTTCTCCAAACCTTAAGCGGTCATCACCCGGAAGGATCAGGAAAGAATGCGAATTTGTTTATAAAGAGCGTTATGACAAAAAGGATGAACAAACGCTGCGGAATTTTTTTGGAGCGTTAAAAGAAGGTGAAAGTTATGGCGAGGTGATCCGAAAATTTGATGTAGACAAATTCAGGCCACTCGATAATTTTTTAAAAGGAGCGATTGAGGAAACAGAAGATAAAAACATAGAGTTATTGGCTTGGTTGCTAAATCTTCAGCCAAGACCCTATCAGGAAAATTATGTTTACCCTACGATTAGTGTAGATACAAAAAAGACTCCGGTGGATACCGGAGGCAAAATTGAAGGCGAAAAAGAGTGCGGAGAAACGGGGCACAAGAGCAAACGGCCAGTAGTAACGGGAGTAGTCTTAACTATTTTAGCGGTAATGATCACCTTCGGAGCCTATATTCTACGGCCCCAAAAAAAGGCAGACAGGGCTTTTAGCGGCCCTATCCCTCCTCCAACTAAAGGGGCCTGCATGATCTGGATAAATGACCATTATGAACCCCAACGTTGTGAAGATGTGGCGGGCCGGGACGGCGTATTGGGGTTAGACAGTGTACGTTTACGCAATTTTAAGCGCATAACCGACACGTTAAAGATCAATGAATCTTCGGTTGGCCACGTTTGGTATTTTAAAAACAAAAAAAAAATAGAATATTACACTGCTGCTGGCTATCATCCTATTGATACCAACCGGTGGCTTAAACCGCTAACCATTTTTATCGTTAGAAAATATTTGCAACACCCCATCCACCCATGAGTATTTTTTAATAAAATACTGCTTTTAAGTTGCTTAAAGAATCTAAAACTCCTATATTTATATTAATAAACTAAGTAGCATAATAAGGTCAATTAGCGGCCATTTGGTGAGCACACGGTGAGCAGTGTCAAAAGCAAAAATATTGATATTGAGAGTGAGTCGGTTAAGTGATTTTTCACGTTCCCTCCGGATATGACTCTAATAAGCTGATGATTATAAATTCTTTCATCACCATAATTCCAAGGTCTTCTGCGACAAAATAGAGGTGTCTGATTTTCTTGTGTTCTATTATACGAACTATATATCGATCATTTTTTGTTTGTCTACGGAGCGTCATCATAATTCAATGATATCTTTATATTATATATTCATTCAGTTGACTACCTTTAATATTTCAAAAAAAAATAGCCTTTAGGATATCGTAAAGACTGTTTTATACACCCCGGTGGATGGCTACTAAAATCTGCGCTTCCAACTTTTCTTTTAGCAGGTTTTTTGACACCTTAAGTTGTCTGTCTATTATTACGTTTATATTTGCTGAAATTTTGCCCAGAAGTCGCTTAGCAAGATTTCTGCTGATGTAATTCGGACTATGTGACTTATCCATGCTACTATCGAATGTTTCACCCTCCGCAGACTTTCTTTCGTCAGGATCCTGTGTAGCCTTTCCCGCTTTAATTAATCTACAGTGAATTGTCTGCCATCCACTAAGCAGCCGAAAATCACAACGCTTGCCAACTTATCAAAGTGAAGTCTTAGGTAAATTTGAATGCCCCCTGATATTAAATACTCACTTATTCAGCCTTCTGAAATTTATTTAATTGAATTTTAGATTGCCTGTCGGTTATTGTTAAAATTACTCCCTTTTGTTCAAGGCCTACGGCCAGTTTCTCGTACTGCGGCATAGGAGCCAGAATTGTCGGTTTCTTAGTCGAAATTTCAGAATAGGGCTCGTCAAAGTCGTCAGGAACGCTAATACGGTATCCAGGAAAATCATTGATCTTTGAACGATTTTTTCGTGTAATAAAATACTGTATTACAGTTGCTTATGTTTATTATTTTTCTTATTATTGGTCATTGCAATGGCTGAATAATCAGTATGCTTTACTCATATGTTTCGTTGTCACTTAACCTTTAGCCTTATGTTATTCGATCACGATAAACTTTTTATCCGCCGATCCAGTATGATTCAAGCATTTACAATTTGTCTGATGTTTTTGGGCTTGAGTTCTTGTGGGACGCAAAGCATTCTCAGCAAAGCAGGCAAGTTCGGACCCAGCAAAATAATCGATTTAAGAAGGCTTGACGGTATGTTTACGGCATGTGTAGTGAACGATTCTACTTCCATTACAACTGCCGCTTCGATTTCCAGGTTATCGGTTGATTCCATCGCAGGCACAGTAAATGATAAAAGTGACGGGTACCAAATCCAACCACATTCTAATTTTCATTGTAGATATTGTTGTGCCTAAATCTTCTTACAGCCTTTAATTATATATCCAACTTTGTTCGCTACGTTATTAAACCTCGCGAACTGCTTTTGTATAAACTCATAGCTTGGATGGCGCTGATATTCTTCAATTCTTTTTATGCTATAAGTAATTGATGAAAATCTCATTGGCCAAAATGTCCACCAATTTATTCGATTGGCAGGCATTTTTAATTCACGAATATTGCCGATAGATTAACTATTTTTTTGATAGCCACCAAACAACAACATGTTTATATGAAGTCAGTTAAGTACGTCAGGTGTTTATAGCGTATGTTAAGTCTTTCGTATACCCCCACTACAATCCGATTCAGTTCACGATCCATCATTGGCGGCATTTTCTCTTTCACGCCTTTCAAAACGCAAAATTCGCGGATAAGTCTTTTAAATTTACTACCGATCCGGGTGTGCTCGTGAACTCCTAATAGTTCCATGGTAATCTCGGCCACGTATAATCTTTTTTCTATTGGCGGATGCGTATCTCTCATCGGCATGCCTTCACTTTTTGCAAGCGCTTCTATCATTATACCAATAGATAAAAATATGACAATTCCAGCACAAGCTAAATCAAGCGCAGTATCCGGAGTCTGGTTATTTTTAGCTCGATTTATAAGCGTCGTGATTGCCCAAACATCTGCATCAAATTCTTGCTCATGGCTTCGGTTTAGAACCATCAACGGTGCCGCGTCCTTTTCTGATAACGCAAACAGACTGTCTTTTTTCAAGTGTCCAAGGGAAAAGTGTCCCAATTCATGCATGAATGTAAATTCTTCGGTTGCAGTTGTAAGAATTGAAACAACGCTACTCCCCCAATTAATACTTGGATGATTTCCAGCTTCTATATCAGGATACTTTCCATCAATAAAATATTCGGTCAAAAAATGGATGAGTAACTCCGCCTGTTCTGTTTCATTTCTTTTACTTACGAAAGTTGTAATGACTGCACTGATCATTTCCATACAGCCCGTATCAATCAAAAGTATTGGCAGTTTTTCACGAATAACACACTGTGCATTAACCATACTGATCGGATAAACTCCTGCAAAAAATGGTGGAACTCGAATACCAATACCTTCTAAATCAGCCATCAACTTGTACATCATTGTAGCGATAAGGTGATTGGTGTTATGACCAATTATCGCAAAATTCATAGCCTGTAATATTCCGGTCAATTCGTCCTTGTTCCCTGATTTCATGCTCGACAAAAATGCGGAAAGAAGGGCACCGTGCATTTCAGGTGTGAACTTTTCCATATCAAGGATTGGCAACAAATCTTCTTCTTTTAGATTCCTTTCCTTCAGAAATCGCTGATAAATGACATGGTATTCATCGGGAAAAGCATTACGCGGAAATTCTAAACCTTGACTCTTTATAAGGTCTTCAAGTGCTTTAGTAAAGACTGGATTGCTCTTCATAACATCATTTAATGTGTCTCAAGGTAAAGTGAATAATTGTTTGTTATTCCTTTATTTGATATTCTCTTCAATTGTTCCGGTTTACCGTCTGGAAATACTTTCATCATCTCAAGAACAAAGGTCAACCAAAGCATATCTACCTCCGGCCCAATTTGCCGGCTTAAGGCCTTTTTACAGTCACTTATTTGAAGAATGTCCATGTCCGTAATATTACAACGAAACTGAGGGCATAATAAGGTTGCAATAGCGTCTTCCGGCTCAATTCTTCCACGGCTCATGCCACCGATTAGGCGTAAAAGGATATTTTCGGCAAGCTCGGGATAATCAATATACTTTTGTGAGATCTTTTCTGCAACCCGTAGTTTTTCAGTTCTGCTCATGTCGCCGTTATCCATATAACTGATAACGGCTTCTCTCAATATTGAGCCTCCAACGAGGTTCTTCCAATCACCAATAAACTTTTCTTCCGAAAGCTCTCCATCGCATACCCAAGATGCCTCCGTCAACATTTGCAACGCAACTCCTTCCCATAAACCAAACAAGGGCAGATCGTTTGCCTGAAAAGTTTTTAATATTTTGATGACCGGCCATGCCCCTTCATTCAGTAAAGGGTCACTTACACAGTCGAGATAATGGTTATTTATAACGCCATAGTATTGCCTTGTACGTGGTGTGTCTTTGTTTGAATAGGTATTCCAAAGCCTTATTATTTCGGGGAACACAATATCTTTATTGGCAAGACTCGTTGCGTTGTGTGGCAGCTTTAACCAATAATTCTGACTGCTATGTTTATCCACACAACGGTATTCGACATAGGTTGAAGTCCTCCCGGATTCCTCCATTATTTTGAATCGTCCAAATTCCATGTGTTGTCGCAGATTTTCAAAACCCCTCTTTTACAGAGTAAAATAGCAACCGGTGAAATGGCGGCGCCGATAGTGACAGATTCGATCAAACCGATAACGGCAGCAACAAGTTCGGTAGTAAATCCCCCCGTGGCAAGTTCTTTTACAGTATCATTTCCACAAACGCGGATTTGATATTCGCCCAGTTTTGAGTGGATGTAATTTTTTGCATTTAGCAGAAGTTGACCTACTGGGGCGGGGAAGGCTGCACGGCTATCTTCATCAAGTGCATTACCGATGGACAGGAGTAGGTCACGGTCGTCCATTTCAAAATAAGCGTTAAGGTTATCCATGTACTGGAGTTATTATGTGATTTGGAAATTAATTAAATAAAACTAAGTTAGCTCTTATTAAAGAAAAACTGAAGGAAAAACTAATATGTTTTCTAACCGAATCGATTGGTTCGATTCTCGCCTTATTTGCCTCCAATTAATAAGAGATTTTTTTTGTAAATTACTGATAATTAGCGTATTGAAATTTAGGTAAAACTGGATTGGGGAAATAATATCGAACTAATTTTTCCTTTCTTAACTATTTGATTAATAGTTATATGCGGTAATGAAAAACGAGAAAAGTAGCGAAATTTCGCTACTTTTCTCGTCAAGACTCAAACCCGACGTCCTCACGAACCAATTCATTAATGACCAGAGGCGATTTGCCGCTCTATTTGATGGTTAAGGCCGATATCGCAATATCTAACCCGTTTTTGGTCGAACCTGAAATAATTCTTCGATTTTACAATTGTTCTGAGGAACTGAGGACCAAGTAATAATAGCTGTTTAATATTCTTTATTCAGGTTCGAGCCCATTAGGGTGCACCTAAAGGTGCACCCTAATGGGCTCGAACCATTTTTAGGCGATCTAAAATTATTTAACTCAATAGAATGAAACTATATCTAGCCATTCCATTGATTATTGCCCTGAGGTGGAGTCGAATGGGCACGACTTCCGACGGGTGTTTGAAACCAGAATATCTGTCAATTCTTTATCTTCTTTTCGTAAGTATTTATATTTAAAAATAGTTATATCTTTGTTAAGTAAGCACAAGCGGTTTGATTATTTAGCGGTGATCTATTAGGTGACCTCAAATTGAATAGGAACACAAAGCATTGATTTACAGCGGAAGTTAATTACGTTATTGTTCCCTAACTCTCCGCTAAATTTGATATCAAATTATTCAAAAGCCTGCAAATCAAATGATTGCAGGCTTTTGTTTTTATATCAAACGCTCAAAATATCCGTCAACTCCCATATAAGTGGTGCGTGATATGGTGAGTTATTTTTGAGAAACCTCAACTCACCGAATTAGTCATATCTTTTTGACTATCAAGTTGTTCAACACTTAAACATCTTGATTATGATTAGCTGCAAGCTTAATTTTGTTTCACTTTTTAATGTTAATTAACATGAAAACTAATTTCAGCTTGCTCTTCTATTTAAAGAAGCCCAAAAACTACACTGATGGCACTGTGCCAATCTATCTTCGTATTACCGTTAATGGTAAACGCGCAGAAACTACAACAGCCCGCAGTTGCGATCCTTTGCAATGGAGCAGTAAAACAGGACGGTTAAAAGGAACAAAGGAATCCGCTCGGACTTTTAATGCTTATCTCGACCAGTTACAAGCAATGGTATATGCGGCTCATCAAAGCCTCACCGAGCAAAAAACGACTATCACAGCAGATCGACTGAAAAACAAGCTTACCGGAAAAACGGAAAATATCAGAATGATCCTGGATGTATTCAGGGAGCACAACAGGCAGGTTTCAACGTTGGTCGGTACCGACTTTGCAAAAGGAACTTTAGAACGTTACCAGACTTCTTTAAAGCATACCGCCGATTTTATCAAATGGAAATATAATGTGAATGATATTGACATTCGGGACATCGATCATGATTTCGTTATAAGCTATGACTTTTACCTTCGTTCGGTAAGGAAATGCGGCAATAATTCGGCTGTTAAGTACCTTAAAAACTTTAAAAAGATAGTGCGGATCTGTATTGCAAGCGGTTGGTTGAAAAGCGATCCCTTTATAAATTACAAAGCCAAGGTAAAAGTTGTTGATAGGGTATTTTTGAATAACGAGGAATTAAAGCGGATGGCGGTTAAAGAATTCGTAACTGAGCGTTTAGGGCAGATCAGGGATATTTTTCTTTTTAGCTGTTTTACTGGATTGGCCTATGCTGACGTGTACAAGCTTAGGGGGGCTGAGGTTATCGCAGGACCTGATGGAGAGAAATGGATCAATACCAAAAGACAAAAGACGGCTATCCCTACACGGGTTCCCCTACTCCCTCCTGCCGTTGCAATACTCAATAAGTATAGCGATTCCCCGGTTTGCGAACATTCAGGTAAAGCGTTTCCGGTTTCAACCAATCAAAAGATGAATGCATATTTAAAAGAGATAGCTGATATTTGTGGTATTCCTAAAAAGCTGACTTTTCATATTGCAAGACACACTTTCGCCACAACTGTCACGCTTTCCAATGGTGTACCTATTGAAAGTGTCAGTAAAATGCTGGGCCATACTAATATCAAAACGACCCAGCATTATGCTAAAATCCTTGACCTTAAGGTCGGTCAGGATATGTCAAAAATTAGACAGCTATATTAAAGCTGCCTACTCAATAACCATGAAGCCCTAAGCGTATTCATGGTTATTCATTATATTCTTAACCAATACAAAAAGGAAAAATAAAGTCAATCGTGTTTCTTTGGCCGACAACTTCTTACAGAATTAAACACTTAACAGAAATGAGCAATCACAACTATGATATAATTGATACACTGGGGGAAGTTAACGACAGGTCAACAGAACATAGCAAAACCTTTAATGATCGCATAGCCAACATGGAGAAGAACATTAATAATTATCCAAAAGTTTATTTCCCGGATTATACTTCACAACTTGACCGGATCGGCGTGCAAGTGGATATGCTGGTTAACGGTCAACCGGATAACAAATTAGAACTTGCCATAGACCGTTTGGAGAAAAAACTTGATAAAGCGCTTAAATCCTCTCCTGAACAAATAAAACTAAAAATGCTATTTGTTTATTTCAGCTTGGTTATCGCAACAGCAATTTCCTTCGGATTTGCATTAGCTTTAAAATTACAGGTAAATGCGTTGGTAGGCTTACTCCATGAAGAACCAGGAAATATAAGTAAACCAACTCCTATTCAATCTCAATCCCATAATCTCCGGCCCGCCGTTAGGTCGATTGGACACAAAACAGCGCGTCAGCATCACACATTTGTAAAGCAATAATTTGTAAAATCATGTATAAAGCACTAAATTTGAAAGAGTTCGTCAGCCAGGATACATTTAATATTCTTTACGACGAACAACAGAAAGCAACCGCTGTTCTTATTCCTGTGAGACATTGGCACTCAGCAAAGGCAGCGGAATTACAAAATTTAATGGAGCAACTAACTTATATGCCAGTTTTTGAATGTTCTTTAAAAGAGCTTGAGGAACGGTTGCGTCCTGAAATCCAAAACGTAGAAGCCGAAAATATTCGTGTGGGTCTATATAACGTTTACGAGTCAGCCGGAAATCAGGAGCATAGAAATCACGTTATCCGTGAATACCGCGATCATCGCGACTTGGTTAAAGTAAACGCCACCACAGGTGAAAGCCAAATAGTTAGCAGCAGATTTTAATGGAACAGCCGGAACTGTTTGTTTTTGCCGGGCCAAATGGCGCCGGTAAAAGCACGCTGTCATCCTCTATGGTACCACCTGGTACTCCTATTTTTGATGGCGATAAAGAATTTATGCTGCTTAAAAAGCAGTTTCCAGGTTTAGACAGCGGTAATTTATATGACGCAGTTAACGGGCATGTTTTTTCAGATTGGAAGGAGACAATGCAGGGCAGAAATGCCACTTGTGCTTTCGAAACAAACTTTCGAACAGAAGATATCATGAAATCAGTCAATGAATTTAAGCTTAAAGGCTATAGTTCCCGATTATTTTTTTTGGGTCTGGATGAAATTGCTATATCTTTTGAGCGAGTACGTTTAAGATTAGCTAAAGGAGGGCATGATGTATCGCCAGATAACATCAAAGCCAATTATGAGCAGTCTTTAATTAACTTACAAAAATATTACCGTGCTTTTGACCAAGTTATCCTGATGAAAGCCGCATCTCAGGAAAAGGGACAAAATATTTCAGTATATCTGAAATACACGGACGGTAAACTTGTCGAACAGGCTCCTAATTTACCGCAGTGGGTTAACCGCATCGCTCTGGATATGGGAATATCCTTAGAGAAAACGCAAGAGCAAAAACGTATAATAAAGCCCCAACAGGATCAGAATATTGGGCGTTCATTGGGTAGCGGTGGCATGAAGCGTTAAGTGGCGAGGGTAATCAGAAGGCGCCATAATGCGCCATGTACCGATATTTAACTGCACACACCCATTCATATCACCGCTTAAACAACCGAAGCTGTTAGCAGGAAAACTGTCAAGGGCCACGGCGATAGCCGTGGTTTATATACCCTTGACGGTTTTCCTGCGTAGCTATCTTTGTGACTGCGGTGCTGTGACTAACCTACAACTCCTGCACTCGCGGCGGCAAGGCTGGCGGCGTAATGGAACCCGGAGCGAAGCACGTGGTTTAATGGAGCTGACTGCTGCAGCCGAATGGCCGTCCACTCCTATCCAAAAATAAAACAGGTCAAAGTGTACTCACTTGGCTGAACTTACTTTCTTCAGGTTATCCCTCGCCGCTTTCTGATCCTTGTCCGCCTGATCCGCAATAGCTTTAGCGGCAGCAATTGCCTGTTGCTTTTCAATCGCCTTTTCTGCCTTAGCAATAAAAGCATTTGGATCATTATGTAATTCTGTAATGATTGCATCCGCAGTTTTAGGATACATCGCCCTGACCAGCCAGAAATTATAAGCCTCCTCGTTTAGCCGGTCATTTTGATGATGAAGATATAGAGCTGCACCAAACGATCCGGCAGTAACAACAAAAGCTACCACCACTCCGATAATAAGGCTGTTTGACCATGCCCCGAAATGATGGCTATTTTTGACGCCGATAACTTTAGGCACCCTTGAAACCACATCTTTCAATTCATCTATCTGTTGCTGGATCTTTTTATCATCATAACGTTTATTAGCCGTTTCGATCCTGCTGGCTATCCGGTCTAATGTTTCTTTGTATTGGCTTAGAAAAGTCTTTAGAAAATCCGGCATTTCGGTTTCTACTATTGTTAACCTTTGAATAAACCCTTGTATCAGTTCCTCCAGCATCGTTACTTTTTCTTCCAATTCTTCCTGTTGCATAATACCTGAATTTGAATAGTTGAATAATCATTTTGTTAATCACGCTACCTGCTTATCCCTTGCGACTGGGAATGCTCTGCTTCATGTTTCTTTCGTTTCCTTTTGGCTATATCCGCATCTCCCATCGGATCGGGCGGACCGGCAACAAACTGCGGCTCCAGCAACGTTTCCAGTATGCTTTTACCGCCAGTTTGAAGGTGTACGTGATCAGCCTGGCCCCGCTGCCTGATCGCATCCCGTAACTGATCGGCTAATGAAGGCGAACCCACTTTTCTTACTACATGTTCCTGCTGTGCCTGTAGATTCCGGTTAAGCTGCATATCGATCCTAGCATAACTCAAACTCCGGTCAATAGCAGAACCTTTTATTTTGATATCGCCCTTTTCAAAAGAAATGCCCTGCACGTCATTACTACCGCTCCGATATTTATAAGCGATGCCAATACCCTGTTTTTGCAAATTCACTTCCAGCCGTTTCCTGTCTCCAGATTGCTTAAGCGCTGCTTTAATGGCGTCAAAAAGTTCGTACCGGGTTTTCTCTTTTCCTTTTAAGGCCTGCCTGTTCACCTGTTCCTTGCCTTCCCCTATATGATAGCAGTATTTCAGCGTGATCTCTTTGCAGGCTTTGACATTTTTCGCAAAGTTGTTTTTATCTGTAATGGTGTTGCCGTTATTATCTACCCTGTTATAGATCACATGTAAATGCGGGTGCTCCCTGTCATGGTGACGAACTACAACGAACTGGGTATTACGGATCCCCACTTTATCCATATATTCGTTTGCCCGCTCAACCATGATTCCATCACTTAGCTTAGACAAATCTTCCTTGCTCCAGCTTAAAACCAGGTGTCCGACAGCTTTGCCCAATTCCGGCCGCATCTTCCGTTGCAGGTTAAAATCATGGGTAATCGTTCCTGCGTTTTGCATCCGCACGCCTTCAGCTGCAATAATCTTCGCATCCTGCTTATTCACCACGTAACGAACACAGCCGCCAAAGCTTCGCCCTGTGATTGGTTTACCTATCATAGCGGCTGATCTTATTTAATAGTTCCTCGATCTGTTTCAGCAAAGCCTGGCATTTCAGGGCAAGGGAAAAAAGCCCGGCCACATGGGCAAGGTGTGTCAGCTGGTTAAGGTTATTGGCAAGCCCTGCCAACATCCTGAACCAACCGGTTTCCTCTACTGTAAATCGCGGGAAAACTTTCGCGCTCTTGGCAGCCCTGCGGAACCATTCACTGGATTTTAATCCGGCCCTTTTTGCCCGCCCATCGATCAAGACACGTTCTGTCGGCGTTAGCCGGACCATCAGGAAATCGCTCCGGCTGACCGTTTTCTTCGGCCTGCCGGGCAACCGCTTTTTCTGTATTTTTTCTTTTTCAGTTGCTCCTGTCATCAAATCACGTTCTTAAAAATTCTTCCTAAACCGACCAACGGGAGCGAGTTACCGGATCACCCCAGCGGGGTGTATCCGGGTTTTTGTGAAGCAAAAACATTAACTCGCTCCCTTCGGGTCGTAGATTTATCCGCCATATATGCAGCTATGTGTATATCTACCGCATACCGCTTGCGGTATGCCTTTTCCAATGTTGTAAAGCGAAGCTTTGCGCGGATTCAGACACCATCTTTTTTCGCCACTGTTTGTGCTTCCGGCCAGTAAACCAGGCTGCCCTGCTTCGGATGATAGGACGGCTGATACCGGATATAACAGTACTCATCCAGCTCCCTGATACACTTATGATAAGTGGCAATAGATGCGACCTTGGAAAACGCCATGAGCGTTTTCCGGGTCACACTGAAAGGACTTGTAAAACCGTTCCGTTGCCAGCAAACAAACAGACCGGTAAACAGGCTAAGATGGGTTGGCAGCAAGCGATTATCTTTTTCCATCTGTTTAAGCAGGCTTGCAAAACCCGCCAGTTCTTTAACAATTTCCTTTTGCAGCTTCATTTGCCATCTCCTTCCAGTATCTTATTAATGTCTTCCAGCTTGTAGTACATGATACTACCTACCTTGGTAAATCGCAGCGTGCCGTTGATCCGAAGATTTTGAAGTGTGCCGGGCGATATCCCCAACAGTTTTCTTACCTCCACGCTCTTCAGCCATTTTTTGGTACTGGCTTGTCCAGGTTGTATGATCCTTTTGATCTCATTAAGCAGATCGCTTTTAAATTCCAGTAAATCCCCTTTGGTGATTAGTTCCACATTCATCTGTTCCTCCTTGTTTAATCGTTAATGGTTTGTTGCATGGCATTCAGCACCTCACTTTTTCTGAAGTACACCCTTTTATGCAGGCGCAAATAGGGTAAGCCCTTTTTCATCCAGTCAGTAAGCGTAACGAGAGACACGCCGAGTTCGGCGGCAAGTTCCTGCTTGGATAAAAGTTTTTCTGAGTTTGGTAGCTGGCTGCCCTCTGTTTTAAAATGTTCCTGTAGTTCTGCTCTCACCGCCTGGCGTATGCACAGGCTAAGCGCTTCTTGATTGATTATCTGCATAGCATTTGTTTTGGAACAAATGTGTGCTGTACAGGATAGATTTATTGACCATGCAGAACTGCATGGTTAAAATGGAGTAGTTTGGAGAAAGCTAAAGGTGCTTGTAAAATACTGACTGACAGCTTGCTACTATACTGTCAAATAACTGATTACTTTGCTGGCAAAAGAAAAAGCTAACTCCTCTTTTTCGCAGAATTGATCGTAAAAAGCTTTGATTTTGCAGGGATGTCGGCGTGTTTATCTCTAGGTTCGCGCTTGTCACTCGGGAAATAACGGCGTATGGTTTCATAATTGATCTCTTTGTCTCCTTCGCGAAAATACTTGCAGATCATTTTCATCCAGACGCTTTGCGTTTGGGAAAACATGAGTTCTTTCCCTTCAGGTGTTTTGAGTTCCTGCATCTGTAAATGCAGGTGCAAAACGGCATTTCGATATCCTTCCGGAATATTGATATAACCTTCGGTTTCAAGCGCAGTGGCTTTCTTGAGATCGGCTTTTAATTGAGTTACCTCTTGTTTAAGTACTAATATTTCTGACTCCTGCTGTGCTATCACTGCATCATTGGATTTGTGAATATTCCAGCGGTCATGCGAGACAACATTGCCGTAAACTTTTGCAATCGTACTATCTCGCGCTCATTCCTCAAATGGTTCTTGTCATAGACGTCTTTGCCCAACAACACTTTTAATTGTCTTTCAATGAGCGACCAGAAATATTTAAAGAAGATCTCCTCTGTACCATCGGTATGTTGAGATAAATAATAGGCTAGGTGGCGTTGGTAAAATTCTTTTATGCGGTCCTCTGGAATGGCGAACACTCTTTTAAAAAAGTGCTTTAAAAAATGTGACCTGTCCCATTGTAATGGATTACCGATATCCAAAGTATCTTTTGCAATGTCGAAACGATCACGTGGTTTAAAATATGTTACGCTCATAGATGGGTGACTAACTCAAAAATAACCGTATTTAATGTAAAAAGGGATACCGTAGTAAAATTCATAGATTTGAAAAACAAAAAAGGCCGCCTGAAAACAAGCGACCTCCCCATCTATGTACACAACCCCATTTTCATTTGATGCTGCCGGTATATACCGGTGGCGGCAGTTAATTGATCATTCTATAATTTGACTTTCTCCCGGATAGCCCCCAGTAGTTTTCGATAAGGAACCTCAAATTTTTCAATGCCTTCTTTTTCCAGTTGTTCTGCGACATCCTGCATATTGATCCCGGCTGTGCCCAGCATCTCAAGCATGTATAAAGCTTGCTCGGTTCCGCTCTCCAACTTTGCTGACGCTACGCCATGATCGCGAAAGGCTTCGATCGTGCCCAATGGAGCGGTATTAACTGTCTCTGGTCCTATCAACTCCTCGATGTACCGGGTATCCCGGTAAGCCGGATTCTTATTTCCTGTACTGGCCCATAATAATCGCTGCGGTTTTGCTCCGGCCTCTGCTAACTTTTGCCAGCGTTCACCGCTGAAAAGTCTTCTATATAAGGCATAGGCAGCCCGTGCAGCTGCAATAGCGGCCTCTCCTTTCATTTCTGATAAATCTTTTTCATCAAGCATCGGGTCGACCAAAAGATCTATACGGCTCAGGAAAAAACTTGCTACGGAGGCTATTTGACTAACACTTTGTCCGGTAGCCAGGCGTTCCTCCAACCCTGCTATGTAAGCGTTCACCACAGCCTCGTAACGTTCCAGCCCAAATAGTAAAGTAACGTTAATATTGATTCCCTCGCTGATCGCGATACGGATAGCGGGCAAGCCGGGCAAGGTACCGGGAATCTTGATCATCAGATTTTTGCGGTCAACCTTTTGCCAAAGTTCTCTGGCCTGCGTAATTGTTGCAGATTCATCGAGTGCAAGCAAGGGGGATACTTCCAAGCTTACATAGCCGTCGGCCCCGCTTATCTCTTCAATATAAACCGATGCGAACAGATCGGCAGCCTGCCGGATGTCGGAAATGGCAAGGCTAAAAAAAATATGCTCAGGATCGGAACTGGATTTAGCAAGTTCCAGGATATCCGCGTCGTAGTCAGCACTTGAACTGATTGCCTGCTCAAAAATGGCCGGATTGGAGGTTACCCCCCGCACACCATCTTGATCAATCATCTGTTGCAACTTCCCTGACCGCATGATCTCCCGGTCAATAAAATCAAGCCAGATGCTTTGTTTAAAGTCTGTATGGATCTGTTTGACCTTATTAATGTTTTGCATAATAATTATTGTTTTACCGGTTTAGCAGACATGCGACCTGACGGATCGGCATTACCTTTACTCATTGAATCGGCTGCAGGTTGTTTAGCAGAATCCTTTCGATCTTTGTCAATAGTAGTTGTATCACGTATGGCTGGGCCGCCCGCTTTATTTACACTTGTGGTATCCTGGCTATTACCAATCTGTTTCTGACTATCGCCGGAATTACAGGCGAATACAGAAATGAATAACATACATAATGCGCCAATATGCCAAATCACTCTTTTCATTTCAATTCGGTTTGTTTAGTAACGGCATCATATGTACTCCACGGGGCAACACCCTTAGGTTCTGCATTTTTTACCTCGGCACTTTTTACAGCGCTCATGTTTTGATTTTGCCTTTCAGCAGCGTTTAACTCCTCGCTGAAATCCTGGGGCAAATTAGTTTGGCCTTCTGTTTCCTGTACCTGCTGTAAAGGGTGTTCAACAAAGATCCATTCCTTACCCATCCCCGGCATTTCACCTTCGTTCCACGGGCCGCGTAGAGCACCATCCGAAAGGTTATAAACCTCCTGAGTATAACGCGGATCGGCGGCAAGCACACCCGGGGGGAAATTATTAGGGATACTATCAAGCGCCGCCTCAAACATTTTATAATGCGCTACTTCGCGGGTCATTAAAAATGAAAGTGTTTCGTGGATATACGGATCATCCGTAAACTTCATCAGGTGCTCGTAAACCAGCTTCGCCCTTGATTCGGAAGCAAGGTTGCTACGCAGATCGACAGTCAGATCGCCGTTAGAGTGGATGTACGAAGCGCACCATGGGATGCCCTGGCTGTTGCGTGGGGTTACTCCACCACCCGTGATCATAACAAACTGCGGATTAGCGGTCAATGCCTCGTGGATGATGTTTTCTTTAGCAGCTTTGCCATTCATCACCTGCATAATTTCAGAACTATCGGCGGCGTTCTTTAACTCTCCGTTAACGCCTTTTAGTAGCATTTGGATAGTGGCGCCAACAATTTCCAGGTGGCTAAATTCTTCCGTAGCGATATCCATCAGCATATCATACTTGTCGGGGTGTGGTACCTTGGCACCAAAGGCTTGGGTAAAATATTGCATGGCCGCGGCCAACTCGCCATTTTCGCCGCCAAATTGCTCCAGTAAAAGATTAGCGAAGCGAGGGTCGGGGCGCGAAACCCTGGCATTAAATTGTAGTGATTTAACGTGGTGAAACATAAATATAATTTTAGTAGATGATAAATGAGATGATTGAGCAGAAGCTTGATAATAGAAGGATCGTATAATAATACAACCACAAGAAGTATTTTATGTTTCAACTTTAAATTAAAATATTATCCTATATTTTAATTTCCATTAAAAATCCCGACGAACTATTTCCGCAATGCTTTCATTGTCCAGCCCGCGATTATACCACCGAAAGTATACCAGGCCACTGTCATTAGCCGGGTTGCATTTGTGCGTGCAACCGGGGCGTCACTAAGCCCCATTGGCCTGATAAGGGTTAGCGCGCCAATTCCGGCACACAAGCCGTGCGCTGCGCCATGGTATAGAAGATACTTCTTTTTACCCATACCGATCATCATATAATAAGCTGAATTACTTATCAAATCAGTAACAAGTGTTACCGAGAACAATGCATCCCCGGTTAATGGTTTAAAGCCTGCTCTCTCCATTCCCCTGGCAATGCCTTCCTCTCCAATCAGATCCACACGCGGTGCTTCATGAACAAATTGCTTTACTGTTTGATGAAGGATGTTGAGCGCTATGGCCCCGGCAATCCCGCCTATAAGACTGTTAGTTAAGTTTTTCATATTGATTGAATAATGTCCCGCGACCTCGTTTTATTTTGAGGTCCATGCTTTTCAATTATTGAAAACTGTAAGTGACGTTGTGCGTCAAGCAAAGCTGTGGCATAAGGCTTATTGAGTTGTCTTACAGATTCCCCGTTTAACAAAAATTCTTCGTCCCAAAGGCCGCTGTGATGCCAGTTCTGCAGGTCGTCCCAGTCTGGCCGGTCTATTATCGGATATAAGCAAACCCCTAATAATGGAATGCCAAGGTCTATAACCTCCCGGCATTGCCGGCCGATAAACTCAATCCATAATGGCCTGTCTTCTCCCGGATGACTTGTTTCTGAAACCAATACAGGCTTTCTGTAACGAGCATAAGCCATTATCAGCAATTCGCTCAGCGGCTTCCAGCGATCATCGTCCTGATCATTCACCCAAGGCAAAAACTCACCAAAACCTAATACCCACTGATTGTTATAGTAATAATTAAAACCCAATAAATCTAAAAGTTCGGGAGATCCGCCGAGTTCCGGGCATACTTTACCAGCCAATATATCGAGCGATTGAAACTGTTCTAAGTTGGCAGCAGCGGCCTGCTGCTTTTCAAGATCGGTTGCATCAAGCGGGGGAACCATATTAACGAGAGGCTCCGTTGTCATTATAAGGATGTTTGGGTCAATGGCCTTCATCTGTTTAATACCCTGTATATAAGCACGCATTAATGCATACTTCACCTGCCAGCCCTGACCATTACAAAATGGGGATGTACCTCCGGCTTCTCCGCCCAACCAGGATATAAAGCTAACCTCGTTGATAGGCGTTATGATCAAAGTTTCGAGCGGTTCCCGTTCCCGATAAAAAACTACAAAGGCAACGCAGAGCGCTGAAAATCGCCTTGTAAAATGCGGATGCAAAGGACTCAGGTCATTCGGAAAGCCAAAATGGCAAATATCCCAGATCTGCTGAATTCCACAACGCTTGCCGGCATCTAACATAACAGCCACTTCACTAAAATCGTAACTGAAAGGATTTTTTTCTACCTTGCTCCAACGAATTCCTTCGCGCACCGTTCTGATCCCGAATCGGGCTAAATTGAAATAATCTTCATCAATTCTCTCCAGGTGCTTGGTCGTCCTGAGCAGGTCAACACGGTCACCAAATGAGTTAAGCTGGTCAGAGCATTCAAAACCACCCATCCAAAATGACCAAAAGGGATTTCCATCGCTGCGGGCTCCTGTATCGTTGATATTAACTTCCAAAGTTTTTATTTTATAAGGTTTATATCCTGTGCGATGGACCTTTAGCTTTCAGATTGGGTTTCTTTTTGACTTAGCACGGTTGGAGGATACTGCGCTTCAGGATCGGGTTCATTTAAATCGTCTGATACCTGGATTTCGTGGAGATCGTCCTGATCGGCTACGTTGTTGGGGTTTTTACCTGGACTTATTTCAGGTTGTTTAATTTTACTTTTATTTGTCATGATTAATGAATAATATCTCCTCTCTATGCTCTCCTGTAATCTTAAACCGTTAACGAAACTTTTGCTGTAACCGAAGCGCCGCTTCGTAATGCATTTTTAAAATTGGCAATGTCTTATCTATAAATTTGGTCATTTCCGGATAATGCACAAGCTTCCTGCCGTTCGTGAATTTTTTCATATCGCTTTCATGGTCTTTTACCATGGCATTCACGTAGCTTTTGTCAAACTCCGAAACGGATTTTGCATTAAGTTCTTCCATTGTTTTATGCTCCTCTCCTCCCGGAGAAGACGGTAATGCCATCCGCTTTTGCTTAGCTATCGCCTCAAGTTCATTTCCTGCCTGCATGTGATCTTTCTCCATCATTGCCCCAAAAGCCTTTATTTCGGCATTACCAGATTTGCGTTGTGCGAGTTTTCCCAATTCAACCTCTAACAGGCTGCCATTCGCAGCCTCTACAGCAAAATCGGCATCCGGGCCACTTAATGCTCTGGTGCCACGTCCACCTTTTTTATTGTTCAGTGAATCATAAAAATTGTTTGTACTATCGGCTTTGGCTTTACTGTCTTTAGGCGATCCGTTGCATCCGAAGAATACTATCGAAAGTGCAATAAACGTTATTGAGATCCTGAGCATATTACTTTATTGTAGGGTTAATAATTTATTTTGGTTTAAAGGTCGTTCAAGGCAGATTATCAATTATATATTGAACAAATAATATGACGGCAATTGGGCGATCTGCATAAACAGGCCGCTGACCAGGATGAGCCAGTTAAAAGCTGACCGTAGTCAACAGTTATTTCTGTATCGCCAAAAACTCTTTCTATGTTTACCAAACATCCTGTATCCGTGATAGTGGCATTCGGCTGGCAGGAGTGGTTTATCTTTTTAAAAATAAAATCTTCGGGTACAGCAGGGTCTATCCCATCAATTCCAATAATCGCCCTTTTATCTCTGAGGGACAATGCCGTTCGCAGTCCTAACCTTCTGCAAAGGATGGTGCTTGCAGGCAGATCGTCATTTGTAAAAAGGCCCAAACCATGAATACTGGATGCCTGGAAGATTAATATCCCCATACCATTATTGGGCAAGGCCATATCAAATATTTGATTCATAACTTAAATTATCGTGCAAGTCCGTTAACATTATATAAAAATGCTCCTCAAGGCCATTCTCAGTGAGATACCATGGCAACCACATCGCTGCCAATCGGGCGTTCAGCTGTCTCAGCCTGTATTTTTTTAAAGGTGCTAAGTGCCTGGGCAACTACCTGATCCATATTGTAGTACTTGTAGGTTGCCAGCCTGCCTACAAAATAGGTATCAGACTGGTCGGCCAAAAGCTTATACTTCCTGTAAATTTCCGCGTTTTGAGGCCGTGGAATTGGATAATAAGGATCGCCCTCCGCTGTAGGAAATTCATATACCACACTGGTTTTATGATGCTTTTGCCCGGTTAAATACTTAAATTCCGTAATACGGGTAAAAGCATAATCATTCGGATAGTTTATGGTGCCGGTTTGTTGAAATTGTTCTTTATCAAGCGTTTCAAATTTAAAATTGATCGACCGGTATGGTAGCTTGCCATAACAGTAATCGAAATATTCATCTACCGGGCCGGTGAAAATCATTTTATTGAAAGCGATAATTTCCATTATTTCGCTATAATCTGTATTGAGCATTACCTTAATATTGGGATGATCGAGCATTTTTTCGAACATCCTGGTATAGCCGTTCAAAGGCATTGACTGATAAGTATCTGTAAAATAACGGTCGTCTTTATTAAGGCGGGTAGGTACACGTGCCGTTACTGATGCATCAAGTTCTGACGGGTCAAGATCCCATTGCTTTTGTGTATAGCCTTTAAAAAATTTGTTGTAAAGATCACGGCCAACCGCTTTAACTACCACATCTTCGGAAGTGCGAACCAGACCGACATCTTCTGCCCTTGTGGCAAAGAAACCTTCCAGCTCCGCACTGCTCAACTGCATATTATAAAGCGTGTTAATTGTTGTAAGGTTGATTGGAACAGGTACCTGTTGCCCGTCCAGATCAGCCAGTACCTTGTGTTGATAATGCCGCCATTCCGTAAACCTCGATAAATGATCAAACACCTCCTTACTGTTGGTGTGAAAAATATGAGGCCCATACTTATGTACAAGAATGCCCTCGTTGTCATAATGATCGTAGGCGTTTCCGCCAATATGGCTTCTCTTATCAATAAGCAGCACTTTTTTATTTTCTACCGATGCGAGCCTCTCGGCGAGTATGCTGCCTGCAAAGCCAGCGCCTACAATAAGGTAATCAAACATTATGAATGGGCAATGGTATTGTAAACAATCTGGGTTGATTTGATCATGTTATTCATTACCGCCATCATCCCTTCGCATGTTTCATCCCATGAATTATGCGCCAGGAAAAAATCCACCTTTTGCAACCACTCTTTACGGTCGTCGCGTTGAAGTTCCTGTTCGGCAAGTGATAAAAAATCCTTTGCGTTATTACCAATCGATACCAATCCGTATTTACCATAAGGGTTAATTACATCCTCAATAGCCGTTGAGATTACCGGTAGACCAGCTGCGAGATACTCAGGCGTTTTGGTAGGACTAATAAATCTGGTAGATTCATTAAGCAGGAATGGTATCAACGCAATGTCCCAATCCGCAATAAGTTCAGGGAGCTTTGCGTAAGTCCGGGAACCGAGGTATTTGATGTTTTTGTTTACCGGCAATGTAGCCGGGTCTATTTTAACCACCGGCCCTACAAGTATGATATCCCAATCGGGCCTTAGTTCGGCTATGTTTCGGATAAGCTCAATATCAAACCGTTCATCAATCACGCCATAAAATCCAAGCCTGGCAGCCTTGTTAGCCTTGGCGTTTTTTAACTCCCTGGCTTTTAAAAAATGTGGCTTGTCAATACTGCTCGGGAACGCGTGAATATTGTTGTGTTGGTTCTTCTTTGCTTCAAATAAAGAATATCCCCCCGTGAAAACAACGTCTGCTGTTTGCAATAATTCTTTCTCTAATGTTTTAATAGACTCAGGCGCAAATTTGAAGGCGGATAATTCATCCATACAATCAAAAACAGTAATTTCCGGCCTATATCCCCTGCTAAACTCCAAAGCCATCGGTGTGTAGTACCAAAACCCGTAATCATTTACAACGTGCCCGGTCATAAACTCATCAAACAACCGTTTTTGAATTTTGAGCGAAGCTGTGATGCTTAATCCTTTTGGAAGCTGCGGAGTAACTACAGTTAATTGCGTGCCACGGGATGTGTAGGCATAATAAGGAATTTCAGTATCTGAGATAACCGGCTCTTCGACATAAAAAACATTCCTGATTTTAGCTAACCGGGTTAGCAAGTGCTGAGGCCTTTGAAAAACAAAATCCCAGCGTAAGTGAGAAAAACACACCAGGTTGCCAGGCAGGTAGTTAGATGTAGGTTTAGGATACCGCCCGAGAGGCTTGCTAATTAGTTGCATATCATGTGTTTGTTTAATAACACAAGCATTAGTAAGTTAAATTGTTTTAAAAGTAAAAAATATAACTTATTATTTAAATCGCAATGATTTAAATTTTTCAAATAAAAAGCCCCTTACGGGGCTTTGGTTGTGGCTTGTACGATAATAATCTGCAGAATATTTTTTTCAAATATATTGCAGATAGGTACTTTCACATTGATTAATACTTTAATATTCTACTATCTCGCGTCAGATTTCACTTTATTTGCGGTACGTTGTCCCGGTAAATAGATCTGAAAACCGAACGATAAATTCAGGTTGCTTTGGTAACCCTGGCTACCAAAACCACCTAAGCCATTGTATTTCAATAAAGTTTCTAAACCAATACTTGGTGTAATGAAGTAAGCGAAGCCCGGCCCAAAACTAAAGTTCAAGCCGTTAGTATTACCGCCACCATTACTGACGTTAACTCCACCCAGACCTACTGTGGCCTCGCCAAAGATACGGCCGTGGCGAAGGATCTCCACGTCAGACCCTGTGTAGTAACGACCTAAGGCACCTACCCCGTAACTTACCGTTGTATTTGATCCCTTTGCTGTTTCTATCCCCAGGTTGACATATCCACCTAAGGCCACGTTATCCCTCACAAACCAGGCGGCTTTTGGCGTAATATCCAGGCTGAATATTTTCGGGTCGTTTAAACCAAGGTTGATGTTTGCAAAATTGCCGCCTACCAGCACGTTACCCTGCTGAATTTGCGCGTTTGCTTTAAAGCCGGTAACGGCCAATACGATTAATCCTAATAATATTTTTTTCATTTGATTGATTGTAATTTGATGATTGTTTTGGGTGTTATTATAATTGAAAGGCACCTGATTTTGCGGTGCTCAAAAGGTCTTTAAAACAAAACCAACGCGCAGTTATCCTAAGGAAATAAGGATCCCTATGGTTGGTTTTGTAGTTGTAAACAAATTGAGATTAGGATAATAAACCTTAAAGAAAAATTGGTAAAAGGATTAGTGATGGCCCTTTACAATCTGATTAAGCCCTACGGTAGGTTATTCGGCTTATGTGTTTGTTTAATTGATCAGGATTCTTTATCGTGACCTTCCAGTTTTACCAGCTTATTGTATACGCCGAGTAAAAGAAACGGCGCAGCCCATTGTCCCACAAACAATGCAGTATGTTTCTTTTGTAAAATTTTTAAAGTGAGTGACGCGCCCATTGCCGCCAAAGCTGCCCAAAGAAAAATATCTGATGGTAGTTTCGCTGTTTGTTTTTCGATAGCCTTAGCCACCGGTCCTTCACTGGTTGATTTGTTGTTTTCCATGTTTGTTTTTGTTGATAGTATGATTATTTGTGTTTAAATACTTTGCTGATAGAAATGCGGATGAAGATATTTTGCAGGCTTAACTTTAGCGTTTTTGCAAACAAGGACATGATAAAATATAATAAAGCAACGCATCCAAACCCTTTCCAACCGGAATGGAGCAGATGTGCCGCAAAAATGCCAAGCGTTATGCTGACGAAGAGGAAGGTTAATAATAAAAGCACAACAACAACCAAGTCGGTGATCATCTCGGCAATGATGCCACTTGCTTTGTGTACTCCTTCATATTTTAATAATTTAAATTTTGTTTCCAGGTAACGTTCAACCTGTTTAATGATAGTTTCAGGTGTAGTTGTTTTTTCCATTTCTCTTTAAAATATTCTGGTATAAGTTTTTGGCTTGAATTATCAACCATTAACTATTTCATATCACTTTTTTTAACCGGCACTGCTATCGTCAGAAACATCGTTGCTGGGATAAGTTTTTACCTCTCCGTTATCCAGCTTTACTTCTACTTTGTCTCCGATGGTATCCAAAACTTCTCCATTTCCACCTGGTGTAGTCACCCGTTGTCCTTTCATATGTGTCATGCTTTAAATTTTTGTGGCGTGCGTTAGATTTATAATAGGGGTATTTTATATACGTGTGCAATTACAATGCCTTTTATTTTAAATTAAATAAATTAAATAAATTAAATAAAAATTAATTTAAAACAATGTACATGTAAGCGTGTAGAACGCTTTGAATTTTGTGATCATAAAATATACATCGCTTCAATATGCCTTTCTTAGTTTGATAATTTTTAGCCAATGCATCATTTTCATCACAGGGTAAACAGGATCGATCTCGAACCAGCGTTTACCAAAATTTGCACTGTTAGGATGACGGTGATGGTTGTTTTGAAATAATTCGCCAAGCATCAGGAAATCAAACGGCGTAGTGTTTTTGGACTTGTCCTTATTATCATAATTAGTGTAGCCATATTTATGACCGCACCAGTTAACAATAGCGCCATGAACCGGCCCCATGAGGTAATGAACAGGCAGTAAAAGAAACAGCCACCAATGAGTGGCGAAAGCAATATAAAAGCAGGTATAAGCCAGGGCGAAAATCACTCTCGATAACAAGGATGAACCCATGCGGTCAATAAGCGGCCATTCCGGGTAATAGCCGGAAAAGCGTGTGTCTGGTTCTTTAGTCCTCTTTAAATGGTCTTTAAACGTATTCACCGTTGCTTTTACCATTTGGAAGATATCTGTAAAAAAATGCGGCGAGTGCGGGTCCAGCTTTGTATCACTATAAGCATGATGCTCACGGTGCATAGTTGCGTAGGCACGCGGATTAAGAAAAGAGGCGCCCTCAAAAAAGTAAGCCATCAGGTAAAATACCCGCTCCCATACCTTACTTGTAGTAAACATACGATGAGAAGCATACCGGTGCTGAAAAAAAGTTTGAAAAAACAACGACAGAAACCAGTGGGCAATAAAAAATGAAAAAATGATCAGCATAAAATTCAATTAAAATATAAATGGGGTAAAAATGGTGGGGATAAAAGGAAATACAGTACTACATAGTGGACAATTCGGTAAGTTTTTCACCGATCTTTTCAGCATAAGAAGCACTGATGTTTTGGGGAATGATCTCCCAACGTTCATCTTTCCGGTAAAGCAATACATTTTTGCCTCCTGGAATCAAAACCACCCAACCCGGAAAAGCGAAATTATTTACTGGTTGTATTCTTAATTCCCTGGCCAAGCCGGATTCAGGATCCTTAACGCTGATGATGATCATAACGGTTAGTGTTTTAATAAACCTTTGTACCTTTTTCGTTATGTTCTTTTTTTGAAAGCAACTCATGTGTGCTATCAGTCAGTAAATTGATCCGGGATATAAGGTCAACCACATTAAATGGCTTGGCTATAAAATCGTCGCATCCATAAGTCCCTTTTTCAAGGCCTTTATTGGAATACGCGGTAAGGAGAATAACCGGAATAGCTTTAAATTCCGTGCTTTTTTTTAACAGGGCGCACCAGTCGCCCCCGGATAAACCCTTTAAAGAAAAATCCAGCAGGATCAGCGAAGGTTGATAAAACCGCACCAAACTCAGAAAACCACCGGTCTTTTCTATAATATCTGCTTCGAAACCTTCGTAATCCAACACCATCTGTAAAACTTCCAGTACGGCTACGTCATCGTCAAATATCAATATACGCTTTCTCATCAGTTCACCTCCGCATTGACATTGATCTCGGTTAAATCTACCAACACAATAGTTTCATCAATAACCATGGCCATTTGCCTCGGCTCCTCACCTATCTTGAAATAAGTACCAAATCTTTCGGGAAGTTTCTTTAATGAAGGGGCCCGTTTTACGGGTAATAAAGTGATGCAGATGTCGGCGTCTTCGCCAAAAATGCTGGTGGTACGCGATAAACAGTAGCGGTAACCCTGTCCTATCAGGGTTTCCAATAGCTCGGTAGTTAAAATTTTTTGCATAGCCGTAGATTTTTATCAAAGGTACCCGGCCAGATTTTTCCTATAATGGTTATAATACCAATATGCTGATGTGGTTAATACTCCTTTTTGCTATAAATGGCTTTATATGACGCCATTAAGCATGGCAAAGCGGATCAGGGCGACCGTATTGCGCGAACCGGTTTTGTCGATCAGTTGCTGCCGGTGATTTTCGATAGTACGTTTGCTGGTGAAAAGTTTATCGGCAACTTCCTGATTGGTGAATCCCTCGGAGATAAGAGTCAGAATTTCTACGTCAAGCGTTGAGAATTCAATGTTTTCAATATTTTCGTTGGTTATCATATCTGGGATGGTCAGCAGGCGGTTCAGGAAGCGCCCGGAAAGTTCAGCGCAAATATACTGCCCGAACTGGTGGGTATGGCAAATGGCAAAAATCAGTTCGGCTGTGCTGATGTTTTTTAGCAGGTAACCGCTGGCCCCGGACTTAAATGCTTTGATCACATATTTTTCTGTATCCAGAGCACTCAAAATAATTACTTTCAGTTCGGTATAATTCTGCTTTAAGTTTTCAGTTAGTTCTATCCCCCCCATAGCAGGCATATTCATATCCACCAGTACAATGTCGGCTTTAGTGCCTCGTTCAAGCAATCGAAGTACCTCAACACCATTATTGGCCTCGCCGGTTATCTGAAACGATTTTTCTTTTTCCAGCATAGATTTAATGCCCCCCCTAACAATAAGGTGGTCGTCGGCTAATATGATGTTTATGGGAGCGTTTGCCATTGTTAATTATTCTGGTCTTATTTCGAGCGTAATTTTCACCATCGTACCAGTTCCGGGTTTAGAGTTAATATCAATGGATCCATTATAGAGGCTTAGCCTGTTCCGGATGCTGCTAAGCCCCGATCCTGAGGTAATATCTCCCGGCTTGCCAATCTCGAAACCCTTTCCATTGTCCGAAACTGTTAATTCAACATTTTTGTTTTTTTTCACTTCAATAATGATCAAACTTGCTCCCGAGTGCTTCATGGCATTATTGACCAGTTCCTGCAAGATTCTGAAAATATTAGATTCCACAGGTAGATCCATCCGCTCGTTTAGCCTCATGAGCTTGGTTTTGATGATCATCTTCGGCGTGGTTAAGCGACTGGCCATTTCTTCTATAGTCGCCCGGAGCCCAAAATCACTCAGGATAGCCGGTGCCAGTTCGAAAGAGATATTCCGCGTTTCTAAAACGGCCATATCAAGCAGTTTATAAACGCCCTTCAGTGCTTCTGCCGCATTGTCCGAATCCAATAAAGTGCCAATCTTTATCCTAATGCCGTATAACAGCTGGCTCACACTATCATGCAAAGCCTCGCTGATCCGCGAACGCTCATTTTCTTCCGCGTGAATAGTTGCCAGTGCTATATTCCTCTGCTGCTCGTGTTTGACGCGGACGGCTTCCTCTTCAAGGTCTTTTTTTGCAGTAATGTCCATCATGATCCCCACAAACCTGTTTGGTTGTCCCGGTTCGGTGATCACATGTCCGCGGATGCTGGCAAAGCGCGTATTACCGCTCTGGTTATCAAAGCGGCAAACCAGATCGATAGACTTCTGATTATTAAGCGCGGTGCGAAATTGCTGATCGACAGCAAGGCGATCGTCCGGGTGGATGAGCCCAATAAATGTTTGATACCGGCCGTCAAATTTACCTCCGGGTATGGCACAGGTTTGATAATTAAACTCATCCAGGTAAAACTTCATGGTATCCAGTTCCAATTCCCAGGTACCTGATGATGAAGCTTCCAGGGCCAACTCCAACCGCTCTTTTGTTTTGGCCAATACCTTTTCCGCCTCAACCCTTTCGGTAATATCCATAACCGCGATATCGCATTGAAGCGGTAAATTCCGTACGGTGTTAACCATTATGCCTTCCATCTGCACGTAAAACACACGCCCTCTTCTGGACAACATTTTTAACTGGCGACTTTGCTTTCTTCCGCTGTTCAAAATTTCACGAAAAAAAAGGTGATAAGTATCCCGGTATTCGGGGGCCACGAAACTTTGCAGCCTGTTGCCGATAATATTACCCTTAACGGTTTCCAATAGCGAGATGCCCGCATTGTTCACTTCACTAACCAGGCCGTCTTTATTAAGGATATAATAGCCAATTGGTGCGAGGTCGTAAATTCCGGAAAATTTGAGATGTTGCATCTCCAGTTTTTCATTGGCTACGCGAAGCTCATCGTTCTGCATTTCCAGTTCGGCCTGGTGCAAATGCAGTTCTTCCAGCACTTTTTGCAGGCGCATTTCATTAAGCGATTTCCCGCTTACTTCTGTTAACAAATCATTATGCACTGCTTTGACTTTCATTGATCCTTAATACGATTAAAGGCGTTGTTTCCGTTTGCTCGAAAAATGGGCGGGCGTTCAGCTGGTATATTTTAGGCTGCCTGGTTTTGGTAGTTACGGCTGCTGATACTTCCTTCCGTTCATTTAAACACTGGCTTAACAACAGTTCGGCCTCTTCTGTTTTCCATAGTTTCTTTAAAAGCTCCGCCGCGTTTTTTCCCTGAAGATCATGTTGGGTTATTTTAAACAACTTCAGCGCTGTTCCGTTCGCACTTATAATAACAAAATTCTTGTTCATTTGAATGGTAGCCTCCGGAAGATCATTTAAGATGGATGCGGCATAATCTTTCAAAACTTCAAGGTTTGATTCCATAAGCTTAAAGTCTGTTATTTGAGTAAGGGTTAATACAGCACCCGAAATATAGTTATCCAGGGTACGATAAGGCATGATCCGCACGCGGTACCATTCGTTATCCCTGGTACGCAAGTCTGTAACCTTAATGGTCAGCTTATCAATCACCTCACGGATTTCATCTTCATTTATAGGTTTTTCGAAATTAGATACCACATGACTGATAGGCCGCCCAACATCGCTTGCGATGAGGTTGAATAAATGGCGCACCTGCGGGGTGTAGCGGAGGATATTCAAATCATTATCAAGAAACAGCGTACAAACTTCCGTTGCGTCCAGCAGGTTTTTCATATCGTTGTTCAGCCGGGTCAGTTCTTCCGCTTTTAACTGGTATTGGCTATTCACGGTCATGAGTTCCTCGTTTAACGACTGCATTTCTTCTTTCGTGGTCAGCGATTCCTCATTGGTGCTCTGCAGCTCTTCGTTGGTGCTTTGCAATTCTTCATTACTTAGCCTGAGTTTTTCCATCGAGCTTTCCATTTCCTCAACAGTAGTGTTTAGCTGCTGCTTGGTATAAACCAATTCTTTTTTTAACGCCTCAGCCATTGCATCTCCGTCCGATGACGACAGATGTTGCGCTTTTTTACTTACTTCTATCAGTCCATGATCTTCAAATACAAACATTACCAGCGCAGGCATTTCATGCTCCCGTACAGCTGTAGCCCGTATGCTTACCAGGTGGCTATATTTGCCATCTTTTAAGGTGATATGTTCTCTTACCTGTGTATCGCCGCTTTTAAGCGCCTGCTGTAAGCTACTGGATAAAGCGTATTTTAGTTCCTCGCGGGCCAGTTTTAAAATATTATTCGCTACTGTTTCGCCGCGGGGCAGTTCCAGGTATTTGCCGGTATTGCCGTTATTATATAGGATATCACCCTTTTCGTTAACCAGCACCGAAGGCGGCAGAAATTTGTCGATTAGTACTTTATTAAAAATATCTGTAAAAGAACGTTTTTGCTTGGTGGTATTCACTTCATGAGGTTTTACTGTGTGTAAAGGTTGTTTGGATGCCTGGTAGGGAAAGTCGATCATATCACGCAGCGCGATGTTACCTTCCTGCCGCCCAAATAATTTCCATTTAGGATCGAGCGAACGAAACAGGTCAGTTAAGCCGCCTATCGTTTCGGCCGGCCCCATGAACATAATTCCGCCTGGATTAAGGGAATAGTGAAACAAGGGGATGATCTTTTTTTGAAGCTCCGGTGTAAAGTAGATGAGCATATTTCGACAGCAAAGCAGGTCGAGTTTGATGAATGGCGGATCTTTGATCAGGTTTTGCTGCGCAAATACCACAAGATCTCTCAGTTCTTTTTTTACACGATAACGGTCGTCCTCGCGGGTGAAAAAATTCTTCAGGCGAGCGGCCGATACTTCGGCTACAATGTTTTCGTGATAAAGGCCGGCTCGTGCATGCTCCAAGGCAGCCGGATCAAGATCTGTAGCGTAAATCTGAACCTTCGGCATAATTTTCCGTTTGAGTTCTTCAAAGCTTTCCACCAGCAACATAGCAACAGAATACGCCTCTTCGCCGGTAGAGCAGCCCGCTATCCAAACGCGAACGGGCTCATCAACTTTCTTTCGCCCTATCAGTTCTTTCAGCAACTGTTTTAAGGATTCAAAAGCCTCGGCGTCCCTAAAAAACTTGGTAACCCCTATCAGAAGTTCATTGAACAGATTATCAATCTCTTCCGGGTTATCCTTAAGGTATGCCGCATAATGCGCGTAATCTGTAAACTGGTAATAGGCTATCCTGCGTTCTATCCGGCGTGTAACGGTAGTTTTTTTATACAGCGCAAAATCATTACCCGTTTGCGAACGCAGCAACATCAATATTTTGTTAATGGCATTGTTGTTTTTTAATGACATCTTCAGGTCGTCATCCACTTCTTCCGCTATTACGGGATGGTTCAGATACTGAATGATCTTTAACGGCATTTCTTCAGGGGCAAGCACATAATCAATCAGGTTGGTGCCTATCGCTGCCAGGGGCATGCTGTCGTAGTCCGCGGTTTGCGGATCCTGGGCTATCGTCATGCCCAGATTTTCCTTGATCATCCGGATGCCCGTTTCCCCGTCAGCACCCATTCCTGATAAAATTACAGCTACCGATCTGTTCCACTGGTCATTAGCCAGGCTTTGAAAAAAATAATCGATGGGTTGCCTCACTCCCTCCGGTTTTGACGCGGCTAACAGCAGGAGTTTACCATTATGGATGCCCATATCTTTATTGGATGGAATGATATAAATATGATCCGGCCCGATTGCCATGCCATCGGTGGCTTCAATTACCGGGATAGCGGTATAACGCTGCATCACTTCAGAAAGCAGGCTTTTGTGCAGCGGATCAAGGTGCATAATGATTACGACGGCCATACCGCTATCAGCAGGCATGTTTGCAAAAAACTTTTCGTAGGCTGAAAAAGAACCCGCTGAACCGCCGATGGCAATAACCGGAAACGATTTTGACTTTTTACCGCCGGCCTTTACCCGCTTTTTTTTTTGAGCTATTTCCGGTACGACAACTTTTCTTGATTTGACCATCTGGTTTCCGCCTGGTTTGATTTGTAAGGTTAAAGGTAATTAAATTCGACAGCAATCTGCTATCCATGCTGTTTAAAGCAAGCTATGAAGGCAGGTCGCTTTTAGTAGCCTTATCATCAGCGAGTAAAATTGCCCTGATCCTGTCAATATGAACCTGAGACAAAGCGGCGCGTTCTTCGGCAGAACGTGCGGCGGCTCCTGTTTGTCCTTTGGCGAGCGTGGTGAGCAAATTTCGCCGCTCCTCAAACATGCGTAACGCCACCCACATCGTTTCCTCAATTTTATTAGTTTGCTCGGCTACCAAACTTGCCGCGGTGTAAGCATGACCGGTATGGCAGCGGTACCGCAAAAATGAGCCTTCTTTTATCTTCCACAGCACGCCGCCACAACCCGGGCAGTTAAAGGGTACCTGATGGCCCAGTTCATTTACCGCGGCAAGGTCGCTAAGAACACGCTCGGCTATCTTAACTTCCAGTTCAATATCCTTCGGAATCTTCACTTGCTTTTTTGCCGGGGCTGCCAATATTTTTGTGAGCGCAGCTCCCATTTTTGCTATCGGCAACCGGTAGATGGTTTTTACCTGGTTCAATGCGTTTTGCGGCATATCCGGGTATTCCGCGTCGTTAGGGTCCTGTATGATACAGGTACCTCCACATCGTTTAATGGCAATAAGGCCAGCTGTACCGTCGTCCAGATATCCGGTAAGTACAATGCCGGTTACACGGTTGCCAAAAGCAACCGCTGCAGAACGGAACAAGGGATCGATGGCCGGCCTTGATCGGTTTTCCTGCGCCCCTTTGGTTATCTGCAGATGCCCGCTTTTAGATACCATCAGGTGATGATCGGATGGCGCCAGGTACACCTTTCCGTTTTCAAGGGGAGCATCTTGCGTTGCATGAACGCATTTAAGCTCAATACTTTCATTTAATGCCTGCAAGAGAGCATCGCCGGAAGCATCGCCGGATATATGTTGTACAATGAGAATAGGTGCCGGAAAATCTATCGGGAATTGGTGCAATAATTTTATGGAAGCGCTCATGCCACCGGCAGATGTACCAATCATGACTATTTTACCACTTTCCGGTCTGAATATCTTTGATATTATTTTCATTTATTGAGTTGAGATAAAGCTTCTTTAGCTGAGTCGTAGGCTATCGCTTTCATCCAGGTATAAATTCGCTCTTTGTCTATTTCGTAATCAGGTATCGAATGCCAAATTTTTTTAAACGTTTCTTCGAGAACCCGCTTTGCCAGCTCCTTGTTTCGTACTATGCGAATAATACTCAGGAAAAGAAAACCCGCATAAGTATCATATAGTATTTCCGCTGCATTTTTTTCACCGCGTTGTATCAATAGGCAGAGTTCTGCATCGGAGATCCTGGTGTCTTCCGGATAGGCTATCATACGCCTTTTATTTCCGGCACTTCGTCAAAATCGCTGGTTCTGCCCAACAACCTGAAATACATAGCTACAACCTCGGTAATTTTTATCATGCCTGAAGGATCATCTAAAAAGCGGGTTTGAAGTTTGCCTTCCACACAAATCAATTTGCCTTTTTTTAACACCTTAAACGCATGCTCCGCAACACCGCGCAACATCACAATATTATGGCACTCAGTATGCTCGGTTTTGACTCCGTTTTTTATTATACGCTCTGCAGTAACCAATTGGAAACTTGTAATAGCAATATCGTTGTTGATATAACGAAGTGCCGGCTCTTCTCCAACGTTCCCTACCAGCATAACTTTGTTGATCCCTCCCATTGTTTCGATGAAATTAATTGATGTACCGTGCAGCTATCTGGACGAATAAGCTCCGGTCTGCTTTTGATTCGTCGAAATTTTCTTTCAACAACTGCTGGATTTGCTTATTAGGCATTTTTATAGAAGCCATTTGTAACGGTTGAAAGGAAGCAAGTTCTACACTTTCAATAAGAGATAGATAAAATAATAGAGATAGATCACGTAGTTCAGCTTCTTCCTTTTTATGATAGATTCCTGAAAAACCTGATTCCATAAAGCCTATCAGTTCTTCGCAGTTTTTTAAAGACGGTACTTCGTCAAGGAGCGTAAAAATCTCTTCAATACGGGCAACCTGTTTGCCTATATCTTCCCAGGTCTCTAAAATAGCATGTTTCAGATCCTGGAAATGCACATGTTCCGTAAGTTCGGGCAATCGCTCAAACAAATGCGATTTAGCACAGAAAATCCGGTTCAAATGATTAATGAAAAAGATGCGAAGCTGATCCTGATTTAATACAGGGCCGGATGTTTTTTTATCGTTTGTGGGTTCATTCATTACAGGCTGTTGATTTGGATAATTAAGTTACTGTGGTTATTGATTTAGGTTGGCATTTTTATGTGGCAGATAGTAACGTTCATAAAACTGCTTTTTGTTATCGCGGTACTCGGTGACCGCACCCAGCCAATTCATCATCCTGATATAATACCAGGCCAGATCAATCTGGTGTGGTTTAAAACCACTACGGGCACTTTTTGGATATAAATGATGGTTGTTGTGCCACTCGCCTGCTACCAGACCTGGCCATAACTGGTTGATCGATTTGTCGTTTTGGTTATAATCCGTTCCCTCACGTTGTTTATCCTTCCCTTTGGCGTGGCCGTCATAATTAAAAGTGCGCACCCCAACCGCCCAGAAGCCAGCAGCTCCAAACAGGCTAAACGCAAGTGCATTTCCACCCACCAGGTAAAATGCCCCATACCAGAAACCCCAGTTCAGAATCCAGGATAATACAGCCCTGTAAGGATTAACGTACGAGCCCCATTGCTGGTATTGCGCATAGGTGTTGGCTTTTACTCCTGTATGTTTCATGAGAGACCGCACCCTGTTGTAATCGCCTTCGCTCAGATCTTTAGCGATCGGCTGATGGTTAACATCGGCCAAAAAGCAATAAAGAAAACCGGCCTGCGCATTATAAGGGTCGCCGGGCTGATCTGATTTAGAATGGTGAACATGGTGGGAGATCACATAAATTTCTTCGGGGATCACATTAATGGTGAGATTTTGGGTAACAAAGCGCCAGAAACCGTTACGAAATTTATAGGCTCCATGGGTACAATACCGGTGATGCCAGATGGTACCGTGTGTGCCCATAATGATCATGCCGTATACAAACGCCGCCAACAGTGTCCACCAACTCAGATAATATGCCAAAAACATCACAAAAAAAACCGATAAGCAAATCACTTTTATCCAGCTGAATGCCGGAAGCCAGTTTCTACGGGTTCTAAAAAGATTTAACCTGGAAAAAAACTCTTTTAAAATTTGACCTGAGGTTGGTTTAACCAGGACCCCGGCAGGATCTTTCCAACCATACGATGGAATTTGCAATACATGATCTAAGAATGGCATTTTGCTTTTTAGGTAAACGAAAAAAAAACACAGTTTCCCGCTTTTACCAAAGTTCGGCTTAGGGATTTTTACATCGGTGTATAAAAACACATATCAACCCGGATAAGTACTCGATATTTTTTCAAAATAGCCGTTTCGATTATCATTGACTAACAAAATCATCTCTTCCTGTAATTGCGTAAACTACGTTAAATGATCGTGATAACTACTGAATTTCAAACTAACTACAGCAAGAATAATACAACAGAGTATTGATTTTCAAATACTTAATAAATAAACCTTTATATCCGCATACCTATTTTACCATCTGCTCGGGAGATGCTAAAAACTGCATGAACAGTGTCCATGTTATTTAAGCTGAAAGCAAACAGGTTAGAAACTATAAAGTATGTACACATTAGGAATAAATGCCGTTTTTCACGACTCGGCGGCATGTTTATTAAAAGATGGACAACTAATCGCAGCTGCGGAGGAGGAAAGGTTCACCCACTTTAAACATGGCAAAAGGCCGGTACCATTTTCAACCTGGGAATTGCCCTTTCATGCCATTGATTACTGCCTGCGCGTAGCCGACATTCATATCAACGATATAAATCATGTAGCTTATTCATTCGATCCTTATCTATTGGTTGGCGAACAATACTGTGGTAAATCAACCATAGAGATACCATTTGAAAACGGCGGAAAAATTGATAACAATGATTGGTTGAACGTATGGGACCCGCTGTTTTTATCTTCCATTATGAACGCGCGCGCGCAGCTTAATGATGGTTATCCTCATCATCTTCAAAAACGCTTTATAGGCGCAAATATAAAACCGGAGCAATGGCATTATGTAGAGCACCATGTGGCCCACGCCGCCAGTGCCTTTAACTGCTCGCCCTTTAATGAGGCCGCGGTAATGACCGTTGACGGGCGTGGCGAACTGGCTACAACAACTTATAATTTTGGCGCCGGGCAACAGCTAACGCGCATAGGCCAGGTGAATATGCCGCACTCTTTGGGCTTGCTTTACGAACAGGTTACAACCCACTTGGGCTTCCTGCACTCCTCTGACGAATACAAGGTAATGGCTTTGGCCTCCTACGGCAATACCGATTTTGTAAAGGATTTTCGGGAGATGATCACCTTGAGCGCTAATGGTCAATACACTATTACCAATCAAAATTTCACAGAACGATTTGGACCGCAACGCTTGCGCCATCATGAATTTACATCCCATCATTTCAATATTGCGCATTCACTGCAATTGGTAGTAGAGGAGACTTTGCTGAACATAAGCAGTTGGCTGCAAAAAGAAACCGGCTCCGGAAATTTATGCATGGCAGGCGGCGTGGCGCTTAACTGTGTGGCCAATGCGCGTATAAGAGATGCCAAAGCATTTAACAATATCTGGGTGCAGCCGGCATCCGGCGATGACGGTACCGCTTTAGGTGCCGCATTATGGATAGACGCACAGCAGCGAAAAAGCAATCAACGTGAGTTTGTGATGGACCATGCCTATTGGGGGCCGGAATACAGCGACGATGAAATTGAAAAATTCATGAAATGGTGCAAATTGCCATACCGCCGCATGGAAAATGTTGCCGAAGAAACGGCTGAGGTGCTTGCACAGGATAAAATTATAGGCTGGTATCAAAACAGGATGGAATTTGGCCCAAGGGCTTTGGGTAGCCGCTCCATACTGGCCTCGCCTATCAATCCCGATATGCAGGCACGCTTGAACGAAGTTAAAGATCGGGAAGATTTCCGGCCTGTAGCACCGGTTGTGCTTGAAGAGGAAGCCGGCAACTGGTTTGAAGGTGCCGATTATTCGCCTTTTATGTTGTTTATATACGATGTTAAAGCGGATAAAGCCGACCGGATCCCTGCTGTGCGGCATACCGATGGCACAGCACGGATACAAACAGTGAACGAACAGCAAAACAAAAAATATTATGATCTGCTAAAGGCCTTCTATCGTAAAACCGGCATTCCTGTACTGATCAATACTTCGTTCAATACGCTTGGTAAACCTATAGTTTGTACACCACGCGATGCCATTGAATGTTTTTGGAGTTCCCCCTTTGATGCTTTGATCATTGGTTCATTTATAATTGAAAAACATGCAGATATCAGTAGTAATCCCAACATACAAGCGACCGCAATTACTCAGCAAATGCCTGAAAGCGCTTCAGTTGCAGTTGCTGAATAAACAGGAATTTGAGGTATTGATAATAAGCGATGGCCCCGATGAGGAGACCGAAGCAGCCGTGAGTGAATTTAACGGACTACTGAATATCCGTTATTTCTGCCTGCCGGATAAAAAAGGACCGGCCGCTGCCCGAAACCTCGGCTGGCTTACCGCCAAAGCTGCTGTTGTGGCATTTACCGATGATGATTGTCAGCCCGATAGTACATGGCTTAAGGCCATACTTGCAGAAGCTGATCCCACCAGGGCGCAGGCATTTACCGGTCGTGTTATTGTACCGAGGGGCAAGCGCCCTACCGACTACGAACTTAACACAGCAGGCCTGGAAACCGCCGATTTTGTTACCGCTAACTGTGCCTGTACAAAACTCGCCCTGTTTATTACCGGCGGTTTTGATGAACGGTTTAGCATGGCATGGCGTGAAGACAGTGACCTGGCATTCAAACTGATCTTCCATCATATTGATATCAAAAAGATCAATCACGCAACGGTAGTTCATCCTGTACGCCAGGCAAGTTGGGGTGTCAGCCTGAAAGAGCAAAAGAAAACCTTATTTAATGCATTACTTTATCAAAAATTCCCGGCACTTTACCGTGTTAAAATCCAATCCCAGCCCCCTATTTTATATTACCTGATCATTGCCTGTTTTATGGTTTTTATCATCGGGTTATTTTTTAATGCTTCTCTGCTTATAGCATTTGGGGGCATGGGTTGGTTAATACTTACTACTTATTTCATCGCCAGGCGATTGTACCGTACCAGCCGTTCGCTCAGGCATGTGGCTGAAATGATCTTTACATCAATACTCATCCCTTTTTATTCCATTTATTGGCAATGGTATGGAGCTTTTAAATACCGCGTATTATTTATTTAAACATGAAATTACCTGTTCAGGAAATAAAAAAAATTGGCATTTTCAGGGCGCTCCAATTGGGCGATCTGTTATGTACCATCCCTGCTATCCGTGCGTTGCGACGCGCTTATCCGCATGCTGAAATTATTTTATTAGGTTTGCCATGGGCAAAAGGCTTTACCAAACGCTTCGATCACTATTTTGATGGCTTTTTCCATTTTCCCGGTTATCCTGGGTTGCCGGAACAGGATTTCGACGTAAAGATATTTCCCGCTTTCATTGATCAAATGCAGGCAGAACAATTTGATCTGTTGTTGCAGATGCAAGGCAGTGGCTCTGTTGTGAACCCCATGATGGAATTATTTGGCGCACGGCATGTCGCAGGATTTAAAACCGATGGACACTACGCGCCGGATAACGGGCTCTTTTTAGATTATCCAAACTACGGCTCTGAAATAGACCGACATATCGCTTTGATGGAGCATTTGGGCATCGCCAACCTGGGTAATGAGCTTGAGTTCCCCCTATCAGAAGCAGACCTGGTGGAGTTGGGCCAATTAAAACTACTGATAGAACCGCAGCGATACGTTTGTATCCACCCCGGCTCACGAGGATCATGGCGGCAATGGCCGGTTAACTATTTCGCAGCACTTGCCGATTTTTGTATCGACCAGGGTTACCATGCGGTAATTACCGGTACAAATGATGAAGGGGACATTACCAATGCTGTGATCAGTCAGATGAAAAACACCGCTATCGACACCACCGGAAAAACATCGCTGGGTGCGGTTGGTGCATTGATCAGGGATGCTGCCTTGCTTCTTTCAAATTGCACCGGTGTATCACACTTAGCGGCTGCGTTTAAGACACCAAGTGTAGTGATCAGTATGGATGGTGAACCACACCGCTGGGGACCATTAGATACCTACCGTCACCGCACTATCGATTGGCTGAAAGCTCCGGATTTTCACGTTGTATTTCGTGAAACTGTCGACCTGATACAAAAGGTGGCCTGATCAGGCCGATCACGCGATCTACAATAATCGCAGGTTGGGGCATCGGTGCCGGATCGCTGTAAACGATATCATCGACCTGACGGATGACGCCATTTTTACTTTTCAATCCATCAGGTACAGGAAACTCCATTACCGCGCTGGGCACCATCCAAGGAGTGTGTTGCGGATTGGTTTGCGCATATAAAACAACTACCGGTGTGCCAACCGCCGCGGCTATATGAGTTACGCCTGTATTGACAGATAACAATAAAGGCGTATGACAAATAAGGATGATCAATTGTTTGATTGAGAATAATCCTGCTGCATTATACGCACCCAGACCTATTTTGCGCTGCAAACGGTTTATGAGTTCTTTTTCCCCGACTGAACCGGTGAGTAATACCTGGTAGCCTTGTGATATTAATTGCACCGCAGTTTCAATCCAAAGTCTTTCCGGAAATTGTCTTTTTATTTCACTCACCCCGGCATGAAGGGTCAACCATGGTTTATCAGGGTCTAATCCTGTTTGTTTCAACTGATCTGCAATTAAGGGCCAGTCGGCATCGTTGACTGTTAGTTTCAAACGCTTGTCGATGTTTGCATCACAAACATAGTTAGCCAGTTTTAAATCCCGTTCAACCTGGTGGGTAATATATTGAAAAGGTTCTTCGTCCGGCACCCAATCACTTATCAAACCATACGGGTTTTCGCGGCAATAGGCCAGCACTCTGGATATTCCTGCCTGGTAAGCGATCATCGCCGAAGGTAGCGGATTTTGACTGTAAACCGTAAAAATCACTGCGGCATCAAAATTATATTCTTTAAGCCCCCCAATTAACTTTAACAAGGTCTCTGGTCCTTCAGCATTAGCAGTTTTGACCCATGGCAGATCAAAAATTATAGTATCATCGATCTCGGGCATAAATGGTGTCACGCCCGCTGCCATAGATGATGTTAATACCGTGATTCGGGCGTCTAACCCTTGCTTAAGTTTGCGCAATGCAGGACCGCTCATGATCAGGTCGCCCATATTATCAGGGCGGATACATAAAATATTTCTAACGCTGTTCCAGCCCGACATCTGATAAATTATAATTATAAATGTACGTTGCAGCTTCATTGATATTGCTGCAACTAAATTCCGGCTGCCGGTATGGCCCTTCAAGCCATTCGGTTTCATTTCCGTTATCAATTAAAATACTATTACATCCTGCACGGTTCCCGGCTTCCACGTCGTTAAGGATATCTCCTATCATCCAGCACCGGCCAAGATCAAGTTGATGCTCCATGGCGGCGCTTTGCAGCATCCCTGGCATTGGCTTGCGGCAATCGCAGTTGATGTTGTAACCGTCAGCGGTTCCTTGCGGGTGATGGGGACAGTAATAAAAGGCATCAAGCCTGATGTCCTCCGCTTCAAACAATTCATACAAGCGTTTTATCGCCCACAAGAGCTGAGCTTCGCTGAAATATCCCCTTGCAATACCGGATTGATTGGAAACAAGGAATAGCTTGTACCCTGTTGCGGCCAATATTCGCAAGCCCTCTATACAATGCCCAGTTAGGGTTATCTTATCAGGGTCGACATTATAAGGGATATCCGGTATCAGTGTGCCGTCTTTGTCTAAGAAAATTGCTTTATTCATATCAGGCAGCTTTAATACGTGTAGTATTTTTACGGGCGAACGGTTTGGCAGTTTGCCTTAATGCCACTTTATAAACCAATTCAATTTCTTCGGCCACCTTTTTCCAGGTAAAATTAGCATTCACATGTTTTAAGGCATTTTGCCCCATCTCGCTTAACACACTATCATCGGCCATAAGTTCATCTATTTTTCGAGCAAGCGCAATTGCATCTTTAGGTGGCACGAGCGCGCCTGTAATACCATCAACCACACTATATTTGATGCCGCCTACGTTGGAACCTATAACCGGAGTACCGCAAGCCATAGCCTCAAGCGGTGTAATGCCAAACGGTTCGTACCAGGGCGTAGTAATAAAAACGTCCGCAGCAGCGTAATAAAATTTCAAGTATTCCCTGTTTTTCTTACCTGCAAAATGCACCTTATCTGCAACCCTTAAAGAGGTGGCCAAATCTGATAGCCGTTTAAATTCGGGGCATGACGATTCGGTCATATTATCCTGATCTCCACCAACAATCAGCAATCTGACTTTTTCAGCGCTTTTCTTGCTGAGTGATGCTATGGAGCGGATCACGTTGTCGATGCCTTTGCGCGGCACCATACGGCCAAGTTGCAGCAAAACTTTCTCGTCAGGTTTTATCTGCAGCATTTTACGCGCTATGTTTTTACTAATAGGGTAAAACTCTGCCAGGCTAAATCCGCAGGGCACAATTGCGATTTTATCGGGGTCGGCCTGGTAAAATTCCATAAGGTCTTCCCTGTCCTGCGGGCACTCCGCGATGATCTGGTCTGCTTCTTTACAAAGCACCGTTTCTATCGCTAAGCGCTCTTCCGGAAACAGATCTTTTTCTTTTTGATGCAAACGTCTTACATGCCCAAGTGCGTGGAAGGTGATAACAAAAGGGATCCTCATTTTTAGCTTTAGTTTCATAGCAACCAGGCCTGACATGAAGAAATTTGCATGTACCAGATCGTAATTCAGTTTTTCTCTACTTATAAAATTTTGCATCCAACGGGCAAACTCGGGCATGATGGTCAGGATTTCTTCTTTCGGGATGATCCTTGACGGGCCTGCAAGCACATGGATAACCCGAACGTTAGGTACCCACTCCACTACAGTTTGCGCCCTGTTATCTTCACGCCGGGTATATATATCAATAATGTGCCCCTGATCTGCCAGGTGTTTTGCCAGTTGTGCCACGTACACATTCTGGCCCCCGGTATCTACGCCGCCAAGACAAGCCAATGGTGAGGCATGTTCGCTGATAAAGGCAATTTTTAGTGGAAAGTTATTCATGGTACATCAGTTTTGTTTCGGTATCAATAAGTCTTAAAGGATTGCTTACCTTTTCAAATAATTGCTTCCAACCGGTAGCGAAACGGTTGATATTGAAGCGCGCAATCGCTGTTTCCCGTCCCCTTGCTCCAATTTCAGCGGCCATTCCAGGATCGTGAAGCAATTGCTGCATTTTTTCTATCAGGTAATCAACATCGGTATGGATATAGCCATTCACACCGTTATCAATTACAGCAGATAATTCGGTGGTGGCAAGTCCTACAACCGGGATTCCCATCATCATAGCCTCACATATGGCCAAGCCCAGGCTGGTATACCTGATAGGGTTAAAAAAGAAGCGATATTTCGATTGAAACGCCGGGAGTTGCGGGTGCAGCACCTCGCCGAGTCCCCATTCGCCCGTACCCATACCCACCAGGTCCACAGCAATTTTTTCCTTTACGGTTTTAAAAACGTCAAAACCTAATAAGCGGCCGCGGGAGGGCAGATTATTGATAACTACTATCCCTTTGGCGAGTTCACCGCTATAAATCGCACCATGATCTGTAACGCCGTGCTCTATGACCATCGTTGGCGTATCGCCGCAATCCCACATCAAACGGTTAAAATGCGTTACATGCACGAGAGTAATGTCCGGGTTGTTAATTAAGTGCCTGGTATCGGTTGGGTGCTGGCGCGGCGGGTCGTGCTCAAGGTAGATTTTTGGCAGCGCGCGTTGTTCTTCAGATAAGATCTCGTATTGGTCTGCCAGGTAATTTTGATTGGTTTGAAAAAGGATGCAATCGAATTCCCGGTTCTTTACCTCATCATGAGGTATTTCAATTACGTTCGGGCCAAAAGGGAAGGTTTCTCCGCGTCCGTAATAGCCCTCTGCTTTTTCAGCGCTCGTCGGTATGTAAATTTCATAATTACCCTGCGATAAATAGAAAAGGTAACTTCCGTGTATGTGCCAGGTAAATATCTTCATGTTGTTAATGTAAGAAGCGTTTCTTTTGTTGAAACGCTTCAATGACAACATGACAGAAGTGAATGCTGTTTGTACGGTATATACGTGAAAAGTTCGTGTAAACTACCTGTTGTATGTTTTTAGTTTGATGCTACTGAAAGTCGGTAATAATTAAGAGAGGCAATAATATAAAATTGACTCGTAACTCTCACCGTACTTGCTAATAAAATCTGTTTCAATATTTCTAAATTTTTAAATTATGAAACATTTAAGAAAAAAAATCATTATTAAATTAATACCATTCCGATACCTACCGGCTAACCGGTGAAAAATTTGCCGAATAAAAATTCAATTTTTTTCTCAAAAAAAATAATATGATACGTGTGCTGATAGCAGATGGTAATGAACATACTTTGGCCGGTGTAAAAAACTTGTTGAATAATGAACCGGGATTTGAAGTGCTTGCCCAGGCGTCAGACGGTGAAAGTGTAATCGATTTAATAAGCGCGGATGTTGTGCCTGATGTAGTTCTTACCGATGTGCACTTGCCACGCATTAACGGGATTTTGTTGGCCGGGCATATCAGCCGGAATTTCCCTTTCATCAAAACTATCATGTTTACCGTGGAAGAACAGGAACACTATCTGATTGACGCGTTTAAATCGGGGATAAAAAGTTATTTAACCAAATCGATTGCACGGGACGAACTGATTTTTGCCATCGGTCAGGTTAATCAGGGTAAATACTATATGTGCACGCAACTCGCATCAAGGCTTACCCTCCTTTTTTTAAAGGGAACCGAAATGACGTCACTTATTGTTGAGCCTAACATCGAATTTTCGGGACGTGAAATGGAGGTACTGCAATTGATTGCCGACGGTTGTACCAACCAGGAAATAGCCGATCAGCTATTTACGAGTAAACGAACGGTTGAGGGCCACCGGCAATCCATGATCAATAAAACCGGTGTTCGCAATACGCCCGCATTGGTTAAATATGCCATGCGCTATAATTTAATGAAAACGCGGGAAGATGCTACTCGCAGCACCAGAACATAAACTACGCTAAATTAAATACCTATCACTATGAAAAAAACATCAAAACGAAAGATCGCCGCTGCGTTTATCGTTGCTTTTGCACTCCCTATCGCTCTCCTATCCGCTCACACTTGGTCCATAAAAAAGGATGAGCAACCAAAAAAGAGGAAGGCAACTGTTTGCGCCGGAAGAGCAAACCTTAATCCTTAGGATCGATGCAGCAACACAACTTTATGGAATAGTAATTGCACTTATATAAAGCGATTGATTACCGCAGTCAAAATCAAATCAATTAACATTTATAAAACTACATTATGCCTACAAAAACAAACAAAAAAGCGACTGCAGCAGCTGCAAGCCGCACACCCGAAGCCGAAAGTGCTTTGAAGGAATTATTCGTTGACGAATTAAAAGATATTTATTGGGCCGAAAAGCATTTGGCTACCGCCCTGCCTAAACTGATTAAAGGCGCAACATCTGAAGATCTGAAACAGACCATCACCACGCACCTTGAAGAGACAAAGAACCAGATCACCAGGTTGGAAAGTGTATTCGAATCGGTAGGTGAAAAAGCGGCTGCAAAAAAATGCCTTGCAATGGAAGGGCTTTTGGCCGAGGCTACAGAACTGTTAAGCGATACCGAAAAAGGAACCGAGGTACGCGACGTAGCGATCATTTCGGCAGCCCAAAAAGTTGAACATTATGAAATTGCGTCCTACGGAACTTTGCGCACGCTGGCTGGCACCCTTGGCTTCAGCGAAGCACAAAGCCTGCTCGACGAAACCCTCGCCGAGGAGAAAAATGCGGATTCTCTGCTTACCCAGGTAGCTGAAAACTATGTAAACGAAGCTGCCGCTGCAGAAACAGAATAATTTTTTAAGATTGACGAAGGCTGCCGAAAGGTGGCCTTCGTTATTTGTTATTTCATTTATAATAATCGGCTGGAATAAATTGAGTTCCGATTTTCTCCATCCGAAAAACGGATTTATTTTATCCTAACGATTTAGCAAAGCCGATGGTTAAAGTGCTACTTGACTCAAGTTGGTAAACTTAAACCGAACTTACTTTTCACCGATTTTCTTAGTATCATCTTTAAGAGATGGTTTTGAGTAACCTACTTTTCCTGATCTCGGTAAGAAGAAGCAAAGAAGTCAATCATCATCTTCTTAAGTTATAATAAGGCCGATAACCTTAAAAAAGGTTCAAGTGTGCCATATCATTTTATTTATGTGATAAATTAAAAAACAATATTTTTACCTAAAGTTAAATCAATACATTAAAACTTAAATTCTCCTATGAAAGCAGCAGTATTTCACAAACCCGGCGATATTCGCTACGATACCGTTGAAGATCCCCGATTGGAGCAGGATAACGATGTCATTTTAAAAGTTACTTCTACAGCCATCTGCGGTTCCGACCTGCATATCCTGAGCGGCGGCGTACCGCAACCAAAACCCATGATAATGGGACACGAGTTTATGGGCATTGTTGAAGAAGTTGGTAAGGGCGTGACCAAATTAAAAAAAGGCGACCGCGTGGTTGTACCATTCCCAATATCCTGCGGCCATTGCTTTTTCTGCCAACATGATGCTTCTCCGGCCTGCGAAAATTCCAATTATAAACATTATGGGCCCGACGGTGACATGGCCGATCAGAAAGGTGCTGCACTATTTGGCTACACAGACCTGTATGGAGGATATTCCGGCGGACAGGCGGAATATGTACGTGTGCCTTATGCGGATATCAGCCCGAGAATTGTACCAGATAATATGACCGATGAACAGGTTTTGTTCCTGACAGACATCTTCCCTACCGGCTGGTCGGCAATCGATTGGGCGCAGTTAAAAGGCGGCGAGGTTGTGGCCATATTTGGTTCCGGCCCGGTTGGGTTGATGGCACAGAAAGCAGCCTGGATCAACGGCGCAAGCCGCGTCATTGCAATAGACCCACTAAATTATCGCCTGGAGAAAGCTAAAGCGGTAAATAAAGTGGAAACGCTTAATCCCAATGATGTCGACGTTGTCGAAGCCATCCGCGCAATGACCGGCGGCCGCGGTGCGGATGTTTGCGTGGATGCTGTAGGCTTTGAACCGGAACGCAACATTATAGATAAGGCAAAAGCCCTGATCAATTTCGAGGTAGGCAGCATGAAAGTACTTGATATGGCTTTTAAGGCTGTTCGTCGGATGGGAACAGTTTCTATTATGGGTGTTTACGGATCAACTTACGATAATTTCCCGCTGCACCGTTTATTCGATAAAGGTATAACCCTTAAAATGGGCCAGGCACCGGTTTTGAATTACATCGACCATTTAATTGAACTGGTAAAAGAAGAAAAAGTAATACTGGACGATATAATCACCCACACCCTACCCCTGAGCGAAGTGACATATGGTTACGAGATCTTCGATAAAAAAGAAGAGGATTGCGTGAAAGTCGTTTTGAAACCCTGGGAACGGAGGAAACCAACGGATAATACCGAACCTATAAAAATTGAAAATTAAGCATTAGCACTTTATCTACCTATGGAAAATCAACAAAAAACAGCGCTTATTACAGGCGCGACAAGCGGGATCGGCTATGAACTGGCCAAACTCTTCGCACAAAATCATTATAACCTGATCATCGTGGCACGCAATCAGGATGAACTCGAAATAAAACAACAAGAATTCAAATTTAATTACGGAGTTGATGTAAGGATCATATCTAAAGACCTGTCCAAAATGGAAGAAGCGAAAGCTTTATGTCTGGAGATTGATCAGCCCGTTGATGTGCTGGTTAATGATGCTGGCCAGGGCGTATATGGCTTATTTCAGGATAATGACATCGAACGTGAGCTGGATATCATCCACCTGAACGTTTGTGCAACTGTGATCCTGACCAAACATTTTGTAAAACAAATGCTTGGGCGCGGCGAGGGCAAAATCCTGAACCTTGGGTCTGTTGCCGGCAAACTCCCTGGACCATGGCAGGCGGTTTATCACGCCACTAAGGCTTTTGTGCTTTCGTTCACTACAGCAATTCGCGAGGAATTAAAAGACTCAGGCATTACGTTAACAGCCCTGATGCCAGGTGCTACTGATACCGACTTCTTTAACAAAGCAGGCATGCTCGATAGCAAAATAGCAGAGGATAAAGAAGCCCTGGCCGATCCGGCGGGTGTAGCTAAGGATGGCTACGACGCATTGATGGCCGGCGATGACCGCGTGATCTCGGGTTTTAAAAATAAAGTTCAGGTCAACATGAGTAACCTGATGCCCGATAGTTCGGTTGCACATGCCATTTATGAGCAGCAGCAGCCGGTTGATCAGGAACAGCAAATAAAAATTAGCCATCAGGCCTAATCATGGATAATACACCTACAGGCCTGGAAAAATAACAGATAAACCGAAAACTAACATGAACGAAGAAAATAAAATGAGCCGGCGACAGGTAGTTGCCGGCTTGGGAGCTGCAATTGCAGCGGCCACTGTTTCGCCTGCATTGGCAACCACAGGAACATTAAATAAGCCGGTTGATGGCCCTGCAAAGATAAGCGATCCAACTAAACTTTATCCCAAACCACCATATAAGAGTCAGCCCCAGCCATGGCCGGGCCTGCAAAGCAAAATGGACCCGGTACCTGATTGTGGTGAAACCAGCTATAAAGGGTCGGGCAGGTTAATGGGACGAAAAGCCCTCATTACTGGTGGAGACTCGGGCATGGGCCGTGCGGCAGCGATTGCTTACGCACGCGAAGGTGCGGATGTAGCGATCAATTACTATCCTACCGAAGAACAGGACGCGCAGGAGGTGATCACCCTGATTAAAAAAGAAGGGCGTAAAGCTATCGCTATCCCCGGCGATCTGCGCAGCGAAGATTTCTGTAAGCAACTAGTGCAAAAAGCCATCAGCGGCCTCGGCGGTCTGGACATTATAGTTAACAATGCCGGCAGGCAGCAGTCTATCAATTCTATTGCAGATGTGACCACCGAGGAGTTTGATTCTACCATGAAAACCAACATTTATGCGCCATTTTGGATCATCCGTGAGGCATTGCCTCATTTGCCGCCGGGTTCAGCTATTATCGGCACTACTTCAGAGCAGGCATATGATCCGTCGCCAGACCTATATGCTTACGCGCAAACCAAGGCTGCTACCATGAATTATGTGAAATCCCTTGCCAAACAATTAGGCCCGAAAGGTATCAGGGTTAATGGCGTCGCGCCAGGGCCAATCTGGACCGCCCTGCAGATCAGTGGTGGCGCGCAGCCCGAAAAACAACAAATGTTTGGGAGCTGGACCATGCTGGGCCGGCCGGGGCAACCTGCAGAGCTGGCTTCTATTTATGTACAATTAGCAGCATCCGATGCCAGCTTTGCTTCCGGGCAGATTTATGGTGCATCGGGTGGTGTTGGTCAGCCTTAATCCAAATAGATCATGAAAAAAGCGATTTTTATTTCATTGCTGTGCATTGGCGGTTTCACCGCACATGCCCAGATTCCACAGCCTGATCCTGATACAACGGCTCAACATTTTCTGATCGTTGCCAGCATCGGTAATCTGCAGGAAGCAAGTGCAGGCCAACTTGCTGTACAAAAAGCAAACCTCGCCGACGTTCGTTCTTTTGGACAGATGATGGTTAAAGATCATACCCAGGCGGAGCAGCAACTATTACAGCTGGCTAAAAGCAGGGGTTATAACTTGCCTGCGGCAGCAACCGGTGGTATCCAACCCGATTTCAACCTGAAAAATGCAGGTCCGGATTTTGACAGGTTGTATGTACACGGCATGTTGGCAGGGCATAATAACACGGTTCAAACTTTTGAAAATTATGCCGTGAATGGTAAAGATCCGGCGGTCAAGGCGTTTGCGCAACGGCAACTCCCTACGCTTAAAGCGCACCTCGCTGCCGTAAAAGCGCTTGATGAAAAAATAAAAGATCAGGTAGCAAAGTAAATTGTTATGAAAGAAGAAAATATCAAAACAGCCGCGCGCATATTATTAGGCGCAAGTCTCGTATTGGCCGGTATCAGCCATCTTACCTTTGCGCGCAAAGATTTCAGGGCACAGGTACCCAACTGGGTTCCATTAAAAAAAGATGATACGGTTATTTATTCTGGCTTTGCTGAAATAGCGTTAGGTGCAACTTTGGCGCTAAGTAGTAAACATACTGAAAAAACCATGGGGAAAGTTGCTGCCGGCTTTTTCGCCGCCGTCTTCCCCGGCAACATAGCGCAATACACGCACAACAGGAATGCGTTCGGGCTTGATACATCTAACAAAAGATTGGCGCGCTTATTCTTTCAACCCGTGCTGATTGCCTGGGCTTTGAAAAGCACACATTAATTTTTGCAATTTTCAAAAGCAGCAACTTAAAACACAGCGCCGGAATTTATTTTCGACGCTGTGTTTTTTGATGAGGGTATTTTGATCCAGCCGGTTTTATCTCCAAAACCTATAAGCTGATAACCTTTAAATATTCCCTTAACTTTAACATTATCTTTGGTATTAAGCTCGGTAATTTGCGCCGCATTGCTGTCTGGCGCATTATATAATGGTTGGCGGTACCGGATAGTTTCGGGAAGATCAAGAAGTGGTTTTACTTGCACGGCATTAACAAATACTGACCTGTTATCGGGATAAATAACTTTATATGAATTTCTTGTAGCTGCGCTGATGGTGACCGGGATATCACTGTAACTTGCCATAGTCGCCAACTTTACTACGGGTGCAGTAACAGCTGGCGGAGTTTCATTTTGAGGCTTAACAAATAAAAGCGGGTCTATCGCACCGCCGCTGGTATAAATGCAAATGCGAAGGAATATCTTTCGCATTGTTAAACCAAAATTTGGTATTTTTCGAGCAAGATCTTTCCAGCTTTTGTAATTTCTAAAAATGCTGGATAAGCGTTTATGATATTGGCGGGCATAATCATGTTACGCTTACGGCAGGTAAGGTTATTCTTCCTGACGCGGCCACATGCCTGGGTTTTCCCTTACCTCGTTTAATTGTTCGATCAGTTCCTCTATTTCGTCAGAGGATAGGGTCAAATCACCATCTCTTGTGTAGCTGTATATACGTCCTGGTACATCGAAAGTTAGATAGCCCATGTAACTTGGTTCGTCATTATGATTTATCCCCAGTATCTCCAGGTTACGGTAAAATTCTCTCGAGAGAGATTCGTCCTTTTTATGGATGTGGTAGGTACGCGTAATGATCGTGTGCCCGTCGAGATGAGCCTGCGTGTCCGGTATTATTATTAAAGACAGCTGAGGACTTAAGGTAAAATAGATAGGAACCATGTAGATTAATTTATTTTAATTTGTTGTATGATTAGTGTAAAGCAAGCATGGCTTTCAGCGCTTTTTTACTTTGATGAGCCTCCTTGCAACAAACAGACATAAGTTTGACGATACTTTTCGGCTTGATGTTTTTTGCCAAACTGAGAAGTACCCTGAAGGCGTCTATCTCGATCCCTTCGGCTATGATGAGATGGGTTAGGATAATGACATCCGTTTTGGGGGATTTGCTATTTATGTTTTCTTTCAGGAATTGTTCCAGATTAAGGCATCCGTTTAACATCGGTGCTTGGGTAGTCAAAGTTAAACCTAACAGATTCTTCGTTAAACAAACCCTGATCAGTTGGCCATTAATAATAGTTGCGGATTCGAGAAGAAGCAACTTAACGTCTTTAGCGTAAGCTCTGGATACGAAAAAAGAGAGATGATTGATCAACGCGACTTTTGAATTGTGAAGGTCGGAAAGAATAGTAATAAATAAATCTGTTTTTTCAGACCTCGTTAATCTCTGCTGACTAATTGTCGGCACTTCAGGGAATTTTTCCATGGCAATCACACTTAAGGTAATGACAGCAATGTTGGTAAAGAGAAGTGCTTGAAAATATGGTAGATCGCTTGAGCTGTAAGTAGTTAATGTTTATTTTTAAAAATAGTTTCACTTCTAATTATTTTTTTTTCATTCAACTTAAAATAAAAAAGAAATGAGCACTTTTAACCTGTTCTTAACTTTACACCGATTTCCGTTTATGATTTTCTTGATATTTTGGATACATTTTAAGCCTTTTACCCTTGCCCCGAAAATTAATTACAGCTTCTGTAGGCATTAAAATATCGATTATAAAGACTATCTATCTCTTAAGCACAATCTAATTCCATTTAAGATAATTGTCGTTTACGCTTAGTTCGTTCGCTAATTGGGGGACTACACGGGTATTTCTGCTAGTAAGAAGCGGGCAATATACAGGATGATTTAAAGAATAAGGCATTTACTTCAGGTCCAGCCATGAAATAAAAGCTAACCCACATACTTGAGCGGTCCTGCATGATTTCAAAGGTGTCCTCCTGCAAAACATTTACCTCGTATGCGCAGTATCGTGTTGATAAATGAAACACTGCAATTTTTATTAAAGCAATAATATTTGATTTTAGTGTTGTTCATGTCTCAACCCTGTTTTACACCAGTCTATTACCTACACAAATAGCGGTGATCTATTTGGGAACCTCTAAATAGAATGAAAACACAAAGCATTGATTTATAACGGAGATTAAACTGATTATCTTCTTTAACTAACCTAGCTCAACATTTAAAATATCTCATTGCTACCTGATAGCATACCATGCTTTGTCTAACATTTTCATTAGAATAGCTGCTTAACACATCTAAAAATCCTAATAATTATATTAATAGCATAGTAAGGTCAATTAGTGCCAATTTGATAAGTACACAGTGAGCAGTGTCAAAAGCCCAAATATTGATATTGAAGGTTAGCCGGTTATATGATTTTTCATGCCCCCTCCGGAAATTATATAACTCAATATACTTTGCACCAATCAGCACCAATGACTATTTAAGCAAACCATTTTGTTGAAAACACCTGTTGTTTTAACCCTATTACTATTCATTTAATCCATTTAGATTTGATACTCAGCGTCGATTATTGTAAATTTGAATATAGCATTTGCAGCTAATTTCACGAAAATAAAAGTGGTGAGTAAATCGGTGAGTTCGAAATTGAAAACCCTTAAAATATCAATTTAGAGCGAAAAATAGGTACGTAAACAAATCCCTAACTCTCCGCTGATTTTCATATCAAATATTAAGAAGCCTGCAAATCAATTGCAGGCTTCTTCTTTTATATGATATAACCCAATTACACCTGTTCAATCTTGCGACTTAAGCAATAAAAAGAGCGAATTTCATTATCTGTAATTAGTGTTTACACCGCAAAAACCGAAACAGTTTGCTCCATTTATGAGAAAACACATCTCTCGTTAAGCATAAGGTTAAACGGTGTTACACAAAGATTTATCATTTTCTATAATTACAAATGTTTTCATCAATTATCCGGTAGCTTTAATAAAAAAAGCATGAAAAAGCTTCATTATTTGTCGCCGTGGGCATTATGTATTCTTTTCACAATTTTCTCATGTAAAAAGAATGTCGACGATTCATTTCAACCGGACAGTTTAACAACTAACACCTCCTTAAAGGCCAACGGTACACACCTTCCTTTAACGGTTGTTACCATAGCCGGAGATCCGATTCAAACAGGCCTGCAAGATGGTGCCGGTAAAGAAGCCAGGTTCTATTATCCTTTTGGAATTGATGTAACAGATGACGGAACTATTTACGTAGCCGACTTTGACAATCACAAGATCCGAAAAATAACTCCTCCAAACGTGGTTTCAACATTAACTATCCCTCCGGCAAGTGACGGTGAAAATTTTTACTTTCCTGAATATGTACGCGTAGCGAAAGATGGAACCATCAATATATTAACTCAAAGCGGCATAAGAAGAGTTTGGATAATTAAACCTAATGGAACAATTGTTACCCCATTAGCACCAAATCCATACGGTAATGTCTGGGCATTTTACACGGGTTTGCAAAAAGATCCTTTTGGCGATTTTTTCTGGTTTTCGCAAAATTATGACAGAAGTAGCGGCACAGTTACTGTACCCACGTCTTTGAAAAAATTCAACATCGACGCTAATGGTAGAATTGGAACCGATACATTTTTACCACCGAGAGATTCATTGGCATTGCCTGAGAGAAATACAGAAAACTATAACATATCAAATTTCTACTGCAGTTATAACGGGGTGAAATATATTGTGATAAACAATAATCATATTTACAAATTAACGCCGTCCGGCGTTTTTACACAGATATATAAGGATTTAAAATTCACGCACATATTTAGTCTCACCGCCTCGAAAGATAGCAGGGTATTATATATAGCTGATAACGGGACTATCAAAGCCCTGGTAAACGGTAAATTGCAATTTCTTGTTGGTCCGCAAAAATATGATATAACAGCAGTAGATGGTGTTGGTTCAAGTGCAAAAGTTTTTGCTCTTTATATGGTTTTATCAAAAGACGAAGGAACGCTCTATTTCAGCGACCATTCAACTATAAGAAAACTATTACTACGATAGAAATCAATTTTAATAGTATGTTAATTTAACCATTGGCTCTAAACGCCAATGGCATTGTTTATTGGTTCCGCATCATATAAGTTGTTAAATAACTCCAAATAACTCATATAAACGATCTACAGACAGCGGCTTACTAACAAAAACGTTTTCAACCGGATGCGCTGCCGCTCTCTCCATATCATGACGAAATACCGAAGATGACAAGATAACCATCCGGATAGGAGATGGCAATTTAAGCGTAGCAAAATGATCCAAAAACTCCCATCCATCCATAGGACGCATCATTAGGTCTAAAAAAATAACTTCAGGAAATACTCCTGATCCGCTAATCGACTTTTTTAGTTGTTCTAATGCGTCTGGAGCATTGCTGAACATTGATACTTGTATATTATGCGATACTTTTTTTAGTAATTTTTCTGCAATGTAGTTGTTAATTACATCATCATCAATTAGCATAACACTTGAGGGTAGTTTTATATCCATAATAACAAAGTTTAACTTATAACAAATGTTAGATACAGTTTTCACTGGCTCCATTACCAGCATGAAAATTGGCATTAGATATATTTAGTTCAGTGCTGCAATTTTTAAATGCTTTATAACTGCATTAATATCTCAGTAATGAAATTTATTCTAATAATTTATTTAATTGAAGCGCCTGCTTGCATAAAATCATTAAGGGTAGTCACAACAGCTTTGTTTAAATAAATGTGGTATAAATGATAGGTTTAATAATAATATATATATAAATTTGAGAATCCTATTATGGGATAATTTAATTAATAGTAAAAGGGGCAAGCAGCAAGTGCGAACCCCTTTTTTAATTATGTGTAACTTATCTTTTTTTATCACGTTTAACATGCTAACTATTAATTAAATTAAACCCATGCAGGTTGGCCTAATTTGGTCAACCTGTTTTTTTAACCGTTATGGCGATAGTGTTAAACCTTAGCCTCAGTAACGTCAATTGCGGTTAATAACAAAAATAACGGCTGGGTAACGGTTCCATCAAAAGGCAAAATGTCTATTTGCCACCATTTTTCAACAAATACATCCAGGTTCTGAAAAGTCACGTCAAACCTAAAAGGTTCGGTAGTGATTGGCTTATTGGTTTTAAGAGATTTTTCCAGCATATCAAGTAAATAGCGATCATCAAATATTCCAGCTTTTTTGGGATCGAATGCTTCCATTAAATGCCATCCGATAACGTCACGATGATGCAAACCTGAAATTTTCTGATAAGCCATATTATATCTCAAGATTGTAAAATTTGGCGGATCCGCTTTTAGAATTATACGCGGTATTGGGGCATCAAACAATGCTTTAAATACCGGATGATGTATAAAACTCATTTTAACGATGCTTTTAATATCATTTACTATCAATCTATTTTCTGTTATGATGTCCCTTGATTTTAACTAATAGGAAATGTAAACCAAAATGTACTCCCCCTACCCAATTCGCTATTGACACCTATCACTCCACCATGTTTTTTGATGATCTCCGAACTAATGTATAGGCCTATTCCTAACCCGGAATGCTGGCTTCCGCCCATTTGCACCCTATAATACCTGTCAAAAAGAAACGGCAGCTTATCCTCCGGGATTCCTGGGCCATAATCTGTTACCTGTACCAATGCATATGATCCATGGGCTTGAAAATTTATATCGATCACCTCAGAAAGGGGCGCATACTTTACGGCGTTGTTCACTAAATTTATAACCACTTGCTCTATTCGGTCCGGGTCAACAAGCACACCAAAATTTTCATCGCCGATAATATTTATCTGAAACTCTGTGGCCATACTGATCCCGCTGCAACTATCCCTTATAATGTCCATGAGGTTAACCCTTTCCATGTTAAGGTTCAGTTGTCCTTCGTTAACCTTTCCTATATACAAAAGCTCATCGATAAGATACGCCAATTTATTTACCCCCTTACCTGCCCTCACTATAAGTGTTGATAAATGCTTTTCGGTTAAATTACCCTGCATTGCTTCTATCAACTGAATGGTTGATTTTAAGCTTGTAAGCGGAGTTTTAAGTTCATGGCTTGTTATATTTATAAAATCGTCTTTTTGTCGTTGTAATTGCTTAATATCTTCTATATCAGTAGCGGTACCTACCCACATCTGTACATCCCCCTCCTCATTTTTTAAAGGCGCCATTTTCACAAGATGACACCTATAATCACCATCATATCTACGCTCTCGTATTTCAAATTCACCTTGTTCTTCCGACTCGATAATGGTTTTAAAACACTGAATATTGAAATCCAAATCATCGGGGTGAATAACTTTTTGCCATCCCTGATTCTTAGTTTCATCGAATCCCATCCCTGTATAACTAAACCATTTTTGATTGTAGAAATCTACATCTCCTTCTGGTGTGTTTGTCCAGGCTATTTGCGGCAAAACTTGTAAAATCAACCTAAATCTGCTTTCGCTTAAAGCCAGCTCCTCTGTTCTGGAATTAACCTGGTTTGCAAGATTATTGGTGAGTGCTATTAACCGGTTCCTTGAATTGGCCAGTTCTGTGTTATTATTAAGCAATTCGATATTGGCCGAGGTAATTGCTTCATTTGCAGCCGATAACTTCTCATTTAATCCCGTTGTTTCCTGCTCTTTTATAAACAGTATTTTCCTCAATGCTTCGAGATCTGTAATGGTTGAAGTAACCTTAGTGTATGAGGCAACAGAGATAGCAAAAGCAACCGCGGCGGATATTATAATAATTGTAAGAATGGATTTAGAGAAGGTTTCATAGGCTAATAACCTTTCTTGTAACAATAACTTTTCGCCGCTTAAAGCCTGTACTACCAAAGAATTAAGCGTTTGCATTGCAATCATTCCCGCAATAACCTGATCCTTAGATAAGGTATCAACTATTTGCCTGTTTGTGATTGCTAATTTGATAACGGATAACCTGCCTTTGATAACAGCTTTAATTTTACTAAAAGTCATCACGCCCATTTGATGATCTGCTATCAGATATTCTGTTTCCCTAAGCAGCACCATAACTTTCTTTTCAGAGTTGTTGTAGAGTTTGAGGAATTCAATTTTATTAGTGAGCAGGTATCCGTATTGCGAAGCCTCGGCATCCTTCATCAAGGTAACAATACTATCAGTTTTACTAATAACACCATAACTGTTTTCTACAAGCTTTCCGCTTTTCAACATCCCGTTCACGCTCAGGTAACTTATTACCGATACAATTAACAATGCGATCAACGAGAAGCCATAACCTACTTGTAAATTGCGCTTCAGCGAGATATGCATATTGCTGGAATTACTTTTACTCTAATAATTTTACAATCAGGCTTATTAATTTTTTATTTTCAAACGGTTTTGGCAAGTAAGCATCGTACCCAAAATTGCCAATGTTAATAGCCTGTTTATGATAAGCAGACATCAGGATTACCGGAATTTTTGATGTGAGCACATTTCTTTTGATCATTTGACAAATTTGCCCGCCATTTAATCCAGGTAAAATATAATCAGTTAAAACCAGGTCTGGTTTAAGGTTAATTATCACCGAGATAATATCCGTGGTTTGTACAATACCCCTTACGCTAAAATTATGCAAGGTTAGTAATGTGGCGATTGATTCTAAAATATCCTCATCGTCCTCTATTACAAGTATTGTTTTTTTCATTAACTATAATGCTGAACTTTGGTTAAACTTCCACGTCTCGGTCAGGCATTAATTATATTCGTCTCCTAACTACAAGTGTCAAACAGATCTAAAGAACATTGCCGACAATACGTTGCATTTGTAATAAATATCTTAAATATAATTCAAGCCTCAAACCACATATTTCTACACATAATTTCACACCCCTTTTAAAAGAAAAACACACTTTACTTTAGTGATATCAATATGATCAAAAAAGCAATTGTAATAATAACTTTAAAGGATGATAGCGCTCCGATGCGAGCATATGCAATATTAAAACATATATAATAATATTATTTACAAGGAAACATACCTCAGCATCATTTCAACTAAAGTTGTATTTTCCTGATGGTGTTTCGCGTATCTGTTACAAACAACGCCGTTTCACTATTTGATAATGCTAAATTAGCACCAACAATATCAGCACTAAGCCCAATACCATCTTTTCCATCCCCCGAGGTAGGTTTTGCAATTACTGATATTTTGTTTTGGTATATCTTTTTTATAGTATTACCATCAACTATATATAAAGTCGATCCGTCTTTGGTTACGTCAATGCCACTTATAAAAGTAAAATTGGTATCTGTAAATAGCTTAGTGATTTTCCCGTCGGCCGCTACTTTAAAAAGCTGCGTAGCCGAACTCACATATTTAACACCATTAGGCCCGGTGGCAATTGCCCTTAACGTTTCTCCTGTAGAAAGCAAAGACGAAAAATTCACAACATTACGCTGAATATCCACTCCTGTTATTTTGCATAAACTGTTTGAATTAACAAACCAAAGTCCCCCCTTGTCATCTTTTTCGATATCCAGGTTTGAATCCGCATTACCAATTCGGCTATTTAAATCGATGCCATTTTTATTATAAATCCTAACCCCGTATCCGGTTGAAACGATGTAAAAAGTACCATCGTTTCCAACTTCAACCGCTTCCGGAAGCAGTAGATAGGTTTTAGGTATCGCGATGGTTGTGACTTCGTTAGTAACGGATATTTTTCTTATTGCGCCATTAAAAAAATCGGCTATGTAAATACTACCATCAATAGCTACCGATATGCCATGCGGTTTCCAAAATTTTGCTTTAGGGCCGGGGCCATTTACCAAATGAGGCTCGCTGTTCTGCTGTTCAAAAATACCAGCAATCGTTCGCACTGTAAATTGAGGATACACGATAGGGGCTGCATTAGCAGCTGCCGATTTATCAACATCTGGAGTGCCAGTGATAACTGGCTCTACACGTTCTGTTTTACAACTCATAAAACAGAAAAAAACGCAACAGCAACAAACAATTTGCAATTTGTTCATAACCAATTTTTTAACATTGAATAATAGCAATATTACAAAGTATTTAAAAGGCAGGTGCACTTAAATTACAGATGTGTAACAAGTTGTATATTGGTGAGAAAGGTTAAAATAACGCAGACATCGCTTTTATTTCAAGCCACCTTTATAGCGGTATTTCGTAAAAATCAAACTTTTATTTAAAGCGTTAAAAACATTCGCTTTTGACGAGCATCATTCTGCCGACTAAAATAGGGCTAACGGGATTTTATGCACACTCTCCACCGTCATTTCATCATATTTGATCAAATATGTGTTGGTTTTTGGTCAAAACACCACACTCAATTTTTAACTCTTAGGCATATATTTGCCCTGTGTAATTAAAACACTATCGAGGTACGGCCTGCAAACCGTATCCAGGCATAGTTAAGCTCATAGCTGAGCGAAAATATATTCTACCTAAGAAACAAATACTGGTATCAACATCAGAAACTGTTAAGTTTCATAGGATCGCTTCATGCAAAAAAACTTGCGCGCAAGTTAACCTTCACTTATCTAAGCGAAAAAAAATCAATTTGTTTGATTTTTTTTTTGTAACAAACACATTACACTAAGGTGAAAGATAACTAACTCAATAACAGACAATAACGCATGTTAAGAAAAACAAGAAACTACCCCAAAAGTCCCAAAAAATTCAATTTTAATAAATTATTGCACAAACAGATGCAACATTTTCAATAAAATCCCCGTTTGACACCTAACTATTAATTAAATACATTATCATGTTAAAATTCAATCTTACAAAACTGTGGGCAATTAGTGTCACGGCGGGATGTGTTCTCGCATCTTGTTCAATTAAAGATAACGTGCAACCAGCTCAAATGGCCTCAATTCCGCAAAACGACTCAGCGGCTTTCGCTACCACGGCGACAACAGCAACTTCATCTAAAATCTCCGTTGCTGGCTCTACATTACAATTAGGCATTAATGGCCACCCCCTCGGCGACCCGCCCTATGTTCAAACTCCTGCTACACAACAAATTTCTCTTTTAAAAGGCATGGGCATGAACTGGTACAGGGTAGATTGCATGCCTCAATCTAATGGAACAATTACCGTACCATATTTATTGGGCCCATTGTTGGATGCAGCAGCAGCCGGTAACGTAAACATTTTACCTATGCTTTACACCAAAACTATGGATCTTAACAAAAGCGAGAGTGAAAACTACCAGGCTGGCAAAACGTTAGGCACTAACTTTGCAGCAAAGTATGCAAAATACTTTGATTACTACGATCTTGGTAACGACCTTACATTAGCGCTTTTGCTTCCTAATAAATCAGGCAAGAGTGTAAATGATTACGACAGAACGAAAGTTAACAGAACTGCAGCATATCTTAAAGGTATGGATGAGGGTATAAAATCTCAGGACCCTACTGCAAAAACAATGATTTCTGCCGGCTGGTTACAATATGCGTTTTTAAGATTATGTGATTCATACGGTGTTAAATTTAACGTAGTTGCCTACCACTGGTACTCTGAAATGGAAAGACTTGCCCCTGAAAACGGAGTCCCTGATATAACTATCAAGCTTGCTCAGCTATTTCCTAATAGGCCAATTTGGATCACAGAAGCCAATATCAGGTATAGTACACTGGAACAAAGCGTAAAAGAACAGAATCAAAACACATTTGTTGCAAATTTCATAAAAAAATGTAAAGCTAATCCGAGAGTTAAAGTGTTGATGCTTTATGAATTGTTTGATGAACCTTTAAAAAGCAAACAAGAAGGAAGCTACGGTTTTATTAAATGGAATATACCTTACACCTCCTGGACAAAGAAATTGGCGGCAAGTAATATGACGCTTAACTAAGCAGGTAAATATGGCTTTCAAGTACTTTAAAGTTAGCTAAGGATAAAGGTGGCTGATCTCAAAGCGTTGAGACAGCCACTTTTTTATTATCAACTGACCTTAGTTCAACATTTTCTAAATGCACAGTTTGCTTATCATCAGCTTTAGGCGATATCTCCAGGCGTTCTAACACAAACCCCAGTGCTAAGTATATCCAAAAAGAAGGGTAGGCAAATTCAGGTACTGTTGTCATCAATATCAGGAATAAAATAACCAAACCTAACTTATAGGCAACTGAAACCAACTTAATTGGGATTGAGAGAAAAGCATTTCTTAACACAAACCAGCTAAATATCAGAAAACCTATAATGCCATTATTAAGCATTAGAGTTGAAAAGTAATCTCCGGATCTGACATAACCAAAACCAATACCCAAAGCCTGGCTCCAGCCGTTAAGGTTAGCCCAAAAAGAAATGTGATTAATAAAATCATTCCCTCTTGATTCGGAAGAGTCACTTTTACCGCCCAATTTATTTCCAAAAGTAAAGTCGTACACACTGTCTATCAAATGGTGAAATGCATCGAGTTGTAGCACAGCGCATGCAACAATGATAAACCCACACCCGTAAAGAAATATTTGATAATCCCTTTTATATAACACCCAAAAACCAAAAAACAATAACATTGATGCATAGGCCGTTGTTGAAAATGTAAGCACCAGGCAAATAAACAGGAGCCAGGTATCAAATTTTCTTTTTAAACCGAATGCCAGTACCCAAAAAGGAAAAACTGTATAAACAAACATCGACGGTTCGCCAGTACAGCCTTTTAATCTCATTAAACCAAGGCCACCGAGACTAACCGTTTGAAACAGCGAACCTGACGATTCATCGTCGCCAAATGTTCGATTAACCAGAAAATCTCCGTTAAGACCAGTTGCCGCATAAAGAATAAATTCATACAGGGCGTAAAAACATAAAAACCGCAATCCAAAATATATAAAGTTGATTACTTTATTGTTCGAAAAATTCTTAACGTACAGATAAATGATAAACCCAACAATCAATGACAAAGATTGTGTAATTAATGAAGGGCGGAAAAAAGTTTTAGTGAAATTGTTTTTGTTGATCAGCAACAGATCTTTGGTCAGTTTTAAATTTATTAACAGGTTTATCATTTGCGACGAAAACGCTAATATTATTATCACGCAAAAAAAATAGCCCAGTTCTTGAAAAAAAAATCTTTTACCCGTTATTGGCGGCAATAATGGAATAATTGCAAATAGCAAACCAGCCAAAACCGTTATTATTGTTGTACCTGGTATAGCGGGCACCAGCACGAATGTTGTAATTGGAAAAAATAACATTAAAGCGTTAACGCTTCTCCGCACAAAAGACGCATTTACATCCGTATCTAAGACATATACCGGATCATTTATCATTAAGTTTTTCATCTGTTATGTTTGAATTAGCCAAAGCATTAACCTTATTTGGCAATACAACTTCATTGGTATTTAAACAAATATTGCAAAGTTTCACTTATTAATAGCCGGCCTTAACTATTTGGCCTTTTTATGTGAAAACTTGTGTAGTAGTTCGTATAACCCATTCTCGTTCAGCAGATATTATCCTTCCCTCCCCAATTTAACAATGGCCTTAGAAGCTACCCGGTTATCGCAAGAGTAAATAGTTAAGCTGGATTTATTTTGGCTTGTCGTTTAGCAGGATAATTATTGCTGATTTTTTTAGGGAATGTAAATAGCCAGGCAGTATATTCATTTTTTGATACAACCTTATATAATAGCAGCGGCAAAAATATGCCGGTAAGGGTACCTATAATACAATTGACAGCAAGGTTATCTACCTTTAAAATTTTTAACAGGAAAATTCTCGTACCACTTGCAACAAGCATGTGAGCTAAATAAACCGGTAATGAGCGTTTGCCTATATAACTAAGAATGGGGAGAAAATTTGCTGCTACTGCGAGCCTTGAAAGCTGAATAATTAATAGTGAGCCAGCCACTCCTACCAAAAACTTTGACAAGATGATTGAATTAAAAGGGAAAACCCCAGAAAAATAAAAATATTCTGTTGCTGCAAAAATAATTGCACCAGCTAATAAAAACTTACCACGCCCTATTACAACGATAAACTTCTTGCTTTGAGAAAACAATATTCCAATGTCGAAAAATATTAAAAATTGAAAAGTGTTATTAAACGTGTCAGGTACAAATTGCCTCAACAAAATATATCCAATCCATAATACTATTGAAAAATAAATGCCGGCAGCAACATTTAGCCTGAATAAAAAATAATTAATTACCGTTATGAAAAACAACGCATACAAAAACCAAAATTGATCTCTTGGTACTATCAAACAGGTTATTAACTCGGTTAGCGGAGTTTGCGTATTAGTATAGGGACTGAGATAAGAGAGTAATATCTCGGCCGTAGTTTGTAGTATAGACCATATAATAAAAGGATAAACTAATCCCTTAATTTTATCCAGCAAAAAATCTTTTTTGTACAATGACGACATAAAAAAATATCCAGAAAGGATAAAAAACAAGGGCATGTGAAAACTGTAAACGAACTTGTCAGAAAGCTCAAAAAAATTCGCATACTCGGCAAATAACCCTTTTGCGGGCCTGATCTCGCGCAGCACATGGCCATAAACAACCAACACAATCCCCACTCCTTTAGCGTAATCAACCCACATTAATCTATTGCTATGATTATGGTTATGAGTGCCGCTGGGTGCTTGTGTCTTAACGTAGGTGTGCATATTTAGATGTTCAATTTTTGCTGAACTAAATCTAAAGCGTTTTACTTTCAGTTAACCTAACTTATATGCAATTGGTAAGAAAATGTGCATTTATGAGATGTTAAAAATCCACCCGATTATTTAATACTCCAAATAAGAGTGATTTTACTGCATTATTTTATTATTAAATTACTGTAAGGCAAAAAGCAATGCTAAGCTAAAATCTATGAATATGCTGGCTATCACGGCATAAAATTCAAAAAAGCAACAGCTAATTACTAAAATGATTGCGAATCTCTTTTTTAATTACGAAAAAATAACCTATCTTAGGTGAAACATCTACTTGTTAACTTGGTTGTAAAATCAAGTATAAACCACTAAACTTTATTAACATTATGGAAAAACATTCTGGACAAATTATTGAGTACGTTATCAGAAAAAAGGGCTTTAACATAAGCGACCTGGCTCGAAGTCTAAACATTAACCGAAGATCTTTATATAACTGGTTTAATCAAAAAGATCTAAGTGCTGCGCATATTTTTAAAATTGGGAATGTGATACGGCATGATTTTTCTGTTGAATTTCCTGAACTGTTTAGCAAAGATGATTTCAAGCTGCTTAATCAACGGTATCTTGACAACATAGTAGTTTCAACTACCCCTCAACAAATAATAGACTGGGAAGAAAAGTATTTGCGGCTGTTAGAGGAATATAACAATGCGGTACTAATTAATGATGAAAAGCGGCTATTGCTTGTAAAATAATTCATTAGGCGGCGGAGGTTGCCTATTGCTATAATTCTGTTTCACCACGTATATGGTCAGTCTTTGTATTGCCCTATATTGCCTATCTTATCCTAATGCTAATGCCTGATGTTCATTTAGGCATTTTCAATTGTACTAATTGGTATAGATGGTAATGACTACCGATCCCTGCAAATATCCCCCCCGCCCAACCTTAATCTCTATTCAAGGGCTGGCAATAAGATATGCCGGAACTTTACCTGTATAGGGGGCTCTAATCTCTGTCCCCTTTCTAATCCGCCCTTTTAGAAAATTGCGATACCATTTAGTCATCATTTATCACCCTACGCGCTGCTGCGCACATTTGCTCAATTATTCTCAATAAAATCGCAATCCCATTATAGTAGCTGCAACCGGGATTTTTTTTGGTAAAATAGCTTAAAATACATTAAAAAATGGGAGAACAAAAAAGGATTTTAATTACAGGAGCCGCAGGTTTTTTAGGCTCTCACCTTTGCGATAGATTTATACGGGAAGGTTATCATGTATTGGGTATGGATAACTTAATTACCGGTGAGCTCCGCAATATAGAACACTTGTTTAAACTTGAAAATTTTGAATTTTATCACCACGACGTATCGAAATTCGTTTTTATTCCGGGCGAGTTAGATTACATTTTGCATTTTGCTTCGCCCGCAAGCCCCATCGACTACCTGAAAATCCCGATACAAACCTTAAAGGTGGGCTCATTAGGTACCCACAACTTATTGGGATTGGCCCGGGCTAAAAATGCTAGAATACTTATAGCTTCAACTTCTGAGGTGTATGGCGATCCGTCAGTTAATCCCCAGCCCGAAGAATATTGGGGTAACGTAAATCCGGTAGGCCCCAGAGGGGTTTATGATGAAGCCAAACGTTTTCAAGAAGCCATTACTATGGCATACCATACATTTCACGGTGTAGAAACAAGAATTGTAAGAATCTTCAATACTTATGGACCCAGAATGAGATTAAACGATGGCCGCGTTTTGCCAGCCTTTATTGGCCAGGCTTTACGGGAAGAGCCCTTAACTATATTTGGTGACGGCTCGCAAACCCGTTCGTTTTGTTATGTAGATGATTTGATTGAAGGCATTTATCGCCTGTTGCACAGCAGTTATGTTCAACCTATGAACATTGGAAACCCCGATGAAATAACGATACGCCAGTTTGGCGAGGAAATACTCAGATTGACTAATAGCGATCAGGAATTAATTAGTTTGCCATTACCTACCGACGATCCGAAACAACGCAGGCCTGATATAACAAAAGCTAAGGCCATTTTAGAATGGGAACCGCAAGTTTCAAGAAGTGAGGGGTTAAAAATAACGCTTGAATACTTTAAATCCCTTTCCGAACTGGAAGTTCATCATAAAGACTTCGTTAACTACAATAAATAAATAAGCTCAAAAAAATGCCGGTGAGCTTTAGGCTTACCGGCATTAATTACGATTTATAATTGGTATTTGATATCAGGCTGATTCAGTTGGCCATTGCCAATTTCCCAAAGTGTCCACGCTTCGATAGCGTATCTATAAGTTTTGCGTTATAAATATTTACGCCTTGCTGGTTTAAATGACTATCATCATAATACATACTATCAGGCAGGTTCAATATTTTATTAAAATTGTAGTACTCACCAAGGCTGGAAAATATCCTATCTAATTCATCATTATTTTTATATGAAGTGTAGTTACTTCGCGAAAAAGGTGCCTGTATAATTACAAAGTTTATTTGTTGGGCGCGTAACTCCTCTAAACCAGCCTTAAAAGCTTCCAGCTGTGTGGCCGAAATTATCACGCTTTGTTTAAATCTTGTTTTTTTGAAGTCCAAATGCCTGAACGATTGAACATATCCCCCAGGTATGTAGGTGTCCCCCTCATTATCTGATACCTTTTGCTTTTTTATATGAAACTGATTGTTAAAGGCCCCGAATAGCAACGTGTTGTAAAGCTTGATATTGTTAATTTTAAAAGACAGAGCTACAATATCTTTATCAATAAGCCCGCTTGATATTAAATCTATTTGCGATTCAAGTCCGTCTACACCGAACAGAATCGGATAAACATCAATGATGACCAATTTGGGTTTTAGTTTAGTTACATATTTATCTAAAACATACTTAGTTTGCAACGGCGACTGAGAACTCGAACCAAAATTAAACATCGAAATTCCCGATTTTTTAAATATCCTCGGATCGTAACCACGATAAGCATGCGAAGAACCGGCAATTACCAAATCAACATTTTTTAGTTTCGCGGCCTCGTCAAATCGTTGCCTGGTAAAGCCCATGCCACCGAAATAGTTAAAATTTACAGCGAACGATGCGGGGACTATGGTGCCGTATAATAGTATCAAAACAACATAAAACACGCTGCAGAACCCAGAAAAAAACAAAAGCCTAATGACAAATTTTCTCATGATTTAAAATTGAAAATAAATAAAATCCGATCCGCCAGTTTGCATATACATGCCTATAAAAACAATTATAACCGAATAGAAACTCCAGCGCAGTAAAGGAGGCCACGTTAAACCAACATTTTCTATAGCGTATCTTCCTTCTCTTCCTATCCACTCAATTGCCATGAAAATTATTAGGATCAATAATATAACCGGGCGCGGTGGATTGTGCGGAGCAGTAAAAAGACTTGATCTGAAAATATCCCTGATAACCTGAAAAGCCTGGCCTATACTTGCCGAACGGAAAAAGATCCAGGCAATTACAGTTAACGAAAATGTGGCCACCATTTGAGTTAACTCTTTAAATGAAGGAAGCAAACGTCCCTGAGCTACAGTTTCCAGGTTGCTCCTGTTGGTTTTCATCACTATGGATGGTATGATAAACAAAGCGTTTAAAAATCCCCAAATTATAAATGTCCAATTTGCACCGTGCCAAAAACCGCTTACTATAAATATGATAAAAGTGTTTCTTATCCTCATCCAAACATTGCCTTTGCTGCCTCCTAAAGGGATGTACAAATAATCTTTAAACCAGCTTGACAATGAGATATGCCATCTCCTCCAAAATTCTGCCATATCGCGCGAAAAATATGGAAAGGCAAAATTCCGTAACAGATCTATACCAAAAAGTTTAGCTGTGCCGATGGCTATATCCGAATAGCCGGAGAAGTCGCCATATATTTGAAAAGTAAACATCAAAGCGCCCAATACCAAGGTGCTTCCCGAATAATTTGAAGAGTGGTTGAATACCATGTTTGCATATTCGGCGCAGTTATCGGCAATAATTACCTTTTTAAATAACCCCCACAAAATTTGCCGGCAGCCATCTATCGCTTTGCTATAATCAAAAGCTCTTTTTCGTTTTATTTGAGGTAATAAGTGTGTAGCCCTTTCGATAGGCCCCGCTACCAACAGTGGAAAGAAACTCACAAATAGCGAATAATCTACAAAATTCCGCTCGGGCTTGATCCGTCCTTTGTATATATCTATAACGTAGGATAAACCATGAAATGTGTAAAACGAGATGCCTACCGGCAGAATTACGTTAATTGTAGATGCATGAAGTTTTATCCCGAAATGACCAAAACTTGAAACAAAAGATTCTGCGAAAAAATTATAGTATTTAAATACGCCTAAAAAGCCAAGGTTAACAGATACGCTAAGCCAAAACCAAAACCGCTTCATCTTTATTCCCTTGGCATCTTCCATCTTGAGGCCAGTAAAATAATCGAGCAAAGTGGAAAATATCAATAAAAAAAGAAACCTGTAATCCCAGCAGGAGTAAAAATAATAGCTTGCCGCTAACAAAAGGATATTTTGAATTTTTAATCCGTTTCTATTAACCAACCAATACAAACAAAAGATGATCGGTAAAAAAACAGCGAAATTAAGCGAGTTAAAAAGCATAGGTAATTATTTAATAGAAACTGCCAGATAGATAAGGATAAACAGATTATTTCGAAATGCAAATGCAATTCGCCGGTATCGTCACGTATAAAAATATGAGGATTTATACTGATAAAGCACTTTCTGCCGCGGCAGTTTACTGCACAAATTGTGAGTAATAGTGCGCAAAGGCTAAAGAGTATTTGAAAAAGAAGGTCGTATCAACGTTTATTTTCTGCTTTACATTAACATTTGCTTTAAAAGCTCCAAGGTTAAAGGTTTGGGGATAAAACTTTTAACACATGGGTAGTGTTGGCCTATCTTTTCATCTAAAGGCTCGATCGAGTTTGAAACGAGATGAACATGGATAGGCACATTCAGGTTGTTATTTATTTTTTCAAAATGATCAAGAAATTCCCAACCATCCATAACCGGCATGTGTATATCTAAAAAAATCATAGCTGGCAAACCCATTTCATTTTTTAAATTACTTTTCAGATCACGAAGAAGAGCTTCTCCATTCTCGTAAAAATCGGCTTTAATTGAAGCTGTATTTTGAAGTAATTTTTTTATGGAGTAATGATACATTAAGTCATCATCTACTATTGCTATAGATTTGATTGACCTGGAATTGAGGATAGAGAAAAGCTCGATCTGCAAATCGAGGGTGAAAGAAGATAGAAGTTCAGAGCCACATGTGGCACAACCGAACGATTGCGTAAGAACTGTATCTAACTTTAATTTGACCGGAACGCATTGTAAATTATATACCGAACTCGGACAATCTTTATTAAAGCAATAACAAACTGTAAACGTTGAATTTTTCATTAAAATAGCTTATCCAAGCAAGAAATGTAATACAAGGTAAAGGTGATTATTTATAAAACCATAAAATGGAATAAACCCTTTTCAGGGTTTATTCCAAATCGGTAATCTACTATTAAAAAATCTACTATCAAAAATAACAAACAGCTATGACATTACACTTCTCACTGTTACACAGTGTATTATACGTATTTAAATTTGTTGTGGTTTTTTAAAGAATCACAACAAAAAGTGATAAAGAATTTAGCTAATTTCTGATTTATTTTCCAATACTTATCTATAGTTTACATCTAAGCATGTTGTAGTATATATATGATACTGCTCGTATAACTTACACACAGACAGGGCATAAATTCTCAAAATAATATACAAGCAATATATTTCTAAATCAAATCATCTGAAATAACTATTACTTTGATAATTATAAAATCAGATGTCATGAAAAATAAGTTCATTTTAACACTACCCTTTGTATTGTTTATATTTTTCTTAAAACAGCCTGTGTTAAGTAAACCGATTAAAGGTGTAAATCACAATCGGGCAAAAATCCACAGAACAATGTCTGTTGATGAGATGATAAGAAACATAGAGTTTGATTTCTCAAAATCGGCTATACGTTCAAAATATGTAGATCAATTAACGCAATTAGCTTCATTAATGTCAAGCGGAAATTATGTTTTGGCCATACGGGGCCATGCAGATTCTATAGGCACTTACGTAGGCAACTGGCATTTATCGGATAAACGAGCTAACCTGGTTAAAGATTTTTTGATTAAAAATGGTGTAGATGCCGAAAAGATCACAACAACCCCATTTGGCAGTACCATTCCTATTGCCAGTAATAAAACCGCTGCAGGAAGGCAAAAAAATCGTCGCGCCGAATTTAAAATAGAAAACATCAAGCAAGCTGATAAATAAAACGAAAAATTCATTTATTCTTCATTGCAATAAACCAATTTTAAGACGGTAGCACAAAGCTGTTTTGTCGTTATTTTAACGTAAAGTTGCGGCTACAATTATTGCGAACTTTTGTTTAAAAAACCTTGAATTATTTTCAAGTAAAAGGCAACAAAAACAAGTTCATTGCGTATAAATACCATGCTGCAAAATTTTCGAATTATACAGTACAATTAAAAAGAATTATTGACTCTTTTTTTTCTCCATTAACAAGATGACCAACCAACGAAAACGCGCTTTGAATATCATCCGAACCAAAAAGAATTTAGCGGTTTTAAATTTGGTTAAATTAGAAAAGGTAAAGGTTGAGTATCTTAAAAAAGAGCTTAACTTTTTACAAGAGCCTGAATTTATATCCTATTCAATGGGTACGCTTAAAGTAATTGATGGTTTAAATAAGAATCAGTTATTAAAAATTGAGCTCGAGTCATTATTTGACAAGATGGGTAAAGCAGAGCTGAGCCTAAATAACTATCACCAGGAGTTGGATCTACTTATTAAAAAGGTAGACAGTGGCACAGACGTGGATACCGGTTCGATAAATAAAGATCAACGGGCTAATTAATTCACTTCGCTATTATTAAAAGCAATAGCTTCACTGGCAGTTTTTAGTACAGCTTTAATCACCCTATCAGGCAATATCCGCGTCATACAAATATTATCGGCACATGATAACTTTCCGCAGCCGGTTGTTAAATCGCAATCAACTTTTTCTTTAATAACAGTTACCTGGTTGTCAAATAGCGATATCGGTCTCCACTCTTCTAAACTAACGGTGCCGCTAAATATCAATACTATTTTCCTGTACAGCAAAGCAGCGATGTGCGAAAAGCCAGAATCTAAACCTAAAAACAAAGTACATTTTTTAACTAAAGAGATCGCTTGTAGCATAGAAAATTTCCCTATGCAATTAGTAACGTTATCAAGAAGCGATATCTCTGTGATTTCATCGGCAGATAGATCAGATTCAATCCCCATTACGTACACAGGAAAATAAGGGGTTATTCCTTTAATTACCTGTATGAAATTTTTCACCGGCCATTTTCTTGCCTGTGCCCCCGAACCTAAATGTACAATTACAAACTTTTCAGGCAGTAATGTATCTTCAATAGGAGCACAAGGCAGGTCATCAACGTTCCAATACTCAGAGAATACAGGATCCGGCAAATTCAAATAGTTAAAAAGGGAATTACTTCGTTTTGATACATGCCCTCCGTGAACATAAGGTAATTCTACATCCAACAAAGCCCCCCCTCCTCCTACGTTATAACCCGTAAATATTTGTTTTTTTGCAAACAGCTTTAGAAATAAATTATTCCGCAAATCGCCCCTCACATCAAATAATATCCCGGTTTTTATTCTACGTACTTGTTTTAAAAAATTTGAATAGGATACTTTCTTGCCTCTTGAAAAATATGGAGCATCAGCAATATAAACCTCATCAATAAAAGGCACCTGGGTTGCCAACTTAAAATTGCCACTACTAACAACCAGGCTAATTTTGTTGCCAGTCATCATTTTCATGGCTTTTATGGCGGGTAGCATTAATACCATATCGCCTATATGAGCCAACTGTACAAACGTTATCTCTTCTGTTCCTTTACGCTCAGGTTTGGATCCGCCTTTAGATTTAAAAAAGTAAAATACCTTATCTATCGCCTTAATGATTTTAATAGATCTTTCTGACGAATCGGGGTAAAATCGATAATTAACCTGAGGTGTCATGATTATCTTTTTGGTTTTGAAATGTTAATATAAAAATCGCGTTACCTGGTTGGCAGGTACAGTTGTGCGATCTCGATAAAGAAGAGAATGCTATTCGGAAGCTTCTGCCTGAAGTTTTTCGATAATATTTGTAGAGGAAAAGCCATCTAAAAAGCTAACTGTCTCTACTCTTCCGCCGTTTGCCAGCACTTCCTGGCTACCTACAATGTTTTCAACAACGTAGTCACCGCCTTTTACAAGTATATCCGGATTAATATTGGTGATCAGGTTAAGCGGTGTATCTTCCTCAAATACTACTATGGCATCAACAAAATAAAACGCTGCCAATAAACCGGCTCTGTTAAAATGGTTGTTGATTGGCCTGCTGGGCCCTTTAAGACGACGAACGGATGCATCAGAGTTTAAACCAATAATAAGCTTATTTCCCAACTCTCTGGCTTTGGCCAAATAACTAACGTGGCCAATGTGCAGAATATCGAAAACACCGTTTGTAAAAACTATCTGTTCATCGTTTTCTTTCCAGCGCGTTACTTGCTGCAAGAGCGCCGGTAAATTATATATCTTGGCATTTAACGTTTCAGATAGGCTGTTGTTCATTTCTTCACGGTTTATTATTCAAATAAATTATCGACAGCTTTACATAAAATATGTCCTATCAAAATATGCATCTCCTGGATCCGGGCGGTGATGTTTGACGGGACAATGATATTCAGGTCGCAACTATCATTCATCTTCCCCCCGTCGCGGCCGGATAGGCCGAGTGTTTTGCAATTTAAAGCCTTGGCTATATCTAACGCTTTAATAATCCCGGTACTGTTACCACTTGTAGATATACCTATAAACAGATCGCCCGGAGCAGCTAAACCTTCCAACTGCCGCGAAAAAACCTGATCATAGCCGTAATCATTTGCAATAGCAGTAATTGCTGAAGTATCTGTTGTAAGTGCTATGCCAGGTAAAGGTCTGCGTTCTTTCACAAATCGACCTGTAAGTTCTGCCGCAATATGTTGTGCGTCGGCAGCACTTCCTCCATTGCCGGCAAGCAAAACTTTGTTACCGGCTTTAATCACTTCACAAATAGTGGTACAAGCTGCTTCAATATCGGGCACAAGGGTATCAAGCACCTTCGTGATAACATCACGGTGATCGTTCAATTCTTCAGTAATCATGATAATTTCGGGTTTGTAGATGCAGGATTATTATAGATAGATCAATGTGCCAGGTGCACACCTTGCTTTACGCTTTGAGCAAGATCTGCCAGTATTTCTTCTACAGTAGTAGTAACTGCACCCAAGCGGCGGATCACGATGGCAGCGGCATGATTGGCCAACTCGCAGGCGTCCTCCAGATCCATACCAAGAGAAACGAAATAAGCTATGCAGGATATTACGGTGTCACCTGCTCCGGTAACATCAAAAACTTCGGTAGCTTTTACCGGCAGTTCAACATGGGTATCGGGAGAGAGTAAAACCATGCCTTGTTCTGATAAAGTGACCACCATGTATGGTACATCGGTTTGATCAAAAATAACGCTGGCTGCATTTTTCAATTTTTCTATCGAATTGATATTCTCAGATTTTGAAGCTTCAGCCAACTCTTTCCTATTGGGCTTAATAAGAAAAGCTCCTTTATACTTCCGATAGTCAAGACCTTTAGGGTCAACAATAACCTTTTTTTCGTATAAAGTTGCTAAAGCTATAACACGGCTTGTGAACGATTCGGTTAACAGGCCTTTATTATAGTCAGATAACACTACAATATCGGCTTCACGAACAGCATCGTCAATCTTCTCGATCAATTCATTCTCCAGTTCGACGGCCATTGGGTGAGTAACTTCATTATCAAGCCTAACCAGTTGATGGTTACCAACCATTATCCTGGTTTTTAAAGTGGTAACCCTGGTACTATCTTTTACAATAAGATCAGTATCTAAAAAATCGATCTCCAAATGCTCAATTAACTGGATACCGGCGTTATCATTGCCAATAATACCAGCTACATTAACGTTGGCCCCTAAGCTAACCAAGTTTTGTATTACGTTAGCCGCACCGCCAAGTGTAATAGATTCGTTTTGAATATTAACGATTGGAACCGGTGCCTCGGGTGATAAGCGACTTGAGTTACCGTATATATAACGATCGATCATCAGATCGCCTATAACCAAAATTTTAGGCTTATTTTTAAGTTGTGCTTCTGATACTTTTTGTATTAACATAACGCTTGCTATTAAGTTAAAAATTTTGTTAGTAGGCGTTTTCTTCGCCTTTAATAACGTTGTAAACCGTTCTGTAAACAATTTTCAACTCAAGCCACATCGACCAATTTTCAAGGTACCAGATATCGTGTTTAACGCGTTGTTCCATAAGGGCTGGGTCCTGGGTTTCTCCTCTGAAACCATTTACCTGGGCCCAGCCAGTAATGCCAGCTTTAAGGAAATGCCTTACCATGTATTTATCAATGATCTGGCTGTATTGCTTTGTCATGTTAAGCGGATGTGGGCGTGGGCCAACAACGCTCATGTCGCCAAGTAACACGTTAAAAAACTGAGGTAGTTCATCCAAACTGGTACGGCGTAGAAAAGCTCCTATTTTGGTAATCCTGCTATCGTTTTTAGTGGCCTGCAAATCTCCCTGGTTGTTCACCTTCATACTTCTAAATTTGAAGCATAAAAATGATTCATTGTCCCTGCCGCTTCTCAGCTGTTTAAACATTACCGGGCCACGGCTTTCAAGCTTGATCAATAAACCAATAAGAGGATATAACCAGCTTAATACAAAAACAATAACCAACGAGCTGAACAGGATATCAAAAACTCTCTTTTTAAACCTGTTCTCCATCTCCTCCAATGGCTCGTTACGGTTGCTTAACACCGCAAAATCGCCCATGTAACTTAGCTTTAAGCTATTTACAGTTGAATTTGACATATCCGGTACAAGTTTTAACCTAAGGCAATACTTATCTGCTTCCTCTTGCAGTTTGTTATATTCGGTAATGCGTTCAGGAGATAAGGACACGTAAACATCTCTGATACCCGAATTTGCAGCGCTAAAAATCTGCTCTTTAACGGTTTGCAATACCTCTCCGCGATTATCAAGCATAGAGTTATCTTCCTGGTTCAAAAAACCCTGAAAAGAGAAGTGATTATCAGTATTTTGAAAAAAACCAGCCAACCTAAGCCCCATCGAATTCAAACCTATTACAGCAACAGAGCGAGTAATTTTGAAATTCTTTTTTAAGTTTCGTTCAAAAGCGGCACCGAAAACCCGACTCAATACAAGGCCAACTAACACCGATGCATAAAACAGAAATATAAAAGAGAAAGAGAATTGGTGTGCCTTAGACAAGATCATGGAAGATAAAAACAGAACAGAGAATCCAATAAAACTTTTTACTGTTAACCTGTAAATGTTGTCGAGACGATGGATAGATCTGCTTGTGTAAAGTCCGGATAACAAAGCTGCAAGCAACCATAGATAATTGGCGCTCATCATCAGCCCCATGTCAACGCGTGCATTTTCATAACCTAACAAATTGATAACAGTTAAAAACGCAACATTAACTACGGCAAGATCGGTAGCGGCCATCACAAAATAAATCAAGAAAAGGTAGCGTGTTTTCATAAGCGTGTTTTTATTAAACCATGGTTAAAAATGTTATTATAACAACTTATCCAAATATTTAAAATAAAAAAATAATAAGGCTATTAAGGTAAATCGCAAAAGTTAATAAGCTAATGGCGAATTCTTTAACAATAATACAATATTCACACCGCTATTTCGGCCGATTTATGATTCTGGCACCATTATGTATAAAACTGTGTAGTGCCAATAAATAAGGTTAAAAATGCTTGAGGTAGGTGGCTTAAAACTTAAAATTAAGATATTGTAGATGTTATTGTTTCATTAATAGTTTTCCTGCCTATGCTATTGTAATAAAAACCTAATTCGGCCATTTTATCAAGATCATATAGATTTCGGCCATCAAAAATCACTTTCTCTTTAAGGCTTTTTTGGATAAGCGCAAAGTCTGGATTTCTGAAAATACTCCACTCAGTTAATATCAATAATGCGTCTGCGCCTGGTAAAGCTTCATAGTGATCATCAACGTAACCGATCTTATCGCCGATGAGGTATTTCACATTGTTAGCAGCTTCCGGATCAAATGCTATTACCTGCGCCCCTTCATTAACCAACTCATCTATAATCTCCAAAGCCGGTGCTTCCCTGATATCATCAGTTTCGGGTTTAAAGGCTAACCCCCAAATGGCAAATTTTTTCCCTTTCAGGTCGTCGTTGTAATATTTTTTCAGCTTCTCTACCATAATTTTCTTCTGTATGGTATTGGTTTCCATTACGGCGTTTAGTATCCTGAAATCATATTCATTATCCTCTGCCGATTTTGCAAGCGCCTGTACATCTTTTGGAAAGCAACTGCCACCATAACCTATCCCCGGAAACAAAAAGCGTTTACCTATACGGTCATCTGAGCCAACACCAAGACGTACCATATCTACGTTTGCACCAACCAGTTCGCACAAATTCGCTATTTCATTCATAAACGATATTTTAGTGGCCAAGAAGGAGTTAGCTGCATATTTGGTCAATTCAGATGATCTTTCATCCATAAAAATAACCGGGTTACCCTGGCGCACGTATGGCGCATAAAGCTCGGCCATGAGCTTTTTAGCTCTTTCGTCCGTGGTGCCAACAACAACCCTATCTGGCTTCATAAAGTCCTCTACGGCAACACCTTCTCTTAAAAACTCAGGGTTAGATACTACTGCAACTTCAACATCGGTATGTTGTTGAAACACCGCTTTTACTTTATCGGCTGTACCAACCGGAACTGTAGATTTTGTAACGATCACTTTGTAATCGGTTATTAGTTTAGCAATATCCTTTGCCGCACCAAGCACATAACTCAAATCTGCCGAGCCATCGCCCCCCGGAGGAGTTGGCAATGCCAGGAATATAACTTCCGCATGCTCAATCGCCACTGCCAGATCATCTGTAAAACGTAACCGTTCGTGAATAATATTTCTTTGAAACAGAGCCTCTAAGCCGGGCTCATAAATTGGCAGCTGGCCCTGTTGCATCATCGCAACTTTTTGTTTGTTAATATCAACGCAGGTAACGTCATTTCCGGTTTCTGATAAACAAGTTCCGGTTACTAAACCAACATAGCCGGTTCCCACAATAGCAATTTTCATAATGATGTTTTTTTTAAAGGTGATTATTTATGTGTGGTGTAATACTTTTTGGCGTTCTGAATTTTTGCCGAAGCTTACTGTAAATTTTTCGCGAGCGGTAATGATTGAGAGGTAGTACCGGATGTAAAACACAGTAACCTTTTGTGTTATATGAAGATCTTTACCTTTTTGGGCTATTAATTTTATGCTTTTAATTGGCGGCCTGAGATCATAAAGGAAACTAACAATGGCCTGGAACTTATTTTGATCGGGCGGTGGGTTAAACCCGGACTGCCCTCCCCCAATCTTTTTTGCTTTTTTGATGAGTTCAGATATATTTTGCCTCGCAGGATGATTTACAATAACATCCTCGGCATACTTTATTTTATAACCGTTATCTTTCGCTCGTATAGACCATTCGTAGTCGCCACCCGACATTAAATCATCCCTAAAAACACCAACCGCGTCAAACACGTGCCGATAACTAAACATATTTCCTGTAACTCCGGTACCGTCCTGATGAACATATATATCTTCATTAAAGGCATAAATTTTTTCGTACAATTCAGCCTCGGTCAGCTTGTTTGAATGGTAATATAGTTTTATGCTGCCGGCTATCCTATCACAATCCGTGTTTGCCTCCATAAATAGAACAGCATTTTTAATCCAGTTTACATCGGGTATGCAATCAGAATCTGTAAAGCCGATGATATTGCCGGTTGCCATTGTAATTCCGGCATTGCGGGCAGCGTAAGATCCAGGCTTTCCCTCAACAATTACAAGGCAATTTTTGGGAAGAAAGTAATTAGCGGGAATTTTGGCATTGGGATAGTTGTTAACAATAATAATTTCAAATAAATCAGAATCATAGCTTTGAGCTTCGAGGGCATTTAAGCACAACGATAGCCTATTCCAATCTTTATACGTAGGAATTATAATCGAAACTTTTTTTTGGTTCATACAGGTAAATTGAAGTGAAAGGTTAACGGACCAAGTAAGTTTGAATTAGGGGGTTTAGCAGTTAATTACCATTTTAATTTGAGTAAAATGGCTTGGTAAATTGATGTTCTGTAATACATTGCTTAAGCAAAACTTTATCATAAATAAACTTATGATTGCTCTCTTTTGGTTTTAAATCCCCGGTAAAGTTCTTTTAATTCACTGCCCATCAACATATAAATCAAACCAAAATATACTATACAGAGGCAAATTCCATTTATTATGAAATTAACACCAACCAGTTTCAACAAGTAAACTATAATGAACGAAGCCGCAGACGCGATAAATGGTGCCTTTAACTCTTTACAAAAGTCCATTACAGAGATCTTTACCGGCAGCAGATAAATGAACCCATATTGTGCTATCAATACAACAAAAAGCTTGTTAAAGAGAATTGCCCAGGCTGCACCTACAAGCCCATTATAATATATTCCGAATGCCAGAGTAGGAAGAAATATTAAGGCTTTTAAAACTTGTTGTTTCATCTCCATACCTGGCCTCCCCAAGCCTCTTAGTAACGATGTATTACCGCTAACCAGAAGATGCAGCATTACGCCACCCGACAAAATTTGTAAAGGCGCTACTGTATCCTGCCACTTGGCACCAAAAACGTGGGTAATAAAACGGTTACCCTCTACTATAAAATAGATCATTACCGGAAAAACAAGTGCACAATTGGCTAAAACTACTTTTAGATAATACTTTTTGATAGATACCAGGTCATTTTGCTTTTTACCGTAAATGGGATACATAACGTTATTGATAACAGCCATCAGCCTGCCACGAAATGTATCTGTAAGCACAAAAGCCAACGTGTACAAACCAAGGGACGAGGCGCCTAACAGTTTGCCTATCAATAAATAATCAATGTTATTGTATAAATAATTTAAGATATTAGATCCTGTTGTATACACACCAAATCCAAATATCTCTTGAAACGCCTTTTTCTCCATAATAAATGCCGGTTTCCACCTGGTTGCCCTGTAAAATAAAGGCATCGCAAAAAAAACATTCCCTACCGAGTTAAAAACCAGTGCCCATACCCCGGCCCCTTCAAAAGCCAGTACAAGTGCAATTAAACCAACCACTATATTCGATACATTGTCAATATAAGCCAGCTTTTTGAAATCCATTTGCTTGGTAAGTTGGGCTTTATGAACCAAATTAACCGGGCTTATTAAAATGCCTATACTAAGCACAGGCACTATCGACTCCAGAATGGGTTTGTTGTAAAACATTGCGGCCAGCGGCGCAACAGCGAAACTCATAACAAGAAACAAAAAAACCGACCAGGCAACGCCTGTCCAAAAAGCGGTATGGTAATGCTCTGTACGTAAAGTTTCTTCCTTTTTTTGTACCAACGCAGCGCCAACACCCAAATCATTTAGCACCTGCACAAATCCGGTAAATACTGTAGCCATACCTACTATTCCAAACTCACCCGGAAATAGCAACTTTGCCAACACCAGCTTAAGCAAGAAGCTAAATGCTTGGTTAATAACCATCTGAACAAAATTCCAAAAGATACCGGATACTACAACCTTCTTGTCTGATCCTGCTTTCTTGATATTATGTTCGTCTGTTTTTTCAGTTTGTAGAATTACGTTATCCATATAAATTTGAGGAGTATAACGATGTTTTTTAGGATGGTAACTATTAGCATGTTTACTGGGCAGCCATGCTAATTCAATTTGCGCTGTTAATGCTTATCAATACACACTCATACTGCAACTTTTTCACTTTGCTTGGGCAACTTTTGAGGTATCTGCGCTTCGCCATTATATTTTTCTAAAACAAAGGCCTTTATTTTTTCAATAAAATGGCTTTCATCAAATGTATGCGCATGGGCACTTATAAATGCCGGATCGAATTGCAACTGCTCAAACAACAAAATGGCCTCCTTTAAGGATGCAACAGATTGTTGATCAAAAAATACCGCCGTAGCTTCCATCGAATTGTTGGTATAAGGGATCATGGTATCCAGTACTCCCCCCCTATTAAAAGCTATAACCGGCCGTCCTGATGCATTCGCCTCTAACGGGGTAATGCCATAATCTTCCAATTGCGGAAAAATGAACGCCTTACAGTTTGCATAAAGTCTGGCCAGATTGCTGGCATCAAGCCCGCTCAAAAATGTTATATTATTATTAGCTATCTCCTTTAGTTCTTTTTCTCTTGAACCTTTGCCAACTATCAAAAGCTTTTTGTTTGGCATTTGGTTAAAGGCCTCAATTACCAGGTCGACCTTTTTATATGATTCAAAACGGGATACCACCAAAAAGTAATCGCTAACAGAATTAGAAACATAAAAGTTCTCTATTCTTACAGGAGGATTTATCACAGCGATAGGTTTTTTAGGATGGTAAGCCTTCTCAATTCTTGGCACAACCTCCTGCGCGTTGGTAATAAACCAATCTGTACGATCAGCAGCTTTGATATCGATATCTTTTAAGGCGGCCAAAACTTTATTTAATACCTTCCTTTTTAGGCTTCCAGACTCTTTTACTTTTTCATAAGAATCCGGACTCCAAACCAATCTGAACGGATTATGGCAGTAGGTGATGACCAATGTTTTATCGCCGGCTTTAACATATTTGGCACAGTGAGTTGTTGACTGTAGTATAACATCGTATTCGCTAAAATCAAGCTTTTGCATTGCCAAAACACCAAGAGGATAGAAAAACCGCTTCATGTTTTTTTCCCTTTTAATGAATTTCCCAAACCAACTTGTCCTTATATCGCACGATCTGAACTCCGGATAAGTATTAGCAGCATCATAAGAAAGGGTATAGATTGGCGCAGATGGGAATGCATGGTGAAAACTTAAAGCTACCTGTTCTGCGCCACCTTTACGTACCAGGTCATCATGTACAATTGCAATTTTCATAGCTGTGAGATTTGTAATTTTTTACGCAATACTTAAATTATTACGGCCGATGATTGAGTGCTTTGGTAACTGCTACTCAATGCCTCCTTCAATCACTTTATTTTGTTTGCCTGGAAATCATAGTTTTATATCCTTGATAAGCATCTTTTTTAACAAAGTTTCCGGAAGGATCCCTGTACATTATGCCATAGTTCGCTTCTAATGGATACTTTGCAGCTAAGGATTGTTCATCAAAAAGTTCATAAAGGAAAAATGCGCCTATTTGCCTTTGTGCTATCAGCTTAGGAATGCTTTCAGTAATGTATTGGCTCTGCATAGCAAAACTTACGCTACCAGTACCTTTAAACCGATTAAACTCGGTAATCCAGACAGGCTTATTGAAATTAGTTTTTATATAGGATAGCACATTTGCGATAGGTAGTTTTTGCGCCAGCATATCACCCATATTAGAATACCAATGACAGCCAATAATGTCATAGTTCACCTTATTTTCCTGTAATAATTTGAGATAATAAAAATGAGTAAAGCTTACCGACAGCGAGATTTTTATCGACGGCTTAACGGATTTTATTCCATCTATAAAACCCGAGATCTGGGCCATGAAACGCTTGCTTTTTGCGGTATCATACTTCGTATTGGATGCAACTCCACCCGGCGAATTTTTTAAAGCGATTTTGGTATCTACCTCGTTATTTACTTCAAGTACCGTAAAATAGTCGCCGTAGGCTGTACCGAAATTTTTACCCTGTAAAACCGCTGTGGCATAAACAGAATCTGGCTGCATAACACCAAATCCCGTTTGCATTACCGCAGCAAATGGTAATATATTATTGCCCTTAAGGGCTTTTAACAGCTTTATAAAATCATCTTGTTTTTTCGCATAGCCGTCCTTATTCAGCACTACGTCAAATCGATAGCTACTCACATTAAGGTCGTTTAACGCAGTTATCTGATCATCGATGTTACTGTAGTCTTGCTGTGTTAAGGGATGCCCGTTTATACCCCATATAAACTGCGATTTATTATCTTGAGCACTGCATGTATAAAATAGTAGCATATACCAGCAAACCATGAATGATAATTTCATCATAAAGTTTAGTTTTCCAGAAATGTTATAGGTGATATTATACTGATGAAATAATGATGGATCAATCTCCGTAACCTATGCCGTATCCATATCCAAAATAACCGGATTTTGAAAAGTTGACGTCGTTAATAACCACGTACAAATTATCTACGTTATCTTTCTGCTTCATCTCGTTTATGATCTCGATCTGAGATCTGTTTGTATAATTATGCCTGCAAACGTAAATGGTCATGTCTACATGCTTTTGAATTACTAAAGCATCCGATACAAGCCCAACGGGCGAACTATCTATAATAACGTAGTCAAACTTATCCCTCATTTCAGTTATAAGTTTGCCCAATTTATCTGTCAGTAAGAGTTCACTGGCATTTGAAACAACCGGTCCTGAAGTTATTATAAAACAGTTATCATCAAATCCACTTGGTTTGATAAGCCGGTCGGCATCAATATCATCTAAAACGTAATTAGAAAAGCCAAGATCATTGTTGTCTATATCTAACATGCTTGAAAGCTTAGGCTTCCTAAGGTCAAGTTCTATCATCAACACCTTTTTTCCGGCAATTGCAAAAGTTCCACCAAGGTTCCTGGTTAAAAAGGTTTTTCCTTCTCCGTTCACACTTGAAGTAACCATAATAACACTCGATTGTCCGCTATCTAATATGTTTCTCAGCTTGGTTCGCAAAGTGCGCATGCTTTCTGCAACCTGGGTTCTGGATAGCTGATCTGATTTTGAATTAAGTTTTAGCGATTGGTGCCCAATTTTGCCTATAATGGCAACATCGGTTTGCTGTTCAATATCACCTTCAGATATAATTTTTGACTGTATGAGTTTCTTAGAGTTAACCAATCCAAAAGGAACTATTATTCCCATAAAAAAGCCCATTACGTAAATAAGCGGCTTAATAGGCTTAGCTGGGTCTTTAGAACTTTTTGCGTTATCAATTACCCTCGAGTAAGATATATTAGCGGCCTTAGCCATCGAAGTTTCTTCTCTTTTTTGCAACAGGTAAACATATAATTGCTGTTTAAGTTCCTGCTGCCTGGTATAATCCATGATGGTACGCTGTTTTCCCGGAACCTGTTTAATAAAGTTACTCAGCATGTTGGTCTGGGCATTGATACCCGAACTGTTTAACACCATTTCATTCTTGTAGCTATCGATGCTTTGCAATAAGTTATGCCTTACCGTTTGTATTTGCTGATCTATATTAACTATTACAGGGTTTGTTTCTGTAAAAGATAAACGTTGTTTAATCCTTTCATTTAAAAGGTTGTTGTATTGAGATAAACTTGCGGCAAATGATGCATTTTGAATATTTAACGAGCTTGGTATAACCTGTTTATTGTTAGGGTCATTTAACCTGCTTTTTAAATCTTTAATGATAGATAACTGAATCTGTTGCTGCTGATACTTATTGGTGTTTTCGCTTGCAGAACCTACCAGTACTTTGGATTGTTCATCAAGATCTGCAATGTTATTGGAACTGCGATAAGCCTGATAGTTTTTTTCAACGTTAGTCAACTCGCCTTCTACAACGCTTAAACGGGAATTAATAAAATTAATGGTGCTATCGATAGATTGCTTCTTCTGCTCGAGATTATCCTGTAGATATTGGTTCATTATCGCTTGTAATATAACCTCACCTTTTTTTGAATTTGGGTAATACAACGTAAGCGCGACGGTAGTGGTGCCTTTATCTATAAAATCGGCGTCATAGTTTCGGGTAATATCGGCTATAGCGTCATCATCAGATACAATTTGTGTAGAGTACTCGGTTTGTAAAGCCGTCACGCCCGGTTTTTTGGCAATTACCAGGTTATATTGAGGCAAACTGATAGTATCGCCGTAACCTACATTTAAGTCCACTTTTTCCTTCGGATTAGCAACATTTATATGGTTGCCGTCTACTATAGTAATTACGTACTCCCGCTTTCTCAAAGAGTCGACTTTAGCTTTTGTTATCTTTACATCAAAAGGAGCTTGATCATAAATCTCCGTACCAAATATGCCGCTGTTCGCAAATACTTTAACGTTAAGGTGCAGCTTTTGCTCTACTTCCTGGATAAGGTTACGCGATCTAAGCACATCACCTTCATTTTTTATGATCTCGTTAACGTTTAATGCCGCAGCTGCTCCTCCATTTGCATAGGCCGAACTGGCATCCGGATTATTGGGTTGCTGTTGCAAAAGCATAGTGCTGCTAACCAGGTACTGTTGCGTGGCATAAACTGTAAAAAAATACGCTAATGTTACAAATAGTACCGGGCACAATAAATATAAATACCAATAAGATTTAAGCTGGGTAATAAATTTATTGTCATTTTTATCGCTTCCGTTTAAATATCTTTTTTTCATCTGTTTTTCTGGTGAATTAGTAGATCAAGGAATAATTAATATAAAAGCGGCTTTTACCAATAACGCTTGGCAAGTATCCCGGCGGTAAGTAATGTGGCAGCCAAAGACAGGTATTTTATCAGGTTACTATCGTTGTTAAGAACTTTAGTTTTAAGTGGTTCCACGTATAAAATATCGTTCTGTTTCAAGTAATAATAAGGAGAGTTTAAAAAATCCTTTTTGGTCATATCCAACCTTACAGATACGTCATTCCCATTAACACCCTTACGAATAAGTAATACATTTGTGCGGCGGCCATAAATGGTAAGGTCACCAGCATACCCTAAGGCATCAAAAATTGTTACCTGTTCATTAGGAAGTATATAGGCAGCAGGATGACTTACCTCGCCCAAAACAGTAATTTTAAAGTTTGAAAACCTAACATCAACTATCGGGTTCTCAAACGATTTTTTTGCGAGGGCTTTTAAACTTTTCTTAGCCTCAAACGTGGTTAAACCGCCAAGTTTTATAGTTCCAAGCACCGGGATATCAACGTTGCCATCTTTGTCTACCAAATAACCTGCAAGCGGATTAGACGAACCATTAGTTGAGGTACCACCATTAACGTAAACACCATTTTTACTATTGATGCTTAAAGTGGCGTTAGGGTCTGTTGTATTTATATTGATAGCCAGGATATCATCCGGCCTAATTACCGGTTCTGTGTAATTGCCAATAGCTAAAGGTGCCGGGGTAGATGCTTGAGAAGCATCCTGTACGTATATCAGCTTTTTTGTGCTGCTGCATGAACATGCCAGAATAGTGACAAGTGCAATAAATGAAGCAAGGAAGTAACGGTTATTTTCCATGAATAAATATTTATTGTTGTTTTTGGTTGTACTTATTAAGGCTTATAAAACTTTTTACAAAACATGAATTTTATTGGTTTTGATAAAGCTTCGCCATCTCACTCACAGAGTAACATTTTTTTAACATAGGTTGCAATCAATTTAATATTTCAATGCTTATTGAAGTATTTTTACATTGATCTCCAACAAATATTATCAAAATATCAATTATTAGAGCCTGATTTTTGGTATTGATACTTTAATGTAAAATTGTGAGAATAGGTGTGAAACTGTGTTTGGCAACCGTATTTGGCAATGAAATGAATGATTTCTGTATACTTGAAATACAGCAAAAAAAAGAGCTGAATCTGACACGTAACATGCCAAATTCAGCTCTATGAACACTAAAAAAACAGTCCTGTTATTGCACTAACAATTTAGCATAAAGACTTCCGGACGAAGAGTGTGTATTAATTATATATACACCGCGCTGTAACTTGCTTTTTAAGGTAACATATACTCCTGCTGCACCAGACTGATCGGTAGTGAACGTTTCGGTTTGGATCAATTTACCGCTCATGCTGCTTATTGATAATTGCACAGATTCGTTTACTGGAAAATTAGCCGCGTTTAGGCTAAAAGCCCCTCCCGAGTTTGGGTTAGGAAATAGCGTTATATTTTTATCGGTGATAGCCGGTGCCAAGGGAGTGGCTAATGCTTTGGCAAACAAAGATGGTATTGCATTGATTTTGAACAACTCAAGGCCAGCTAATGCTACACGATCTGCAGTAGGATCAAATTTTATGCTCAATGAACCATCTGTTACGGTAGCAGCAAAATCTTTAACTAACGCCGTCCGGTAGCCAACCTCGCTAAAAATGTCAAAATTCTGCAAGCCTACTTTGTTTTCTATTGTAGCATTAAAGATCCGCGAGCCAGGTACGGTCCAAAAGTTCTCAACAAAATGTAACCTAACTAAATAATCGCCATTTGTTACAGGAATTTCATAACGCGTTTGTCCCTTATCTACCGCTGCCGATAAATAACTTATATATAACGAATCAATATCGGTTCCAGCAACTCCGGTAACTACTGGCTGCGAATCAAACTTGATCGATCCCTGGCGGTAATTTTTATCCGACTCGTAAACCTGGTTGCCTATGGTTAAGTTTACATCCGAACCACCTTTGATCCGTTTTACAACACTAACCGTACTATTTGCATTATTGGCAATTCCATATAACGGTACCCTTAACGGCGAAACCCCGCTGTTATAATTTACAAGTAAAGCTGCATTTTTTATACCTACCGAAGTTGGTGTAAACCTAACGGTGAGCGTAGTAGTTGCCTGCTCGGCTAACGTAAAAGTTTTTAGCGCGCTTACGCTAAACTCTGAAGCATCTGGGCCTGAGATAACAGCGCTTTTTAATGTTATTGGCGAATCGCCGGTTCCGTCAGGATAAGTGATCCCCTGGTTTTTGAGCGTCAACAAAAACGATGTAGTTGCGCCTGTATTAATTGGATCGAAGTTAACAGCAGTTTTGGGCAATGCAGCTAATTCAGAGTGATGTACAGAACCGGAATCAGGTTTGATATTATCAACGTAATAAACATTATCCTGGTAATCATAGTTAGTGACGGCAGTGCCTAAATAATCGCAATCCAAAATGTAGGCATCAGGTATAATATTACCATCCTCACCAAACACCTTTAAAAATCTCATACCAATAAGGCCGTTAAAATTTTTAGTACGATCGGAGTATGAGGAGCCCACTTTAAAACCGAACGAACCTGTTAAGTTAAGTGTACCTCTTGCCGTTCCGTTCGCAGTGTTTAGCAGCCTGGGTAAAATAGATTGGCCATCTAAATTACTATGCGCAAACAATGCAGTGAGCGTACTTGATCCTTTTTTGTAATAAGTAAACGTTTCTACCGCCGCGCAGCAGTTATGATAAGCCGCCAATTGATACACCGTTACCGGCTTACTCGGATCAGCAGCTACAAAATAGGCCGCGTTTACTTCGCTGGAGTTAGGCACTCTTGTTGTGCCTTTTACATTTCCATCGTCGTGCGCGTAACCTGTATTTGTTTTAAAGCCAAACGCGCTTATAATTTGCTGGGCATAAGGTTCGTTTATATCCTCGCCAGCTCCCTGCCATATTCCGCTTAATACAACTTTTTTTAACGGATTAATGCTGTCATTGCTCGCTATGGTTAAAGTATCGGTAAAAACTTTCAGTCTCGTTGCCGCGTTTTTAGCAATAAACTGTACGGTAACGTCCGCAAATGAAGCCGGAGCGATGCTTATCGGAACAGTACTATTAGTATCTGTATTAACAGACGCTATTTTCCAGGCCGCGCTATTTGATAAAATTAGGTTACTTAACACCAGGTTACCCGTACCTTTGTTATTTATGCGAAGTTTTACCTTATTGTGATTTGCATTGTAAGGAGTAGTATCCGGGCTTGTTCTTCTCCATGGCGTTTGGATCAACGAAAAAACCAAACGATCATTACTTGGAAAAAGATCTGGATTGTTCAATACCATAAATGCTCCCGAAGAAGGGGCAATACTGAAATTGTATCCGGTTGTAATTAACTGGTTATTGTTACCATCTGTTGCTTTTACCTGTATTTTGTAAGCCCCGGAAGCCGTAACGAAAAACGGGGCAGTATAATTAACATAGGCACCGTTATTTATCGAATATTGTAATGAGCTCAATCCAGATCCGCCGGCATCGTTTGCAGTGATATAAACTTTCGCCAAATCAGAATACACGCCAGTTGATTTTAAGGTGCCGGTTGCCCTAACGCTGGCCGTTGGAGCGGTATTATCTGTTACAACGCTAAAAGGCGCAAATGTGAGATAATTCATTTTGGTATTTACGCCACCATTAGCATCGATAGTTAATTTGCCGTCACTTACCTGGACCGTAGCTGTGCCCGACCTGTATTTATTTGCGGACGAAGGTGTAAAATCACTTATTGCAGGTAAACCTTCTACATTAATTTGGTGGTTACTGTCGTAAAAACCATCATCGCCAGCACTCACTGTTACAGTGTACTTTCCATTTGGCACTGCATATTCCCATGTACCAGGATTTTGTCCGGCGGTACTGGCTTGCATTTGAACAACCGACCTTAATTTCGCATCGGCAGTACCTGTACGCAATCGCATGTTGGCACTCAGATCTACCGGTACTTTGGTTACCGGTGTGATCCATCCGTATTTTCTTGTGGCGTCGTAAGGCAATCCATTATCTGCCGTAAAACCTGCAGGAACCGCAGAACCAGCCGGTAAAAAATCAATATTAGTGGTTGCTGGAGTTGAGACCGCAATGCTACTTGCCGCAAAGTCATCAAAATTATAGGTTGAAGATGTAGTAGAATTACGATGGGTTGCGAAAATACCTATAAACTGTTCGCCCGTAGTTAAACCCATTCCGGCAATATTTAATCCGGTAGTCGAATATCCGGCACCCGTGCTTATAAAATTTACGCCATCTACAGAATAAAAACCTTCTGCGGTATTTGTAGCTGAATCAATTATCAATCGTAAACTAACGGTTTGAGTATTAAGATTGCTAATTACAGCGGTGATCCTTTGATCAGGATTTGAAGTGCCAGCGGCAGAACTCGTAACGTCGTTTAGTTCTTTTCTTAATTCTACCTTGTTTCCGCTGATATCCAGCTTAATATAGGTTTTATCATTTAGTCCATACCATAAACCGCCTTGTTGTGATAGGGTTCCATTTGCAGGATTAATAATTTTTACATCTAACTGTAACTTTTGCACGGCTGTAATTTTCGCCCCAAGCACATTTAACTGATTATTGTTTGTAAGTATGTCGATACCTTTATTAGTAACAATCTGAAGCCTCCCTCCTGTTAAAGTTATTTTTGAGGGTACATAACCAGGTACAGTAGCATCGGTGGGTGTACCATCGTCAGGCAGTCTTGTGCCTGAGTAATTGTTAACAGTAGTAAAGCCAGTACCTAATCCATTTTTATCTAAAATGGTAGAGGCCACGCTGCTGGTAAATGATAAACTATAAGGCAAACCTACTGTAATTGCCGAACAAGGCAGCGTACTTACAAGTGGGCAGCCATCTGCTGCCCGGTTAGCAACATTATCTGCAATATTTGTCCCTAAACCTTTCACGGCTACTTTATCTGAACCATAAGCACAGTTGATTGCCAGGCAGCATAAAATTAAAACATTGCAGCACCGCTTATACGTAGAGTTACTGAGTAAAATGTACCTGTTTTTTTTCATGGAAAGGAGGATTTAAATTGTGAAGGGATCATATAATATGTTAAAATTTCTGGCTTAAAAATGTAACTCGCTTAATAACCTTCTCCCGGCTATATCAATGCTTATCTGATGCATAAACAGTTGGTTTAGGTTGATCTATATTTTTCTTGTTGGCTTTTAAAAGTGTTATTTGTGAGATAGAATTTGGGTTCTCGTTCCAGTTAAACTCACTTACGTATAAATTACCGGTTAAGGTATCCTCTACCAGATCCAAAGGATTAGCAAATCCATTCATACCTTCAAGTCCATAATTGCTTACACCGGTTGCTGCACGGGATATGTCAAAAATGTGATCATCGGCTAATGAAGCTTTGTTGTTTTGCTTTGTCATTGTGCCTGGCTCTAAAACCATTATATCGCCGCCGCCACTAAACCTGCAAACCAGTAGTTTCCCTTTAAGAGTTCCGTTAAAATTGTTGCTCTTGTATTCAATTACACCATTTGGCGATTTATTAAAACCAAAATCATACGCAGCACCTCTATAATTGATATCAGGTTTTGTGTTTGGCTGATAGTTAGGATTATCTACAGAACCACGGTTAATTACATACTCGCCGCGCAAAGGGTTGGGATGTCCGAAGAAACCAACCGGCTTATTCGGGTTTATCCGGAATAACCAATCGTGCTGAACAGGTACGTTCCTGGTAGAGGGGATTTCCGGCCCTGTGTAATATGAACCATCCGGTCGTCTGGTGCCTTTAACAGATGCTGGCGAATTGCCACCGCCACCAGATCCATTAGCCGGAACGTATAACTGCCCATTGGTGTGCCAAACCATATCATATGCATTCCGGATCCCGGAAGCGAAGATGGTAAGCGGCGCTGCCGCGCAATAAGGATTATAGGTACCGTCCGGTAATTTCATTGCAACGTCAGACGCCTGGTTTATCAGGCTTTGAGTTGCCGTGGTTTGTACGTTAAGTGGCAGCTTGATATTTTTCAACTTTTTTAAATCAAGCCTTAAAATTGCGCCGGCCAGAAGCGTTTCATCTCTTTGCCACCCCTTATCATATTCCCCTGCCGAACTGTTGCTACCTACCGATATATATAAGGCACTATCTGGGCCGAAAGCCATACTGTTCACCATATGATCTCTTGTTGATCGCGGTAATTTTGTAACCATAAGCCGTTCATCTTTCAAATCCGTTCCACTAAGCCTGCTGATGTTACCATCAAACACTGGTGCCGAGGTAAGTCCCGATGAAGAGAATGATACCCATGCCACGAGGTTAGTAGGAGTCGAACTTGGGTCGAATGTTAAGCCAATAGCCGTAGTTTCGCCATATTTGGCAACCATGGTATTGATGAGTGTCATATTGGTTAACATCCCGCTTACATGGTCTACATCAAATCGCTCTATGCTGCCGTCCATTTTCAACGCGTAGAATTTCCCATCGGGACCAAATGTTAGCGAGGTGTATTTTTTATTTTGAGTACCTGGGATGGATATTTTAGTAAACGAAGCGTTGATAAGATTTGAAGAATCAACAGGTGCCGAAACGGTTGAGAATGCGGTTTCGAAAGGCATGAAAGAAGCCCCTGCATATGATTTTACACCGCTTGTTATCACAAACTTATAAATGGTATTTGGTTCAAGCGGCTTAGCAGGCGAAAAGCTAATCGCGTCTCCCCCGCCCGTACCCTGCACTGTTCCGGCAACTTCTATACTCTCCCCGTTCCCTATTTTTAAAAGCTTGACGGTTTCGTTGGTTATTGTTGAATTATTAACCCCTCCTTTCACCCCTTTGGCAACAGGTACAAACAGGTTATTGGCTGCTATAGTAACATTGTTGTAGGTTACTCGTGAACCATTTATTGGTGTGGAAGATATAACATAAGGCCGCTTATGATCCACAACCCGCAATGCCAAATTTATAACCGCATTATTGTATCCTTTAGCCGCAACATGCACAGTAGCTGTATAGGTACCTACCGGCATTGCTCTCGCGGCAGAATAATCAAAGGTTACAACAGAGTCAACCGCCCCCGTAACGTTCTTCAATTTATTTAACCATCGTACCCCATTGCTTTCCTTATCATAGGTGGTTGATACATCATATTTTATATTGGTACTTAGTGAATTATGCAGAATAACATCTACGGTATTACTGTCCTTATTATTCTTATCAACTAAAAGGTTCTGAGATCCTGCTGATAGGTAAACATATGGCGATATACTGATAGGATCTACTTCAACATAACAAATCTTGGTATTGGTTCCCCCTATTGCATCTATCGTTAATGCACCATCGCTAACAGTAACCGTAACGGTAGATGTTTTAAACCTTCCCGGGCTACGTATATGACCTATTGGTGTAAAATTGTAGATGGTTTTCACCCCTTCAACATTAATGCAATCCTTTTCAGGTGCCCGGCCAACTTCACCATCACCTACAGCTACAGTAACTTTATATACGCCGTTCAATAGTTTTAATTCCCAATAGCTATCTATTCTTTTTCCCTTAAAAATCCCATAAAAGAGGCTATTGATATCGTTGGCCTGCATGTGTACGAAGGTTGATAACAAAACATCTTCGGGTTCATTTCTTGCGCGTCCGTTACCGGTTATATCTACAGGCCTTCCACTGTCAACGCGTTTCCAGCCGTACATTAATTGCGAACCTTCATAAACCCCCGGTCTGTTTTCAAACTGGCCTCCAAAATCCTTAAGCCACCCAGGGGGAGGCACGGTTTTTTCATCCTGAAAATTTATCTTAACAGGCTCTATAACGGGATACTCGGCTATACATAAAAGCGATGAAACAAGCTTTTCATCGTGTTTATAAATAGAAGGCATTATTACAGTTTCATAATTACTACAAAACAGAAACACGATACAGCCAAAAGCTGTTAAATAAATTATATAAGTTCTTAAGTTCTTTTTTATAAAACGCCTCATTCAAAAACAATCTTTATGGTTATGCCGCAATTTGGTTCACGGCACTTCTTATTTATTTACTTGCATCAACTATTATTTTGGCATACTTATATCCAGACCTGTACACAGCTCTAATGATGTAAAACTTGTTGAGATCGCCTTGTTCCAATTCAAATTTTGTAGTTAACGTCCCCTTTTCATCAACCTGGGTTTTATTTGTTCTCAGCTTCCTGCCTGTCATGTCAAAAACGTAGAGCGAAACAACCTCATTGGGTTTGAAATGACTTAGCTTAACATTCGCTATTCCATTTACTATTGGGTTAGGATAAACCTGTAGAACACGTTCGTCGCTATTAGTAATTGCCGATTTTGTTACTATGTCGGTCTTTTTTATGATAACCGAATCCACATGTGCAGAGTTATCTATCTGCACTATTTTAGTTGTATCATCAATGCTTGTTACTTTTAACATGGCGCTTAAATTGCCATCGAGCTTGTTTTTTGAATTGACTTTGAAACTTAACGACCTATTTTTGCCGATTATCATTAACGACTTTTCAGAAGGCTGTTGAATATTATCTATAGTAAAACGCCCTGCATCACGACCAGAAAGACGGATATCTTTGATCTTTAATACGCCATCCCCTTTATTAGTCACGGTTACCTCGTATTCTTTGTCGTCAATATCATTAACCGATGAGCGCGACACCGCGCTAACCGCTAAAACTGCCATTGGTGGTGACGGGTTTGAAACCTTCAGTAAAGTTATTTGAGAAATAAGATTTGTGTTGTTATTCCAATTAAACTCGTTCACATATAAATTTCCATTTACCACATCTTCCACTATATCAAGAGGATTGGCAAATCCCGACATCCCTACTAAGCCACTGTTGCTTGATCCTGTAGTAACCCTAACTATATCATATATATGATCGTCAGTTCCGGAATAGGTAGTTTTATTCTTGGATCCGGGGTCCATTACAATGATATCGCCGCCGCCGCTAAATCGGCACACCAGTAATTTTCCCTTTAAAGCTCCATTGAAAGTGCTACTTTTATATTCCAGTGCACCATCCGGGGAGTTATTTAAGCCAAAGTTATATGCGGCCCTATAATTGGAATCGGGGTTAACTGTAGGAGAATATAACGGATTATCCGGGTATCCCCTATTAATAACATATTCGCCGCGGAGTGGGTTGGGATGCCCGAAAAAGCCAACAGGAAAATCGGGGTTAACCCTAAACAACCAGTCGTTTTGTACTTTAACGCCAACTGTGGCTGCAACAGCAGGCCCGTGATAAAAGCTTCCGTCCGGCCTTCTTGTGCCTGCAACCGATGCCGGCGAATTACCGCCGCCGCCCGAGCCATTAGTTGGCAAATACAATTGGCCATTGGTATGCCAAACCATATCAAACGCGTTGCGAACACCGGATGCATAAATAGTTAAGGGAGAGACTGTACTATATGGATTATAAGTTCCATCGGACATAGTAGCAGCGTTAGCAGGAGCCGCGTTTATTGTGTTTAGGTTCGATGTAGTTTGTACATTTAACGGCAAATTAAAACCACTAAGCTTGTTCAGATCCAATCGTAACAGAGCTCCAGATAACAACGTTTCGTTACGCTGCCAATCATTATCATAAGAACCGGCAGAGCTGTTGCTTCCCTGGCAAATATAAAGCGCATTATCTGGCCCGAAGGCTAAGCTATTAACCATATGATCTCTGGTAGATCGGGGTAGTTTGGTTACTACTAACTGTTCAAACTCTAAACTATCCCCCCATAACTTAGATATATTTCCATCATATGATGGGGCGGCAGTTAAACCACCTGAAGAATGAGAAACCCACACTATTACATTGCTTGCTGTTGATGAAGGATCAAAAGTTAGCCCGATGGCTGTCCGCACACCATACTTACTCGCCAATGTACCTATCGTTTTATCCAGGCTAAGCGTGCCGTTTGTATGATTGATAAAATAGCGTTCAATGTTTCCATCGAGCCGTAAAGCATAAAATTTGTCATCCGGGCCGATGGCCAACGAACTATATTTTTTGTTTTGTGTGCCTGCAATAGGTACTTTGGTGAACTGGGCGTTTAAAAGTGCCGAAGAATCCACAAGGGCTGCATCTGTTGTAAAGGTCATCTCATAGGGCACAAACGGAATATGCGCGTATGATTTTACTCCCGATGATATGGAAAATTTGTAAATAGTATTTGGATCTAACGCGGCCGAAGGAGAAATACTGATCGCGTCGCCCCCTCCTGTACCTTGAACAACACCCGGAACCGGGACATAAGTTGTATCAACAAGTTTAAATAATTTAACAGTTGCATTAGTTATCGTACTGTTATCTACGCCTCCCGGATATCCGGCCGACACGGGCACATGTAAATTATTAGCAGCCACACTAACCAAGTTTAACGGAACTTTTATCGCGCCATTTGCCGGTGATGAGGAAATTACATAAGGGCGTAAAGTATCAACAACATTTACCTGAACAACAAATGTACTGCTTGTAAACTGCGGTGTTTTTGCAGTAACAATTGCTTTGTAGTTGCCAATTGGTAAGTTTTTCGCGTCGGAATAGTTAAAAAACACCTCGGGCTGTACCCCCATCTGTGTGGGTGTAAAAGTAAGCCAATTACCTGGTCCGGTATAGCTAACACCAACTGTATATGAAGTTGCCTGATTATTTGAACTGCCTAAAGGCATTGAAAAAGTGCTCACATCTTTTGAGCCCGCATTTACAACTAAATTTTGATTACCCTTACCCCAAAACAGGTATGAACTTAAAGAATACGGCACTATATTAACATAGTTTATTTTAGTATTTGTACCGCCGTCTGCTGTTATCGTTAGCTTTTCATCACTAACTGTTACCCGGCTGGTAACAGCTTTAAAACGTCCTATCGAGCCTTCCGCACCAACAGGAACAAATCGGTTTATTACATTAACGCCTTCGATATTTAACGAATGAAACTCGGGTGCCGCGCCTACATAACCATCGCCCACAGATGCTGTTACATCATAAATGCCGTTAGGCACCTTTATTTCCCAAAAAGATTCGACTTTGAGACCATTAAATGAGCCACTGATATTATTGGCCTGCATGTGGATCAGGGTAGCCAATAATACATCCTCAGGGTTGTTTCTATTTCGGCCATTACCGGTTATGTCTATAAACGAACCATCCGATTTTCGCCGCCATCCAAACTCCAGCCCGCTACCCTGAAAAGGTGCGGTACGCAGGCCATAACCCTGCCCATAATCTCTCATATAATTTACAGGCGGAATTGTTGGAGGATCTTGAAAATTAACGTTTATAGGCTGCGAGTACTGACCATCAACTACATTGAAGTTTATAAGCAATGTTGCCGATTTATAACCAGCTGCCGCGCAGGTAACAACTGCCTGATAACTGCCTGCACTGGTATTTGAATCGATAGAATTAGCATCAAAAGTTAGCGAGTTATTAATAGGTTGGGGTAAGTTCAACCAGCTTGCATCTGTTTTAGATAATATGTAACCAGCTGGCAGCGCCACATTTGAAGTAATATTTACAGTTTGAGGATATACCCGCCCTTTTTTGATTATTGATATGCTCAGGATATTTTGCGAAAAGGAAAGTACTTTCGAGTTTGACCCTATATCAGTAACTGCAAAATCATCAAAACTATAGGTCACTGCTCCGGTAGCGTTTCGGTGTGTTCCGAAAATGCCGGCATAAGCTGCGGCGCTGGCTAAACCAGTACTATCAATGCTGATATATGACTGAGCATACCCTGCGCCCACGCTCAAAAAATTGACCCCATCGGTTGAGTAAAAACCTTCTGCCGTTTTTGCTATAGAATCTATTATCAGCCTTAGACTAACCGTTTTAGCACTCAAAGCCGTAATAGTTGGCGTAATACGCTGATCGGGGTTAGTGATACCAGATATTGTACTGGTAACGTCATTAATTTCTCTTCTTAATTCAATTTTGTTCCCGCTTACGTCCAGCTTAAGATAGGTTTTATCATTTAAGCCAAACCAAATACCGCCTTGCTCAGACTGCGCCCCATTTACCGGGTTGATGATTTTTACATCTATTTGTAGTTTTTTAACTGGATTAACCTTTACACCAAGCACATTAAGCTGGTTGTTATTAGTTAATATATCAATTCCCTTATTGGTTACAAGCTGTAAACGCCCGCCTGTAATTGTTATTTTTGATGCTTCATAACCGGGGATGGCAGGATTTGAAGGGCTGCCGTCGGCGGGCAACCTTGTACCCGAATATTTGTTTACGGTTGTAAAACCAGTTCCCTGCCCATTTTTATCGATAATAGAATTGGGGACTGAGGCATTAAAAGATAATTTGAAAGGCAGCGTTACAGCAAGGGCGCTACAAGGCAATGTACTAATACTACTGCATGTATCTTTTCTGTTCCGCGCTTCTGTACCAACAACGCTATGGTCGCTCCCCTTCGTTGCCGCCTGGACACAAATAAGATTTGCAAAAAACAGGAACGCTATGGAAAAAAATCTGGCCATATCTGAATTTTTTATAGTTCATCGTTAATACTCGCGTGAGTTAATATTGATAACTACCTTTTACAATAGCGTAATAGATAACTTCACCACCTCAGCAACATCATTTTTTTGTAGTCTACTCGATAACAATTTTACCTATAAAACGCTATAAAAAACTGATAATGAACATCATTGTGGCCTAATTGTATAAATGTGGGAAATGGGTACCTAAATAATAATATCCAACATTTGCCTATCCGCGACAACGTTAAAAAACAGCGAGGTATTTGAGTTTTTTACTTCACACCGTTTCTCATGTTCCTACACAATTTCCCATCTTGCTCACTCTCGCGGCACTTTTATTTTACCTTTAGAGATGAATCGTTCTAACAGTATGATTCAATACAAGCCCTAAAAACCAACCGGAAATCACTTAAAGAGAATAATCTTTTACAAAAATGGATCAGATTGAAAAGAAATGGATAGTTATCTACACACGACCGAGGTGGGAAAAAAAAATTGATCAGTCTTTAAAAGACAATTGCTTCAAATCGTACTGCCCTTTGTTACAAATTACCAAAAAATGGTCAGATCGTGTAAAATGTGTGGAAATGCCGCTCTTTCCGTCTTACATCTTTGTTTTAGCCAATATTTATGATATTCCTAAAATAATGCAGGTTGCAGGTGTATTGCATATAGTAAAACATTGTGCCAATCCGGTTACAATTTCAAATCAGGAAATAGAAAATATAAAATCAATAATACACACTTATGCTGATGTTGAGGCTGTTTCATTGCAAAACTATACAATAGGCGAACAGATTAAAATTAACGATGGTATGTTTTCAAATCAGAAAGGTACTGTAAAAGCGTATCACGGAAGGTTGGTTGTCATGACTATCGAAAACCTGGGGTTTGCGTTAACTGTTAAGATAAAACCAGAATATTTGTCTCGTCCGCCCGGAACACAGCAAAACCGTCAAGTTTTTCAACAAATTTAAGTTGCTTTATCTCACCGATTAATATGTGTATTTAAATCATTCAACCAAATCTCTACAGGACATGGACAAGCATTATGGTCAAATAGTTGAATTAGTCATTAGAAAAAAGGGGGTTAGTATAAGCCAACTGGCAAGAATGACAAATATGAACAGACGATCTGTTTATAATTGGTTTAACCAAAAATATTTAAAACAGGAAATTATTCATGAGATAGGCCTGTTAATTTCGCACGACTTTTCTGTCGAATTTCCCGAATTATTCCGTAAAACGGATTTTTTACAGGTGCAGGGAGGTTTTCATGCCGATAATGCTTCCGATAACTCAAATTATATCTGGAAGGACAAATACATTGAATTACTTGAAAAATACAATACTTTATTAAGAAGCAAAGTAGATAGTGAACGACACTCCTAATGGTGATAATAACCAAAACTATCCAGGCTATTAGTTTTCAATAGGTTAAAATCAGTATTTCAAAAATTGTGTGTGTGTGTGTGTTAAAACCCATACAAATGTTAAACATCTGTTCTTGAAGAATAGATCCGCCCATAATATTTTAGATACTAATGGCGTCGAGCATTTCTGATATGATACGAGGTTTAGGTATTTCCAGGATGTGGTCTGAAGATGGCGCTATGAATCCTGGTTAGTGTACTAAATTCAAAAATATCAGTTAAAGGATACCGGATTCGCCGGTATGCCAATAAACAAAACTCATCCCTCTGGTATTGAAAAAGGTCTGATGATTAAGTCAATATCTATATGGCTCCCCTCCCGGCCATTCCCTCGCATTACCAACGTAGTTATAACGGCTCAATAGTTTATGGTTTGGCCAGGCTAAATACACTTAACGAGCCGGCCATCTTCGCCATGAATTTAAAAAAATGTAAGAGCTATTAAATTAAGCTCAAAGTTTCAACAAAAGTTATTTTTAACTGCTTGTTATTCCAAAAACCTAAAGCAACTTTAGTCTTAACTTTCAACCCAGTTTTATCGACAACAAAAAACGACCATGCAAAAAATGTTTTACTCGGTCGTTTAAACAAATAAATATATAAGTAACAATTTTTGGTAGCGTCGCTGTGATCAGAACTTTTAGGATATTTAATTAAACGTTATTCAATTACATCTTCTTAAATATGCTGAAGTACCAAAATTACTAACAACGTGCTTAAACCTTATGGTACAAGTATTTGAGCCACCCACGGTTCATTAACCTTTCTATCAACCGAATTTTTAAAAATTTGCATTTCTTCTCTGCTATATACTTCCATTCTTAAACTCTGATCTTTATCCACCGGAGTGATAGTGATACCCAATTCATATTTGGTTTGATACCTGAAAGTGTAAACAGCAGTAGTTGAAGTAACTGTATAGTTATTCATTTTACCAACTGAGCCAAATGATACATTGCACTCTCCGGCACAGGTAACCGCAAGCCTGCCATATCCATAATAACTACCTTCATCTGCTGCAGGTTTTTTACATCCTAAACTTGACAAAAACAACACAGATATTAAAATTAAACATCCTGATCGTCCAATAAATGTGGCTGCACGCAACGGCCTTGCATTAGCGCGGTTTAATGTTCCGAGCTCTAATTTTTTGTCTAAAATCTTCATAATCATCCTTTTTTTAAAGTAAAAATACCATATCAAAACGTGGGAAAAGCCTCATACACAAAAGTGTATATCATTATGAGAATAGTTGTAAAGTCTATGTCTGCATAGTGTGTAATTTTTATAAATAGGGAATTTTGATAAAAGCTATCCTATCTTAATTGCACAAAATCATTTATAAAACATCATAAAAAAGTGGCATTTGTGAGCATAATATTGTGTCATTTTGCGGGAAACTAAATAGTAGAATTTCATTGTCGCGTTAGTTAAATTTGGAACATACCGTTATCTTCTACCTTATTATAAACTACCACTATGGAGACATTAGTTACATCACTGGTCCTGTTAAACATATTTGTTTATATCTACAACAAACGGAACAGAGATATCCCGTAAAGTTTTAGCTGGTTCACTATTATCGAATAGGCTAACAAACGGCACAAACCGCCAATCATCATTATCATCCAATTAAAAAACACGGACAACATTAACGATCAATTTTGAAATTTATGGAAAAACATCACGGGCAAATTGTGGAGTATAGAGTAAGAAAAAATGCTTATTGTATCAGTGATTTAGCCAGGGCGTGCCACATAAACAGAAGATCAATATATAATTGGTTTAATTCGAAACGACTTAAAGAAGAGATCATCCTGAGGATTGGATTGGCAATAAAGCATGATTTTTCGCATGAGTTTCCGGAGTTTTTTAAGAATGATGATTTTAGCGCTATTCATCAAATACAGGATGCTAAGACGATTTATGCCGGTTACGACCACAATGAGCATTGGAAAGATAAATACTTGCATTTATTGCAAGAATATAATGACCTCATCTTAAAAGATTCTTACTATTTATAGTTTCGATCATTCTTTATAATTGAATGCAAATTTTCACGACAGAAACAATAAGAAATTGATCTTTATGAGATGCTTCATTCAACTTTAACATTCTCTATGTAAAAAACCTCGTCCTGGTAATCATAGTTGGTTCCTTTAGCACCTAAATGATCAGCGCCTAAAATAAAGGCATTTGAAATAAGCGTGCCGTTAGTATCCCGGGCTTTCCATATCCTCACTCCTATTTTATGTTGAAAATTCATTTTTCGCTCAGTGGCAGATTTTCCAATTTTTAAAGCGAATTGTGAATCAGGCTTAAAACAGACAGAATTTACACCCGTGTTATCGTTAGGAAACAACATTTGCCCGGTTCGGGGAATTGCAAAAAACAAAGGGAACATTTTATTTTTTCCGGAATAATAGTAACTGGTAGAATCAGCGGCTTCAACTGAACAGCAGCCATGGTAAGCCGCGATCTTTGTTATTCGTACCAATTTATCATGTTCGGCAATGCTAAAATAATTACCAGCAACTTCATCTGAAAAAGGAACCAGCTTATCCCCTTTTAAACCATTATCGAAGTTTTTAAAACCAATTAATGTTGTGAATCCTAAAGTATTAACTACTCGTTGTAAATCCGGTTCCCAATCTCCCTCAACCCTATACTGCCACAATCCATTTAAATAAATATTACGGTATGGTTTTGTTTTGCTATCCGTTTTTAAAACGAGGATGCCCTTTATGTTAGCACAAGTGGTACCACTTAATCCCTGGTAATTAAAATTCCTTGCTTGAGTAAGCAAAAAGTTTTGCGTTTTAAACAGATATTTCCACCATGGCGCCTTAATTCGCTGTCCAATTTTAGTGGTGTTGAAAGCAACTGTTATATCTAATTGCCCTCCAGGTGCAACAACCACCGGGAAATTACCTTGAGCTTTATTGTCTTTTTTTATTAATTTAATACTCCAAAACTCCTTATCAGAAAATGATGTGCCGATTATAGTTAAGCCGGAGGGTGCGTTATTAGTTAAACGAAAAGTTACTAACTGGCGATCAAAAGTATTTTTACGGATATCACTATTAATTTCTCCTGATTTATGCACAAATGAAAAAGCCAAGGGACCATGATTCGACAAGCCATCAAGGTTCTTTATATCTATATCATTTGGCTCTTCAAGCGGCGCTACAAGCGACGAGATCTGTACTGTTGAGGTAGTAAAACCTTCGTTATAATTTATGGCAGAAAGAGGAGAAAAACCTTTAAAACTAAGCTTCAAAAAAATCCCTGTAGCTATATTAATGATACTTAAAAATGTCAGGGCATAAAATATCATTCTTTCTTTTTTTGAAAAAATTAACACAATAGCCATAATAATCAAACTTAATGCACCAATAATCACAGGCACAAATACATTTAATAAAGCGCCTAATTCGTCTTGTTCTATCTGAATGGTGTTAGATATGCAAAAGGAGAGCGCAATGATTATTAAAAGTAACGACAATGCCGAAGGGACTACAAATTGATGCCTGAACGTTTTCATACTAAGAGTAACTAACTTATTTTAAATCACTTCAAGATAATTGACCGTAAGATTTAATACGTTCATGTTTTATTTGGCCGGCATACCTGAGCAACATCTATTGCAAACAAATAATCCCTCTCAGTATTACCTGACAAGGATTATTTGTTTATCCATAATTGCTAACCGATTATTCACTAAAACTCAAGAATACTGCCGTTCGTCAGTTTCAGTATAGCACATTAACCATCTCATTCATATATCAACTCATCCGATTACGATAACATGAGATGCAATAGTAGTTAGCTTACATGCTATAATAAAAAGCTTTAGGCCCTGCTTGGCTCTTTGCCTAAAGCAACTTTGAATTTTTCAATAGCCGTTACCAAGGATAAATAGTAGTGGATAAAGAATACCGTTACCTTTTGGTTGAGCGCCATGCCCTTCCCTTTTCTACCAATCAAAGGAATGCTTCTTACCGGGGGGCGTAAATCATATATGAAACGAAAAACTCTTTTTAAGTATCCACGATTATGTTTGGAGGTGAACCCAGCCTGGCCACCGCCAACGCGTTTGGCTTTAGTTACCAGCTCTGTAATGCGGTTTCGTGCCGGATGACTAATTTTCACCCCCGCATCATAGCAAATTTTATAACCGGCATCACGTGCCCGTACAGACCATTCATAGTCACCACCAGATAATAAATCCTCGTCAAAAGGGCCTACCGCTTCAAAAACCGTTCGCTTAACAAACAGGTTAGCCGTTACGCCTGTCCCATCCATTTGCACATATAAGTCCTGATTAAAAGCATATACTTGCTCATACATCTCTGCATTATTAGGCTTGGGCGAACTGTAAAAAAGTTCAATTTTACCAGCTATACGGCTACAGGTTGGGTCTGTATCAAAAGTTTGAATTGCTGTGCTGATCCACGATTTATCGGGTATGCAATCAGCATCTGTAAAGGCTATTATAGTTCCAGAAGTCTCTTTTATTCCGGTGTTCCTTGAAGCGTATGAGCCGGGCTTCGGCTCGGTAATGATACGGAAGTTTACAGGTATGTTATATCCCTCGGGAATAACATCCTCCACACAATTATTTACTACTACTACCTCAAAATTGTCGTAGTCCTGTACGCTGAGCGCCTGGATACAAATTGCTAACCGGCTCCAGTCGCGATATGTTGGTATAATAACAGATACAAACGGTTTCATAAGAAAGATTTAAGTTAATTAAAAGCAGGTTTTTTAAAAAGTAAACGGCACCACAGCCGCAGTTTTAAACTGAACTTTACGTTGGGTTTATGGGTTTTTAAAAGCTCAACAGCATATTTTGGGAATAATTTATAGTAGCTCAAAATTTCGGTATAAATATAGTTGTCGATGGTGCGCTCGAGATTAAACGTATATTGACCAGTGGCTATAAGCTGTTCGCGAATCCTAAGCCTAAGCGCAATACGATTATTAAGCACTTCCTTTTTCCGCTCAATGCTGGGGCTATTTGACACGGAGTTTGTTGATAAATGGATAATGGTGTTAACAGCCTTATCCGTAATTATCTTCGCCCCATTTTGAAGCAAACGTAATAGCAAGTCGTATTCCTGCGACGAACTTAGTTCCTCATCCCAGCCGTTCACTTGATCAAGGGCAGTTTTTCGCCACAGATTTGAGCTGGTAATACCCAGATTAGATGTAATCAATCCTCGCCAGATATCAACATCAGTATGTCGAACAACATTCACCTCTTTACTTTTTGATATGTAAGAGAGCATACTTTCACCCGCAACTACGTCAGCATCATTTTCTTCGCCAATCAAAACCTGGCGTTCAAGCTTGGAGGTAAGCAGTTCATCATCTGCATCTAACAGTTGAATCCACTCTCCCTGGGCTTTCTTTATGCCGGTGTTACGAGCTGCTGGCGCTCCTTTTTTTAACTCGTCTAAAACTTTTATCTTACCCGGAAAGATATTTTGATAACGGAGCAATCGTTGAAATGTATTATCGGTTGAGTTGTTATTAACTAAAATAACTTCAATATGCTTATAACTTTGCTGCAATACACTTTTTATAGCCCGGTCTATTGTCTTCTCGCAATTATGACACGGGATGATAACTGAAACCATTTTGTTAAGTTGGGGCTTAAAGTCTGAGTTAAGGGTTAGTTCTATATTTATTAATTAAATTCATACGCCTCTATATAGCGCTTAAGGTTTTCGTCCGAATGGAATGGCAGGGAGCTGGTTTCGCAATTACTTTTTTTCACTTCGATATCTTCCTCGTTTGTTAATATTTGAGTTAAGAGCGTAGTAAGTTTCCCTGCTTCTGGTGAGAATACCCACCCGCTTTCAGGATTATATAGTTCTTTCAAACCTCCCCTGTCCGAATGGCAAACCGGAACACCGCAAGTAAGTGCTTCGATTACGGTAAGCCCAAAAGGCTCATTCCATATAGAGGGCACAATCAAAAGACTAATCTGTTTAAAAAAAACGCCAGGATTTACAACTCCTGCAAATTCGTGGTTAATTCCACCTAATTTAGTTTTGAGTAAATCAATAAAAGAAGCATCGCCGGCCCCTGCAAAAATTACTTTTATTTTCTTTTTATGATCGGGGCTTAATGCTTCCAATTCATTCACCAAATACAACAGCCCCTTCGCTTCGGTTATCCTGCCAATGTATCCCAAAACTACGTCTCCCGTATCCAAAGGTTGTTCGGCTATCTTTTTTATCGATGTACTATTATAAATGATGGAAGTGGGCTTATTTATGTTCAAATTATCCGTGTGTGCTGCTAAACTATACTGGCTTATACCGGTATAGTGATCCGGGTAATTAGCAAATAACCCTTTTATTGACGAGGTAGCTTTGCAAGGAGTACACAAGCTTTCACAGTTAACTCCGTTGTTAAATCGCGTACATTTATGGCAAAGCAAATAATAATCATGTATTGTATGTACCAGCTTGATGCGACGTAGTTTTATAGCAACCCAAATGAATGGTGAAAAACCGTGAATATTATGAGTGTGAACCACATCTGGGTTGATGGTTTTTAATAGGTTTGACAACTTAAAATGATATCCTAAGTTAAATGAGTCGATAAGGTGCCATATAATTTTTAAATATGCAGGCTTTTTTGTGGTACCATCAAAATGTGAATAAATATTACGTTCTTTAAAAGTTATCACAACAACGTTGTTTACGCGATATACCTTATTACTTTCGCCCGTAGCCAAAATATAAACTGAATGCCCTTTTTTAACCAGTCCTTCAGCTAATTGCTGAACCAATATTTCGGCTCCGCCATCAAACTTTGGGTAATAAAAGGTATTAATTAAAAGTATCCTCATAACAATTAAATTATACTTACTGCATTGCCGGGGATAATACCTTAATTAAAGATAGTATTGCCATTAATTACACCCTGTTTAAGACATTGCTATCGCCAAAACAGTATTTTATCAGGTAGCCTACATAAAACAAACGAGAATTATGCAAAGTATGCCATATAACATAATCCACATTACTAATTCTATCATAATGTATATGACTGTCGAATTATTTAGAGAAAAAGCGATTACTTTTTTATCACTTTGCTATTGTGTTTCCGGCTACTTTACTTTGAAATAATTGACACTATCTTTAAACTCAAAATATATTTTAATTACCCCTTTAATGCTCACTCAAACAAATCTATTTAAAATAGTGGGTGGTTTTAATCTTTCACACAAGTTGTGTATCGAAATGTAAATTGGTGTGATAAAGCGTGATTGGTTTGCTCCATTGTCCTAACAATTACAAAAAACTGCGTCTCTGTATTTATTGGAGCAATATTTTCCTTGCTGCAGTTTTACCGTTTTTTGTAAGGCGAACTATGTAAGTTCCTTTTGCCATTTTAGAAAGGTCTAACAGGATGAAAGTGCCATTTAAACTACCCGTTGTAACAATTTTACCAAAAAAACTATAAACTGTTACTGTGCTATTTGCCCAAAAATCCGACGATTGCAAATTTAGTAGGCCTTGAGTTGGAACTGGCCACACTTTGAAATCATACTTTTCGGCATCCTTTTTTGAGGCCAGATCAGCTGTATTATTGTTAAATTCAAAGTCTGCAATTTTATATTTACTTTCTGAATGAATTGAATCAGCCAATAATCCAGCTGTGACACTCGAGTTATTTTTATAAATTTTAGCATTTAGGCTGTCTGCTTTGTTAGTATTAACAACTACTTTTTTAACACTCGGCCCTTGTGCGGTAATTGATAAGGGAGTGTAAGCCTTAAAACTATAAGTTTGTCCGCCAATTACTCCTGTTACATCTGTGTCTGTTTCAACTTTGGTTATTTTTCCTGCTGCTAATTGCATTATAAATCCGGTACTTGTATTAAAAACAATGTCTGCCGTACCATCATTATTGGTATCGAGGGATGTTGCTACTCCACCCGCCGAGGTACGCCCCACATAGGTATTCCCCTGAACTTTGGCTAATACGGACGAAAAATCCCCACCCGATCGCACAAAACTCGCCCTTACCGATTCTGCAGATGCATCCCCCGAACTGCGGGGATAAATGAATGTAACATTATTTGTATTTCCTGAAACCATTCGCACGGGCAGTATATCGCCGTAAGCGCTTCGTATTACTTTATCAACTGCCGAGATAACAGGATTTGCGTGTAAAGCAATAAAATTTTGCTGATCTGTTCCGGTTGGGTATGAGACACTTGCAATTTTGGATGTAAGACTGGAAGTAAGACGATTTGAACCGTCAAAACTCATTACAGGCCAGGTAACTCCAAAATTTCCGGAAGTAGATGTTAGAGTTGACAGGACCCCATCTGGAGTAATAGTAAAAATATTAGTGAATGTTGGCCCTGTTTTACCGCTTTTAGGCTTATAAACTATTTGGCAGCGAACAAGCAAAGGATGTGTAAATTGAGTAGTAAAAAAAGCTTCATAGCGATCTGGTACACTTGCCAGGGATATCCATTTGCCATTTTCCAAAAAAGTTGGAGCGAAGGATACGCCAAGGTTAGTAGATGCATCTCTCGTTCCGTCAGATGGCCCGAGGCGTGAATCCCAACCGGGTTTGGCGAAACGCACAACCCCTAATGTAGTCCAATAACGGTTGTATAGTGCTTCTGTTGAACCTCTTAAGCATGCTTCCATAGTTATCCCACCAGCATTTGCAACGGCTGTAGCAAATTGATTGTCGCTTACCATGGTGTAACCACCTATTTCGTTTGGGGTCGGTTCTTCTTGTATCACGGATTTATGCAGCAGATAATTCTCCGCCATATGAAACATCATGTTACCATTATAGTTAGTAACAAAGCTGTAGCTTGCATATCCTACCTTTGCAGACGGGTCAAAAAGATTTTTCGTAACAGAATACGTTCGATTGGGCCTGATCCATCTTTGGGCGCTTTGGAAAGCAAGAGCAGCAGCATGACGGTATTGACCAGCCAAGCGTAAATTTCCTTCTTTATTAACTATTTCGGCCATTATTTCGTAGCCGTTGGCCAACAAAATATCATTCCAGGTATGGTTGCCACTTCTGCCGCCTGCAACCGCTTGTCCTGAAGGATCCTGCATTAAAAGGCTTGACTGTGTTCCTCTTTTTAATATATTTAAAATTTCATCCTTAGAGGCCCCGCTATACCCATTGAATACCATCGCCAATAAATTACTCCTTCCAACAGCTTCGTAAGCCCAGGCATCGGGATCTGTACTGGTATCGTGATAAAAATTCCAGGAATTGTTTGTTAGTCGGGCCTTTTGAGTGGTGACCCAGCTGTTTTCAATCCAGTTTACAGCCGAACCCATGTTTACATATCCATTTTGGGCACGTAACCACTCCCCTTTCATTGCATATGATCGCCAATTATTAGTTCGGCTGCTAATTATTGCGGCTAACGGCTTTCCCATCCTTGTTTTCCACGTTTGCAATTGAGTGGCAGACACAAATGGCGTATATAGGGGGATAGCGCTGGCTAAAGCAGCCAAATAGAATTCACCATGATTATCAGGAATAGATGCTACGCCGGCATTTACATTTGCTGTTGCGTGGTTCATAGCCAAAATGCCAGCATTTAGCAAATCTGTAGCCTTGCCGGCAGATAATAATGTTCCTACCGCATTTGCAAAATAAGGCGTAGAATATTGTACTTCACGACGGGCATATGGATCAATAATAGCGCCATCTGAATTTTGATATTTTACAACCTCACGCACTACACCTTCTACTCGCGATAAATAAACATCGCTTGATATGTTTAAAGCATTCCATGGCCGTGCCGTTAAGTGGTATTGAATTTCGGGCAATGAGGTTGGTGACGAAGCATCAGAATCAGCGATAGCTAAGGAGGAGACATGAGGCGAAAAACGGGGCTTGACTATTTGTGTGTAGCAAAGCAACAGGCAGCAGGCAACGGTCAAAACGCTAAGAAAAAAGTTTCTCATAGGTATTATTAATTAATAAATTAATTTTTCTGCACACTTAAGTATCTCTCAGATCAATTTTTAATGTATAACTGCCGGAAAATAACGTCACTCATGTACATAGTTTACAACAGTGCCGCGGAAAGCAGGCTACCGGTAACCACATGCGTGTGAAAACAAATGACAGATCCGGGAAATCTCAGATTAATTTGATATTTCCAGAATATGAAGCAATACATGGTTTAATGGCTTGAAAATACCAACATGATTCTCCCACTTGTATCAACCATGATTTGGAATTTCCGTAAACAATTAAAACAAATACCCCATGTAAATGATCTTGATGTTAGTTCCAAAACAACCAAGCCTCATTTAAAAGAAACGTTATGTGTGCCGGTAATTTTTTTCGGCAACAAAATATGCTCTCTGCACTCGTCGTGAAAGTGAATTTGAATTAAATCTTCTAAAATTTCACTATCACAAATGATATAAGCGATAGTTGATATGATTTTACAGTATTAAGATCAACCAACTAAGTCCAATAGCAAATTCAGAATAGTTTATAAAAAAAGATTTTGCAGGCCCTGGATTACTCTATAGCCTGCAAAGATTTCCATTTTTTTTAATGCTGGTGTGTTAAACTTAATTCTGATCGCCCTTTCAGCGCTATAACACAGCGATAGGGTCTTTGCCATATTTTGCGCTTTTAAAACTAAAAGTAAATATTTAACAGTGCTCATAAATTCAGATGAACAACAATCTATGATCCTTTTTTATGCCTAATTTAATTAAAGTTTTAACAATTATTATTAATTTATCAAATACTCAAAATTGTTACATGTAATACGTTTCGTCCTGCGTTAACAAAAACATCCATAAGCTGCTTCATTTGCGAAAAAATTTCCAACTACAGAGCCATGCTTAATTCTGCTTGTACACTTTTGCTGTAAGTGTAACTGACTTTATTGAAGCACTTCTTTTTTGATGGTCGTTCTTGATTTGGTAAGCATATCACAATACATTAACAATCAAAAAGCGCGAGACCAGTAAACTAACCGGCCCCGCGCTTTTACATTTTATGCTAAAACTACTCCCAATTTACGGGTTTGGTTGCATCAGCTTGTTAGTTTGAAGTTCAACGCCAGAAATAGGCCAGATGTAGTTAGATGCCGTAGCTGCCACCGAAGGTGATGACCCTTGCGGACCAGACTTAGCCGGAAGCGCCTGCCCTGTACGCTGCAGATCAGTAAGCCTGAAGCCCTCACCCAGTAACTCTATCCTACGCTCGGTAAGGATGGTATTCACCAGGCTGGTTTGTGAGGCAATAGCTACAGGATCGAAAACAAACGAAGGATCTGACCGGTGCCTTACGGCATATAACAATGCAGTCGCGTTTACCAGATCGCCGGTGCGGGCATAGGCTTCGGCGGCGTTCAGTAATACTTCACTGTATCTTAACACCGGCACATAATCAGTAAATGGCGAAGCTGTTTTATATTTAGTAAGATAATTAACTGTACCTACTTTAGTTATAAAACCTTTACGTGCATCGGTTGAACTTGTGCCACTCAATGCATCGTTGGCGTAAATGCCGGTTGGGTTTAAGTAATATTCGCCATTACCCGGCCCCGAGGTAAAATAATAGGCCAGTTGATTTTGCGTGCCGGGAGCATCGCTTGTGGTAAACGGTAAAAACAACAATGCTTCAGCACCCGAATACGAACCGTTAAAAACCGTAGCTATACTACTCTCCAGTTTACTTGCTCCGTTAGGTGATTGGTATGGAGCAGTAGTAGTTATAATTTTTGACGTTTCGGTCAACACCTTCGCGTAATTAGCTTGCGACAGATAAACACGTGCTTTCAACGCTATGGCTGTATTTTTATAAGCACGAAACGCGCCATTAGCCTGGGTTGCGCCAAGTTTGGTTTCGGCGTCGTCCAGGTCTTTTAGTATCTGGGTGTAAACCTGGGCCACGGTGCTCCTGGCAAGGTCATTTTTACCGGCACCCGTAAGGTCGGTTTCGGCCAGTAAGCGCAGTGGTAAACCTGGGCTTGCACCCTGGTCGGCAACATAAGGTTTGGCATAGGTTTGTACCAGGGCAAAGTATGAAAGTGCCCTCAAAAACTCAGCCTCGCCTATGTATTGATTGGCTGTAGCCGCATCCACTTTAGTGATGTTAGCATTTAACCCTACCAGGAAAACGTTAGCACGGTTAATAGCTGTGTATGCCGAGCTCCAGAGGTTCACTACCTCGTTGGTATTTGAGTTAACGTTTTGGTTCCAGGTGTCAAGCCCGGTAACGCCGTTAGGTTTGTTCACTATAAATTCCTCGCCGCGGATCTCATTATAGATCACATACCGGCCACCATAAAACTGGCCATTTTTAACACCTGCATACAGGCCATTTAACTGGCTCAGTATCCTTGTTGGCGAATCAAACGCTTTAGAGTCAACAATACTGGTAGTAGGCGAAGGCGTTAACAGATTTTTTTTGCAGGAATTACCCAACAACATGGTTAGCCCGAGCATAGCCGCGCCAACGGTATATTTATATTTTTTTGTTGCTATCATGATCATCAAAATTTAAAATCCAACATTTAAGCCGAAGGTGAATATGCGGCTCGAGGGTACGGTGTTACGATCAATACCAGGCGCGAGATTAGAGTTACCATTTGCAGAAACTTCCGGATCTGAACCTTTATAACCCGTAACTACAGCAAGGTTGGTTGCCTGAACATATACCCTTGCTGAGGCTATACCTGCGCGGTTTACCAACCCTGTTGGCAGTTTATAACCCAATGCAACGTTTTTCAATTTAGCATATGAGCCGTTTTGAACGTTGGATGAGTTAGGGATAGCCGAACCGTTTGAATAGTTATCGCCATAAACAACTTTAGGGATATCGGTTACCTGGCCAGCTGTTGTCCAGCGCCTTAATATATCTGTTTGGTTGTTCCAGAAACGTTGATCGCGGAGGGTAGCCTGGGTTCCGTTATAGATCTTGTTACCTCCCGAGAAGGTGATACCAACATTCAGATCGAAGTTTTTGTACGTGAATGTGTTATTTAAACCACCGTAGTACGTAGGGATCGACCGGCCAGCTATCCTGCCATCAAGGGTACCATCAATAGCCGGGGCGGTTGAGCCATCAAGAAAAGTCCATTTGGATGGAGTACCAACCTGATTATATTGCACCTTCTGGCCAAAACGGTTTATAAAAATACGCTGACCGTTGGCTGGGTTAACACCATCTACCGGAACAACAAAAATAGAACCCAAAGTATATCCGACCCTGGTAACGCTCGCCGTTTCAAGGCTTGAGGTAACACCGTATATATCAGAGTTACCCTGCGCCAACGCTGTAACCTTGTTGCTCAGCGTACTGATGTTAAAATTGGTTGTCCAGGTAAAATCGCCTTTTACAATGTTTCTTGAAGTAAGGTTTAACTCAAAGCCACGGTTATACATCGAACCAACGTTGGCCGCTATGGTATTGCCGGGAATACCCCTTGAAGGTGCCTGAGGCGCATTCAGGATCAGGTTGTTGATGCTGTTGTTGTAATAATCAACCTCGGCCTGTATGCGTCCTTTAAATAAGCCGAAGGTAAGGCCTACGTCTGTTTTTTTACTGGTTTCCCATTTCAGATCGGAATTGCCGGCCTGGTTAAAATAAACCGTTGCAGCACCGCCGTATAAACCTGAGTTATATAATGACAACGAAGCAAAATCGCCTACGCCTACGTTACCCACTACGCCGTAGCTGCCTTTTAGTTTAAGATCTTCAAAAATGCGGCCCAGTTTTGAGTTTTTGAAAAAGCCTTCTTCGGCTATGTTCCAGCCGATAGAGCCTCCACCAAAATTACCATACTTATTACTGGCCGATAACCCGGAGAAACCATCACGCCTGAAGGTGGCGCTTAACAGGTACTTTTTATCAAAGTCATAATTCGCGGTTCCGAAAAACGATCTGAAACCGTTTTCTGATTGGAAGTTGCCAGTAGTAGCATCACTTAAAACATTCAGGAAATTGCCCTGGTAATTATTAAAGTATGAATCGGCAAGGTTAGTGCGCTGTGTGCCTGTACCAACATTGGTTGTATGGTACTCTTCATAGCCAGCTAATGCATTGATGTGATTTTTCCCAAGGTCTACAATATAATTTAATGTATTTGTCCAATCATTACGATTATACTCCTGGAAGGTGTTCAGGGCCAAACCGTTTGAACTTTGCCCATCTCCCGCAATCGGGTTTTGGAAACTGGTATTCGCAGTATGTAGCTTGTTAATGCTGTACTGGGTTTTAAACCTTAGCCCTTTTACCAATTGCCATTCGCCATACACATTACCAATCACGTTGGTATTGCCCGAGGTGTATTTATCCAGATCAAGCAATACAAGTGCGTTAGGGTAGTTATTGGCGATAGTGTTAGCACCTAAACCCAGCGTACCTGTGCTGGTGATGTTGTATGATCCATCGGCATTGCGCGGGGCCACATTGGGGTTCAACACAAGGGGTAAACGCGCTAAACCTCCTGTATTATATGCCTGGCCTGGAAGCGACCCGCTGTTAGGGCCCTGATTTAATGTATTACTATAGCTAAAGTTTGTACCAATGGTTATTGATTTTGATAAATGATGATCGAGGTTGCCCCTGAAGATCTTCCTTTCAAAAGAGTTGGTTTTGATAAAGCTCTCCTGGTTGCTATAGCCCGTAGAGATAAAATACGATGTTTTTTCGGTAGCGCCCGAGAAATTCAAGTTATGATTATGCGAAAGCCCTGTTTTATAAACAACTTTGTACCAATCTGTACTGACCTCGTTTCCGTTTGCATCTTTTTGAATGGCAAAACCCGGACCAAGGCCGGCATTAGTGCGGGCTTCGTTCTTCAGCTCCACGTATTGATCAGCATTGAGCAGTTTAGGCAGATTAAACGCCTTATTGATACCCACCCAGGCATCATAGTTTACCTGCGTTTTACCTTGTTTACCTTTTTTAGTGGTGATTACCACAACGCCGTTGGCCGCTCTTGAACCATAAATGGCAGTTGCAGAAGCATCTTTCAAAATATCTACCGATTCGATATCGTTAGGGTTGATATCGCCCAGCGGGTTATTCGAGGCGCTGTTCCCTGTGCTGCCGGTAAATACCGGTACGCCATCAACGATGATCAAGGGGTATGAGCTTAGCGAGATCGAGTTAAAACCCCTGATCCTGAACACCGGCGGGTTATTCAAAACACCATTTGGTTGGATGATGTTTACACCTGCCGCCTGCCCGGCCAACGCCTGGTCAAAACTTTGCACCGGTTTATTAACGATTTGGGCTGAAGTAACTTTCACAGCCGAACCTGTATAATCCTTTTTACTGATCCTCGAGTAGCCGGAGATTACCACCTCCGAAAGTTGGCTGGAGGTTGCTGTTAAAGAAACATTTAGCCTTGTTGATGTAGCCTCAACCGACTTTGAAGCATAGCCAATAAAATTGAATGTTAGCGTAGTATTGCTGCCGGATACAGCAATGGTAAAATTACCATTACCGTCTGTTTGTGTGCCTGTATTAGTGCCTTTTACGGTTACAGACACACCAGGGAGCGCTGCACCGTCCGCGGCATCGGTAACCTTTCCGGTAATATTACGGGTTTGCGCGTAAACCTGGGTCCCCGCCAATAAAATCACCCATAATACATAAAGTATTTTTTTTGTCATGTTAATAGTGTTAATAGTAAATAGTTTAGTTTTTGAGAAATTGACGCCACCCGATCTGACCGGATTTACATCTTTTTGAGGGGGTTATTTCATAGGATAGGATTTAAAAGGTTTGTATATAGGTAAAAAAAATGGCCTCTTCCGGTGGAAAAGGCCATATCATTATGTAGTTCGGATAAGATCCATAAGCCTTCTCTAATCTGTTTCAGGACAACATGGACAAAAAATACTATGATTAAGATCAAAAAAGAATATTAGTTTCGGTTCGGTCATCATAATTGCAATATACAAAAATTAATTAACGAATGAGTAAGTATTTAATAATTATTCCACCTAATAAATATCGAAACCTCAAATTTCTTTTTTTCACTTTGATGTAGGGAGATTGAGTGTCAACCTTCCGAAAAAGAACGAGCCTAAAGTGCCCATTTGTACAGGCGCGTATTTAAATACGCCGAAGTAACTATTATCATAGATCTGCTTATCCGGATAGATATTGAAAAGATTGTTGGCACCAACAGTTAACGTAAGCGGATTAACCGTGTAGCTAAAAGAAATATCGGTAACTACTTTGCCTTTAAATTGCTGCTCCTCGCCAAATGGGAAGTTATTACGATCAACCGCGCCGAAGTAAACATTACGCAGCAATACACTGAACTTTTTATAACTATAGGTTAGTGATAAATTGGTTTTGGTATGCGGGGTCCCTTTGGTGATCAGGGTACTATCATTGGGCGAAAAGAAGATGCGCTCCTGCCCTTTTAGTTGGTTTGGCACATGAATGCCGGTTATTTTATTGGTATTGATATTAAAGCCCAACGAAGCGTTGAATCTGCTATCGCCGCTGCGAATAGTATAATCAGCCACTACATCAATGCCTTTGGTTCGGGTATCAACAGCATTACTAAAAAAACGTGCGGAGCTTGCTCCCAACGGGTTAATGATATCCTGAATTGATTGCACTGGGTTGCCATCCGGGTCGAAGCCGAAACTGCCTGTAAGTACAATCCTGTCTTTAATATTGATCAAATAGCTATCTGCAGAAATATTCAGATCTTTTACAGGCTGAGCAGTAAACCCAAAACTATAATTAACCGATTTCTCTTGTTTTAATTTAGGGATGCCCAATGCCTTAGCTACAGCACTGCCATTTGTAAAAAAGCCAGATGCACCTAAAGTATTATTGGGCAGGATATCTGTACTTACATAGCTAAAATATTGCTGCTGTAATGATGGTGCGCGGAAGCCATTACTTACAGCGCCCCTCAGGTTAAAACCGCTGACCACTTTATAACGGGTTGCAAATTTCCCGCTTAGCGCCGAGCCAAAATCACTATAATGCTCAAAACGGATAGCGCCGCTGATGAGCCATTTTGATGTTACATCCAGTTCTGCATCGGCATAAACACCGGTATTGTTACGGCTTTTATCTACAGCGTTCTGCGGTGAAAAACCGGGAAATGATTGCGAACCACCAGCTAAACCCGATGGGTTTGAAACAGTACCATCCGAAGCAGTTACCAGCGCGTAGTTTTTCCACGAAGCCTCCTCGCCTGCACGGATCTGGTATTTATCAACCCTGAACTCGGCCCCAAAAGCGAGGTTCAATCCTTGCAATGCATCAAATTTACGACTGATATCAAAGTTGGTTGTATTTTGCAAAAACTCGTGACCGCCTGCTTTGAAGCTGGTTGGCGATTTATCCTCAAGCGAGGCATTTACGGTGTTGTTTACAAAATAATCAAAACGGTTATCGCCCAGCGTATTGCTCAGGTCGGCCTTCCAACTGCCCAGCGCGTGCTTAAAGCCAAAAGCTATCGACCTATCACTAATGTGCGATGTGGTATTAGGCTGATAGCCATCCGGAAAAATACTATAAACATTTACGGTATAATCACTTGGTAAACGGCGGAAGCCATAGCCCTCACCCTGACGATAGCTGTATCCGCCAAAGGCATAAAATTCCCCTTTACCATCGCTGAAAGGAAGGCTCAGGTTAAAGAATGAACCAATATTTTTGATCTTCGCATCCCCTATCTGAAAGTTAAATTTATCCCGGCTCAAACCTTTCTGTTTCAGCATATCGTCATCGTACTTGCGCGAAGCTGCCGGATCATCCGCAAAATCATAAGCGAAGAAGTTGTTCAATGCCGATTGATCGAAAATAATGAGGTTGTTGTTTTGCGCGCGGGTTGTACGATCGCGAATGTAACCTTCGCCGGTAATGTTGAAATAACCACCGTTTTTGCCTAAGGCGGTACCGTAGTTGAGGTTAAGTTGCCCTAACGTACCATCGCCTTTTGAACTTGCTCCACCAGTTGCAGATGCGAACAGGCTGTTTGTATTTTTTTTGAGCACGATGTTTACCACACCCGCGATAGCATCTGATCCATACTGCGCCGAAGCGCCATCACGCAGCACCTCGATCCGTTCAATTGCCGAGGCCGGGATAGCGTTCAGATCGGTACCGACTGAACCGTTGCCGATAGTTCCCTGGTTATTTACCAAGGATGTGGTATGTCTGCGTTTACCGTTGATGAGTACCAACAACTGATCTGGCCCAAGGCCGCGGATACTTGCAGGGTCGATATGCTCGGTACCATCTGAGGATGATTGCCTGTTGGAGTTAAACGATGGCGAGGCGTACTGCAGCAACTGGTTCAAATCATTTTGAGGTGTTTGCTGCTGAAGTTTCGCGATATCAAATACATCAACCGGTGCGGTGGTATTTAAACGGGTGCGGCCTGCACTACGGGTACCAACCAAAACCACCTCATTCAATACATTACCAGATGATGGCTGCAAGGCAATATCAAATTTATGGGAAGCTGTTATGGCTTGCACATAGGCTTCATAACCCAGAAGCGTAATTTTTATGGTTTTATCGGTGTTGGCAGCCGCTAAACGGAACGAACCATCAGCAGTACTGGCCGTGCCCCTGCCCGATGGCTGGGCAATAATTGTTGCCCCGTTAACGGGTTTACCTGTATTATCAGTAATGTGGCCGGTAATTATTTTATCCTGGGCGTTGGCAAGTGAATTGATGAACAGGAAAAGCAGAATAACGAGTGTAAGTTTTTTTGTCATAAGGATAGAATAAAGTATCGGTAAAAAACTATTTAAAAGCCGTTACCGGGCGTTGGATACCCGGTAATGGTTTAAACTTTATTTTTTAGAGGCCAATGTTACCTCAACACTCCAGTTGCTGCCGCTTGCTATTTTATGAACATCGGCAAAGCTGGCCTGGTTAAGCGCGAAAGATAATTGCAGCAGGCTGTTCAGGTAGCTTAAGGGTTGCCCTTTTGCTACCGCGCCAAAAGTTTGGCTGTAAGGAGCATCTCCTTCATAAGCTTTTTTACCATTGTGGTAAATAACAAGATGTAAAGCGTCGCCATAAGACGGGTTGAGCTGTTTAACCAGGTCATCGCCAATGTTTGTCCAGATGTTGCCGTATTGCACATCAAGAATAGCGATGGTGCCTTTCAGCTTTCCGTTTTCAAGCACTGCTTTTTGATATGGGATATTTACCACTTCTTTAGGCAACGCGGGGCCAACCTGTTCAAAGCTGATCACTCCTGCGGCTAAACGGGCAGCGGTGTAAGCATAAACATCACGTCCATGAAAGGTGTATGATTTGCCCGAATCCTTACGGCGGTTAATAGCTTCATCTATCTGCCTCACCTCGGCTATGCCAAAGGCTTCGGCAACCAGCGTTAGCGTACCATTATCGGGTGTTACAATAAACTGGCCTGTATTAGTTTTTAGCACTACCGATTTGCGGGCCGTGCCAACGCCAGGATCAACAACCGAAACAAATACGGTACCTGCCGGCCAGTAATTTACAGTTTGGAACAAGCGATATGATGCCTCCCAGATATTGTAGGCAGGTATTTCGTGAGTAAGGTCATACAATTTCAGATCGGGCGATACGCCGTTGGCCACGCCTTTCATGGCAGATACCGCGCCATCCTTCAACCCAAAATCCGACTGAAAAACAACGATCTTATTTTGAGCTACGGCCATGTAGCTGAACGCTGAGAAAAAAACAAGACTAAAAAATTTGAATAAATGTTTCATAATAAGGAATATGATGTGGTGGTGAATTAATTTTATGGAGTTTACTGATTGAAAAAGAACAAATTATCGTCATTGCGAGGCACGAAGCAATCGCACATAGGCAAGTCCGCCCTGTATAGTTCGCGATTGCTTCGTGCCTCGCAATGACGGCTTGTACCTAAAGGTCTTTTTATTCGCTACTCAATTAAATAGCATCCTTTTTCAGCAACTGATCAACCTCTTCGTTAAATTCTTTAATAAACTGGGTATAATAAGTTCCTGTAGCCGGGCCGGTGAAGCCTGTATAGATCTTATCTACGTTTCCTTTTTTATCGATAAAAATAATAGTAGGGAACGATAAAAAGGTGTTCAACGCAGGGAACGATTCGGCTACGGCTTTTTTATCGGCCAGGCCACCGAATACTTCCGTGTAAGTGATATTGAAACGCTTTTTAAAATTATCCATAGCGTTTTTCACATAAACGGGATCGGCTTTGCGCTCAAATTGCACGCCTACCACCTCTACACGGCGGCTCTTATTTCTCTGATACCATGGAGCTACAAACCCGGCCTCGTCAATACAGTTAGGGCACCAGGTACCGCCGATGGTTAAGATAACTACTTTGTTTTTAAACTTATCATCCTTTAAAGAAACCTTGTTACCATCGGCATCCGGTAATGTAAAATCGAAAGTTTTATAGCCCTCTTTAAGGTAAGTCAATTTATATGGATCGGGCAAAGCTGCATCGGGATTTTTTGTGGCCGTAAATGAACTACCGTTAGCTGTGCCGATAATTTTTCCGGAGCTATCAAAAGTACCTGTATAATAAGAAGCCCCGCTGCCGATGAAAGACGATAAATAAAATTTATTCCCCTGTACTATACCTTCCAGGTAGCGCGAATCTCCGGTGATACTTAAAAAGGTTGCCGTTAATTTAATGCCTTCCTGTTTAAATATGCCTACCTTCTTTTCATCCGTTCCATTCCGGCCTTTAAATACAGCATCGTACTTACTGGAAATATCTCCGGCGGGCTTCTCTCCGTTATTTACAAATCTGTAGTTTTCGCCAAAAGTAGCCTCTACCGGAATAGCGCGACCCGAAAGGTCTTTTTTGCGCAGTACACCGCTCAGCTTTTTATCGTTTATCTGCAACGCCAGTTCGTTATCAAACTGATCGAAGGCAATAAACAGCGAATCTCCTTTTTGGCTTACGCCACTGGTAGCAAAATGTTCGGGGCCGTTCACAAGGTAAACTTTGGCCTTGGCGGCGGTTTTTCCCTTTACTTCAAAATTAAAAGGGACTTCGGTGCCATTAGGCTGATGGAAAACACCACGCCATGCACCTTCGGCAATAAAAGTTTGGGCTTTAGCGGTAGTAACTGCAATAGGAAGATAGCAAAGAGCAAGCGCGTATAATTTATTTTTCATTTTATCAGTTAGTTTAATGGTATGGTTTCTACAGGGACATCCCAATGGGAAATAACCAGTTCAAAGCGTAGCTGCTCGGCTTTGTTGTAGCTTTCCTGATCCGGAAAGAGTTGTTTTTTATAAGGATCAACAATGCTGTAATCAAGCGCGAGGTGCTCTGTTTTAAAAGTGAGTGTCACTTTAGAATCCCAGCGGGTATCTTCGCCGCTATGCAGTATGGGCGCTTCGGCTTTGATGCTTAAGATATCGCCTTTTTCCTGTAGTTTTTTAAGCAGCGGATAATGGTTCTTTTTCCAAAGCGCGATAAATTCTTCGGCGTGCCCCCATTTCAGCTTATAGTAGTTTTCGATGGTGAGGGGCTTCTCCTGTGCCAGCAAAGCCGTACTAAAGAATAAGAATATTGCTATAAGTTTAAGTTTTTTCATCTACTTCTATTTAAATTCTGCTTTATTAAGCATATCGTAATTCCGCATGCTGTATGGCTTGAACAGGCCTGATATCCATAAGCGAAGAGGCCGCTTTATAAAAGTTAGTGATGATATAGTTAGCCAATCTTGTAATATTGCTTTCCTCACTTGTGCTGGCATCTTCGCTATTAAAGTTTTTGGGATAGATCCTGAACCTATCTGCAAAAAGATCCATCGGATCAAAATAGAAATGCAAATTCAAATCATAACCTCCAATATTTAAACCGGAACCTTCATTCGGTTCGCTCTGTTCAACCAGGGTAAGTTGCCCGCCCAGCGCGCCGACAGCGTATTGAAGCTGATTAACCTCCTTAAGGTATTTTAAGCCGTAATTAAGCCAGGCATTACTGTAAAAACTCACAACCATCAAATTTTCGGATAGCTTCCGGATGAGTACCGAATTTGGGGTATAAGACGATTGAGGGATAAACCGTTTGAACCGCGCACCATTTCCCTCATCGCCATCCCTTACGGCCCTAAGCGCGGCCCCTTTTCTTACCGGCGTTTCCAATTCGGCAATGATCTCTATCTTATGAAATCCGGGGTATCTCCCAACAAGTTCGCACATCATAAAAGTTTTATTGAATTTCTTTACTATACACTGCAAGCTATCCGCTGCTAAGATAACAAATACACTATTAAATCCATAGACATTATAGTTTATTTAAATAAAGTGATTTTATTATTACAAAATTTAAAAACGGGCGATAAAAAAAGGGCTGCACCATTTATTGTGATGCAGCCCTTTCCGCTAATTTTGAATGTGTTTTGGAACTCTGTATATGTGCTGAATTACAGCTTACTTATTGGTTATGAAAGATTACTCCCCTTTCAAACTTTTAACCGGGTTGGTCAATGCAGCCTTGATAGCCTGGTAGCTTACCGTTAAAACAGATATAAGCAATGTTAACGCGGCAGCAATTACAAACACCCAAACATTAATGCTGATTCGATAGCTATACCCTTTTAACCACTGGAACATTACATACCATGCAATTGGTGCGGCAATGCAAAACGATAAGGCAACCAGTTTCAGAAAATCTTTGGACAGCAGCGTGGTCACATTTGTAACCGATGCGCCAAGCACTTTTCTGATGCCTATTTCTTTGATCCGGTTTTGGGCCATATAAGCGGCGAGGCCAAACAATCCGAGGCATGATATCACTATAGTCAAGCCGGCAAACAAACTGGCCAGCGTGCCTATCCTTTGCTCATCACCAAACTTTTTAGCATATTCCTGATCAACAAAAGTATATTCAAACGGATATTCGGGGTTGTATTTTTTGAATACAGCTTCAGCACGGCGCAGGTTTTCTTTAACCGTATTAGCGTTATTGAGTTTATAGTGGATAATATTAAACCATGAGCTTGGCCCTTGTATCAGCATATGTTGTACAGGTTCGTAAGGCGAGCTGATGATAAAATCTTTAATAACGCCCACAATATGCCAGGCTTTGGCATCTTTACCTTCGCCCTGTGTAACTGTTTTACCAACAGGATCTTTAAGGTTCATGATCTTAACCGAGGCCTCGTTCAATAACATTGCAGTCGAGTCTGTAGGATAGTTAATAGGATCGATATCCCGTCCGGCTACCAATTTAAGCCCCATGGTTTTGATCAGGCTGCCATCAGAACTGTAGATGATAAAATCCACTTTGTTTTTAGGAGTTGAACCCGGCCAGTTAAAGCCCCAGCTATCGCTATATCTTTGTGTTATGGGCGAATTTGTTTTGGATACAGAGCTTGCGGCCCCACTTGAAAGCAGTTCGTCTTTGATGGCTTTATAATGCTTATCGATATCGCCCGACATGAAACTGTAAACCAGGTTATCTTTTTTGTAACCGGTATCCCTATCCTGGGCATATTGTAACTGCTGGCGGATAACGATGGTGCAAATAATAAGCACCACAGCAAAAGTAAATTGAACAACTACCAACAATTTACGCGGCGTGACCAAAGCATTTGCAGCCTTAAAAGTGCCTTTTAACACAGCAACAGGCCTGAAAGAAGATAAATACAATGCCGGGTAGCTACCGGATATAACACCTGTTATAATGATAAAACCAAGTGCTATCAGCCAAAAATATGGATTGCTATACGGTACGTATAGTTGCTTCAAAGTAAGCTGATTGAACCCCGACATACTGATCTGCACAGCTATGATGGCAAAAACACCCGCTATAGCAGCTATCAAAACAGATTCGCCCAAAAACTGCCAGATCAATGAGCCCCTTAACGCGCCGACGGTTTTGCGGATGCCCACCTCCCTTGCACGCCTTTCGCTCCTGGCCGTACTTAAATTCATGAAATTGATACAGGCGATGACCAGGATGAGTAACGCGATAAGCGAAAACACCCTAACCCGTTCAATTTTACCACCTGTTATTTTTCCATTTTCAAAATTCGAGTACAGCCGCCATTTGGTTGCCGGGTGCAAAAACTGGAAAATATCTTTTGTATCAGAGTGGTTTTTAGTAAAATTCTCTACCGCGGCATCGGCATTAGCTTCTGTCACACCGGGTTTTAAAAGCACAAAAGTTTGAATGGAATTATTGCCCCAGTATTCATCGTCCTGGCCTATTTTTTTTAGGTACTGCCATGGTAACAGGTACTCAAAATCAAAGCGGGTATTATTCGGCAGATCTTTCATTACGCCGGTAACTTTAAAATAGGCGTTACTATCTATCTTAACAGTTTTACCTAAAGCGTTTCCCTCTCCAAAAAGCTTTTTCGAAAATTTTTCGGTTATCACAATGTTGTGCAACTCGTTCAAAGCCGTTTTTTTGTCCCCGCTGATCAATGGGAAACTAAACATTGAAAGGAAATCCGGATCGGTAAAATCACCGCTTGCAGTTAGCCGCTTATCACCAATGGTGAACAGAAAATTGGCATTGGTAACCCGTGCTACGCCTTCCATTTGCGGTAACTCCTGTTTCATCACCCTGCCCATAATTTTAGGCGTAGTTTCCCAGCACCACAGCTTCCCGTCAAATTTGGATCGGTTATAAACAGAATAGATCCTGTCCCCTTTTTCGTGAAACTGGTCAAAACTCAATTCGTTCTGGATCCATAGCAAGATTAGCGCGGCGCTGGCCATACCAATGGTTAACCCAAGAATATTGATGAGAGAAAATGTTTTTTGACGCAAAAGGTTACGCCAGGTGATCTTTAAGTAATTTTTCAGCATATGGATCAGGCTTTGATAATGATAAGACGCCGTTACTATTTAATTAGTTGCAAGGTTTTTTCTTTTTATTTAAACAATCCCAATTTAATTCATCCTGTATAAATAAAAAAACTCGTCAATTGCGAGGTACGAAGCAATCGCGAACTATACAGGGCGGACCTGCCAGCGTGCGATTGCTTCGTACCTCAATGACGAGTTTGAGATTATCAATCTATCAATCCTTTTAATACATTACAAATTACCCTGATTTTGTCTTGTACCAGCTTTGTAATAAAGCTCGGCAAGTGTTTTCTGATAACCCGATATCAGGCTTTCGCGCTTTATCTTCATATCAATCAGTTTACTTTCGCGGCTGTTGATCAAAAACAAAGTACTTTCGCCCAGGTCAAATTTTTGCAATTCGCCGGTAAGTAACGCCTGCTGGTTATCGATACTTTGTACCTGCACTCCCAACTGCGATCTATAGGCGGTAAGGCTATTGTATGAGGCCATAATATTATTGCCTATTTCCCTGCCAGATTGCTGCAGATCGTAATTAACCTGTTGCTGCTTGATCTTTACCTCTCTAAGTTTACCTCGTTCGGCCCTCAAAAATAACGGGAAAGCAAATTCAAGGCCTACCTTGTAGTTATTCCATTTAAAATCATAATAATCCGGCACGTACGAATTAAAATCCCGGCGCGATGATACAAGGGCACCGCTGATGTTGATCTTCGGTTTCATGGCCTCTATCCGGTAACGGCGTTCAATATCAAGCTGGGTGCCTTTGGCCCGTAGTTTAACCAGTTCGGGGTGTTGCTGGCGGGCATTGCCAAGCAAGGTATCGAGCACCATATTTCCAGGCAATGTAATACGTTCACTAACCATCTGCGGCTCCGCGTTTTGGGGCAACTCCAGCGGCTGGCCTTCTTCATTCCATAAATGGTTTGATAGTACCAACAGGGCGTTTTGCACCTCTATCGTACTTTTTTCCAATTGCAGTTGCCTGTCCTGCACCGTGATTGCCGCCTCTACAGAATCGATAGGTGGCTTATCTCCCATTAATGTTTGCCTGCTTACGGCTTTAAACCTTTTGTTTGCAAGCTCAACACCTTCTTTTATCAGCATATACTCGCGGTAAGTATAATACCAATTCCAGTAATCTTTAACGGCACCGTACCAAACGGCGTTTATCTGCTTGATCTTATCAGCCTCTGCATAGCTAACCATAGCTTTGGCCTGCCAAAGTGTGCTGCGCCGCGCATCGATCAATAAGCCCTGCCCCAGTGGAATGCTGATCCCTATTGCCGAAAGGCCGTTGGTGCCCGTACGTGTTTCCGGAGCAGTATAAGTCCCTACATTACGCTCGTAGCCAACTTTTAAATCGGCACCGGCCACATACAAAGGCACTTTCAGTTCGCCGCCCCAGTTGTTATAGTATTCTGTTCCGCCAAATACTTTACGGGCAAATGATGCCTTAAGCGCAGGGTCAAAATACCCCAGCGACTGCAGCACGTTTGCTTTAGCGGCTTCACTTAATAAGGCGGCCTGTTTTACTATGGGGTGATTTTTAAAAACTATCTCTTCCAGATCGGCAAGGGCAAACACGCCATTGTTGTTAGCCACCTGCCCCGTTTGCGCGGAAGCACCTGCTATGTATAGCGTTAGGGCGCATAGCAAGGTTATTAAATATCTTTTTATTTTGATGTTCATTGTTTATCCTTTCTTACCATCAGTTTCTTTATCCGAAGGTTCTTTTTCAAGGCTCGGCGGGAAACCGTTTAATTGTCGCCAGATCTCATACCATAGCGGTACCGAACGTAAAATTATACGACCATAAACACCCGAACCCTGGCGTAGTTGTACTGGCCATGGCTCATCATTATTAGGCAACGGCTGATCCTGTTTTATCAGCAAACGGTACTTGCCGCCTTTACTGCTCACCCTATCAATAGCCCAAACTTTGCCCGCGAACGTACCCACAGCTACCGATGGCCAGCCCGAAAACTGCACCGAAGGCCAACCTTCAAATTGCAACCTCACATCGCTGGTATCCAATATCAGCGGCACATCCATCGCGTTTACATATAATTCTGCAGCAACCATTGGGTTTTTAGGTTGCAACGTGGCTATTGATTCGCCTTCTTTAATATTTTCGCCAATACCGGCTTTTAGTGTTTTCACAACAAAGCCATCCTGTGGCGCACGTACAATATACAGGCCCCTGCGTATGGCTATGTTCGAGATATCGTTACGTAGCTTGGCTATCTCGCCGCGTACTGTAGCCCGGCTTGAAATTGCCGAACTCATATCTGATTGCGCTTTAGCTACCGATTCCTGGTATTTGGCGTTAATGTTATCCAGATCGATCCGCGCGTTAAGCAAAGCCTGTTTTGAGTTATTGAGTTTATTTTGCTGACCTATAACCTTTGCGTTATCTTCCTGCAGTTTCAACCTGCGGGTTTCAATATCAGTTAAGGAGAACAGGCCATTTTTATAACCTGATTCGTAACGGGCTAAACGTGCCTTGGTGGTTTCATAATAATTTTGAACTGCAACCAGATCTGCACTATCCATTTTTACATAGTTGGCCGATTGCTGCACTTTATTCTCTGCTGCCGACAATTGAAAACGCAAACCGTTGGTCATCGCTTTGATCTGCGCGGTTGTAGCATCCATTTTTTGTGATGCAGCCGTTTCGCTGCCTTTTTTTGCTTCCAGTTGCTCATCTAAGCGATCCGGCAATTCAGGGTCAAAGTATGATTGACTGGTTTCTGAGATCACCAATATCGTATCACCTTTTTTAACCTCCTGCCCCTCGCGCACTGCCCAGCGCTCAATACGGCCTCCAATCTGGTTCTGAACCGTTTGTGGTCGATCTTCAGGGCGTAACGCCGTTACAGTTCCCTTGCCTGGTATGGTTTGCCGCCAGGGCAACATCAATATAATAAGGAAAAGCCCAAGGCATATCGCGATAATGCGACCTAACCTGCGCGGACCATTCACGTTGATCAATGTATCTGTTGATTGCACGGCCAGATCTTCCATATGCTGATTGTGCAAGCCGTTCTGTGATAATTTTGCCATGTTATTTTGCTCCCTCCAATTCAAGATCAGTCACCACGGCCAGCTTTTCACTGCCGGTTACCATATCAAAAACAGTATTCATGTTGGTTAATAATTTTTCTACAGCGTAGCTGATCTGTACTACGATCACTTCGGCTGCTACAAACTGCCCGAAGGTCATTTCGCGCTCAACTACAAAGAAAGATCCCAGTAAAAGCAAACCGCCCATTAATACTGTACGCAACACTACCGAGCCAACAAACATCTTTTTCAGGATGCCGAAGTGGTCGTTACGGGCGCCAAGATATTTAGAGGTTATCTCGTCTGTAGTTTTAACAATCTCGTCCATCTTTTCCTGGTTACCGCGATATTTATCCAGGTCGCCGGCAACCTCCTCCAGGTGCGCCACCAGTTCGTACTTATGGCCAGACTCGTCAATACTGGTTTCCACGCCCTGCCTGTAGTAAAGCAGAATGATCACAGCGATGGAGATTAGGGCCAACAAGCCCACAGCCATGAATACCGGGTGATAAAACGAAAGCAAAATGGCACTAAAAAATATCTGCACCGCTGCAGCTACAATATCAACCAGTAGCTTGGTAAGTCCCTTTTGTATAGTGAGGATATCAAAAAAGCGGTTAACCAGTTCGGGCGGGTGCTCGCCATGAAGTTCTTCTTTTTTTATGCGTGGGAGGCGGTAAGCAAATTCCATCGAAGCTTTGGTGAAGATCTTCTGTTCCAGGAACTCCACCAAAGTAAGCTGCCCTATTAAAAGCGAGCCGCCTATCACAACACCTATCAGCACAACGGCTATCAATATATAAGTTGAGCTGTACATAGCTCCGTTTGAGAGTAGGTTGAACACGGCGGTTGTGCCCAACGGCAGCGTTAATCCAATAAGGCCAATTAGTATGGCGTAAATAAAAATGTAGTTAATGGTTGTACGTTCGTAATGCAGCATCCGCACCAGTCTTTGCCAGGGCGTGGCGGCATTTACATGCTTCTGTTTTTTCATAATATGGGGTAATAACTAAAATTTAAAAAGATCAAAAGATGAGCTTACAGCCGTGGTGTGTTGACCAAGTCGGATCAAATCGGCATAAAAAAGCCATATTCCAGGCGTTTTACAGCCAGAAACATTAAGGCCGATCCACAACAAATCCTCCGCGACAAGCGGCAACGTGTAAGCCCGGAATAAATGCGTGTTATACTAAGAATGCATCGGGAGGCGGAGTAAGTATTTCCCGGAAATGTTCTTTAAAGAAACTGAAACAATAAACATGTTCAGGCCCCGATAAGGAGGTTACCCAAATAACAGAGTTGAATAAAATGGCATTATCAAAGCAGGAATAAAGCTTTTTCCCACTTTTCTCGAAATTTTTTTCGGCCAGATCACGATTTTCATCCCCGCTGTTTTTTTCATTTTCGGCGGGATTATCGGTAGACGCGGATTTGCTATGAGAAGTATAATAGTGGACAAATACATCGCACGATTTTACGGCGAACATTGCAATGAGCAATACCCCCAAAATTCCCTTTACCGATGTCCGTCTTAAAAAACTAACTAAATCCACTGTTGCAAATATAACAATTCGTTACACTAAGACCTGTAAAAACAAATCAAAAAACACTCAAAAAAGATATAAAATTGCCATTTTTAACAATCAAACCACAATCAAATTAATACACGATTAGAACGAGATTAGAAAACGATTAGAAACATAATTCCAACCCAGGCTTATGTAGATACCCGCCTTACGCAAAAAGCGGGCATTGCCAACGTTCCTGAATTGGCGCGATAGAAATATTGACAAAGCTTGATGGATTTAACCGCCCCCACAATCAACAGAGGCCACATTGCCCAACCATTCCTAACAGTTGTGTTAAATCAAAACTAATTTGCTAATTAGAATCTTTTAGTATCTTTCACCCCTTATTTAGAAAGAAACATGGAAAAATTAGCAGAATTAAAGGCTCTTGTTGAGACCGCAGAAAAAGAAGGCCAAGCGTTTTACGAAAAAAACAATAAAGCTGCCGGCACACGTTTACGCAACGCTTTACAACAAATTAAAGCAATTGCATCTGACGTACGTAAAGACGTAACCGAAAAGAAAAACGCGGAAAAATAATCGCACAGTTTTAATTACTGTTTTAACAAAGAAAGCCCTGTATCATATCAGGGCTTTCTCTATTTTAGGTAGATAAGCTTATCCGGTACATTATCTCCGGCAGGACGATAAAATCAAGTATTCTGTTTATGGAAGTAGGTTTATCAACTTGCTCCTTTTCTGCTCATCCACCTGCCTTATCAATTTTAGCTCATCCGGAATAAGCTTGTAAGCGTTTTCAAACTGCTTCATGTAGATTTGAAAATTATCCGGATGATAACTCAATAAACGATTGGTTTCTTCCACAATACCAAGATTTTTTGGGATGTACATGCCTTCGTTACCATTATCACCACTTTTTAGCGCGGCTGTGATCATTGTTAGGCGTTTAAATTTTTCAATAAGCCCTGCCGTTATCTCGGGTGCTGGTACAGTGCCATAAGTTATACGTATTTGCTGTGCAACTTTACAATCCTGAGTAGGCAACAAGATATTTAAACACAAATTAGTACCATCGTAATTCCAGCTGCCATCACGTTTATCAGCATCGAACTGAATCAATTTACCGTTCAGTAATACTTTTGAAGGAGGTTGAGTACCGAACAGTTTAACGGTAAACTTTCTGCGTGAAAGCTTATCATGATAATTACCTGTAGCCGGGCCTATATTCATTATCTGTTCGGTACCTGAATTTTGTGTTGATATGCTTGTGGTGGCAAACTCCTTTCCATAACCCTTATCATTTCCGTTATCCTCATAAAGCTGAAACTTACCGCTGCCGCCTGGGAAGATCCCGATGGTTAAATTGTTGGGATTTTGATCGAGGTTTTGTATTTGGTCATTATACATTGGTATTACCGAACCGGTTTTCACATAAACCGGGTATTCATCTATAGAAAAAGAGCGTTCTACAACCTGTCCGCCTTTTAGCAGCGTTCCGGTGTGCCATTCGTACCAATCATTACCGGCAGGCAGCCAAACCTTAACTGTAGCGAATCCATCCTTAGATGGTGTTGTTACCGGCCTGATCAGCATATTATCGCCAAACATATATTCTTCTTTATAATTATATGCTTCCGGCTGTTTAGCATAATCGTAATACATCGGTCGGCAAAGCCCGATACCGGTTTCAAATGTTTTCCTGGACATGGTGTAGATGTAGGGCACAAGCGCGTATCGAAGCCTGATAGCATCATGCTGGGCTTTGGCATACTCCGGACCGAAATTCCAGATCTCCTTTTTTATAGCCGCGTTTTTGGTAGAGTGGGTACGCATAATGGGACTGAAACCGCCATATTGCAACCAGCGGGTATAAAGCTCTGGCTCTACCCCTTTTTCATTTCCTTTGAGGATGTGACCGCCAATATCATGGCTCCAGTAACTATACAATACATTAGAGGCCGTACTTGTAAAATAAGGTTCGTAAGCCAGCGATTCCCACGACATGAAAGTATCCCCCGAAAAGCCTATCTGGTAACGATGGTTGCCCAGGCCTCCCCAGCGGTGATACAATAAAGGCCGGGTTTGACCATGCATGGCCTTATCCGTAAAAAAGGTATAGTTAAGCCACCAGGTATTGCTCAACGCCGGGATCTTATTATCATTTGGCCATTGCTGCCAGTCCAGCCACCAGAAATCAACGCCTCCTTTTTCTATCGGCCTTAACACAATATCGAAAAGGCCACGCATAAAGGCTTTATTCGATGCTTCAAACGGAACCGCTTTCTTTTGAGATGAGTCTGCCTTCATGTAGGTGGCAAAGCTGTTATAGCGCTCTTCTGTTGGTTGGATACCGTCTGCCGGGTGCAGGTTCAATGTTGTTTTTAAATGATTTTCTTTTGTCCATTTTAGGAAACCGGCAGGATCCGGGAAAAGGTTTTTGTTCCAGGTGTAGCCTGTCCAGCCCTTGGTATGCCAGTCCATATCAATCACTAAAACATCGGTAGGCACATCAAACCGTTTGAGATTTTGGACCAACTCGCGAAGCTCATTGTCTGAATAACTCCAATATCTCGACCACCAATAACCGAATACATATCGAGGCAACATCGGCACACGGCCTGCAATTTTGCTAAAATCCAACAATGCCGATTTATAGTCATCGCCATAAGCCATGAAATACCAGTCCAATTTGGGTGCACCGGGCGTAGTTACCCACGGCCAATCCGAATTATCCAACCTTAGCGATTGAGAATCATCCAGGAAAAACCAGCCATCCCGGGCAAGGATGCCATCTTCCAACTGAAGTTTCTGATTACTGTAAAGGTTCATTTCGCCATCCTGCCCATCCAATGTGCGTGAGGTTCCTTTTAGGTTGAACTTTTGTTTTTGTCCCGGTTTCCATGATACAGTATCAGCGTTCAAAAAACGGATTTTCAGGTTGGTGCTATCGAAAGCTCCTGAGTTGACTTTATAAGCAAGTTCTACTTTACTCGTTTTGAGGTAAAACCAATTGTCTTGAGTACGTGTAACGAATGAGGGCACAGGTAACTTCCGGTTAACTACAACCAGCGAGGCCCTGTTATCGTAACTGGCGGGCTGCCCCCACTGCAACCTTACCAGTTGATCAGTAAGTACCGTGAACCGGGCGTTCCCCATTTGTATTACCGCTTTAGGATCGGGCGTTAGCTGATTGCCGCTTTGGGCGTATGTTTTAGTAGTGAGCAGCACAAGCGCCCAAACTACCGTTCGGAAGGTTATGATTAGTTTTTGTTTATGGGTATTAAACATATAAATGAATATTTAAATTGTGATTAAGAATACTATGGACAGCGCATAGCATATCCGGCCGGATAAAAAATCCGGTTGTAATTGATATTAAAAGAAAAAAATAAGGGTGACTATTAAATTAAAACGTAAGTCCCACTAAGCATTTACTTGCCTTGTTCAATTGATGTAAAGCGGCTGCATTATTCATAACAGCCGCTTTATCAATTGACCGGGCTTGATCTTTTACGCAGATATCAATTTAAGTAGCTGGTAAAAAGAACAAGCACCGTTATCTGGGTTTAGGTTACCATCCATAGTTTTGTACCAATGCCGGATCAATATTGATCTCGGTTTGAGGTATCGGCATCAGGTAATGCCTGTCGGCAAAAACACGGGTTTGATCAACAACTGTTTTATAAAATACCGCCACACCAGCGGCTTCGCTGTTAGCATCTAACCCGGTCGAACTCAATTCTTCGGGAGTTGGCCTCGCGTTCATACCGTGCATATTTCCATTGTCGGTAGTTTTGGCTATCAGCCAACGGCGCACATCCCAAAAGCGCTGATTTTCGAAAGCGAACTCAACGCGCCTTTCGTTTTGGATCCTTTTGCGCATACCCTCTTTGGTATTATCTGATGCGATGATAGGCAAGCCAGGCATAGATACACGGCTCCTTACAGCGTTTACCGCATTATACACATCGCTATTAGGAGCTGCCGAATACTCATTCATTGCCTCAGCATAAATGAGGTAGATCTCGGCAAGGCGTATCAACGGAAAATTACGGTTTGCATCACCACTGCCTTTTAAATTAACATTAGGATCGGCCCATTTGCGCCAGTTGTAACCGGTTTCGCAATTGGTGCCCGGCTTAGGCCAGCCATCGCAGCCACCGCCATTATTGCCAAACCAGGCAAATTTTAATGGCCTTGCATTGTTGGTATAATTCCAAACACCATACTGAAAAAATATAGTGGCGTAAAAACGGGGATCGCGGTTTTTATACATATTTGATATATTGGATACCGCGGTATTGCGTACACCATCCCATAATTGTCCATTCCAAAAGCCGGTAGTTTGATATCCTGATTGCGGATCTGTTATCGGCCTACCGTTATTCATTTCGTACGAATCAACCAGCTCCTGGAATACGCTCATTTTTCCGTTTCCATTAACAGCGTTGCCATCACGGCCGTTGGGCATATAGTTACCTTCAAAATTCCGGTTATTCCCCATGATATAAGGCAAAATGATCTCATCATAATTCCTCGTAAAAAACAACTGCGCGTAATTATCAACCGGGTTTGATGGGTTTGGATTGGATAATGAATAGGCGTTCATATCCAATACCGCCTTAGCCGCGTTAGCTGCCAGTAACCATTTATTGTTATCATAAGTTTGAGGGAACAACTGCGTACCATCGGCATTTTTAACGCCGGCGTACATGCTATTACCATTAAACAGCGGACTGGCAGCGTAAAGTAAAGTACGGGCTTTTAGCGCTAATGCGGCACCTTTGGTAATACGTCCGTAATCTGCAGATGCACTGGCGTAACTTACAGGCAAAATTTCGGCAATGGCATCACATTCCGATGTTATATACTTTACCACATCATCAACGGTGTTTCTTGTTGTTGTAGTAGCTGCCGGATCTGTTGTTGCTAAAACCGTATTCACCAACGGAACAGCGCCATACCTTCTGAATAATTCAAAATACTGGTTGGCACGCAAAAACCTTGCTTCCGCCTTGTAAAGAGGGATGCGCGGCGTATAGTAATCACTCCTTGAAGCAGGGATTGGTGTTTTATCGATACTCGCCAAAAATATATTTGATGAACGGATATATTGATAAGCCCTGGACCAGATATCGAGCGAGTTGTTAGTAGCGTTCCAGGCGCCAGAATTAAAAGCCAGTTCGGGTACATTTTCCCAGTGGTTTTTACACTCATCAGTACAAGCGCCTAAAACCGTTCCCCCTCCGTAAATGTATTGGATATCGTTATTGTTTAAGGATGCATATAAATGGTTCCAGGCACCTTCGGCATTGGTGATGTTACTAAAAACAGCGTCTTGCGTAACCAGCTCCGTTGGCACCACGTTGAGATATTTCTTGCAGGAAACAACAGAAATACAGGTAATTAAAAACAGATATATAAATTTATTGCTTTTCATGTTGAATATTTTAAAATGTAAACCTTAAACCGGCATTGATCACTTTTTGCTGCGGATAGGTTCCGGTACCGTTGTTGCCTATTTCCGGGTCGAAGTTGAAATCTTTAAGCTTGCTCCAGGTTAACAGGTTAATGCCGTTAACAAAAAGGCGGGCATTCTCAATTCCTATCTTTTTCATCCAGGTTGATGGTAAGGTGTAACCTAATTCAACCGTTTTTAAACGAATATAATTTGATGAATAGGTCCAGAAGGTAGAGGCTTGCTGATTGTTCACGTTATCGGCCGATGAAATTCGCGGGAACATATAATTGACATCGGGGTTCGAAGCCACCCAATGGTTATCAACTACCTGCACTAACGAACTGGCAAAGCGTGAAAAGGCATACACCCCTGAGCCTGAAAGTAAAGTAGAGCCGCCTAAACCGCCTTGAAACAACACACTCAAATCAAAATTGGCGTAATGATAACCCAGCGCCACACCAAATTGCGATTTTGGATTGGCTACTTTGCCAGGCAGATAACCGGCATCAAGGCTATTGATAACGCCGTCGCCATTTAGGTCTTTATATTTTATATCACCTGGTTTGGTAACACCAAGGCTTGCTTGCGAAGGACTGTTATCAATATCCTGTTGGCTTTTAAACAACCCGAGGGAGGTATAGCCGTAAATCTGGTTAATACTTGTCCCTTTCAAAGCCTGCCATTCACGGCCGGGATAATCGGGCTGGGCATAAAACAGGATCTTGTTAGTAGCGTAAGCGTAATTAATGGTAATGCTATACCCTTGCTTTTTGCTAAACTCGTGCCTGTGGCTTAGCGATATTTCATAACCCTTGTTATCGGTTATGCCCGCGTTAACAGCTGGGATTTGCGGCAAACCTATAAACGCCGGAATTAATTGCGAGGTGGCCAGGATATTGTTACGGCGCTCTTTAAATACATCTGCCGAAAGAGAGAACATCCCTTTCCATAAACTCAGATCAAGGCCCACATTTAATTTTTTGGACCTTTCCCATGTCAATAATGTATTACCGGCCTGCCCTTCAACGTAACCGGTATAGCTGTTTCCGTTGCTATTAAAACCAAACCTATATTTATCATCTGTTGTTACCCATGAACTTAAATAAAGAAACCTACTCGATCCTATCTTGTCATTACCAACAATACCGTATGATCCCCGTAATTTGATCTGGTCGATAAAGCTAAGCGAAGAATTATCTTTAATAAAATGCTCATTTGATGCTATCCAACCTACAGAAGCCGCGGGAAAAAATCCAAACCTATGGCCCGCGGCAAAGTTTTCAGAACCATTATAGCCAAAGTTAAACTCGGCAAGATAACGGTCATCATATGCATAAGCAGCACGGCCCAATACGCCCTGGTATTTGTAAGGCAAACCAGCTCTCGCGTTTGCCACGCCACCGCCCACGGCATCAAAAAAACTCGATTGGTTATAGATAGCCATGGCCTTTACCGAGTGCTTACCAAAATCGCGGTCGTAGTTGATATAAGCTTCCAATACAGTGCGGCGCGAACCATTGGCGTTTACATCATAACCAAGCGTATTGGTACCATTGTTCACTATAACGTAATGGCCGTTAGCAGCAAGATCGGTTTCCGTATCAGCAACTCCCTGGTTCAGTAAATATTGATAAGTGATGTTAGATAGAGACCTATTCACATTTCGGAAGTTGTCATTATCAAACGATAACCGAACACGTGTACTTAACCCCTTGGTCAGCCAGCCCAGATCCCATTTAAAACCTGCTGTTGATTGTAGCGAGGTTTCAAAGTTACGTTGATAACCAGATTGTGTGAGGTCGACGTAAGGTGATTGATTGGTATTTGGCGCTGCACCCGGCGAGCCATCCGGATTGGTTATAGGATAATACCAAGCGGGTGTTTGTTTGATATCATTAAAGATCTGCGAGGCATTGGCACCTGGATAATTCCTGTCGTAAACAATAGCGCCGAGGTTAAGTTCCATCGACAGGTTTTTGGTCAAATTTAGGTCGATATTTGAACGAAAGTTGTATTTGTGGGTAATGGCCTGGATATCGTATTGGCTTACCGCGTCTTCATAATTATATAAACCATTTTGCTGCAGGTATGATAACGAGATAAAATACCGTGTTTTTTCGGTACCACCCGTCACGTTCAAATTACCCTGCGATAGGTATGAAAATGGCTTCAACATGGTTTTCGTCCAGTCGACATTAGGGTATAGATACTGATATGCCGGGAATGATCTGTCGCGGTATTTATTCAATAAAACATCGGTGTAAGCGCTGGTATCGGCAAAAAGGCCATCGTTAACCAGGCCCTCTTTATAAAGCTTCCGGCCTGTGTATGAATCAACATAATGAGGCAAAGAAGTTGGCGATTGCCAGCCGTTCTGCGCCGTTGCCGAAATTCTTGATGTTCCTATTTTACCTCTTTTAGTAGTCACCAACACAACACCGTTGGCTCCTTGAATACCGTAAATAGCGGTTGATGCCGCATCCTTCAGGATACTCACACTTTCTACCTCATTGGCATCTATCCCACTAAAATCCCTCTGGATCCCATCAACCAAAACCAACGGAGCCGAATTATTGGTTGTACCAAAACCCCTGATGTTCAAAGATGAACCATCAGCACCCGGCTCACCGCTATTTTGAACCGTTAATAAACCTGGTAAACGGCCGGCCAAAGCGTTGCTTAAATTAGCAACCGGGCTTTGCTGCAATTCCTTTGTGCCTACAGATACTATGGCACCGGTAACGCGTTCCTTACGTTGGGTGCCGTAGCCTACTACAACAATTTCCTGCAAGCCGGTACCCGGGACAAGCCCGATAATACCGAGATCTTTTGCTGCAGGTACTTCTTTAGTGGTATAGCCTATAAAGGAAATAACCAGTGTGCTGTTATCAGGGATATTTTTAAAGGCAAATTCACCCTTTTCATTAGTGGTCATCCCCTGCCCTGTTCCTTTAATTTTTACCGAAGCGCCCGGCAATGGTCTACCGGCTTCATCTACCACGGTTCCTTTAACATCAATGTTAGCCGCAGCAGGCAGGCTTTTATCTGCGTCTGCTGAGGCTGTTTCTCCGTTACCCTTAATTACAATGGTTTTTTCGGCAAAGCTGTAGGATAGCGCCTGGCCTTTTAATAAAACATCAAGTACATCCTTGATATCAGCATCTTTAACATTGATAGATACCTGCGGCGAATTTTGCAACAGCTTATTTTTATAAAAGAAAGTATAGCCGCTTTGCTTATTGATATCCTTTAGTACTTTCTCGAGCGATACCCCGTTTTCATTCAGGGTGATCTTTTGGGCGAACACATCTGCTTTAACCTGTAAGGTAAAAGCAATCGTTAACAAAATAATTAGCTTCATCACTAAAAATGTTCTTCGACTTAAAAACAGAAATTCGCAGTTTTTTGAACTACGTAGATTAATTTTCATAGTTTCGTTTGGTTTTTGGTTTGGTTAAAAAGTAAACTTCGTCGGTTTTCTATTAATCCCTGATCCAGAAACTACCGCGCAAGCGGACGGTGCCGGTAGTGTTGGAAGCACTTCCGGCATTTTTTTGGAACGGGATTTTGATGGAGCTTTTTAAGTATCTTTTTTCTTCATCGTAATTTGGGTTTTGAGGTTAATAATTGGTTATTGGTTTTATAATTGTTTTTTTGAGGCGTAGTTATTACTGAGAAACGATAAGTTTTCGTCCACTCAGTTTTACATTGATATCATCAAGCTTGAGGATCCTGAGCACTTCAGAAAAAGCCGCGTTCCTCGGGATCTCGCCGTTATAAGTGTCGTTGCCCATTTCGCCCTGATATTCCACTTCAACATTGTACCACCTGGAAATTTTGCGCATCACATCACGGATATCAGCATCCTTAAATATGATCACGCCGTTTTTCCAAGCCACAAATTCATCTGCATCAACAGTTGTTTTGGATAGCTGATCGTTTTTGAAAATGGCCTGCTCATTTGGTTTTATGATGATTGATGGGACGTTAGCGCTTAGGCTTTTCCCGGAAACTTTAACGCTACCTTCCAGCAGGGTTGTTTTTACTATGCTTTCATCAGGATATGCATTTACATCGAAATGAGTACCCAACACTTGTACCACCTGACCAGCCCCAGCTACTTTAAATGGCCTGCGCGAATCATGAGCCACTTCAAAGTATGCTTCGCCCGATAATTCTACCGCTCTTTCATTTCCTGTAAAATCAACCGGATACTTTATAGTACTACCGGCATTCAGCCAAACTTTAGTACCATCGGTTAATATCAGCTGGTACTTACCACCGCGGGGAGTTGAAAGTGTGTTATAAACTTGCCGAGCGTTGCCTGTATTGGATAAGCTTTTTTGATAAACCACGCTGCTATCCGCATTATTAGAGGCAGAAACATGGTTAAGAGTGAACAAGTGACCTTTTTGCGGACCATCAAGCATAATTTGTGTTCCATTGGCAAGGGTTAGCATGGCTTTGTTGCCGCCCGGTTTGATGATATTTTTATCAGACGCCAGTTCATAAGGCTTATTGTTTCCGCCTAAGTATTTGATGCCGCCAATCAACCCACCCAAGGCGAATATTATTACTGCCGCGGCAGCCCACCAGCGTGCCGGGATAAGCCTTTTTACCGGTTTTTCAGAAATCCTGTTGTGCAGATCTATTTTCAGGCGTTTCTCAATTGCCGCCTTATCTCCGTACTCCGAGATCCAGGGTGTATCCGACAGATCGAAGCTATCACGATATTCTTCAAATAATTTTTGCTCTTCAGGCGTGCAGGTGCCCAACGTGCAGCGCTCGTATAATTTAATAAATTCTTCGTAAGACATGGCTATAACGGTTACTCTTATAGACAACTCTCCCGCCAGGAACTCACATACTTTTTTTATTTTTTTTAGATTTTTTTCAAACCATCCATAAAGCACCCATACAATACAACTTTGTTGTTAAATTGCACGGTTCAAGCTTATATCGGGATCCTTTTAAATGAACTATACCAAACAAACAGACGAAGATTTATTTGCTGCCGTTAAACGCCATGATAAAAAGGCCTTTAACCAGCTTTATGATCGTTACTGGGAGGTGGTTTATAAAAAAGCCTTTTCTTATTTACATGATACAGATGCCTGTATGGCTATTGTGAACGACATATTCGTTAACATTTGGGAAAAGCGGGAGGCATTAAACATTATCACATTTAAAAACTATCTCACATCAGCAGCGCGCTACCGTGTGTATAACGCTATCAAGGCAAACAGTACATCGCCGGTAAAATATGTAGAGGATTATGAAAAACTGGATGATTTAAGCGTGGTTTACAATAATGCCGAAAGCAATATCCAGGAGAATGAATTAAGCAGCGATCTGGATAAGTTATTGGATAAACTCCCCGCAAGATGTAAAGAGATCTTTCTTTTGAGCAGGGTAAGCCAACTCAGCAACAGCGAAATTGCCGAGCGGTTATCCATCTCAAAACGTGCTGTTGAAAATCAGATCTCATTGGCTGTTAAACATCTTAAACCTCATTTCAAGCACTATCCTACCGTGTTGCTTGTGGCAAAATTGATCCTTGTACATACCAAACTACGGTTGTAATTTTAGATACGCCCACAAACAGAGCAATTACCTTTAGATTACCATGGCTTGATTCCATCTACCTCTAACTACCATGAAACTAAACTGGTTTAAAACCCGGAACCGGGTGCAACGCTACCACCAAACCATGATAAACAGGCATGGGCTTAACAGCAGCCTCGCGCTTGGCTGGCGGGAAACGGCAGATCAATTGGTAAGGTTTGAAGCCCTGGCCCGCATTGGCGATCTTAACCATCGCACCGTGCTTGATGCCGGTTGTGGCTACGCCGATCTGTATCCCTTTTTAAAAGAACGCTATCCAAACCTTGCAGGCTATATAGGCATTGAACAGGTTGAAGAATTATTTATAAAAGCAACAACGGCTTTCCCGGCAATAGATCTTCGAAGGGTTGACTTTATGGTAGAAGCCTTGCCAATTTCCGATTACGTATTCGCCAGCGGATCGCTCAATTATAATGTGGGTGGTAAAGACTATATTTTCCGGGCCATCAAAACACTATATGAAGCATCCCGAATAGGATTTGGCTTTAACCTTTTACGGGAAATCTCGGGCAAAGGATCCCTGGTAGCATATGACCCGGCCGTGATATTAAACTACTGCCAGTCCTTAAGCCCCAAAGTAGTTATGCTTGACGATTATGCGCCGGAGGATTTTACCATATTCATGTATCACCAGCCGGATCAAGCCTCATAAAAAAACTCCCTGTTATTTTCCAATAACAGGGAGCTGAGATTAAGTATTAGCGGGGTATTAAGTTATTTCAGTCCGTTATAAATAACCGCCATTAGCGAATTGGCACCTGTCGCGTCATAATCGGCCGCCCACAGGTAAGCGCCTTTATAACCACCAGCCTTTATAAAGCTGGTTTTTTGGGTTACCAGCGGCACACCATTATAATATACACCTTTGGCAATATCAGCTTTTTCTTTACCTGCGTTTGCCGGATCTGCGGCCACAATGGCTTTATAGGTCATGTAATCGTATGATCCCCAGCTTTCATTATTACCTGCCGCGTTAAGTGAGTTATAACGTAAGCCGAAAGCAGGGATGCCGATAACCAGCTTGCTGGCCGGGAGGTGGAAGTTTGTCCAGATCTGCGCGCCGGATACCATGAAATCATAACTTGACGACTGCCCTACCGGGGCATCGGGGCCGATGTGAATATTGTCTTCAAAAGCATGGATATTTACCCAATCGGCTTTTGACAGATCGGGGTATTCCCAATGCTGATAATTTACCGATGCCGTAACTGTAACTATTGCAGCAGCAGGCAAGGCGGCTTTCAACGCTGCTAAAAACGGACCGATAGCATGAATGTTATCCGGCGCGTTGCCAGAGTTAATATCCGTCATATAAATATCTACCCCGTCCATTTTTTTACTGGCCACGTAAGCTTTTACCGAATCAATAAGCAGCTTCATAGATGTTGGGTTACGGATAGCTGTACCGAAATCATTGCTTTCATAAATAGCCCAGCCATCAATTCCCGAAAGGTGGCCGCTGATACCCATCAATACCGGAACACCTGCAATATGTGCACGGGCTACTATCTCTTTGGCATGTTGGTTAACGTTTCCTTTTGATACATCAAGCGTACCATCGGCCGCTACTTTACCTACCTGGTACTCCAGGTGCGTAATATTGCTCCAAACCACATCGGCGGCGGTGCCATCTTCGGTTAAGTTGGCCAGCGCCACTTTAGTATATGGTTTAAAAGTATAGGTAGATGGATTAACAAGCACCTTGGTTTGGCGCGATGTAGAATCGCCATTGTAGGTAGCCACCAGTTTAATGGTGTATTCGCCGCCCGCTGTAGGCGTAAATTTGAACGACTCATCGCTCGACATTTCCTTGCCGTTTACCTGCCAGCTTATTTTTACTTTTTTAGCCGGGGTAAATAATACGCCGGTAAAACTCGCGCTTGTTCCCTCATCTATGATCTGGTTTGAGCCAAATACCCGCAGGTTATCAAAGATCCTTGGGTAGATCGGATTAGCCGCCTCCTGGTCTTTCACCTCGTCTTTTTTGCATCCGGCAAATGCCATCAGCAATACCAGCATTAATACCGGTGCATGTGCATACTTAATTTTTTTCATGCTTAATATTTTTTAAATAGTAATTGATCATTTTGAATGTGATTTGATCACCGTATTTATTGCGCCAAGCAGTGAGTTGGCCCCTGTAGCATCCTGGCGCAACTGCCAGATCATGATACCACCTGCCTTTTCATAAGCCAGCTCTGTTTTTGATTTGATGGTTGGGATACCGTTGTAATAAACAATACCGCCACCGCTAACCGTCACTTGATCTTTATCCGCAGAACCGGGATAAGCGGTGATGATCTCGCTAAAAGCAAGTGACTCGGGCGCGTTTTTGCCAAAGCCGTAGCCGTAAAAAGGTACGCCTAAGCTCAGTTTTTCTTTAGCTATACCGCGCGTGCCATTCCAATAAGCCAGATCCTCAACTGCCATACTATAAGGCGAATGCTGACCAGGGTTTGCCTGGTTCCAAGGCCCTGTTTTATCGTACGACATGATGTTGATAAAATCCAACTTAGCTAAAGCATTGTCTGAATATTTGGTTGCATAAACAGTGGCCACAGCCGCGGTTGTAAGCTTTCCTTTAGCTTTTAAAGCTGCAGCAAGAGCGGTAACAAACGATTCGTAGTTATTATCAATAAGGTCCTGCTCAATATCTACATCAATCCCACCCAGCAAATTATCATCAACCAGTTTTAATAAACCGGCAATAAATTTAGGCTGCATAGCCGGGGTTATCAGCGTGCTGAAATACGCAGGAGGTATCCCCCCTGCTATTGAGGCCAAAATTTGCACTTTGCTATTATGAGCCAGAATTGCAACCTGTTTCAGATCGGCATCTACCGTAAAATTTCCATCAGCATCCGGGTTGATAAAAGCTACGTTGAGGTGGGTTATTTTACCCATATCAATAGCTTTTGCTTCGTTAAGCAGGTTGCCCTCGTACCTCAAATAACCCACCACCCTAAAGTTTGTAGTTACCGTTGGTGTTGTAGTATCAGGTTTAACTTCGGCCTTTACGTCGCTTTTTTTGCAACCAATAATGTTGAGCAATACAAAAGCTATCGTAGTTATCAGTGCCTTATTTTTTAACATCTTCATTTGTTATCGTTTATATCAATTTATTGTTTATCCCACCACACATGCGCTGTCCAGGTATCCTTACCACCCAGGGCGGTAATTGCAGCGGCTATGTTGGCCGAGTTTTGTTCGCGCTCGGTTAATGGATATTCAAACCTGCGAGGTATAGTGGTCACGTCCGATTCGACAGTAACACCCGGTACCAATATCGGGAAACCGGTACGGCGCCAGGTGGCATAAGCTTCCGGGCCGTTCATCAGTTGTGCTATCCAGATCTGGGTATCTATCTGTTGTAGTTCTTTACCCGGCGCAAGCTGGTTATCCTGTTTAAATTTCTGGATCTCGGCAGCGGTTAATGTTGGGCCGGTTGGGTATAAAGCCAGTTGAGCGCAGGCCGCTTCCAAACCGTTTTCAAAATGCTGCTTGGCTGTACCGCCCAAGGTTAATCCCCAGCGGGTATTGGCTTCGGCTAATAAAAATTCAACCTCGGCATAGGTCATATGGAAATATGGGGCATCGCTGCGTACCATAAAATCGGCCAGCTGCACTTTTTGTCCGCCGTTTGGAACCGATAGCGTACCGCGACCGGGATAATCAATATTGATCGGCCCTAAAAAATCATCGTAGTTATATTTACCCGGCCCTACACCTATCAGGCCAACCTGCGCCCTCACCTGGGCAGTAACATCAAGCCTGTCGGTCAGTTTATCGGGGTTAACCCAGTATGCACGGGGGATATAGTTTAAACGGGGGTCGTTGGTACTCTTCATCTGATCGAGCAAAGTCGTACAAACCCTCGGACGGCCATCGTCCTGGTATTGATTGATACCAACCGATACACCGTTGCCCCTGATCTCTGAGTAGCCGTTAGTAATGTTGTTATAATCCAGCTTGCAGATATCATCATTGCTGGTTAATACCCCGGCATTGAAAGCATCCGTTGCCTCTGCTTTGGCTGTTGCCTCATCAATCTTTATCAAACGCATAGCCAGGCGTAATCGCAATGAATTGGCAAACTTTTTCCATTTGGTAAGGTCGCCGTGATATATTAGCTCGGTGGCAACATCATCTGTACCTGTACCAAGCTGGGTGGAAGCGGCTTTCAGTTCTTTAAAAAAGTCGGTATAGATATCTTTTTGCGTATCAAACTTAGGGCGTACCGTGCCATCAATATAAGCTTTGCCGGCTTGCGTATATGGGATATCTCCATACAGATCTGTTAACCTCGCAAAAACATACACCTTCATAATGCGGCAGATGGCATTCAAGTTGGCTTTGGCGGTGCTACGCTGTACAGCATCAACTATGTTTAAAACATCATTAGGATAGCCAAGCTCCCAAAGTTCAGACATGTATTGCCTGTTTTCGATATAGGCACTGCCATAGCGGGTATAATACGCACCGCCTATTTGCTGTGCCATGGGCATAGTGAGGATAATGCTGGTACGTTCATTAATGGTTACATCGCCGCCAAATCGCAACTCAACTAAATTAAGTTGGTTTATAGGGTCGAGGTTGGATGATTTTGTAGGGTCGGTATTTACATCTCCAAACTTTTTGCACGAAAAGAGCAATAGCGGTGTAAGGAGCGCGACCAATGTATATTTGTTAAAAGTTTTTTTCATGTTGCTTGTTCTTAAATTATACACCTGTTAAAACCTGAAATTGAGGTTAAAGCCCCAGCTCCTTCTTGAAGGTAATGAACCATATTCCAGGCCTTGCCCGTTACCATTGTTGTAGTTTGAATCGGGATCAACATTCGGAACATTTTTATGAATAATAAAAGGGTTACGGCTTACCACAGCCACCATCAGATCTTTAATACCCAGCTTTGAAATGGCATTTGCCGGGAACCTGTAGCTCACCGTGATCTCGCGCATTTTGATGTAGCTGGCATCGTAAATAAAAGGAGTAGCTACACCGTTACCATCGCTGTAAAACTGCGACCAGTAGTTTGACGGATCAACCGCGGTAGTATTTTTTGTGTAGATAGGGTTTCCATTTGCATCGGTACCTGTTTGCAGTACACCTTGCGGCACATAGCCTTGTACCCTACCTGCCGCACGCCATTGATCGATGGTCATGCCGGCGGTTTGGCGTTGCTCTTCAGATTTGATCCACTCGGCACGGCCAGGTAATGTAGATACGTGGCTACCGCGAATAATGGCGAACATGTTAGTCATCGAAAACAGATCGGCACCGTGTTTAATATCAATAACGGCGCTTAAACCAAAGCTTTTGTAGTGAAAGTTATTTACTAAACCGCCTGTCCAGCTCCAGGTACCTTTACCCAATACGCTACGTTCGGCAGCTTGTTTAGGGGCTAAAGTTTGAGGATCGAGAACGATATTACCTTGCGGATCACGCTCATAATCAAACCCTAAAATAGCACCATAAGGCGAGCCTGGTTTAGCCACTACTGATACGCCTAACCAGCGTGCGTCAGACAGCGACAGGTACGGGATACCCTCAGCCAGTGATAATACAGTATTGGTATTTTTAGCAAAGTTGACATTCAAATCCCAGCCAAAATCTCTGGTAGCAATCGGCGAACCGTTCAAGGCTATCTCCACACCTTTATTGCCTATTACACCAGCGTTAACCAATTGCTGCGCGAAGCCTGATGATAAGGGCGCAGGCACCAAATTGATCTGATCGCGCGATTTGGAGTTATAGTAAGAAACATCAAGCCCTAAGCGCTCTCCAAAAAACTTTAACTGTGTACCTATCTCGAATGATTTGGTACGGGTGGGTTTCAGATTTTTATTAGGCAATACAGTACTGGCTATCCCACCTACCGATGTACCGTTAAAGGTTTGCGGGTACAGGTTATAATTTAAGTTTAACAGGTACGGATCGGTATCGTTACCCACCTCGGCAGCAGACACCCTTAACTTACCAAATGACAGGATCGATGGATCGATCTTAAAAAAATCGGAGAAAACAAAGCTGGCCGCTACCGAAGGATAGGTATAGCTGTTATTATCTTTTGGCAAGGTTGATGATGCATCCCTGCGTACACTCGCATCAAGGTATAGGTATGATTTATAACCTAAACTCAACAAAGCATAAGCGCCATTATTACGTTTGCGGTAATGATTTTCAACCACGGCTTTATCCGAAAAGCTATTCGGGCTAATCACATCCGGAACGTTCAGATTAATAAAAGTTGAAGTTGTACCGGGGTTATCTATCCTTGAGAAACTACCGCCTAAGCGTAAAGCCACATTAAGCGATTTGCTAACCTGTTTCTGGGCGGTTAATAACGCATCGCCCTCGGTAGTGCCTAATTTTTGATCAAACTGATCCAACTCACCGGCCAAAGCACCAGGTGTAGTGCGCGGGCTAAATTTATTGTAGGTTAGATAAGTAAAATCGGTAGAGATACGGGTTTGCAAATTAAGCCAGCTGGTAATGATATAATTACCTTGTAAAGTACCTATGAAACGGTTTTTACGGGTTTCGTTCCGCATTTCGTTTATTACCCAGTATGGGTCTAAACGGTACTGGCCGCCGCCCCAATCTACGTAATTGCCTTCGCTGTCTTTATAGCCGTTTTTAAAGTAGGCCTGGTCAACGTTATTGGCTAAGCCAACAAAGGCGTTACCTATGTTTCCGGGATCGTCGGCCAGTGCCGGGCGATTAACCACATCCTCGTTAAGGTACATTACTTTGGCCGAAAGGGTTATTTTGCTGCCAAATTTGGAACTGCCATTAAAGTTAAAAGTATTGCGACGCAGGTTACTGCCCGGTACAATATCCCGGCTGCGCATATCCGTTACCGACAGGCGAAAGTTTGAAACATCGTTCGAATTGGAAAACGCTACATTATTGGTAGTTGTAGCACCTGTACGAAAAAAGTTATCGATGTTGTTTTTCACCAGCGCATACGGACGGTACTTGCCATCAAAACCTATCACCTGCAAATTAGGATCAAGCCTTGGGCCAAAGTTGTTAAACAGCGTATTTTTTGCCTGCGATGGATCGACCACCATTTGCTCGGCAGTACCCTGACCGTAGATATATTGGTAATCGTTATAATGGGTAAGCTGGTTTTCGATAGATGAAGTGCTGTTTACCTCAATGCCCAGCTCTTTTTTTGAATTACCTTTTTTGGTAGTGATCAATATTACACCGTTACCGGCACGGCTACCGTACAGCGCCGAAGCCGATGGGCCTTTCAGCACGGAGATCTTATCGATATCATCCGGGTTGATGGCCGAAATAGCGTCGCCAAAATCAAAACCTCCCGAGTATTTACCGCCGCCTACCTGGCCATAGTTCGAGTTATCTATCGGCACACCATCAACCACATAAAGCGGTTGGTTATTGCCGGTGATACTGGTGTTACCTCTGATAATGACCCTTGATGAACCGGCAGGACCGCCGGCGGTGCTATTAATAATCAAGCCCGGAACCTTACCGGCCAGCGAGTTGATCACGTTTGGTTCGCGGGCATGGCGCAGATCATTACCATCTACCTCTGCGGTGGCGTAACCTAAAGAACGCTCTTCCCTTTTAATGCCGAGAGCGGTTACCACAACGGTATTCAGTTCGGTTGATTTGGTTTTGAGGGTGATCTTTACTGTTTTCGCCTTATCGGTAGCAATGATGGAACTGGTTTCATAGCCCATCATAGCAAAAGTTACGACATCGCCATTGGCTACAGCAATCACAAAACTGCCCGTCTCGTTAGTTACGGCCGATTTGTTTTTGGTAGTGTTTACTATGGTAACGCCCGGCAACGGCAGGTTCTGCTCGTCGGTTACTTTTCCAGTCAGGTTAAAATCCGGCGCAACCTCTGCAGTTACTTTTGCAGGTGGCTTTTCTGATTGGATCATTACCGTTTCGCCTACAATTTTGTATTGGGCATGCAGCTGCTTGCTCACCAGATCGATTATCTGTGGCAGGCTTTGTTTGTTAATAGTAAGGTTGATCTTTTTTTGCAGATCAAGATCTTTAGGGTTATAAGAAAAATGTACGCCGGCTGCTTTCTCTATCTGGGTAAATACTGCCGGTACCGGCGTGTTTTTCCAGTTAAAAGAGTAAGCCTGTGTGGATGACTGCGCGTACCCCGAAAACGATACGATCAATAATATTGAAGGTATCATCCTCCGCAGCATCCAGGAAAGCAATCGTGAATGAAGTAGTGGTTTTTGCATATGAATTGGGTTTAAGAAATTTGAAAAATCAGGTAATTAGTTTTCAGAACAACAGTTTTATCGTATTACCATCCTGTTTATAAGTGAAATGATTGGTGAAGCCAATAGCCTCAAGCACTTCGTTTATATCTTTGCCGCTAAACTCACCGGTGAATGAAATACCATCGCCTGCTTTATCTGCCGGGGCAATAGTTATTCCGTACATGGTTTTGATCTTCGCCGAGATCTCTGTTAGGTTAGCATCTTTAAATACCAGTTTGCGATTAAGCCAGTTTTGCAGATCGTTGTTATCAAAACTGGTTTGGGTAAATACCTTATCACCTTTAAAAAGAGTAGCCTTTTGGCCGGGGATGAGCGTTACGTCAGCGACCTCCAGATCCGGCTGGGTACACTCTACCTTAACCTTACCGGTTGCCAGCATTACACTGGCCACTTCGGCATTAGCATAACTTTCTACCTTAAATGAGGTACCAAGCGCTGTGGTAGCGGTTTTGCCGGTGATTACCACAAAAGGTTTATGTTTATTTTTTGTGACTGAGAAAAAAGCCTCGCCGGTTAACAGCAAGTGCCGGTTGTGGTTATTATAGTCGGTAGCGATTTTTAAAGAGCTTGCGCCGTTAAGCAGCGCGGTACTACCATCAGGCAGATGGATAAACTTACGCTCGCCTGCTTTGGTTTGGCCTATCAGTGTGTAATTATGATCATTGGCCGCGCTGTAAAGGGCTGCACCTGTAGGATTAGTATTTAATTGATAAACCGTGAACGCGCCTGCCATGATCAATATGGCAGCGGCAACCGCTATCCATCGCATTACATAACTACGCATAGCTATAATGCGGCTTTCGGGTTGTTCTTCTTCAACGGCAACTTCTTCAAGGGCAAGTTTAAGGTGATCAAGCGCGGCGGCTTTTTCGGCGGCGCCAACCTTAATTCCTAATAGCAGGCATAATTCACGTGCTTCATTTATGAATTGGACAATACCTGGGTTTTCAGCAGCTATATTTTCCCACTTTTTAATAGCTTCAGCATTTTCCGCGTAACAATACGCTATAAAGCTATCGTCGGTTAAAAAATCTTCTATTTGGTATGAAGAATAGTCCATGTGTAATATATATTGAAACTTTTATACACAAGTGCAGTAGATTATTCTTTTTTACCAATGTTTTTCCAAATAAATTTTACTTTTTAATTTTAAACTGTATAATTGTATAATTCAATAAGTATCAGGCAGTTTTGAAAATATTTTAAAAACCATCAAAATTTGCTCAAGCCTCAATAATTTTTAATCTTTAAATGGAAGTATCAAAATCAGTATTGATGGGTCCTAAAAGTAAGGACATTGCTAAAAACTGGGCTTTGCTTGCGGAAGGTGAAAAGCAGGGGCTTTATGAGTGCTTTAATCTTTTTTATGACGATCTGTACCGCTTTGGTCTTTCGCTCTATAAAAACCCCGAGCTTGTTAAAGAAGGGATCAACAACCTGTTCCTCGAGCTATGGCGTATAAAGCACAAACTTGCCGATGTACAAAATGTGCAGCAATATACGCTCACCATCTACAAACGCATTTTATACAAAACCTATCTCCAGCTTTCGGAAGAAACCCAAACAAGCGACCTGATCAATATCCCGGCAGAGGCTATCCCTGTTGAACAATCGTACGAATCGATATTGATAGCCAGCCAGCACGATGAACATATGAAAAAGCGGTTACAAAAAGCACTTAACCAATTATCTCCCCGCCAAAAAGAGATCATCCGCCTGCGTTATTTTGACGCTGTATCTTTTAAAGACATCTCGGAACAAACCGGACTAAGCGAGCGCACCGTTTATAACACCCTGCACAACGCCATTAAAGTATTGCGGGATGTGATTTGCTTAACATTGGTGGTTAGATTTTTGAAAACTCGTTGAGGGTTGATTTTGTCTATTTGTTGCAATCCTAATACTATTCAAATTTCGCATCATTGATTTGTTCAAAACCGCGTTCTTCAAAGGACGCAGACATTTCTTACCCTTGTCATGCTGAGGCACGAAGCATCTTCTTCGCCTTGTATTGCGGACATGCTTATTGAAGAAGATCCTTCGTACCTCAGGATGACATAATTAAAAAGTGGGTCGTGCTGAACGTGTTTCAGCATCCCACTTAATAAGCAATCATGCTAAGCAAAACGGGCGACCTGTCCTATGGGATGCCGAAATAAATTCACTGTTGTCCGGGGAAAGGTTTTTCAAAAAGTTTTACCGGACAGCCGGTATCGAAATAGCTGCGATATTATACACTAAAAACTTTTTGAAACACTACAACGCAACCATAAACGGTCTAACCGCAGGAAAAGCTTAGTTTCGATTAAATTTTTACCGGACAGCCGGATTTTAAAAAGAGATTCAATAATTTAAAAACACAGGGGGCTTGCATTTAAAACAGCATAAAAAAAGGCCTTTTTGAGGCCTTAAAAAAGGTTTTTTAGATAGGAAACGAAAGTTCCCCGGACAACAGTGAAATAAATTCGGCACGACGGCGGAGATATGTCATATCTCCTTCAGAGGCCTCGGCTTTTACTCACTCAGGATGACAAACCTTTTTAGACACGTTATTTATTCCTTTCTAAAGAGGTCATTCAATTCTTAGCCCCAATCCTCCTATCTCTTCTAACCTCCAAAACAACTTCATAAAATATTTCAAAAAGTTTTGGTAAAAGTTAAACATTCATTGCACTTGTGTATAAAAATTACACGATACAGTAGCTGATTTTTCCTGAAAAGAAAAACAACAACATAAAGGCCTTTTATAACCCATTATTTTTTTACTCGTTAATCATTTAAAACCATGAAAAAAATCTGTTTAGTACTATTGGCTGCAGTTATGGTAACTGCTTGTAAAAAAGAAAACTCGCCGGTAAAAACCACAACGCCCGAAACCGTTGCCACTACGCCGAAAGCGAAAAAAACTGATGCTACCCTGTCATTCGGTGGTTACACCTGGGTAATCAGTGCCCCTGCCGGTAAGGTTTCTCCGGGACCAAACTATTGGAGCGCATCCAACGCCTGGGTTGATGCCAGTGGCTACCTGCATTTAAAAGCGGCGTATAATGCGTCAACAGGGCACTGGGAATGTGCCGAAGTTTACACCCAGCAAAGTTTAGGCTATGGTACTTATCAGTGGCAAGTTGAAGGTGCTATTGGTTCGTTCGATAAAAATATTGTTTTGGGTATGTACAATTACTCGGGCAATGATCAGCACGATGAAATGGATATTGAGATTGCCCGCTGGGGAAATGCCGCCTGGGACAACCTCAACTACACCATTTGGCCAGCCACTGGTGTTACAGCCAGTCCTGGCGTTTATACGGCTTCATTCACAACGCCTAACGGCACTTACACTACACACCGTTTTAAAAGGACCAGCACCAGCGTTAAACTGCAAAGCCTTTATGGTTTTCAGGATGGTGATGCCAATCAATTTCAAACAGCTACATTCACCAGCCCAGGCACCTCCATCAGTACATTGGCAATGCCTGTGCATATGAATTTATGGTTATATGACGGCTCGGCACCAACAAATGGTCAAAACGTTGAAGTGATCATTCATAGTTTCAAATTCACAGCGTTATAATAAGGTGTTGTTTAGAGTAAAGCTTTAACCAACATTTGCTTAGCCTGATGCCAGATCATCAACACGATCTGCCTGCTAACAACTCCAGCCAACCAGCAAAATGGTAGGCTGGGGTTTAAAATATATAGCTATGAGCATTCGGTTTAAACTTGCCTTTATTTGGACAGGAGGTAATCTATATTGACAAACAAAAACATTAATAAAAGTCTACAAAATTCTGAATATAAAAACATTAAATATAGACATTAACTAATAATTAACACAAGTTTTGTCAGCAATTCCCAAAAAACTGGAGTTTAGTCTTTACTTCCATTGTTTTTGTTAAGGGAGCAACCCGGGCTAATTCGATAAATCGCATGATGTATTCCTAACCCGCCCCTCTTCAGATTCAAGTGTTGCAGTTTTAAATCAGCCTTAAAATAACTAAACAAAAAAGGGCCATGCAAAGCGAATAAATATTCGCTTTGCATGGCCCTTTATGTTTTATGTTAGAGAAGTTGACCTTATTGACCTGCGCTCCAACCATCGCCCCAACCGCTGCCGCCGGCTGCTTTATCGCTGGCTAACAGTTTGTCGTATTGAAGGGCTTGTTTTTTAGTTAACGTAGCCTTGATGCTTTTAATAGTTTCGGTACGTAATGGCTTAATAGCTGCCAGCATTTTAGTGTTATCACCATGATGAGCCGCTTTAATCTTTTCAAATTTCTGCGACGATTCGGTGTAGATGGCTGCTATTTTAGTTGTTTGCGCATCCGTAAGTTTTAATTGTTTTTGCAGGCCTTGCGCCTTCTCGGTAGCTGTTTTGGTTTGTGCTGTCGCAACTGTTGCTAACCCAATAAAAAGGAAGCACATTAACAGGAGTTTTTTCATTGTTGATTTAATTTAGCTTGTTAGGTGTTATTACTTAAGTACGTTAAATATTAATGGTTGCTGGCCGTCATTGGCATGCACATCAACCCTTGTTTGTTAATAAAAGTAAGCTTAGCCAATAGCGTAACCTTATAATTATCAACACCTTCGGTAATAGATAAAAACTGACAAGGCAAAATGTTTTTAAAATGTTGAATTGTGCCGCTTCCAGCCCATTTTATTTCAATATCGTCAATTTTTTGCGCTTTCCCTATCCCAATCTCCTGCCTCAACGGCGATGAGCCAAAGCTACCGCCCGAACTTACAGTTTTATAAACGCTCCTTTTTGTACCGTTTTCGGTAAAGGTAAGTTTTATTGAACTGCCAATGGCTGCTTTATTGGCTTTAACACCCTCAAGCTTAAGGCTTACCCAGTTATTATCATTTCCCGGATTCAAATATAGCGAACTTGTGTATGAATCTCCTATATAAGCACCTCCCATTTGCGCAAAAATATCCTGGTAGCCCCGGTTACGCAGATCGGCAAAGGCTACACCATGCCCTTTTTGCAGGTTGCCCATGCGCGATGATGATGTAATATCTGCAAATCGCTTACCTTCAATGTTTTTGAAAAACTTATTTGGCACCAGCGATTTAAAGTCGGGGTTGCCTGTACCGAAGTACATATCCAGGTAACCATCGTTATCAATATCACCAAAATTGCCACCCATGCTATACACCACTTTATCTAAACCGGCCTGTTTAGTAACATTGGTAAAAGTACCATCGTGGTTGTTGTGGTACAAAAACACGTTGCCCGCGTTTGGCACAGGTCTACCTAAGGCCTCGGCCGCGCTGTAGTAGCTTAAGGCATGATCAAAGTTATAATCACTTACCTCCAGATCCTGCCAGCCATCATTATCATAATCAAAAAACCAGGTAGTGAAAGTGCGTTCGGTATTATCAACGCCGGCCTTAACGGTAACATCCTCAAAATTAACCTGACCATCCTTGCTTACATTATGCAGCAGATATTTACGCCCATTCATGGTTGAAATAAACAGGTCGGGCTTGCCATCATTGTCATAATCGCCGGCGACAACTCCTTTTACAAATGCCGAAATATCACAATGAGCCTTATCCGCGATATTGGTGAATGATCCATTATGGTTGTTGATGAACAACATACAGTTTGATACATTACCATTAGGACTGGAGCTAACACTTTCTGTACCTACAAAAACATCCAGCCAGCCATCGTTATTAAAATCGGCCCAGGTTGCGGTTTGGGTTGGGTGAAAAAACAACAATCCGGCGGGGATGGTAACATCAGTAAATGTTCCGTCACCATTGTTCTTTAACAACGAACTTGGCTGGTTGCCAAACTCATTTGTTATCCAGGCACCACGCAGCACAAAAATATCCAGAAAGCCATCGTTATTGAAATCCATTTGCTGAATGTTGAGGCCACCGGTTATTTCCTTTAAACCGGCTTGTTCAGTTTTATCACTAAAAGTTCCGTCTTTATTATTTTGGAAATAATGCATGCGGTCGCTCAAATCCCAGCCCGATGTGATAATATCGAGATAACCATCATTATTAAAATCATCGGTTATGGCACCTCCTGCCCTGCCGTTTATATTAAGGCCCAGGCTTCCGGCTATATCAACAAATGGCTTGGTATAAACCGCGCTATCACGGTTTAAGTTTGGGATCAGAAATTTTTTAGGCACTTTTTGAGGATAATCCCCCAGGGTCATATAAGCTATATTGAGCAGCCATCTCGATTCCAGATCATTGGGGTGGATATTCAATATCTCCTTGTAAACATCAATAGCGGTTTTTGAACCCGTGCGGATCTTGTGTATCCCATCATCCTTAATAGGAAAAATACACGACGAACCGGTATGGTTAAGCATACAATTGGTACGCTCACCAAGGCGCATGTAGGCTATGCCGATAGAAGGCATTAACTGATCAAGTGACATGGGATCGAGCTTTTCTATCAACTTTTGATAAGCGTCTACCGATTGCTGTTCGCGCCCGGCTTTTAATAAAAGCGAAGCCTTCTCAGTCCACACATACGGGTTTTGGCTGTTTTTTTCCAGTGTTAACATCGAATCGCAATAAGCCAGCTTTTTTTCCTCCTTAAAAGGATGGGTAATGGTGAAACTGCGCTTATTAAGCGTTTGCAATATATCCACCATTTGCTGGTGCGATGAATCCTGGCAGGATACCACCATCGACGAGCCTAAAAAACAAGTAACCGCTATTAATATTTTATTTTTCATAATTGTAATTGATATAAATACACAAGCCCCTAAACCTTAAATAAAGTGGCCAAACGGAGCGTGCATTTTAATATTTTCCGTACCCTACATGCGCCATGCGCTCACCCATTTCCAAATAAGCCTCGTTAGGCCCGGGTGCCCAGGTACCCAAACCATCAACGTAGCGATTAAACATGCAAAAAGCGGCGGCAATTAAAACAGTATCGTGGATCTCGGCATCTGTAGCACCTTCTTCACGGGCTGCGGCAATATCATCGTCGGTTACATTTTTACCGTTGCGTTGTACCTGGTGGGCAATATGCAGTAATGCCCTTAACTTATCAGATACCGGAGTGTTAGGCAAACCGGCCTTGATGTCATCAATAAGGTTGATGCCGCTTTTAAGGTGTGCTACCGCCGCAGCAGCGTGCGAAGTATGGCAAAAGTGGCATTGGTTCCAGTACGATACCGAAGCCGCTATAATTTCGCGCTCGCCACTGGTAAGGGTTGATTCACCGCGTAGTAATGTCTCCGCCAAGTCAAGCAGCGGACGGGCGGTTTCGGGGCGATAGTTAAGCAAACCTACTATGCCCGGTAATTCTTCGTTTTTTAATTTTATGTGTGCCATGAGTTTTATAGTTTATGAGTTTTGTAATTGTTGTTCAGTCCGGTTTACTTTAAAGGGCGCGGTCATGTAGCCTTCGCTGGCGCGCTGCTTGCCCATTTTATCATATAGTTCTGCATCGTCGGGTTGCCAGGTTGCAAGGCCATCTACGTAGCGGTTGTACATGCAAAAGGCTGCTGCTATCAGTACAGTATCGTGCAATTCAACATCGGTTGCACCGGCCTCGCGGGCGGCTGCAATATCATCCGCATTAACCTGTTTACCGCCAGCCTGTACCTTTGCAGCTATTTTTAAAAGCGCTTTAAGTTGGGTGCTGATAGGCGCGGTATCCGGATCCGCAAGTACCAGTTCAACCAATTCGCCATCGCCGCCTAACTGGTGTTTGGCTATTGCGCCGTGGATGTTGGAGCAATATTTACAGGTGTTTAAACGCGATACATAAGTAGCTATCAGTTCTCTTTCGCCCGCGCTTAAAGTTGGGTGCGGATCATGCAGCAGCGTTTGAACAAGGTGATTTAAAGGCGCTGCCGTTTCGGGGCGGTACATGAACAAGCTCCTGATTCCCGGAAACTCGCTTGGTAAATTAATGTGTGGCATAAATTTTATTTTTAGGTAGATGTTTATTTGAATAGACTTGATTGATAGCCATCAATAGCCCTTTGCGGTGCCCTATCCACATAAAACTGCCTGTTTTGTGGTGCCCAGGTACCCAGGCCATCCACATAGCGGTTAAACATGCAAAACGAGGCTGCTATCAACACCGTATCATGCAGTTCGGCATCGGTAGCACCTTCGGCCCTCGCCAGTTCAATTTGCTCTGGCGTAACATGTTTACCGCTTTTTTGCACGCTTGCGGCAATGGTTAATAGCGCTTTCATTTTTGGCGACAGATCGGCCTGCTGCATATCGGCTTTGATGGCGTCTATCTGGTCGATATTGCAATCGAGGTAATGCCCGGCAAGCGCGCCGTGAACATTCTGACAGAAGAAGCAATCATTAAGATAGGACACGTAAGTCGCTATCAGTTCGCGCTCGCCGCGGCTTAGGGTGTTATCTCCCCTAAGCAATACCTCGGCAAGCGCGTTGAGTGGTTGTTCGGTTTCCGGGCGGTAGGCCATCAGGCCCCTGATGCCCGGCAGATCATTATTCAGTTCGATGTGTGCCATAACTATTTTGCGTTTTGGTTAGTCGCAGGTTTTTCGTGCACAAAAAGTACAACCAGCAAGCCTACCAGAAATATTAATGAGAAAATGAAGAGGGCGTTACTGTAACCGCCCAGCGTTGATACCAACACACCCACAAACAATACCGCCGTAGCTGTAAAAATGCGACCGATATTGAAGCAAAAACCGGTAGCCGTTGCCCTGATCCCGGTTGAGAAAAGCTGCGGAATATAAGCTGATAATACGCCCTGGCTCGCCCCAAAAAACAAAGCAAGCACAGCTATCTCGGCATAAACGGCCGGACCAAATGTGCTATTGGTTTTAAACAGTACAAATGACAGGCCCGTACAAACAGCAAAACATAACAGCATCGATCTGCGCGGTTTAAGCAAATTCACCAACCAACCCGAGAAAAAACCACCTGTGAGGCCGCCCATGCCTAAACACATCATACTCAGGCCGCGCTCTTTAGCGGCATCGTGAGTGGTAATAAGACTCTGCACCCAGGTTGGCAACCATGAAAATATAGCCCACAGGCCAATGAGCATGGTACCGAAAGTTAGCGAACCAACAATTAGCTCTCTCCTGTGATTAGGAGAGAGCAGTTTGTTATAAGGATTAGTTTTGTTTGATGCATCGGCGCGATAGTCAAGCCAGCTTTGCGATTCGGTAAGCAGCCAAGCTCCCAGCAAGGCCAGGAATAAAGGGATCGCTCCTACCAAAAAGCCTTCGCGCCATGATGAAACCACGTAATTGATCACCCCCGCCGAAAAAATTCCTACCGGAAAAGCTATTGACAAAATGCCGATAACTACCGCTTTGCTCTTAGCGGGCCACACCTCGCTTACCAGCGTAATACTGGTAACCAGTACCCCGCCTACACCAAAGCCGCTCATAAAACGGCAACCTACTACTCCCCACCAGGTTGGCATTTGCCCGGTAAGGATGGTAAAGATACCGTAGCAGCTTATGGCCATTAGTAAAGCTATTTTACGGCCCATTTTATCGCTGATCACTCCCCAGGTAAAACCACCAAAGGCCCAGCCAAAAATGAAAACGGCATTGATATAACCGCTGATGGCGTTAACTTCATCGGCAGGTAAATTGCCTTGCAGATCGCGCACTACTACCGGTAAATAAACCGACATGAGGGTTGATACCGTGCCACCAAGGGCCGTGCTGATAAAACAGATCAGGAACAATACCACGCGGTATGGCACGCTGATACTATCTTGTTTTGTTGTAACCACTTCGCTTAATGTTATTGTGCTCATGAGTTTTTTATTTTAAAAGATCATCAAATACAATAGATACATAGTAAATGGCACCAATAGCCGGCGAACCATATGATTGATAGATGTGCTTGTTAAAGATGTTACTACCGCCCAGTTTAATGGTTGATTTAAAGGCAGGCAGTTTTTTGCTTACCTGGGCATCAAACAACGAGTAAGAATCTACACGACCAGGAGCTGTACCGGTAAAAGTGCCATACCAATCAAAAGCGGTTTGGTAATGCCAGGCCACATTAAAGCCGAAGTTGTTACCGATATTACTGTTGCTCAATGTAGCATTGGTGCTCCATTTGGGAGTATTAAATGCGGCTATATTGTTAGGGTTAGCATTTTTAAGGCTGAATACCGATAGTGTTGCGTTACCGTCTAAAGCATAACCTTTATCAAACAAATAGGTTAAACCCGCACTTGCACCTTGCGATGATACTTTATCGGGCGCGTTGGTGTACAGCTGGAATGCGTGTACTTTACCATTAGGGATATCACTGGCAGATGCTGTGGTTACATTACCATCACTACCCAAAATGGTGTTTTGCGGCTGGATCACTACCGTGTTCAGGATAAAGTTGGTATAGCTGCTGTGGTAGTAGTTTACATCGATGAGTAACTTATCGGCAGCAAGGCCTTTGTAACCCACCTCAAATGCTTTTTGCTGCTCTGGTTTGATATAGGCTACGTTTGATTTTTTCAGCAAACCTTTATTTTGCTCAACAGCCTGCGGAAACGGCGTACCCTGTTGCATAGCCCTGCCAAACGCGGCACCGAAAGCACTTACTGATGATGCGGTGAATGAGTTTTCATAAACGTTCATGCCTTTGCTGTTGTTAGGCGCGCCACCCAAAATAGTGATGGGGCCTACATTAAGGTGGATAAATTGATCGACCGGGGTTGGGTTGCGAAAACCGGTTTGGTACGATGCCCTGAAATTGTGGGTTTTATCAACCGTGTACACTGCCGAGAAACGAGGCGTAAAGCTGCCTTTAAAGTTTTCGTTTTTATCGTAACGCAATGAGGCTACCAGGTTCAGGTTATCATCAAACAGTTTTTTACCGGCCTGGATAAATGAACCATACTCTTGTATGGTGACTTTATTGGTTTTATCATCAAACAAGCTACCGTTAGTAAACATGCGATAATCGCGGAAGCTACCGCCTACCAACAGGTCGAATACTTTAATGGCGCTGCTAAAATCGTACTGACCATCGGCATGATAAAACTTGCTGGCGCTGAACACACCTGCACCAGCTAAACCGTAGTTATGGATAGATGCATCTTTTGCTTTATTAAACGCATCACTGCCCGATAAAAAACGGCCCTGATCTGCAAAGGTGCGGGCCACGTTGTTATCATGAGCGGTTACGCCGTTAACTGTACCGTTGTAGGCAGCGGCGTAGCGGGTAAACCAGGTATCATCGGCTTTATCAGGCGTTACTACTGTACCGTTTAGGTCTTGAACCCAATCGCGGTTAATGAACTGGGCCAGTGAGCGGGTGTTGTATGAATCGTGCGAGTTTTCGGCAACAGAGTATCCTCTTACAAAAAAGTTACTTCCCCTTAACTCAACGCGATGTGTTTGCAGTACAAAGTTATTCAGATCGAAACGGCTGCTACCGGTGTAGCTTGCTGTACCCCTACCGTAATTGTATTGATAAATAGCCTCAAGGTTATTGTTAATGCGGTATTGTAGTGCACCGTTTAGTTTTAAGCTGTAAACATTATAGTTCATCAGGTCTTTTTCTTCATAACCTGTTCTTGAAACCAAACCTATACCGGGCAAAGTACGTGATACTTCATCACCGTAAATATTCAAAGCATCACGACCAGGGTTATTTGCCCCGCGCTGTGCGACAGGTGTTGAAGCGCTGATATCTGTATAATTATCAGCATACCAATCGCGACCAGTTAGGTATGAAGCGTTGATTTTAAAAGCGAACTTATCATTAAACGCTTTAGCAAAACGGGCAGCGAAATCATAAAGACCTTGTGGTTTTACTACCGATTCGCCAAAATGGTTTAGGCCACTTTTTACCTGTACAGTTAAGCCCTGGTATTTAAAAGGATCTTTAGTTTTTAATGATAACAAACCGTTAAAGGCTACCGGACCATACAATGCTGAAGCCGCGCCCGGGATAACCTCGGCGCTCTCGATATCAATATCCGATGCGCCAAATAAGTTACCTACCGAAAAGTTAAGGCCGGGCGTTTGGTTATCTACACCATCAACCAGTTGCAAAAACCTGCTGTTACCGGTGCTGTTGAAACCGCGGGTATTAACCTGTTTATAGGTTAAGCTGCTGGTAACAGCCTCCATACCTTTTATATTTTGCAAACCATCGTAAAAAGTGAACGAAGGATTTTCCCTGATGGCTTTCAGGTTCATTTTTTCGATACTTACCGGCGATTTCAGAATGCTTTGATTTATACGCGTAGCTGCTGTAACTACCTCATTAAGTACGATAGATTTTTGCACCAGCTTTACGCCTACTTTGGCATCGGCACTGTTGATGCTCGTTTCAGTTGGTTCAAAGCCTACAGCCGAAACCACCAGCGTAATAGGCAATTTAATTTTGTTAACATTAAGGCTAAAATTACCTTTCGAATCGGTTGTGGTACCGGCCAGCTTACCTTTTACACTAACGCTGGCACCTTCAACAGGCGCGCCGGTGGTGCTGTTGGTAATAATACCGGTTACATCAGTGCCCTGAGCAAACAGGATTGCCGGGACAAACAAAAACAGGATAAATAAAAGTTTTTTCATTGTGTTGGGATTGAGGTTAGTTGAATAAATAATCAGGGATTTGTTTTACTTTTTTAAATGATCATAGCCTTGTGGCAAACGGGTATAACCGTGGTTAACAAGGCGCTCGGCAAGTACATCGAAATATGCCGGGCTATCGGGCAAGGCGGTTCCCATTCCATCAACATAGCGATTGTAAAGGCTAAATAAGGCGGCTATCAGCACCGTATCATGTATTTCGATATCGGTAGCACCGGCAGCTTTGGCGCGTTCAATGTGCGTTGGGGTAACATTACGACCACTTTGTCCGGTTAATTTGGCAATGGTGAGCAAAGCCTTCATTTTTTCGGATACAGGTGCGGTTTCAATGTCTTCCTTAACTTTTTGTGATGTTTCAGTTTCGCCGGCCAGCAGATCGGCAGCGGCGGTGTGGGCGGTGGTACAAAATTTACACTGATTGCCGTGAGATACGATGGTGGCTATCAGCTCTCGTTCAAATTCGGAAAGCGATGAAGGTCCGCGCAGCAGGATCTGTGTAAGGTCGCGGATTGGCTGAGCAGTAACCTTATTATATTCTAACAAGCCGGTAATACCCGGCAGGTGAGATTCGAGTGGAATGTGGGGCATTATAAAAACTAAAATGAAGTGGAGGAATAGCCACACGCCGGGCATTTACAGAAATTTCTTTCACAAGCACTTAAAAAACCTGTGATCTTCCCTACTTAAACGGTAAGAAAATCTACGAAAAAAGAAAAATCAGAATGGTAAGCCACGGCAATTGCATTACGCAAAAGCGGCCGTTAATAAAACTAAGATGAGATTAGCAGATAGCTTTGGGCGGTTGCTCCGGAATATCCTGGTGATAATTAACCAGGGGTTGCACAGCATGTATTATATTTTCACGCACGTTTTTAATTAACGGACACCTAAATACATACTGCGTAAAAATGAAATGCGAGTTTTCAAGGACCGCTGATTTTGGACAAGGCACATGTTCCTTATGCGGAACAGGTATATCTTTCATACCCTTAGCATCCAATATATTTTTATCGGTAGGCTTAGTTGTATCATAATTGGGTACACACATTAAATGAAGCGCGGTGCGTGTAATACGTATTTTAACAAAGTTGTAGTTGGTGTTTTGAAACTGGATCTGTCCGCTTACGCTTTCAAAGGTTTTCCAATCATGGATACCCGGCATATCAACCGGGATAATTACCTCCGTAAGATCCTTAACGTTATAAAAACCTTTGGCTGTTTGATCAACAAAAAACTGCTGTGTTTTATGTTCCAGGTATTCATGAATAGCTAAATACCCTGCCGTGTTGAACAGGACTATGCATAATAAAAAGTATGCGATAAGCTTTTTCAAAGTGTTTAATAATAACTGGTTGGCTAAAGATGAGGTATTTAGTTGATAATTTCAATAGGTACTTAATATTTTCATTCCTAAAAGTGTTCATTAAAAATAAAATACCTTATATTGGGTACTTGAACAGAATCAGTATATAGCGGATGGATATTATTTATTGAGAAGATATGGAAAATAAAAACAATGCGCTGCCCCTGTCCGGCGCATTATCTATTAACTAAAACTGTATTTTTAAATAAAAAACACACATATAAGAACTATCGGGAAATATCATTAAAACCGAGATTAAGCAGATAATCAGGATTGTTTTTCCAAAATAAATGTAACTACTGTTACGCAGACTTAAATATTGTACCGCAAGCTCAGCAGAAAAAGCCCGCGAATATAGGTGAAAAAGATCGTAACGATCAGCTTTTCATAGTTAGCGTTTGGTAATAGACGTATTTGAAATAAAAACGTTACAGATTGCAAAAAATTTCTTTTGCCGGGAAATTTATTTTTTGTCAAAGGTTCAGGTTTTTATTTTTTCAAATAAAGCAAAAAAGAGGCATATTTCCAATACCTCTTTTGTTTTATTATGCAGTTTGATAATTTGTTTAAGCGTTTAGCTTAACCTCGCTGGGCAAAATTCCATAGTATTTTTTAAAGGCGCTGGTTAAGTGCGCCTGATGTTTAAAACCTATGGCATGTGCCACTTCACCAATGCTTTTATGATCATTAATAATCATGTTTTTGGCGGTTTCCATCCGCAGCCTGGTTATATAGCCATATATGGTTGTACCATAATAAGCCTTGAACCCTTGTTTCAGTTTAAACTCATTAAGGCTGATGAGCCTTGATAGTTTTTTAATGGTAGGCGGGTTAACGTAAACTTTATCCAGCAATTCTTTAGCATGATAAAGTTTTTCCAGATCTTCAGTTTTTATCTGCGGACCATCATCGTCACTGCTGCTTTTCTGCATTTGCTCAAGTTGAAGCATCAGCAGTTCTAATACTTTTGATTCGGTGTAGAACTTTTTGATCTCGCCCGTTTTTTTGCATTCGCAGATATCGGTGATCACCCTTTTCATTTCTGGGGTTACGGCCAGGTCCTGCGCTGCTAAGGAAGTGTATTTACCTTCCATTATGGCCGAAACAAATGATGAGTGGATAAGCGCGTGCCTATCTATCAAATGGAAATAGTACTCTTTTGATAGCACCATTAAAAAGTAGCTGTACTGCATATCGGGTATTACTTCGTACCTTCCCTTTGATGAAGGGATGTAACGGATATTGTGCCGGTTGCTACCGTACCCGCTTTTTCTTCCCAGTTTTAAAGGCGCGCTGCCCGATTCGTAAAATATAAACTGCGACGTGATGGTCTCCCCTTCTACCTCAGATAATATCCTCACCGGCTCATTAAACTGCATGTTTGAATGAAGCAAAAACAAGCCGCCCGAACTTAGCTGGTAATAAAACAGCTTTTTCACAGGCTCACGCTTTATCGAAATATGTTTTTCGGAAAGCTGCGATCCCGGCGAATACGCGTCAGGAAGCTCTTCGATAAACAACCACTCATCAAATCCTTCAATTTTCGATTTTATCTTCATAACAATTCAATACAGGTAAAAAAAACAGGTTTGGTTTTCAATAGGCAGCAACGATTTATTATCCGTTAACAGTCTGCTCAGCTTCGACAAATACGGCAGCGAAGTGTTCAAATGTTTCGTTAGCGGTTTTAACGGCAATGGCTTCCTGCTCATCCTCAACAGCACTTGCATTCAATACATTGATAAATGCGCCCCACATTTGGCCGGTAGCTTGCCCGTAGCCCGAAAAGAAGGATACCCCTTCGGTAATGCCGCCTTTAGCCAACATCTGCACAATAATGCTTCCACCCATAATGGAGCCTTCCATTACGTACAATGCACCAAGCGCCTGGATGGTGTTGCCAATTTCAGGCACAGTTGTTTCGGGCAGGTTATTGATATCTCCACCTAAAGCTTCGATATCGGTTTTGATGTATGATGAGTTTCTGCGCTGCGGATAATCAGGCAATACATCGGCAGTAATAAATGGCGCGATAGCTTTTTCAAGGTGATTGAAATAAGCGTAGAAATGCCTTAGCAGATCGGCATAATCCTGGTTGCTGCGAATAGCTTTTAATTTTTGAACTACTTTTTTTTCTAATTGCAGGTGGGCTTCTTTGGTAGCCTCTTTGATGGTTGTACTTAACATGTCTGTTGTATTTATTGGAGAGATAATCTCTCCTGTTATTAATTTCTCTTTAGTTTTAATCTGTTCTCAATCATTCCCAACGGCACAGGGAATGCACCAGCCTGGTTAGATTTAAATACCGCGTTGGTTTGTATGGCTTTATTGATCAATTGCGTTTGTATTGAATTGCTTGATGCGCCGTTGATCAAACTCAATACAGCGCTCAAACAGGCCTCCTTCGGATCTCCCAATACAGTCGCTTCCTCTGCATTTACCTCTACATCGGCAGGCATCCCCCCAAAATAATCAGACCAACCCGCCGCGTTCCTGATCAGGAAACCCGAATAGTAAACGCTATACACATCAACCTTAACCGAAAAAAATCCTACAGGCTTGCCATAGGTTGTGCCGCCAACAAGCTTTATATTAAAGTAAGGCTTCATGGCGCTGATGAGCAGTTCGCTTGCTGACGCGGTACTGCCCGATGTGATGAAATAAATATCCTTCACAGTTTCCAGGCCGCCTGTTTTAGCAAATTTGTGCGTATTACCAGCTTCCGTATAATCTACATCGGCCATGATTGCGGTGCGGCCATTATAATTTACGGTGTTACCATTGGCATCATAGTAAGTTTGATTTTTGAGGATAGTAGCATTGCCCGCACTAAGCGATGTGTTGTATTGTTCGGAGAACATCACCTTCCCCGTTAATGCAGATGAGGTAACTTGATTAGCCACATACTCGGCTGTTTCCACATAGCCGCCGCCATTGTATCGCAAATCAATTACAAGCCGCGTTGGGTTAACAGTTTTTAAGTTTGCGAAAGCGGCATCAAGCGCCGTTTTGCATGTACTCAATTTTGGAAATGATCCTAAGGCTATATATCCGATACTGCCGTTTATAATAGTATCCTTTAATACCGCATCCAACGATGGAGATACCACAGCAGCCTGACTGCCACCGTTGCCATTATATCCGGTGATATACGAGTATTTGGCAACACCGGCAATCACAGGCACTTCGTAAGGTTGCGCGGTTGATGGATTTGCAGCTATTTGCGAAATATCAAACACCTCTTCATTAAAAGCCTCATCGGCAGAAGTATAAGTGGCATATTTTACCCTCGGGTTAAACGTATTATAATCGGGCAGGTTTTCGTTCCATAAATAAACCTGTTTGGCGTACAGGTAAATCGAATCGAGCGTAAACTGCGTGCGCGTACCGGTAAGCGGCGATACAGGTTCGGCCAACCCTGGCTCCGATTTTTTACAGGCAACCGTTAAAGTCGCCAGTATTATCCCAGTAAACACACCCGCTCGCTTCATCACTTTCAGTCTTCTTTATTATGGAACTATAGTGATATCTGCCGTTGATGGCGACCAATCAGTTAGGAAGTTCCCATCCTTATCATGAAATTCGATGTAGTAGATAATGCCTGCAGGGGCATCTGCCGGAATGGTCATTGTTAGTGTACCTGCAGTCGGAACACTAATATTAGCCGTGGCCATATCAAAATTATCACCTATATAAAATATAGCTTGGGCACCAACAAACGTATTGTTAAAGTACTTGGCAAACGGACCGGGTATAGTGAATGTAAGCACTTGCCCGGCTTTCAGGTTTTTACCAAGATCTGGTGAGGTTAATAAAGGCATTGCCGGTACACCAAAATGAAATGGGCCTTTAACAATTGTATTATTACCGCTTATCAGTTTCACTTTATAATAGCCTGTATCGATAGTGTTGTTTTGCGGTAATTGCACGCTCAAATAAAACGGATTAAAAGAGGCGTTTTTTAAACTCAATTGAAAATCTTTGTTCGCGCTGTTAGTGAGGTACAGCTTTGTTTGATTGGTATCTGTAATAAAATATTGTCCGCGCAGCTTCAAATAATCGCCAATTTGTAAAACATCGGTAGCTTGTACGTCAAACACCGGCGCTGGCTGATTAATTAGCGGAATAAGTTTATATGTTTTTTTACTGCCATCCTGAGCGGTAACAGTGTAAATAGTGCCCGATGCAAAAGTTACTTGCGCACCTGAAGCCGGGCTAATTGTAGCACCTGAAGATACCGCGATTTGTGGTGTTACTTTGGTGGGAGCCGTTTGAAATGGCGGCCAGTAAACGATGATACTATCGCCGGTAATAGATCCTTTTAGCTGGTTGCCCAGCGAATCTGTTACCGAAAATGTTTCAATCTGGTTAAATGGCGTTTTTAGATATTCTTTTTTGCATGATGCTAAAACGCTTAACAGCATGGCCATGCCCATGAGTGCAAATAAGTAAAAGTTTCTTTTTTCCATTGCTTTGGTTTGGTTATAAAATAGATGGAACGGCCTGCCAAACGCTGCAGGCCGGTTCCATCAAAATTGTGGCATAGTTTAGTGCTATGCGGCAGGCTTACGGAACAAGCACGCCACGGTCAAACCAGTACAAACCACGGTTTGATGTTGCAGTACCCTGAGCGCTTGAAGCAGTTGCCCTGAACGCGTAAGTAGTTGAACCTTGTGTTAAGAAAAACACTACGTTATGCGTATAGTTAACTACGTGTGTGGTGATGTTATAATTTAACCAACCGTTAGCAGTTAACGAAGTATTCAACGAATCGGTAGTGGTGTTTAAACCAATACCGGTGGCGGCTACAACAGTTGTTGCATTAGCCAGATCGGTGCCATTAAGCGCCGAAAGGGCCTTTGTTGTGTTCAGATATTTAAGTGTAGCGCCACTACGTGGTTTAATAAGCAGGTTATTAGTAGACGTGTATGTTAAGTGGTAAGCAATGGTTCCTGTAGAATCCTGCGCACCGGTAGCCAGGTTAAAATACCTTGTACCAAATGCACTTGGACCTGATGCAGGGTTGCCGTAGTTACCATAAAGCAGTGTATTATTAATTGTTGGTACACTTGCAGTTTGGCTATTTGCTTTTAAAGGCGACACATTGCTGCTGCTATCTTTTTTACACGAAGTGAAAGCTACAGAGGCTGCAAGTACAACTAAAGCGGTTTTTGATATATTTTTTACAATTGTTTTCATTTTAAGTATTTGATGTATTTAAAAATTTGATTTATTATTGGGCATTGATCGGGCTTCCTGTACATGCAAGTTTTGATTTGTCCCTTAGCAAACATGTACGGGTTGCCTTTGATAAATTGTATTGCAATTCCCTCAACACCCCACAAGGAGCTGCTTTTCAGTTATTGGTGTTTACAATTTTATTTCATCATAGGCATAGTGATATTTGTTCAACATAGGTTTATTATTACTTGCCTTCGTACGCAAGGCGCATAATGCTTTATCAACCTCCTTTAGCTTTCACTATTAAAGGCACAGTAGTAGTTACCGGATTAAAATTGCCAAACTGAAACACAAATGGTACGCTGCCCCAGCTACCTATTGGCAATCCATCCGGGAAGGTGATTACCGCTCCTAAACGGTTGGTGCTTTTAATTGGGATATTATAGTTTTGGCCTTGTATTTTGGCAGTAACGGTTTTCAAATCATAAAACAAACCTGTTCCGTTGGGTATAAAAGCAAGCGTATCACCCGCTGCCACGGTTTGTGTATTCCAGGTTGGCGCGATAGATGGTGTTGGATAGTACACATGTACAGGTTTATCCATAGTGACATTGTTACCTAAAAAGCTCACCTTAACGTTATACAGCCCGCTATCAATAGATGTTGGCGTTTTCACGCTCATGATATAACCGCCTTTTCCTTCAACTGTAGTAACCACAAACGCGGTGCTCATATCAGGATTTATGGTTTGATTTGAAGTTGTCCCCTGAAGGGTTATTTTCAAAGTGCTGGTATTGGTACTTTGAAAATTCCCTGTAATAACTGTGATCTCGCCGCCGGGTACGTTAACAGGATCAGCATCCCTCCACTCCAAACTTAAACTCGGTGGATTTTGCTGCGTGATGATCAGCTTATAAGTTCTCGTGCTGCCATCTGCACCTTTTACAGTGTAGGTTTGCGAAACGTCACTTACTTCAACAGGCAATGCCTGGGCGCTCAGCGATGCACCAGCATCAACTTTAATGCTCGGCTGAATCACCGTCATACCATAATAGTAAGGTACATATACGGTGATGGTGTTTTGGATATTGTCTATCGAACCGTAGATCACCGTATCCTGAACGTTCACCACCTTGTATTCGGTGATCCTGTTTTGAGCCAGCGGATCGTAATTGATAGTTTTTTTACAGGCGGCGAAGCCTGCGATAAATAAAGCGATTAAAAAGTATAGGTGTTTTGTTTTCATATGATGGGTTGTAGGGCGGTGTTACTTGATCTCGAATTTGGTGCTGCCAGCCGGTACTATCATATACTCGAAGGTGAAATACATGTGCGGCGAGTTGGTAAGCATTTGGTCGGGCGTGAAAATATCTTTATAGCAGCTTATCATTTTGATCTTGGCATAATCGCCCGATGCTGTTTTTACAATGATGGTTCGTGCGGCTAAGGTGCTGCCATCTGCCAGTTTAAGCGCGTTGCCCAGAGCGTAGGCCACGTGCACTTTGGTGGCGCTGCCATCGCCAACTTCAGTTCCGCCAAAATCATATAGGTACCAGCCGGTTCCTGTACCAAAGCTGCCTCGGTCATCTGTGCCTATCAGGCCTTTAGTGGTTTTAAAATCGGCAGCGGCAGGAATTGCAGTCACATCTTCAAAAGCCTGCTGCACAATGGTGATACCACCTTTACCTGGGCCCTGATAACCCGAGTTTCCTGAATCGGTATTGCTGTTTGGCCCTAAAAAGCTGTTATAAAGTCCGCTTAGTGAAATATCCCAAAGTGTGGTTTTAGCATAAGTTGCAGGCTGCTCTTTTTTATAATCTAAGCTGAACAGTATCTCAGTTTTAGGTTCAGTAGGGTTTTGATCGTCGGTTTGGGCGGCCAGGTTCTCTACCCTTTGCACCTTATAGTAAGGTACTTTATCAGCATCCCTGGTAGGTGTAACTACGGTTGTTGTATCGTCTGGCTTTACACCTTCACTTTTTGAACACGAGCTAAAAGTTAAGGCTGCAACGGCAAGCACCGCTAAAGAAGCTGTCGCGCGTTTTTGAAATATATGTATGATTTTCATGATTAATTTTTTTTTAGTTTTTGGTTGATAAGTTTCGGCTGCCATCTTGCTGAACGTAGTAGCGGAAGGTGAAATATGGCGATGGCCAGTTGAGATCGGTAACTACCGCCGGTGCACCTTTATACATACTCACCAGTTCCAGCTTGGCATATTTACCATCTGCGGTACGCAATACATACGTGCGCCCTTTAACAGGTACGGCGATATGTGTTTTCAGATCGTAGAAATACCAGCCTAACCCATTGCCCGGATCCCAGCCTACCGAGGTTACGCCTTTGCTTTGAAAATCGGCATCAGATGGTGCTTCTTTAACATCATCATAAGTTTGGTTTATTGATACTATAGCACCTTTACCTGGCCCACCGAAGCCGTAGCTACCCTCGTTAGTACCGTTATTGATCCCTATATAAGAGTTATATTCCCTTGCGAAAGATATATCCCATGAAGTGCTTTTCTTGGCACTGCTATCCACCTTACCATTGGTAGCAAAGCTGAAGTAGAACGTTTTGAAGCCTGTGTTAATGGTACTGCCTACATCGCCGGGCAAATCGGTTACTACCGTGCTGCTGCCATCTTCAAGCTGTGGTTTTACCTGCTCTTTAGTACAGGAGCTAAAGGCTGCAACCACAGCCATGGCGATGAGCAACTTTTGATAATGGTTTTTATAGGTCGATATTAGTTTCATAGTTATTGTTGTTTAAAAAATCGATAGTTAAGGCCAAGCATAACGGTGCGGCCGCTTTGGCCCGGCATCAGCTGGTCGCGATAGTTCATAATGTTATCGGCAGTTAGCTGAACTGAAAAATGGTTGTTCATCAGCTTTTTTTGTACAGACGCGTTGAGCAGGAAAAAGCTTGATACGTAAGTATCATAAGGATCAAGAAACTGGTTGGATAGGTTGGCTTCCTGGAAACCATATTTTCCCCTATAGTTAACCCTGAATGTCCCGGTGATACCTTTAGGCTCGTATTCGTAGGTAAACTTCACGTTGGCCATGTGGCGCGAGCGGTTAGTTAAACCAAAATAATCGGATACTTTTGAGCGGCGTACCTGCCTTGTATCGGTATCGTAGACCTGCGCGTAATTACCAGTTCCGGCTTTTATAGAATCGATCACTCCCCTATCTTTGGCATACAGCAACTGGTATCCTGCCGAAATATTAAACCCTTTAGTAACCCGGAAGCTCAGACCAACATCGGCACCGGTTAAAAAAGCCCTGTCTATATTAAAATAAGAGAAGATCTGCTGACCGCCATTTTTTGTAGCTACCTGGTCGGTATTGATAAAATTGCGCACATCGTTATAAAAACCATTAACATCGGCCTTTATAGCAGGCGTTATCTGCAAAGTAAATCCCGCACTGTAAGCAACCGAGCGCTCAGGTTTCAGGGTGCTTACTTTTGTCGCGTTAGCAAACACGGTGGCTATTTGCCCGGCGTCCTTTAATTTCTGCAATTCGGCCGCGAAAACGTCTGTACCTAAAACGGTATAACCGCCACCGGCAAGGTTAGTAAAGTTGAGGTATAGCTGCCTGAAATCCGGCGTTTTAAAGCCTGTTGCTATGGCAGCTTTTAAGGTCAACGCTTTTATCGGTTGATATTTTACGCCGAAACTCGGGTTTAAGCTACTGCCGTAACGGCTATGGTGTTCGCCCCTTACGCCTCCGGTTAAACCTAATTCATCACTCAGTTTCCAATCGGCCTGCGCATAGGCAAAAGCTGTCGACTGGCTTTTAACACCGCTGTACAGGTTATTATTCATGGTTTCGTACTGTATACCCGTACCTCCGGTAAGCACCATACTTCCCCAGAAAGTTTGCGAGGCCTGCAACTCGCCCCTATGCAGATATTGCACAAAGTTGTTGGTAGGGATCACCTGGTCGTCGGCCAGGTTTGTAATATTTTGATCGGTAGCGTACCGGGTTAAATAATACTGTGTTTTTAACCTCAACCCGGTGCTAAAATTGGTATTTAAAATAGCGGAAGCATTCAAGTCTTTCTCAACCAATACGTCCCGGCTTGGGGTGGTACTGTAGGCAGTTTGATTTACCGAATTACGCACGGCATATCTGCCTGTTACATTAAGCGCGTTCATAGGGCTTAAAGTGTAACGGCCACGGCCTTGTATGGTATAGCTATCATAAGGCGGCGCTGTTTTGCCTTCGCTTAGGTATGGGTTAGCGTTAAAACCATCAGTACGATAATAATTACCAGATATATAACCCGATCCCTTACCTTTTGCAAATGGCGTTTCGCCCTCAAGCGTGGCATCAAAGGTATTAAAACTGCCGTAACGTAAGCTTGCCAAACCCTGGCTTTGTGATATATTTTGGCGGGTAACAATGTTAACTACCCCAGCCAAAGCCTCGCTCCCGAACAAACATGATGATGCCCCTTTAATGATCTCGATCCGCTCGATATTGGCTACCGTGATCCTCGACAAATCAAAATTGCCTGAGTTACGGCCCGTCATCGGCTGGCCATCAATCATGATCATGGTATAACCACTATCAAACCCCTGCAGCTGCAAACCAACCGCTCTCGCACCCGATCCTATATCGTTCACTATCGCCAAACCGGTTTGCTCTTTCAATACCTCATCCAACCTTCGGCTACCCATCATTTCTATCTGCTTGCGGGTAATTACGGTTGATGGCATGGGTGTGCGGGTTAAGTCGATCAGGTTATCGTGGCTTTCCTGTTTGCCCAATACGCTAACTTCTTTTAGGTTTTGTGCCGATGTTTTGAGTCGGATATGGATATTACCAACCGAAGCCCCTTCGATAGCCACCTGCATAAAGTGCTTCTCGTAGCCCAGCGCCGAGATGATCAGCGTGTAGTTGCCCGGTTTTAATTTATCTATCACAAAACGGCCCATGGTATCGGTTTGAGTTCCTCTTAAATTTTCTTTGATCAGGATACTGGCTGCATTTACCGGATCGCCTTGTTCGTTCCTCACTTGCCCGCTTATTTTATAAAGCGATTGGGCCGAGGTTACCAAACAAAGACAGCTGAGATAAAGCAATAGGTAAATTTTGAACATGTAACAGTTATAAAATTTGCTTATTTTTAATCAGTCTAAATAAACAAAGGCAAAAGTCGTTTTTAGAAATGAGAAATCATTTACGCAATCGGGATTTTCTTTTACTATTTAAGGATAAAGTTTTGCGCTAAGTGGAGATTTATATAAAGTGGGGCAAAAATACTGGGGTAAGCAAAAGGAACAGACATATATTAAAAATCTAAAAATCAACTATTTAATTTTATCTACCGTTGGATTTTTGAGATCATGCACTTAACTTTTACTTAAATACCAAATTCATAAAAATCTACTTCTTATTTTGATTTAGTCTAATTAAGCAGTTTATTTGCGTTATCAAAGTCATCTTTAATTTACTTCTCAACCATGATCACCATCAAAAAATTAAGCTATAGCCTCCTGCTAACCGGCTTTTTAATGCCTGTTTCGCACGCTTTTTCTCAAACCAATGCTGTAAAAAAGATCCAAAACCTCAACGCTTCCGATAAAATGGCCTACTTCAACCTCGAAAAAGGAATTGAAGTAAATGAGGCAGATACCGCTAAAACCGGTTGGGATATTTCTTTTCAGCATACCGGTATTATTGTACAGGGTGCAGCCGAGGGACAGATAGTTGCAGACGCGGCATTTGATAAGATAGATAAAGCCCCAACAACGGGCTATAAAAAGGGGAAGCAGGCTATTCCATGGGGTAGCGGTAATGGTTGGTACACTTATAATATGGATAACCACCAGATCACCCCTATCCCCGGCAAAGTGATTTTTATCCATACCGCCGCCGGTAAGTATTATAAATTGATCATTGATAGTTACTATAAAGATGGCCCTGACGGTGCCTCGGGTAACTACACCTTCCGTTACAGCGCACTTTAAAAATCAAATCCCCCCTGTTAATTTTGCTATGAAAGTATTTATCACTTATATAAAAAGTATATCCCTGCTATTGCTATTAGGTTTTAGCTTAAACGCAAGGGCAGCTGCTCCAAAACGTATCATCACCCTAAGCGGTGCATTAACCGAAACTGTTGATGCCCTGGGCTTCGGCAAAAGCATCGTAGCTGTTGATGTAACCAGCATCTACCCCGCTTACATTGCCAGCCTACCTAAAGTAAGCAAAAACCGCACAGTATCTGCCGAGGGCCTCATCTCCTTTAAACCCGATCTGGTACTTGCACCTGAAGGTAGCGTATCTAAAGAGATCGCTTACCAGCTGCAGTCGGCAGGTATCAACCTCGTTAATATTAAACAGGAATATTCCGTAAACGGCTCTATCGCTTTTATTAAAGCAGTTGCCGCAGCCCTGCAGGTTCAGGCTAAAGGTGAAGCTTTGGCTAAACAAACGCAGGCGAAAGTGAACAAAGCCCTTGCCGAGGTTAAAAAAAGCACCAAAGCCCCCAAAGTATTATTCATTTACGCCCGTGGTACCGGTGTAATGCTGGTTGCCGGCCAAAACACCAATATAGATGCCATCATCGGTTTGGCAGGCGGTAAAAACGCAGCGCAAGGCTTTGATAATTTCAAACCCTACACTACCGAATCATTGATTGAATCGAACCCGGACGTTATACTGATGTTTGATTTTGGTTTGAGCAGTTTGGGCGGAGCTGATGCAGTTTTAAAAATGCCTGGCGTAGCGCAAACCAACGCGGGTAAAAACAAAAAAATTGTGCAGATGGATGGTGAATTGCTGATCAACTTCAGCGTAAGGCTTGACCAGGCTATTACCGGGCTGAATAAAAACCTGCAATGAAAAACGGACTGATCTACACATTATTAGGCTTAGGCGTTTTTTTTACGGCAGCACTTTCATTAAGCATGGGTGCAATGAAAATCCCGGTTGGTGATGTGCTGCTGATACTGGCAAAAAAGATCTGGCTGTTTAAAAACACCCCGGTTGATGAGCAATACGAAACCGTATTAACCATTGTACGCATGCCCCGCGTAATTATGGGCCTGCTTGTTGGCGCGGCTTTGGGTATTTCGGGAGCGGCCATTCAGGGAATTTTCCGCAACCCGCTGGCCGAACCGGGACTAATCGGCATATCATCTGGCGCGTCATTCTTTGCCGTGCTCATCATCGCTGCCGAATCTGCTTTGTTTGCCGGGTTAAGCAACTTGCTCGGTTACTATTTGCTTGCTTTCGGCTCATTCGCAGGTGCAGGCATCGCTACGTTTGTGGTTTACCAGATCTCACGAAATGATGGCCGCCCAAATGTGGCAACGATGCTACTGGCCGGTATAGCGATCAACGCGTTGGCCGGAGCTTTAACTGGTTTGGTTACTTATATGGCAAACGACCAGCAATTGCGCAATATCACCTTTTGGCTATTGGGCAGCTTAGGTGGGGCTACATGGCAAATTGTATTATGCCTTATCCCCTTTGTATTTATACCTTTAATACTATTGCCAACCATGGCCAAAACACTGAATGCTTTTGCCCTTGGCGAAACACAGGCCCTGCAATTGGGCTTGCCAGTTGGCAGGGTAAAACGCTGGGTGGTGGTACTGGCTACCATGGCCGTAGGTGCTTCGGTAGCGGTATCGGGCATTATCAGTTTTGTTGGTTTGCTGGTGCCGCATATGGTGAGGTTGATTTTTGGGGTCGATAATCGCCGCGTATTACCGGCTTCGGCCATGTTGGGTGCATTGATCCTTACCCTGGCAGATATGATTGCCCGTAAAGTGGTTGCTCCTGTTGAACTACCGATAGGTGTTATTACCGCTTTATTAGGTACCCCTGTTTTCCTGTATATTTTAATAAAAGACAAAAAGAAAATTACCCGATAATATGCTTACAGTCGAGAACGTAACTTATACAACCGGGAAACACACCCTGGTAAAAGATGTATCCTTCATGGTGCATCCCGGCGAGATCATGGTGATATTGGGCGCTAACGGTGCAGGCAAATCATCGTTGATGCGTTTGCTAAGCGCCGAGAAAAAAGCATCCGCCGGATCTATCACCTTATCGGGAAAAGCCATGAATAACTATAATGCTAAGGAGTTGGCTTTAAAACGCGCTATTCTCAATCAGCAAAACATCATTAATCTTGATTTTTTGGCGATTGAAATTGTACAGATGGGCCGTTATCCGCATTACACCAGCAAACCGGCCAGCCATGATCTGGATATCATTAACGAGGTAATGGCCATTACCGGCACAACCCACATGGCCGAACGCTCGTTCCTGTCACTATCCGGCGGAGAGCAGCAACGTGTGCATTTAGCCAGGGTACTTGCGCAAATCTGGGATACGCCGGAGGCTTTATTGCTGTTAGATGAACCTGTATCGGGCATGGATATTCTGTATCAGCAGCAAACCTTGTCACTCGCTTCTATGCTGGCAAAAAAGGGCTTTATGGTGGTAGCTATTTTGCATGATATTAACCTTGCCGCCCAATATGCCGATAATATCATGATGCTGAAAAATGGCCGAAAGTGGTACCATGGCACCCCGGCCGAGATCTTGAATACCAAAAGCATTTACGATGTTTTTGAAACCGAGGCCGATGTTTTTACCAACCCGAATACATTAAAACAACTTATTATGCCTAAAGTGATCATTCACGAGGCACAAACAACTACAGTTTAATAACCTTTTACACTTTATAATATGGAAACCATATCCTTAAAAGAACAATATCTTGCTTTCAAAGCCGAAAACCCTAAAAAAAGGATCCGAGATATAGCTACCGCCCTGAACGTAAGCGAAGCCGAACTACTAATGACCAGCCTTGGCGAAAGCGTTACTATCCTTGAAAATAATTTCCAGGATTTGCTAAAAGACGTAACATCGCTTGGCTATGTAATGGCACTAACCCGTAACGAGTATTGCGTTCACGAGCGTAAAGGTGTTTACGAAAAAGTATCGTTCAGCCCACACGGCGGTTTGGTTTTAGGTCCGGATATCGATCTACGTTTGTTTATGAGCCAGTGGAAATTAGGTTTCGCTGTTGAAGATAACCTGAAAAGCTTCCAGTTTTTTGACGGCAATGGTGTAGCTATCCACAAAATTTATCTCACAGATAAAAGCAATGCCGAAGTATTTCCCGAACTGGTTACCCGTTACCGCAAAGCCGAGCAACAGTCTGTAGCCATAAGGCCAACAGCAGCCCCGGCCAAACCATCATTAGCTGATGAGGAAATTGATGTACCCGCATTTCAGGAAGCATGGAAAGGCTTACAGGATACCCACGAGTTTTTTGGATTGCTTAAAAAATTCAACTTGAACCGCACACAGGCCTTAAGGCTTGCTCCTGCCGGTTTTGCAAAACAGATCAATGCTGATGACTTTAAAGCGGTAGTACAAAGCAGCGCCGATAAACAAGTGCCTATCATGGTATTTGTTGGCAACCATGGCTGCATCCAGATCCATACAGGTAATGTAAGCCGCATTGTTGAAATGGATGTTTGGTTTAATGTACTCGACCCTGAATTTAACCTACACCTGCGCATGGATGCCGTTGCACAGGTATGGCACGTGGTTAAACCATCAACCGATGGAGATGTTAATTCGCTCGAATTATTTGACAGCGAGGGCGAAATGATAGTTCAGCTATTCGGCAAACGTAAACCGGGTTTGCCAGAGCTTGAAGAATGGCGCGAGATATTGGCTACAATTCCATCAGGCAAATAATCCGCATCTGGACAAGATTTTATTCCAATAAAAAAGGCAGGATCGGTATTCAAAACCAGTCCTGCCTTTTTATTTAACCTATTCTTTCAATTAGCGGTTTCTTTATACGGCACCAGCTTTACTTTTTTGTATGATTGGATCAGGAAAGTGATCAACTCAGTAAGGTTCATCGGTGGTTCGTTGGTGGTAATGGTCAGTTTGTCCTTGTTGTTTGTAAAATCAATATCAAAGTAATAGTTAGGAGCATCTACCACCTGGTTGCCTTGCTTCCAATCGTACATTTTTTTCAGTTCGCTGTGTTTAAGCAAGTATTTAAGGCTATCCATTTGTCCGCGACTAAGTTTTCCGGCAAAATCACCTTTATAAGGATCGGCAAACTCCCCTCCTTTTAATCGATAAGTACCATCGGCCCAAATGTTAGTAGCAAGCTGCGGGCAATCGCCGTAGCAGGTAGATGATAAGAAACGCAGTTTGGAAAATTTGATGCCATTATCATAGCTTGCTTTATAGTTTTTAAACTCTAAAGGAGGTCTGCCTGCCAATTTTACGGCACTTTCGTTAACGGCTTTAATTATCAGCTTTTTGCCATCAAAATAATTGATGATAAACTTTGCTTCATCAATGTGCTTTTGTTTAAAATCATCAGCACTTGAGGTATAGGTATCGATTATTTTAAGCGTGTCGTGCTCAATTTTATACCCGTTTTTATTTTTGTCGAACCCATCAAAATTGAAGTACACTTTGCCACCGCTAAAATATAGGTGCCCAAGATCCTCATTGATCCACTTTTCCGATTCGACCGTTGAATGTTGCGCAAATGCAAAGTTGCCACACAAAATAAATACGAGCAGGAAAAGTAGATGTTGTTTCATGTACATTAAAACTTACAAACCGAGATAATATTGGGTAAGCGATTCAAAATCGTCAAATTTTTGATCGTAATCGTCAGTATTACCAAACCCGTAGCTTACAAAAGTAAACGGTAGCCCGGCAAGGCGTGTTTGTTCGGCATCACCATTGGTGTCGCCAATGTAAACCGGGCTTTGCAAACCGTGCTTATCCATCAGCAAATGCATATTATAATTTTTAGGCTGCTGGTTGGTACCGTAAGCCATTACATCGGTAACGTATTCGGTTATTTTTGCCCATTTCAAAAACAGCGGAATAATGCCTACCGCGCAATTACTGAGTACAAAAACTTTGTATTTGGCTGAGAGTTGCTTAATACCCTCGGTTACCCCTTTGTACATCACGCCGCCGCTGGTAGGCAAAATTTCGCGCCTTACCTGGTTTACTTCATAATAAATTTCCATCCCGCGGTCGTCGTCAAATTCGGGCAACATTACTTTGGCAAGGCGTTTACCATCCAGGCCAATAACGTGTAAAAGATCATCGCGCTTGATATCTCGCTTTATATCATGCTTTTGAAAAATAAGGTTCCATGATTCGGCATAAGTATCAACGGCATCCCAAAGGGTTCCGTCCATGTCGAAGATCAGGCTATCGGGTTTCTGCATAGGGGAAATTCTGTTTTTTGCTAAGATGAAAATTTAACCTGAATTAATGTTCATGTTTTCTTCATTATTAATCCTCACCTTAGCATTGTGATAAGGTTAACGCGGGTCGGCTTAGCAGGAGGCTGACCCCGCAAAGAACCCCCGCCTCCCGGTGGGGGTTTCTTTTTTTCAGGCTGATTTCAAGCCAGGTAAACCCATTGTTAAACTAAAAATTGCAGGTTATTCTCGCTCGTATGTACGAAATAAAAAGCCCGCTTCATGTGATGTAAAGCGGGCTTTTTAATGATGCAAGCCCCACCTGTGGCGAGAACATATTTGAAAATCAATTAATTAGTACGCTTTTGCGACACCTTGTTTATAATGATGTCGCTTCACTTAATGCCTCTTCAAAAATTTTCGAATCAAATCCATCCATACTTAGCGATAGGTCAATAACAATTTGATTTCGATAATTAGGCAAGTCGGACGTTTTTATACCTCGCTTTAGAGAATATAATACGATTTCATTAACATATCGTCTTTTTGTTTGTAAAAGATGAAGTGCCTTATCGCTTTGAGTCAGAGTTATATCAGGTGATAAAGTTGTACGATTTATCGAAATAAATTTTGATTTCTCAGATGATCTGACATTCTTCAGAATCTCTTCTAATAAAGGTTTAATGTCATTTTGGATTTCAGCTGAAGCCTTACTTTTTTGTTCTGGCTTCTCTAAAGCTTTAGTTTCCTCTAATATAACATCGACTTGACTCTTGAAATCAGGCCAAAACTTTGCAAAGGCTTTGTCCAAGTGCTGTGGAGCTACAGGCTTTTCTGTTCGATTATTGATAACACTAATAAGCTTTCTTATTCCATCTTCGTCTAACCGGGTGTGATTAAAGCCCGCCAACGGGCTTAAAAGAATGTCCTCGCTCCTAAGATCAATGAGCAGAACATAAACACGATTTTTTTCTAAACCTCGAGCTAACCCACCGGCTTCGAATAATATCCATGGCTCTGCCTTATTTTCTTGAGTAAGGCAAATAATCCCGTTGATAATCTGAGCGATCTGCGTTTGAATAGCACTAAACCACAGTTCGCCATCTTCGATATTTTGACTTGATACCCAGGGGTCGATCGATTGAATTACGCAAGGAATCCATTCTCCCAACAACTCTGCAACTCGCCTACTTCGAGTCTTTGACCAGCTTAAAAATACTTTCATATTGATTTAGGTTTAATATAAAAAAGAAAACATACAAAAACAGCCTCTATATCGCATAGAAGCTGTTAAAAATTATGTGCGCCCACCTGGGCTCGAACCAGGGACCAAAAGATTATGAGTCTTCTACTCTAACCGACTGAGCTATAGGCGCGGTTATTTTGTTTTTGTTTGCGGGTGCAATTTTACATATTTGCGCCCATATCTCAAACTCTTTTTATGGAAAATATTAAAAATATCATCTTCGATTATGGAAACGTTATCTTCAGCATCGACTTTAAACGTGTTCAACAATCATGGAATCAATTAGGTATCGCTAACCCCGAAACATTTTTTGGCCATAAAGAGCAGGATAAAATTTTTGATAAATTTGATCGCGGCGAGGTTACCGCAGCCGAATTTAGGGAGTATGTAAGGGAAAAAACCAACAACCCCGCCCTTACCGACGAGCAAATTGATGCTGCTTGGAACAGTATTTTGGTTGGAATTGCCGAAGGTAACCACGATCTGCTCCTTCAGCTAAAAGATAAATACCGTACTTTTCTGCTTAGTAACATCAACGCTATCCATTACGATTATATCATGAACTACCTGAAAACCGATTTTGGTTTTGATGGCAATGATCACCTTTTCGAAAAAACGTATTATTCGCACTTAACAGGCAAACGCAAACCCGAGCCCGCCATTTTTGAACAAGTACTACAGGAAAACAACCTGAAACCCGAGGAGACCTTATTTATAGATGATAGTCCGCAGCATTTAGAAACTGCTAAGAAATTGGGCATCCAAACCTTTTTAATGACAGCGCCCGATACTATACAGCTATTTGCAAAAAGAGAGCATTTAATTTAATAAATGCTCTCTTTTCATCCTTTATAATTAAGCGCCCTTGCGGCGCTTTCTTTCTTTAGTGATCAGGCCAAGCTCACGGCTCATTTGGCCTGCTATAGCTGTGTTCTCTTGCGCCCTGCGGAAAAGGTATGGAAGTACTGCTTTTACCGGTCCGTAAGGAACGTATTTGGCTACGTTATAATCCGAATCGGCAAGGTTAAAGCTCAGGTTGTCACTCATGCCCAGCAGTTGCGAAAAATACACGTGCGGGTGTTTATGTTCTATACCTTTGGCATTAAGCAATTCGGCCAACAAGCGGCAGCTTTCTTCATTATGTGTACCGGCTATAAATGCTATTTCGTTAATATGGCTGGTGCAATAATCAAGTGCCGAATCATAATCCAGATCAGCAGATTTTTTATCGGGTTGAATTGGCGATGGGTAGCCCTTTTCTTCGGCACGCCTACGTTCTTTTTCCATATAGGCACCGCGTACTATTTTAGCGCCTAATATAAAACCTTCGCTTTGGGCAATAGCATGGTCGTTCAGCATCGAGGCCAGCTTATCGTGCCTGTACATTTGATAGGTGTTATATACTATAGGCTTTTGCTTGTTAAACTGGGTCATCATGGTAAGGGCCAGCAAATCTATGGTGTCCTGGATCCAGCTTTCCTCAGCATCAATCATTACCGGTACATTGGCTTTATAAGCTTTATCGCAAATAGCCAATACGCGGTTTTGCACCCTTCTCCACTCCTCTTCTTCAGTATCGCTTAGTTTAAGGCGGGCATCAAGCTTCTCCAACAAACCGAAACGACCAACCCCGGTTACTTTAAATACGGTAAGCGGAATGGCTTTATCTTTAGCGGCACGTTCAATGGTGCGGATAATTTCGTCGCGGGTGTTATCAAATACGGCTTCTTCTTCCTCGCCCTCTACCGAGTAATCTAAAATAGTGCCTACCCGGCCGCTATAAAGGTTTTTGATGGTATAATCGCATTCGGCAATGGTTTCACCGCCGCAAAAGTGTTTAAATATTGTTGCTTTGATAATGCTTTTGATAGGCAAGCCAACCTTCATAGCGAAGTTTGTAACCGGCGGGCCTATCTTTACCAAAAAGTTAACGTTTATCATTTTGAACAGCCAGTAAGCGCGGTTCAGATCAGTATCGGACGAATGGCGGAAAGCTATCTCTGTATTTTCGAAAGAGGGCGTATTTTGCCCTTGATTATTGCTATTTTCGTTAGAGGTCATTTGCAAAATTATAAAATGATAACTCATAATTGCATGAATAGTTTATTTTTGCCATCCCATGATCGAATTTAAGTTAGAAGGGGACTTTATCCCCATGATCCAGCTACTCAAAGCTGCGAACTTAGTACAAACCGGCGGCGAAGCGCAAATAGTTGTTACCGAGGGCCTTGTGAAATACAATGGCGAGGTTGACTATCGTAAACGCCTTAAAGTAAAACGAGGCGATACCGTTGAGTTTGATGGGAATAAAATTATTGTGATATAATAATGAACACTATTCAAAGCGATAACTACGCGGTTTATTTTGATAACAGCCTTGACGAATTAGTAAACTTTATTAAAAAAGGTAAATACACAAAATTCTTCATCTTAACCGACGAAAATACAGGCGAACATTGTTTGCCATTGCTTACCAGTAAACTGGAAGGCCTTACTTATGATCTGATCGAAGTTCAATCGGGCGAGGAAAACAAAAACATCGATTTCTGCATTGGCATTTGGAAAATGCTGATCGATTTTGGTGCCGACCGTAAAAGCCTGATGGTTAACCTTGGCGGCGGTGTTATTACAGATATGGGGGGCTTCGCGGCCTCTACCTATAAAAGAGGGATCGATTTTGTGCAGGTGCCTACTACCCTGCTTTCGCAGGTTGACGCATCTGTTGGCGGCAAAACAGGCATTGATGTTGATGGCATCAAAAACATCATTGGCACATTCACTATGCCAAAGGCTGTGTTTATGGCACACGAGTTTTTGCAAAGCTTACCCCCTCGCCAGGTACTTTCTGGCTTGGCCGAGATGCTTAAACACGGTTTAATTGTTGACGCTGCTTACTGGAACAATCTTAAAACAAGCGACCTTAAAAACCCATCGGTTGAATTGGTTCACCGATCGGTAGAGATCAAAAATGAGATCACCTTAGCCGATCCGCACGAAAAAGGCATCCGCAAAGCGCTTAATTTTGGCCATACCGTTGGGCACGCTGTAGAAACTTACTCACTACTGCACGATGAAGACAGCCTAACCCATGGCGAAGCTATTGCTATTGGTATGATTTGCGAATCATACATCGCCCATAAGAAAGCAGGTTTACCTTTAGATGAGCTTAACGAAATAGTTAAAGTATTTAGCGATCTGTACCCGAGGTACGCCATTAAGGAAGATAGTTTTGACGAGTTGTTGCTGAACATGCAAAAGGACAAGAAAAACGTAGGCAACGAAATTAATTGCACCTTGCTGACACACATCGGCCAATACAGTATTGACAATTTATGTACCGCCGACGAACTTTGCGATAGTTTAAGATATTACATTAATCTGTAAAATGCTCCAACACTTAGATTCGCGAAATCAAACAGCATTGGTATTGCTGGGCTTGCTGGTAGTTTTAACCCTGGTTGAAATGGGTTTGAGCTATTGGGAAGATCGCAAATACTATGAAACCCGCGATACACTTACTAATATCTATCTTACTTCGCTGGCGGTTGTTACCAATTTGTGTGTTAAGGTTTTTACATTTTTCGTGCTCGATTATACCTATCAGCACTACAGGTTGTTTCAAATTAAAAATGCTTTCTGGTACTGGTTTACACTGGTTGTGGTTCAGGATTTTTTGTATTGGGTGCTACATTATACCGGCCATTACTGCCGCATGTTTTGGGCCATGCACGTAACCCATCACTCGTCCGAGCATTTTAATTTTACTACCGGTTTCCGTTCAACAGTTTTTGAGCCTTTATACCGGGTGTTTTTTTATTTACCGCTTGCATTAATGGGCTTTACCGCCCTGGATATCCTTTATGCTTATCTCATCACCCAGCTTTATGGCAACGTGGTGCATACGCAATATAAAATTCCATTGCCAAAATGGTACGGGTGGCTCTTTGTAACGCCGGCACATCACCGTGTACATCATGCTTCAAATATTCCTTATTTGGATAAAAACATGGGTATGGTGCTCATTATATGGGATAGGTTATTCGGCACCTTCCGCGATGAGGATTTGCCCGAACCTGTTAAATACGGTTTAACTAAACAACCTGAAGATATGGGGCCGGTAAATGTGTTATTCCATGAATGGAAGGCTTTATTGCACGATGCCAAAAATGCGCCCGATCTTAAATCGAAAATAGGCTACTTTATTCATCCACCGGGTTGGAGCCATGATGGCAGTACACAAACTGCACGCGTATTACAACGTGAGTATAGGGAAATGGAACAGGCGCAAAAAAAACACGAAACAGCAGCGTAACATTTTTAATCAGCAGCGGTCATAATTACGTATAAATTACCTGAACCGATGCTTCAGCTTATATCTAAAATACAACATAACACTTACGAAAAAAGTGAGTTTTCTGACGAGCAACCGCGCGACGTAGACGAAACTATCCGTCTTATCAAAGATTTCCCATGGAATGCTGAACGACCTTTAACTGATATTCAGTTAACGGGGCCATCAGTAACTATTATTGATAATGATTTGAATTATCTTAAACTGGGGCTTTTCTTTAATGGCAAGTTCTGTGTTTATTATCTTGATAATCACAATCATCTTTATGAATACCATGCGCCTAATATTGATGAAGCGAGCAATTTGGTGAAGGACTTTTTTGATCAGGCACTCGACTTAAAACCCTTCGAAAAGCACTTCTTTAATATTGGTAACAAGCCGCATTTTATCACCAGCGATTTTGTGTACCGTGTAAATCCGGTTAGGGTGTTAGCTTTTGCCTTGATGTTTTCGGCATATATAACAATTGGATTATCATATTTCATCATGCATGCCATGAATATTAATGGAGGTTTCTCTTCCTTAATAGTTGTTTTAATTATGATTTTGATGGGAGTACTGTTTGGCTATGTAGCGTTAGTTAATATTAATGGCCGCAATCAATACTTACAGATCTCGCGGGGCAATACCGTGTTTTCATACGGACCGGATGAAAAACATATCAATACATACAACAAGGCCGATGTGGTTGAACTTTTGTATCTGACAGCAAAAGGAGATCGCGATATGGGCAATGTGCGGATCATATTTAAAAACGGTGAAATTATTCAACCGAAAATGCTGATCAGAGATCACGAACTCATTCAAAAGTTTCCCGAAAAATTGGGTATAAAAGTAAGTTACATTCACAAAACCGTTTTTGGAGAGTCAAAATACGCATAATGCCAAATTAAATTTGGTTGACCTTTTATTTTTTACAAAAAATAAAATTATCTATTGACAAACTGTTTTTTTACCGTACATTTACGGCGTAATAAAAAACAACAATGAAATTAACAGGTGCATACTTTTTTGGTTACTACTTTTACTTTACCAGTAAGAGCCGGGACTAATATGTACTAAACAAAACATATAAAAATACAAAAAGTCCCGGCCCACAAGCCGGGACTTTTTTGCTTTAACAGGGTTTATGAAAATAGAACGACCAAAAGTTGCAATCCAGGGAATCAAGGCCTCTTTTCACGAGGAAGCCGCGTTACGTTATTTTGGTGATAACGTGGAAACCATTGAGTGTAACTCTTTTAAACAAACATTTGAGAGCCTGAAAAAACGTGAGGCCGACTATGTGGTAATGGCTATCGAAAACAGCATTGCCGGCAGTATCCTCCCTAATTACACTTTGCTGCTTGATTATGGCTTCCCGGTTGTAGGCGAAATTTACCTGCCAATTCAACTTCACCTAATGGCTTTGCCGGGTGTTAAGTTTGAGGATGTAAAGTACGTAACCTCCCACCCCATCGCCCTGCGCCAATGCGTTGATTTTTTTGATGAGTACCCTCACCTTAAAATTGTAGAAAGCAGCGATACCGCGGCTTGTGCAAAACGCATCAGGGATGAGCAACTTACTGATACTGTAGCAGTCGCCAACGCTTTAGCAGCCCAGCTTTATGGCTTGGATGTGTTGGAACGCCGCATTGAATCGAACAAAAGGAATTTCACACGTTTCCTGATCATTACCCAGCACGATAACGTAGAGAAAAAGCCGGCCAATAAAGCTTCGCTATGTTTCCAGGTGAGTAATAAGGTTGGGGCGTTGGCCAAAGTACTTAATATTTTTGCTGAGGAAAGTGTGAATATGAGCAAGATCCAGTCGATGCCTATTTTGGGTAAACGTAATGAGTATAATTTTTATGTTGATATTGAGTGGGAAGAACAAAAGCAATATGATGCCTCTATCAGGCAGATACTGAAATACACCCACAATTTCAATATCCTGGGCGAATATGAGCGACATGATGATGAGCCATCATCTCCGCCAAAACAACACCGGGCCGAGCGAAGCATCCGCAAGTATATCAATATCAGGCGCAACGCATAAGCTCGTAAAACAAGAACCAAAAAGAATTACATATAAAACATTATTAACTAACTCCCCCGGCTAAACCCCGGACAAACAAAAAACACGATGAAACTAAATTTAAATATCCAACCGCTTAGCAGCTGGATCAAAACAAGCAGCGAACCACTGGTAATTTCTGGCCCTTGCAGCGCCGAAACAGAAGAGCAATTAGTAGCAACTGCTCATTTATTAGCCCAAACAGGTAAAATTTCAGCATTACGTGCAGGTATCTGGAAACCACGTACCCGTCCGGGTGAGTTTGAAGGTATCGGTAGCATTGGTTTAGAGTGGTTAAAACGCGCTAAAGCTGAAACCGGCTTGCCAACCGCTGTAGAAGTTGCAACTGCTAAACACGTTGAAGAAGCCCTTGCAGCTGGTGTGGATATCCTTTGGGTAGGTGCACGTTCAACTGCTAACCCTTTCACCGTACAGGAAATTGCTGATGCCCTTAAAGGTGTTGACGTTCCGGTAATGGTTAAAAACCCGGTTAACCCTGATCTTTCATTATGGGTTGGTGCTTTAGAGCGTATTAACAATGCTGGTATCACTAAATTAGCGGCTATTCACCGTGGTTTCTCATCATACGAAAAATCGGCTTTCCGTAACGAACCAATGTGGGATGTTGCTATCAGCCTAAAAACTTTAGCTCCTGAATTGCCTATTATTAATGATCCAAGCCATATCAGCGGCAACCGCGACCTGATCGGTTACGTTTCACAAAAAGCGTTAGATTTGGATATGCAAGGCTTAATGATCGAATCGCATATCGATCCAAGCGTAGCATGGACTGATGCTAAACAACAAGTTACCCCTGCTGCCCTTACCGATATCATTAACCACCTGGCATTACGTAAACCAGAAGTTAAAAACTCTGAAGTAAACGATAAACTGGCTGAGTTACGTAACCAGATTGACAAAATTGACGACCTGGTGATCCAGAAAATTGCTGAGCGTATGCAGATTGCCGAGAAAATCGGTCAGTACAAAAAAGATAACAACATTACCATTTTACAAGTTGGCCGTTGGGACGAGATCCTGCAAAAACGCACCAACTATGGTAAAGCATTGAAATTAAGCGGCGAGTTTACCGAGAAATTATTAGAGTTGGTTCACAGCGAATCTATCCGCAGGCAAACAGAAGTTATGAATGCCGAAGCCAGCCAGGGACAAGCAGAAAAACTTACACACGCTTAATTTTATAATGATGCAAAACATCATTCTTAAAAGAAACAACAAACTTGTTAATGGTACGGTTAACCTCACCGGTTCAAAAAGTGAGTGTAACCGTGCCCTCATCATCGAGGCGCTGAGCAACGGTAAGGTATTTGTTGAGAATATCTCTGATGCTGCCGATGCGGTTTTATTAGCCGGTATTTTAAGAAAAAGCAGCAGAGCTGTTTTGGCTGATGATAATTCCGAATTAGAAAACTGCAAATCAGACATCGTTGATATCGGCCCGGCTGGTACCGCAATGCGTTTTCTTACTGCTTATTACGCTATCCAGCAGGATGAAGTAATATTAACCGGCAGCAAACGTATGAAGGAACGCCCGATAGGGATTTTGGTTGATGCCTTGCGCGTACTGGGTGCCAATATTGATTACGAAGAAAACGACAGCTATCCTCCAATCAAACTAAAAGGAGGCTTTAAACAGCAAACCAATCAAATCAGCATAAAGGGCAATATCAGCAGCCAATACATCACTGCATTACTACTGATAGCCTCAAGCTTACCCGAAGGTTTGGAATTGCATATTGAAGGTGATCTCACCTCCCGCCCATATGTTGAAATGACATTGGCGATGCTGGAAACTGCCGGTATCAAGCATAACTGGGAAGGCAATGTAATTTCGATAGCTAAACAGGATTTCGCTACAACAACGCTAAGTGTTGAACCGGATTGGAGTGCGGCTTCATACTGGTATGCCATTGCTGCTTTGGCTGATGAGGCCGAACTGTTTTTAAGCGGGTTGACAGCTTACAGCCTGCAGGGCGATAGCGTGATCACCGAGATCATGGCTAACTTTGGCATCACTTCGCAATTTAAAGATGGCGGCGTTCATTTGAAAAAAGAGAACAAACCGATATCCCGTCGCGAATTTGATTTGAAGGAATGCCCCGATCTGGCGCAAACCGTAATTGTTGTATGCGCAGCCTTAAACTACGAAGCATCATTTACAGGTTTGGAAACCCTGAAGATCAAAGAAACTGACCGCATTTTAGCTTTACAAACCGAGCTTGGCAAAATGGGTGTTAAACTAATTGAGAAAGATGAAGTTTACACTTTAGATTGCAGCGGAAAGTTTATCCCGGATAACATCTTCATCAACACCTACCACGATCACCGTATGGCTATGGCCTTCGCGCCACTGGCCCTCATTCTTCCAAAAATGGAATTTGAGAACGGCCCGGTAGTTGAAAAATCATACCCCGCTTTCTGGACCGATCTGGAAAAGCAAGGGTTTGAAGTGGTTGAGAAAGAAGCTTAAAGCAGAAGGCTTAAGGCATAAAGCGAATAACTAAGCCTTCCCCAACGCGTCATTGCGAGGTACGAAGCAATCCCCGATTAGCAGGTCTACCCTGTATAGTTCGCGATTGCTTCGTGCCTCGCAATGACGTGGTATTAATACAATAACCAATTAATTAAAGATATCAGACTCAAATCTCATATCTAACATCTCATATCTAAAAACAAATGGCAGGTAACTCATTCGGGCAATTATTCAGGATAACCACTTTTGGCGAATCGCATGGTGAGGCCATTGGTGTAATTATAGATGGATGCCCGGCCGGTTTACAGGTTGACCTTGAATATATTCAGGGCGAACTGGATAAACGTAAACCCGGTCAGTCAAAAATAACAACACAGCGTAAAGAGAGCGATACGGTAAAGATCTTATCTGGCACTTTCGAAGGCAAAACTACCGGCACTCCTATCGCTATGCTGATCCCTAATGAAGATCAGCGCTCGAAGGATTACAGTCATAACGTAGATGTTTTTCGTCCGTCGCATGCCGACTATACTTACCAAACCAAATATGGTATCCGTGACCACCGTGGCGGCGGTCGTTCGTCAGCTCGTGAAACTGCGGCCCGTGTAGCTGCCGGTGCTTTGGCCAAACTGTTGCTTAAAACTCAAGGCATCGAAATTGTTGCCCATGTAAGCAGCGTAGGTAAGATCAACGCGCCTAACGTATCTATCACAGATCCGCTTGAATTTATTGAAGAACGCGAAAAGAATATTGTTCGCTGCGTCGATCCGGCCACAGCCGAAGAAATGATCGAGTTTATTGATGGCGTACGTAAAGATGGCGATACTGTTGGCGGCAAGATCAGCTGCTACGTAAAAAACTGCCCTGTTGGCCTTGGAGAACCGGTGTTTGATAAACTCCATGCCGATTTAGGCAAAGCTATGCTAAGCATCAATGCTGTACATGGCTTTGAATTTGGCTCAGGCTTTGAAGGCAGCGAAATGCGCGGTTCAGAACATAACGACATCTTTGTAAAATCGCATTTAGGCGATGTACATACCATCACCAATTTCTCTGGTGGTATCCAGGGAGGTATCAGCAATGGTATGCCTATCGAATTTAAGGTAGCCTTTAAACCGGTTGCTACCATCATGAAAAATCAGGCTACTATTGATAGCGAGGGTAACGCCGCCGAGATCTCGGGCAAAGGTCGCCATGATCCTTGCGTAGTTCCGCGTGCCGTGCCTATTGTTGAAGCAATGGCAGCCCTTGTTCTGGCCGATCATTGGCTTAGGAACAAAAACGCGCGGTTAGATTAACCGATGTGCAAATATGCAGATGTGCAAATGGTTCCTCATTAACACATCTGCATAATTTACAATTTGCATATTTGCATATCTGCACATCCGCGCATTTGCACATCTTCTCCTATCTTTGTAAGGCTATGTTTACCAATCTTATCCAATTATACAAACAAGCCTATAGCGGACTTTCAAAAAACAGCTGGTACCTGAGCATTGTAATGCTTATCAATCGTGCCGGCACCATGGTAGTGCCTTTCATGACCATCTATACCATTCGTCAGCTTCATTTTACTATTGAGCAGTCGGGGTATATTATGGCCATTTTTGGCGTGGGTGCTGTATCCGGCGGGTTTATTGGTGGTAAACTGATCAACAAAATAGGTTTTTATGACCTGCAGGTTGGCGCTTTGCTTAGCGGTGGGTTGTTGTTCCTCATACTCGGGTACCAACACAGCTTTATCAAAGTAGCTATTTTTACGCTGCTATTAAGCATCTGCAATGAATCATTCAGACCGGCAAACTCAACAGCTATAGCTCATTACAGTTCGGAAGAAACTAAAACCCGTTCATACTCGCTCAACCGTTTGGCCACTAACCTGGGATGGGCTTTTGGCGGCGGTTTAGGTGGCGTATTGGCTAAGGTAGATTATCATTTATTGTTTTGGGTTGATGGCTGCACCAATATTTTGGCCGGTTTGTTATTGCTAACGCTGATGCCGCGGGCCAGCGTTGCAAAAACCATTAAAAAAGCCGCTGCCGACTTTGATGAAGTATTTTCGTCTGCCTACAAAGATGGTACTTACCTGATATTTATTTTATTAGCCACGCTGTTTGCTACCTGCTTTTTCCAGTTTTTTATAATGCAGCCTGTATTTTACAAACTACAGTGGCACTTTGACGAAGGCTTTATCGGATTCTTATTAGCATTGAACGGCGTACTGATCGTGCTGGTAGAAATGATCCTGATCAATTGGCTTGATGGTAAACAGCATCCGTTAACGTACATCATATCCGGCATATTGGTAGCAGCCTGCAGCTTTGCTTTATTAAACATTATGCCGCATGCAGCATGGGTGGCCATCCTTGTGGTAACTATGATAACCCTTGGCGAAATGCTGAGCATGCCTTTTATGAATACATTTTGGATAGCAAGATCTAACGTGCGGAACCGTGGCGAATATGCCGCTTTATATGCAATGTCGTGGGCCGGCGCACAGATCATCGCGCCCTTTGTTGGCAGCCAGGTAATTGCTTATGGCGGCTTTGAAATGTTGTGGTGGCTGCTTGGTGGCGTTTGCTTCCTGGTTGCCATTGGCTATTATGTTATGAAACGCTCAATACCTACAGATAAAAAAGTCCCGGTTTTGCCCTAATTTGAAACTATGAAAAAAGCGCTCATATTAGATCTTGATAATACGATATACCCGGTAAGTTCTATCGCCGGCGAGTTATTCCATGAGTTGTTCAGTTTTCTAAATGAGCATATCGATGATGCTAATCTTATCTATAACATCAAAGAAGATCTGAAGCGCATCCCCTACCAAAAAGTAGCCGATAAGCACAATTTTAGCGAAAGTTTAAAAAACAAAGGACTTGCATTGCTAAACAATATCGAATACAACCTACCCATCCAGCCTTTTGACGATTACACCCATATCCGCGAGGCAAAAATTACCAGGTTTTTAGTTACCACCGGCTTTACTAAACTACAATGGAGCAAAGTTAGGATGTTGGATATTGAAGGTGATTTTGAGGCGATCCATATTGTTGATCCGGCGCTTTCTCCGCTAACTAAAAAGGACATTTTTGCATCGATATTGGAGAAATATAATTTTAAGCCTGAGGACGTGTTGATTATTGGCGATGATCCTGAGTCTGAAATAAAAGCCGCAAATGAATTAGGTATCGATACTTTTCTGTACGATCCGAAAAACAAACATCCGGATGCAGAAGCAATTTATCGCTCACAAAACCTCAAAGATGCGGCCGTAGTGGCCTTAAATTCTTAAAAAGCATGAAGCATCTACGGAGCCGGAAACCTTTATTTCGATGGGCTACAAACATAGTACTCCAATTACTGGTCGAAGTTTAGCGATATCGTAACTTCGTCCTAAACTATTGGAAGCATTCTGCTTCCGTAGTCCGGCACTAAAGTTATTTGATTTCGAAAATAGTAAAGTAAGATCTTATAAAGTTAAGCTGAAAGCTTAACACAGTTTAGGACGAAGTTACGCTATCGCTAAACTTCGACCAGTAGAGGTATATAAATCAGCAAAATACACGAGGCACCTAACGGAGCCCTCAATCATTTCTTCATCAGCTATAAACACGTTACTCCTACGGAGTTTGTTTTGGTTATGGATAACACTCCGTAGGAGTAACGTGTTTATAGAAACCTTAACGCAAGATTCTTGACTCCGTAGGTGTCACGTTTATATAAGCGATCCATATCGGTTATTTATCCTGCCTAAGCACCTTCACGGTAACAATAAGCTGTCCCAAATGCCGCATCGTATGCTCGGCCGAATGTGTATATAAACCAATTACTGTAGATGGCAGTTGCGCACGCCCCACTCCTCTCCAATTGGTTAAGGTAGATTCGTCAGTAGTTTTAAGCTGCTGAATTATCTTATCAATTTTCAGATTAAAAGCATCAACTAAAGATGCAGCGGCAATTTCTTCGCCATTGGGTTTTCCTTCAGCGGCCAAATAAGCTAACTGTTCCTCACTCAATAACTCGCCTTTAGCATAAGTAAAAAGCCTGTCCAACACGCCTGTTAAATGCTGCAAATGAAAACCCGGTGACGCCATACCAGCAACTTTTTCCCAAAGCAAATTATCGGGAAAACCAGTCATCAATTCATTCAATTCTTCGCGGGCTTGCAGCAACGCATGTGCAACGGGTTGCAATAAAGGCGGTACATCATTAAGCGGGCCGCGGAGCCATACTTCGGGTAATTTAGTAGCGGACATTATTTTTTGTTTAACAGGGTTTTCACTGCTTCGTGGTTAAGGGTTTGTGGTAAGCCGTAAATAGTTTTTACACGCTCGTGGGTATTATCTGTCCATAGCCAGCTTGTCCATACCATAAACCAAGCCCATTCGGGTTGGGCAGCCAGTATCTCGGGCTTTGGCAATTCGCCGGTTTCGGTTAGGGCTATGATCTTTCCGTTGGCCACTTTTAACAGATCGTTATAGTCCCGTTGCTCATAGTCAAAATGATAAATATCAGCACCTAAAATATCTACGTAATCAGCGCCAGGGTAAAAATCTTTATAATCATAAGCCTCATCCAATGGCAAATCGCGTAAGCCATTCGGCCCCCAAACCCAGATCAGGTTATTTAAATGATGATAGTTGGTGTACCTATCGTACATCATTTTCCAAAGTTTGATAATGCCGTTACTTCCCTTCTTATTTCCCCACCAAAACCAAACCCCGTTCATTTCATGGTAAGGCCGCCATAGTACCGGTACATGCGCATCTCTAAGTTGTTTCAGGTATCCGGCCACTACATCAATTTGTGCAAGCCATTTTTTATTTAGCTCGGTATTGGGAGTAACCAGTTCCTGCCATTGAGCATCGGTTAGTTTGCCCTGGATACTTTCCTTCCAACCGTACGGTGGGTTATCGGTAGGTCTGCCCTGGTGCCACATTAGGGTAACCAGGTAACCATCCTGCCATTTTTGTTGAGCGGTTTTTACCAGGTCGGGACCAAGGTCTTTATCTCCCCAAAGCATGAAATCTGAACCCCACACAGCGGGGAATTGCCCGGTGATAGCTTTGGCGCTGTCTGAAAAAACGTCACGATCGCTGTTATAATTCTGCTGACCTGACAAAATATGCTTGCCTTTTATGCTATATAAAAAGCCGAGCAATTTATTTACCTCGGGCGATGCTTCTTTATTTACTGGTTTAAAACCTTGTGCTAAAGCCATGAAAGGCAGCGCGATGAGCAATGTAAGTGGCAGCAGTTTTTTCATTCTAATTAAACTGATTATTTGGTTTAACGATTGTAACGGGCGTTTTTCAAAAATAAATAAAAAGGATGGTGCTTTATGGTATGGCTATTGCTATTCATGTGCAATATTTAACTATCTTCAAAGCAATATGATACCTATCCCTATTAGAAAGCATTTTATACCCATTATACTTTCCACGTGCCTGATCGTGTTGCTTGGCTTACAAAGTTGTAAAAAGAAACACTCGGTAATTGCCGATGAGATGTTCAGGGTTACCCAAAACGAAATTTTTAAAAAGGCCGATACAGCCGAATACCTGCCTGTTTTTAAACGTGTATTTGCCAAATACAGGAAAAAGATAGCCAACCCAATGGTTATCGAATCGTTCTTCAAAAAAAATGAATACGAGCCGCTGCTGGTTGTAAACCACCTCAACAACGGCGATCTGGACGCCCTGCCCGAATACATCAACAGGCTCAACGAACATGGCCTTGATCCTTCCATTTATCCAACCGAGGAAATTAAAACCCTTGTAGCTAAACTGAAAGATAAAACGGCTATAAAAACCATTGAGGAAGGCTATGAAACAGTGGCTAAACTGGAGATCCTATCTGCCGGTGCACTTGTAAAATATTCAAACGCGATTCAATACGGAGTTATTAATCCTAAAAAGATCTATTCCAGGTACTTTATGGCTACCCGCAGGCCAGATAGCTTAGGGATGCTTAACACTTTGGGCACTGCCAGCTTCAAAACATACCTTGATAGCATCCAACCTAAAAGCCCGCAATACTTAGCCATACAAAAAGCATATCGCGATAGCGCCACCATTGAAGGTTTGAGCCGCGAAGAAAGTAAGCGCTATTTATTGGTGAGCCTTGAACGTTTGCGTTGGAGAAATAAACCTTACGAACCTAAATACGTGATCGTAAATATTCCCGATTTCAGGTTGGATGTAATGGAAGATGGCAAATCTGTTTTAAACATGAAGGTTTGCGTTGGCCAGGGCCGTAACATGGAAAACCAAAATACACTGGAGCATTTTGATGATACAGCCCGCGCAGACAAGCCTTTTCCACGCGAAACTCCTATTCTGAATAGTGTGATCCATAGCGTTGAGGTAAACCCGGTTTGGAACATCCCGCGCAGTATAGCCACTAAAGAGATCATTGTTGAAGCGGCTGAAGATCGTTTTTATCTTGCTAACAAAAACATCGATGTATTTAAAGATGGTAAGCGAATAGCCGATCCGGAAACGATTGATTGGTCGCAGGTTACACCTAACAACCTAGAGTACGAATTTAAACAGCGTCCAGGAGAGGATAACTCATTAGGAAAAATCAAATTCCTGTTCAAAAACCGGAGCAGCGTTTATTTGCATGATACACCTAACAAAGCAGCATTCCGTAAAACAATGAGAGCAGTAAGCCATGGCTGTGTACGTTTGGGCGATCCGCTCGGACTGGCAACTAACCTGTTTGGCGAAGGTGCGGATCTGGATACCATATCTAACGATATGATAGTAAACAAACCTGAGCCAACAAATATCGGTCTACCAAAGAAAACTCCCATCTATATCACTTACGTAACCTGTTGGGTTGATGGGAATGGAGTGATCCAATACCGGCCCGATGTGTACGGTTTAGATATTGTATTGTACTCGCACCTGCAACCCGTATTGGCTAAATAATAAAAATGCCCGGCAAACTGCAAAGTAAGCCGGGCTTCATGATTTGGTTTATATTTGGTTTGGATTTAAAATTTAACCGAATCAAATGCTGTTGTATCGGCATTGGCCATTAAGCTAAACGGCCCAGCCTCATCCAGGTATTTTGAGGTGTACGACATATCATTGCCGTTGATAAACATTACTGTTTTCCCCTCTATTGTATTAATTATCTTGTTCACCAATTTAGGCGATACTGCAGGGCATCCGAAACTTCTACCCAAAAAACCCTGCTCATTAATAGCCGCCTGGCTCACATAATTTGCGCCGTGTAACACTATGCTGCGCATACGTGCACTTGAATTAAAACCCTCGTCCATCCCATCCAGGTATAATGAGCGACCATGTTTACCAATATATGGTTTATCGGTAACATAAAAACCAAGACTGCTCTGGTGCGAATCGTTCCTATCCGAAAAACTGTTTGCCATCTCATCGCCACTGCCCGATCCATGTGCTACCCATGTATTCATTAACAACTGCCTGTTAAGCAGATCAACAATCCACATGCGCTTTTCCCTGCTCGAGCGGGTAAAATCAATCACCGTTAAAACCGAACTATTTTCGGGTACTACATGGTTTAACTTCAAATTAGTATAACCGGTAACCGCTTTTTCAAATACATCAAACGCTAAACCGGCTTGTTGTAGCTGTGCTGCCTGGTAAAGGGTGTTTACGTATTGATCAAATAATTCTTTTGGAGTAAAATTTACATTCTTTCTTACACTCACTAATCTGTTTGCACCATCCGATTTCCAGCTTAAAATTGTTGCAGAAAAAAAGAATACCGCCATGGTAACCCACGAGAAATGTTTCCTCATACGCTTTGCCTGAGTTTAATTCAACTTTAATTAATTAGGGTATAGTAACAGGTCTTGAACGGTTGGTTAACCTGCTATTAACAGGTTAACACAAAAATATACTTTAAAACTTAAAATGCAAGTTAATAAAAAGGTATTTTTTACTAAAATGAAAATAAGTTAAAAGTTAAGTAACAAAACCCAGTTTTATACGGGCGTAAAAAAGAAAAGGTTATGGGTTAAATTATTTAACCCATTTTACTTTGTCCTCAAGCGGAATTGTACGTTTTCCTTCGGGATATTGGTCTGCATAACCAAGGTATAGCACCCCCATTACAACGTCTTCTTCGCCCAATTCTAAGAAATCTTTAAAAGCAGGCTTCAGGATAGCACCACCGGTACTCCAGAACGATGCGATATTTAACGACGTTGCCCCTAAAAGAATGTTTTGAATGGCACTTGATGCCGCGGCGATCTCCTCAAACTGCGGAATCTTCGGCAGGTCACCACGTTTCATTATCGAGATAATAGCATGCGATACCTTGTTACCCAGATTTTTAAGGTTGTTGTAGGTAGTTTCGTTAAAATCTTCGGTAGATACGCTTTTCTTATACACCTCAGCATGCTCGGCCGAAAATACGGTAGGATCTTCGTACACAACAAAGCGCCATGGTTCGGTAAAACCGTGGGTGGGCGCCCAATCGGCCAGTTCAAGCAGGGCCGCAACTTGTGCGTTAGGTATTTTATGACCGTTCATGGCAGCTGGTTTAACCGAACGGCGTGTTTTTATAATTTGAGCGATAGTTGAAAATGTTATAGAATCCATAGAAAAGATGTTATGATATAGAGTTGACGAATTAACTATTTTAAGATCATTGATCGGCCAATATCAAAAAATCAATTTATTAAACCAAATTGATTTTAGCCACATGGACTGAAGGCTTCGCATTGGCCAAATAAATAACAATATTTACACAATGCATTTACGCTGCTATCGGCTTGGATGAAGAATCAAGCAGGTAAAAGGTCGCAATACCAAAAGCCGGCAGGTTTTTCATCGGTTGAAGAAACGCAGGAATCATCAGCATTTTTTGGGGCTTTGTATTCCTTAAAAACTTTTTCGCCTGTTTTGTAAGCGATGGCTCTTTTAAAAATGGGGCCTTTAAAAGTGAAGGTGTGAAACTCGCCGTTTTCACCGCAAACATCAACGTCACCAGGCAAAGAATCGATCAATTCGGGACTGATCTCCCGCCCTACTATCCGCTCTAATCTTTGCTGGGTACAGGCTATCACCGTACCAAAACCAAGCCTTAAAAACTCGTTGATCAACTCACGGGTATCGCGTTTCCATAAAGGGTACAGTCCGGTTAAACCGACCTCGCTTAGTCGAGTATCCCGATAATCTCTCAGATCCTGCAAAAAGATATCTCCGAAAATAGAATGAGTGATGCCCTCACTTTTAAAGTGGGATAAATGATGGCGCATCACCTCGTCGTACTCCTTCATGCCGGGCATTTCTGGTAAACGGATCTGGTACAATGGAATACCGATACTCGCGGCTTGCTCAATTAATAATTCGGTACGTACGCCATGCATGGAGATCCTGTCGGCAGCGTCGTTAACAGTAGTTACCAGGTAGGCGATTTCAATATCGGGATCCTGAAGACAATAGTATAAGGCCAGGGCGCTGTCTTTACCGCCGCTCCAGTTAAAAATGCATTTCAAATTAAGTTGGTTTAGCTTATTCGTTCAATAATTTACTTACAAGCTCAGTTAATCCAACCGAAGCTTTTTCTTCTATTTTGATAACCGGCCCGCGCACATTAACTTCAGGTATTTTCGGGTCGATAATATACTTAGGAACCTCCGGATCAAGGTAGCCGATCAACCCGGCAGCTGGATAAACTGCAAGTGACGATCCTACTAAAATGAAAAGATCAGCACCCGCGCAGATCATCGCGGCCCGCTCAATCATTGGTACAGGTTCGCCAAACCAAACTACGTGCGCACGTAACTGCGAACCAAGTTCACATTTATCGCCCATTTTTAGTTCCCAACCATCTATGGGATAAGTAAGCTCGGGATTAACGCTTGATTGCGAGCGGGTGATGATGCCATGCAAATGCACAACATTGGTTGAGCCGGCACGTTCATGCAGGTCATCTATATTTTGGGTAATAATGGTTACCCGATGTTTCTCTTCTAAAGCTGCAAGTGCAAAGTGAGCGGCGTTGGGCTTGGCATCCAGTACATTTTTACGGCGTTCGTTATAAAATTGCTGCACCATCACCGGGTTCCATTCCCAGGCTTGTGGCGTGGCTACATCTTCAATATTGTAACCTTCCCAAAGGCCGTCACTATCCCTGAATGTTTTTAACCCACTTTCGGCGCTGATGCCCGCACCTGTTAATACAACTATATTTTTCATTTTAATTGATGTAGATGAAAGACCGCGAGGTCATAAAAAAAGCGGATCGCCTTACAACAATCCGCTTTAAATTTAAATGCTTTTATTTTATAAAGCCAGTTGCTTTTTATCCTGCAGAACGGTATACTTACTTTTAGCTAACTCAAAACCGCCAAAAAGAATAGCGCTGAACACCAAAGTACCAATTGCCATATTACGCTCAAAAGGAATAGCTTTAACTAACGATTCGCCATAACCAGCCAGGGTATGCGGATAAAGTGTACCGTACAACCAAGGCAGATCAGTAATTAACCAGTGAATAAGCACCGCAGCAATTGATGACAATAAAACATTGGCAACATTCACCACTTTTAACATACTGCCAACCAATACCATTAATGCGAAACATCCATAAACCCATTCCGCACCGCTGTACCAAAAAGTAAGTTTTGAAGTATATAGGTAATTGATAATAACATCCGTAGTAAACAAGGTTGCCAGCACAGTAACATAACCTTTCCACTTAGATGTAAAATATGCGCCTCCAAATAAAGCGATAGCGCCTACCGGGTTAAAATTGCTCAACTCCTTATACTCAAATGCCAATAGCCTGAAAGCAGCAGCAACCAGTATAATTGCTATTAAAAACAAATTACGTGTATAGTTATCTTTAGTGGTCATATGCCGTAAAATTAATTATAAAATCCGGATAATTGGAATGTGCTATTTAAATTGATACCTGGCACCGAGCACGAAATTGATGCCGCGGGTATTGTATCCTAACCAGTCTACGTATTTAGTATCAAAAACGTTGTTCAGGTCGCCAAAAATATTTAGATTTTTGGTGGCGTTGTATTCCAGGTGCAGATCAACCAGGTTGTAGTGTTTTAAAAGCGCCTGTCCCGAGGCTGAACTGAAATCCACATCGGTACGATTACCGGTGTATTTATAGTTAACGCCAAACTGTAAACCGGTTAACAACTGATAGCTAAAGTTAGCCCCAAAAGTATTTTTTGGCCTGCGGAACAGGTTATCACTTTGACTTCCAATCTCGTTGGTTAGCTTACCGGTTACATAGGCATAATATGCCGAAGCGCTTATTCCATTCGCATGATACTTCAATTCAGATTCAAAACCTTTATCTTTTTGCAATTGCCCGTTTTCGTATATGCCGTAAGGAAAATCATTAATGTTCTTAAAGTAAATTACATCTTTTGTATTTCGCTTAAAAAAAACTGTATTGAATGACAAAGCGTTTTTAACAATCTCCCAATCAAACCCTGCCTCATAAGACGTAGTGATCTCCGGGTTTAGCTTTTGGTTACCATATTCAGAATATAGTTGATACAGCGATGGCGATTTAAATGCAGAAGCAATGGTACCGAATATCTTAAACTGATCGGCCAGGAAGACAGAAGGATTTACTGTATAGGTAAATTTATCGCCATACCTGTTGTGATGATTGTACCTGCCACCTAATTCAAGGTGAAATATATCGTACTTAAAAAACAATGATGTGTAGGCGCTAAAAATATTGGTTGGCGTATCGCCCGCTTTTATAATACTTGGCGGCCCTGCATAACCGGCAGCTTCGTACAGACTGTACTGGCTGGTATTACTATATTTAAAAGCCGCGCCGCTCGTGATATCCAGGTATTTATTCAATTGATAATTAAATACAGCCTCGGCATTGGTTATGCGCCCTGTATTTTTAGTTACCTGGTGAGTGCTATCATTGTCACTTGGTAAATTGGTAAAATTATTCTGAACTGTGTTTTGCGATATGTTTAAATTCAGATCGCCTTTAGGTAAGATCAATTTTGCACCTACGCCGCCAAATACGAATGTGTTTTTATAGGTGTAATCGTTATCACCCGCAAAAGCGCCGTAAGGCAGATCGCCGGTATTACGGCTTGCCTGGAAATTACCATTGAGGATAAACTTCTCTGATAAATTTTGACTGAGGTTTACACTTGCCGAACGTTGATGAAAACCATCTTTCTTAAAGGCGTCATTCCCTGTTTTATCTGTAGCTGCCGAAAAACCTTTGGAATCGGTATTGGATAGGTTAACAGCAAGGGAGGTATTTTTTAACTTGCCACTTACCGAAGCTGCTTCTTTAAAGGTATTATAACTACCGCCGGTAAACATTAAACTCCCGGTTAAGCCCTGGGTTTTAGCTTTTTTGGTAATGATGTTGATCACGCCTGCAACAGCGTCTGAACCGTACAAAGTAGATCCGCTACCTTTTAGGATTTCAATATGATCGATCAGATCAACCGAGAACGCGTTAAGATCATAACTACCATCAATACTTCCGGCGTTATTTACCGGGAAGCCATCAACTAAAATAAGCGTATTACCACTTGATGCGCCACGCAAAAAAACGGAAGTGGCAATACCTGGCGCATTATTAGCGCCTGAAAAGGTGAGCCCCGCTACATTGTTCAATAACTGCGGTAACGATTTGCCCTGCGCCTGATTGATCTCGGCAGAAGAGATCACAGTAACCACCCTAACAATGTCTGATAGTTTTTTAGGTGAGCGTGTTGCCGTAACAACAACAGTATTTAACGTTTTGGTGGTATCCTGCGCCTGGGCCGAACTAAGCGCCACAAAAGGTGCCAAACCCAAACCGAATAAAAATTTCAAGTAGTTTTTTTCCATGTAGTATTTATCAATGAAATAAATGTGTTTTAAAAAGCTAACACGGAAATGAGCACAAATGAAAATACGCCAAACAGATGAGCATTCGCATTCAAGCTTCAATCCCCGAAAGCTTTGAATAATTTACTATGCTTTGGCAGGTTTTCTGACTTACTCCCCTATTGGTCTGGCCTTCCCTCCTGCATTACAAGAAGTGACATTGTTGATTTGACCAAGGTTACAGAGCTTACAGCTGCGGGACAGTTACGGACTTGCACCGTATTCCCTTTTAATTCATTAAATGCTTAATGAAACCTAAAGCGTTGCGAAGGTACAGTAAGTACCTCACAAGGGCAAAATTTTAGCATGAACCATCGATATGAGAAGCCACACTTACACTAAAAAGCAATAAAATTCACTTAAACAAAACTTTAACGATAGCTACAGTGTTTTAAACACATAACTATTAAAAACCTATGGCAACTACAATAGTAAAATATACCGATAACTATCCCGTACTTTACGGAGACGACCGCATAAACCTGAATTGGCCAGAGCGTATTACTTCAATAGCGGGCGGAATGAAGATCGGCTTTTCGGGATTTAAAAATCTTTTCAGTAACCCTTTAGCCAGCATCGTGAAGATTGGCGCAGGCGGTTACCTGCTAAACCGTGGCATAACAGGGCATTGTGAATTATATAAACGTATTGGTAAACTCTCTACAAATCCAATCAATGTAAATATCCGTTCGTCGTTTACCGTTGATAAGCCGAGACAAAAGGTTTATGATTTTTGGCGCAAGCTGGATAACCTTCCGTTATTTATGAAGCACCTCGAAAGTGTTGAAGTTATCGATTCGAAATACTCATACTGGGTTTTAAAGCTACCGCAAAATGTGGCCACGGTGAGTTGGCATGCCGAAATTGTACACGATGAACCAAACGAGATGATTGGCTGGAGTTCCCTGCCCGATTCGATGATCAATAACGCTGGCAAGGTGCGTTTTCAGGATAGCGTTGATGGTACAGGAACTGTAGTTGATGTGGTGATCAGCTATCAGCCACCCGCAGGAGGGCTTGGAGCCGGAATAGCTAAAATATTAAACCCTGTATTTAAAAGCATGGTTGATAAGGATATTCAAAACTTTAAGCAGTACATGGATATCAATAATGATGCTGATGAATTTACTGAGGTGATCATTATTGAATGATCATTAATAAACACATTAAAGGCGCAATGGCATATTACCCATTTGCGCCTTTTACTTTGACTTTTTGTATCTTAGAATACCTGAATACCCTGGCAGGTTCGGGGTCACCTTTTGCAGGTGTATAATTTCGTGGAAATCCTTTTTCCTTGTAAAAATATCCGGTTACTTTAATCCTCATACTATGGAGGCCATCAGGTAGATCATCTGCCTTGATCAGTTTCTTATTTCCCTGTTCAAGATAAATATACTCTGCTTTAGTTGTGTTTAGTCTATCATCGTTAATTACCCATTGCGCACAGGTACAGCCCACATATCCATAACTAACTATTATAGTTGTGGGCGTGTTCTCTAACTTTGATTGGGCCTGATCTTTTTCTATGCAAGCAAAACTTATAGGTATTAGTAATGCCAGAAATCGTAGGTATTTCATTGGTTCAGGAATTTAATGCAAGATATCAAATTCCGTAAAATAAAAAAGGCCGCAAATTGCGGCCCTTTTTGGATATTATCTAAACGATATTTATTTTACTGCATCAACAACTGCTTTGAAAGCATCTGGGTTGTTCATTGCTAAATCAGCTAATACCTTACGGTTTAAACCAATTTCTTTAGCAGTTAATTTACCCATTAACTGAGAGTAAGAAATTCCGTGCTGACGGGCACCAGCGTTGATACGTTGGATCCATAAAGCTCTGAACTCTCTCTTTTTGGTTTTACGGTCGCGGTAAGCGTACTGTAAACCTTTTTCAACTGTGTTTTTTGCAACGGTATAAACCTTGCTACGTGAACCCCAATAACCTTTGGCGAGGTTCATGATCCTTTTCCTGCGTCTTCTCGACGCTACTGCGTTAACTGAACGTGGCATCTTGTTTGTTTTTTGGTAGTGAGTGCCTGCATCTTGAGTGCCGAACTTAAAACTCTATTACCTGGTTTTTAAAAAATGTGAATTACTTTCCGATACAAAGCATACGTTTTACGTTACCCATGTCGGCATCAGATACTAAGCTGGTTTGACCAAGGGCACGCTTACGTTTTGTCGACATCTTGGTTAAGATGTGGCTTTTGTATGCGTTTTTTCTTGCGATTTTACCGGTTCCAGTAAGCTTAAAGCGCTTTTTTGCACTGGAATTGGTTTTCATTTTTGGCATAACTCTATTTATTTGTGTTTAGATAATTAACGTTTCTCAACGTTTTATTTTAATGCACCTCCCTTGCGGCAGGTGCAATTCAAATTATTTTTTAGCTGCTTTAGGGGCAAGGGTTAAAAACATCCTTTTTCCTTCAAGCTTTGGCAATTGCTCTACTTTACCTACTTCTTCTAATGCCTGAGCAAAACGAAGCAGTAAGATCTCGCCTTGTTCTTTGTAAACAATAGCACGGCCTTTAAAGTGTACGTAAGCCCTAACCTTTTCTCCCGATTCAAGGAACTTGATGGCATGCTTCAGTTTAAACTCAAAGTCATGGTCATCAGTGTTCGGTCCGAAACGGATCTCTTTAATAACCGTTTGCTTGGCATTACTTTTTATTTCCTTAAGCTTTTTCTTTTGCTCGTAAATAAACTTATTGTAATCAGTTACTTTACAAACGGGAGGTACGGCGTTTGGAGATATTTCAACCAGGTCCAATTCCTGCTCAGCTGCTATAGCGAGCGCGTCTCTTAATGAAAAGATACCCTGCTCAACGTTATCACCTACAAGGCGAACTTCCTGAGCCCTAATGAATTGGTTAATGTTGTGTTCAGCTTCTTTTTTCTTAAAAGGAAGCCTTGGTCCTCTATTGAAAGGTTTGTTTAATGCCAAGTTATACTGTTATTTCTTTTGTTATTTGTTCTTTAAATTCTTCTATGCTCATACTTCCCAGATCGCCGGCACCGTGTTTACGGACAGAAACCAGCCCTTCGGCAGCTTCTTTTTCACCCACAATCAGCATATAAGGGATTTTTTTAACTTCAGCATCACGTATCTTTCTGCCTATTTTCTCGTCCCTGAAGTCGATTAGCCCGCAAATATCGGAATCTTTTAAGATATCAGAAAGTTTTTTTGCATATTCTTCATATTTTTCTGATATGGGCAGAATGATAAATTGCTCGGGCGATAACCACAACGGGAAATTACCGGCACAGTGCTCAATTAGCACCGCGATAAAGCGCTCCATCGAGCCAAACGGTGCCCTGTGGATCATTACCGGGCGATGTTTCATATTGTCGCTGCCAGTGTATTCCAGTTCAAAGCGCTCAGGCAGGTTATAATCTACCTGGATTGTGCCTAACTGCCATTTACGGCCTAAGGCATCCTTCACCATAAAATCGAGCTTAGGGCCGTAAAATGCAGCTTCGCCGTATTCAACAACAGTTGGCAGGCCTTTCTCGGCAGCAGCTTCAATGATCGCGTTCTCGGCTAAAGCCCAGTTCTCATCTGTACCGATATATTTTGCGCGGTTTTCAGGGTCGCGTAATGATACCTGTGCAATATAATTATCAAAACCTAAAGCTTTAAATACATATAACACCAGATCGATCACTTTTTTAAACTCTTCTTTCACCTGATCCGGGCGGCAGAATAAGTGCGCGTCATCCTGAGTAAAGCCACGTACACGGGTTAAACCATGCAACTCACCGCTTTGTTCATAACGATATACGGTACCAAACTCTGCAAAACGAACCGGCAGGTCTTTGTACGAGCGTGGTTTTGTTTTATAGATCTCGCAGTGGTGCGGGCAGTTCATCGGTTTTAAGAAGAACTCCTCTCCTTCCTGCGGAGTTTTAATTGGCTGAAACGAATCGGCACCATATTTTTCGTAGTGGCCCGAAGTTACATACAGGTTTTTATGACCGATATGCGGAGTGATTACCTGCTCATAACCGGCTTTAACCTGTGCTTTTTGCAGGAAGTTTACCAAACGCTCGCGCAAAGCAGTTCCTTTAGGCAACCACAATGGTAAGCCCATACCTACTTTTTCTGAAAAAGCGAACAGTTCCAATTCTTTACCCAGCTTACGGTGATCGCGCTTTTTAGCTTCTTCGATCATGTGCAGGTATTCAGTTAGTTCGCTGGCTTTAGGGAAAGTAACGCCGTAAATACGGGTTAACTGCTTGCGTGTTTCATCACCGCGCCAGTAAGCACCGGCAAGGCTCATCAGTTTAACCGCTTTAATAAAGCCTGTGTTTGGGATGTGTGGTCCGCGGCACAAATCGGTAAAATTACCTTGCGAATAAAAAGTGATGGCACCGTCTGGCAGATCTTTGATCAAATCCAACTTGTACTCGTCGCCTTTTTCAGTAAAATATTCAATCGCATCGGCTTTGCTCACCGGTTTGCGGATATACTCTTCTTTGGTTTTAGCCAGCTCGATCATTTTATCTTCGATCTGTTTAAACTCGTCAGAAGATAAAACCTTGTCACCAAAATCAACATCGTAATAAAAACCGGTTTCAATAGCCGGACCAATACCGAATTTAGTACCCGGATACAAAGCCTCAAGCGCCTCAGCCATTAAGTGGGCCGATGAATGCCAGAATGTTGATTTGCCGTCGGCGTCATTCCATGTTAATAGTTTTACATGCGCGTCCTGTTCAATAGGGCGGCTTGCATCCCAAACCTGGCCGTCAACTTCGGCCGCTAATACGTTACGTGCTAATCCTTCAGAGATCGATAGTGCGATCTGTGCGGCAGTGATTCCCTTGTCATACTGACGAACGGAACCATCAGGAAGTGTAATGTTAATCATCTACAACTATGATTTTAAATTTATAAAATTACGTTTAACCGGTCACCTACAAAGTGACCTTATTTTTTGTGGATACAAAAATAGAATTTTAAATAGCATTTGCTATTTAAATTGGTATTTATTGCAAGAGGATTGCTTTTGGGAAGGATGTAAATAACGTCATTGCGAGTAATAAAAGCCGAGGCCTCTGAAGGAGATATGACATTTGCGGGCGGACCGGTCACTCTGAGCTTGTCGAAGAGTAGCGCGCAGAGGCCCTACCCACCATGCTTCGACAGGCTCAGCATGACACCCATTTTAAACTTGTCATGGGTAGGTACGAAGCAATCGCGAACTGTACGGGGCGGTTTCGCATAGCACCTCTGCTCCCGTGCGATTGCTTAGTACCTCGCAATTGTAAAGGTTAGATAATTCGGTAACAGAATTAGGGATTATTTTTGTTGTTTAGGGTAGCCATATCAATGGGCTTTTTACCATTAATCCCCTGATGTGGCCTTTCCCAGTTA
>NZ_JBDOQS010000013.1:0-236974 GCF_039839285.1 Mucilaginibacter sp. CAU 1740 | reverse complement strand
GCCCAGTAGTTAAATAGAAAACGTAAGTCTACGTTAGGGATTGAAGCGGATACCGGCCTGTGACTAAGGCTTGCAGGCGTATGAGCATAAAGCCGGCCCGTTGGTTAACGGGAACGCCCATATCTTCTGAACCGTTGATCTTTTTGATTAAGTTGATTTCGCTGATTTTTTTCTGAACCGGGATTTGGGTGGATTAGGATGATTTATAGGATTTGCTTAGCATTCTGTTTATTCCCTAATTCCCCCAAATTCGAGTTCTGACAAAAAAACCTACCCATCCTTTAATCCCCAAAATTCTGGTTCAGAAAAATAAAGCGGGTAAGCAGGCTTCCCTTCCCTAATTCATATATACTATATAGTATAGCAACACAAGTTTCATCAACCTGCAATTGCCAATTCACTTCTATTTATATCGCACAAAATTCACATTCAATTTATATTAAATTCAAACCTCCAAACGTTAAAAACCGCCAATAGTTAAAAGATGTTAAATACACTATATATATAGGTGCCGGGCCAATGCGTCGTTATATATTAGCGGCTAAATAAAAATTGATTGATTTATATTATTAACTATCTTTGCAGAATGTTTAAAAAGCAACTAACGTTATTAGCCAGTGTTTTAGCTATCGTAATTATCACGCTTGGTGGTTGTAAAAGCAAGTACGAAAAGCTTAAAGCAAGTAACGATTACGCAAAAAAATACCAGGAGGCTATTAAGTACTATAATAAAAAGGACTATAACAAAGCGTTAGGCCTGTTTGAGGTGCTTGTTGAACGCTACCGTGGCCGTGAAGGTGCGGAGGATTTATTTTACTACTACGCCTTTACTTACTACAAACAAAAAGACTATACTTCGGCAAGATATCACTTCAAAACCTTTGCTGATACTTATCCATCAAGCCCAAGGGCAGAGGAATGCCGTTTCTTTTCGGCTTATTGCTATTATTTGGATTCGCCTATTTTTTCGTTAGATCAGGATAACACTTTAAAAGCTATCGATGCTTTGCAGTTATTCATCAACTTATACCCTAAAAGCGACCGTGTTGCTGAGGCCAGCAAGTTGATCCAAAACCTGCGCGATAAATTGGAAACCAAAGCATATGCCAACGCTAAACTTTATTTAACTATCAGCGATTATCAATCGGCAGTTATCGCGTTCAACAACGCCCTGCGTGATTACCCTGATACCAAATACGGCGAAGAGATGGAATACCTGATTGTTAAAGCGCAGTATGAATATGCTTACCATAGCTTTGAAACCAAACAGGAAGACCGCTACAACCAGGCTATAGTTTATGCAGATCAGTTTGCGGATAAATATCCAAACAGCAAATACCTGCACGAAACACAAAATTATACCAAATACAGCCAGCAAGGTATTAAACAGGCACAACGTTTAATTGCCGAGGCGATGAGTAATGATAAAACCGCTAAGAAACTTTTAAAGAAAGATACCGTTACAACATCGGCTCCATCTGAAAAAAATCAGCCACAAAGAATACCATAATCATACTATAAAAGATATTAAGCATTAAATAAGGATATGACAGCTAACAACAGTAATAAACCAGGACCTGCAAGCAGCACGGTAACCCGCGATTTACGCGAACTGGATACTAAAACAGAGAACATCTATGAGTCGCTTGTGATCATGTCAAAAAGGGCGAACCAGATCTCGAATAACATTAAAGAAGAGTTGCACCAGAAACTTTCTGAGTTTGCATCATCAAATGATAACCTTGAAGAAGTGTTTGAAAACCGTGAGCAAATTGAGATCTCTAAATACTACGAAAAACTACCTAAACCATCGTTGGTTGCAGTACAGGAGTTTTTAGATGGTAAAGTTTACTACCGCAACCCAACTAAAGAAGCGTAATAGCCTCCCTGTACTCCGGACGGACGGACAGGAATTTATTTACAGAATAACAAAAGACTCCCTTACGGGAGTTTTTTGTTATTTTTAACTTTGGTAATCATTCGCGCTTCGGGGCGATAAGAGCATATGCTTAAAGATAAAAACATTGTTTTAGGAGTTTGCGGGAGTATAGCGGCTTACAAGTCGGCCATGTTGGTTAGGCTGTTGGTTAAAGCCGGGGCCAATGTAAAGGTGGTGATGACTGCTGATGCAACCGAGTTTATTACTCCACTCACACTCGCTACCCTATCTAAAAACCCTGTTCAGGTTAACTATTTTAAAGCTGATACCGGCGAATGGAATAATCATGTTGAGCTTGGCCTTTGGGCCGATATGATGGTGATAGCTCCTGCTACTGCCAACACTTTGGGCAAAATGGCTAATGGGCTTTGTGATAACCTGCTTTCGGCGGTTTACCTGTCTGCCAAATGCCCGGTATACTTCGCACCTGCTATGGACCTGGATATGTGGCTGCACCCGGCAACGCGGAATAATGTGGCCAAACTTCAATCCTACGGGAATATTATGATCCCTCCAGGCAATGGCGAACTGGCCAGCGGGTTACATGGCGAAGGCAGGATGGCTGAACCGGAAGAGATTGTTGCTTTTTTAGAGGCTGAATCAAAAAAAAAACTCGAGTTAGCTGATCAGAAAATATTGGTGACCGCCGGGCCTACTTATGAGGCTATTGACCCGGTAAGGTTTATCGGCAACCATTCGTCGGGTAAAATGGGGTTCGCTATCGCGGATGAACTGGCTGCAATGGGTGCTGATGTTACTTTGGTTACCGGACCAACTGCGCAGGTGAGTAAGCAAAAATCGGTAAAGCGGGTTGATGTGACTTCGGCAGCGCAAATGCTGGAGGCTTGTTTAGCTGTTTATCCGGATGTAAAAGCTGCCATTATGAGTGCGGCTGTTGCCGACTATACCCCTGTTGAAGTTGCTGAACAAAAGATCAAAAAGCAGGAAGGCCACCTCAACATCGACCTAAAAAAAACAACCGATATTCTGAAAACTCTTGGCGAAAGTAAAAAGGACGGACAGATACTGGTCGGCTTTGCGTTAGAAACCAACGATGAGGAAATGAATGCAATAAGCAAGCTGCAAAGGAAAAATCTTGATTTTATTGTATTAAATTCGCTCAAAGATGCCGGTGCCGGTTTTAAAAGCGATACCAATAAGATAACCATTATTGATGCCGCGCTTAACAAAACGACTTTCGACCTTAAAAGTAAGGAAGCTGTAGCCCGCGATATCTGCGATAAAGTTGCCAAATTAATAAACGGATGAAAAAACTACTCCTGTACACCGCACTGATGTGCTTTTGCTGCCGGGCTATTGCCCAGGATCTGAACGCCCGTGTACAGGTGCTTACCCCCAAAATACAGGTAGCCAACAAGCGTGTTTTCCAAACCCTGGAAACCGCCATGAAGGATTTTTTGAACGGCCGTAAATGGAGTGCCGACCCGATATTGCCCCAGGAACGCATTGACTGCAATTTTGTGCTGAATGTTACCAACTGGGATGGCAGCGGTACTTTTACCGGAGAGCTGCAGGTGCAATCATCGCGCCCTATATTCGGATCATCGTATTCATCAACCTTGTTAAATATTAACGATAAGGATATCAGCTTTACCTATACCGAGGGGCAAACTATTGATTATACTGATCAGAACTTTCAGAGTAACTTAAGTTCGATAATGGCTTTTTATGCCAATATTATTGTTGGGTTGGATTATGATACGTTTTCGAAGTTTGGCGGAACACCTTACTTTTTGGCTGCGCAAAACATAGTAACCAATGCCCAAACATCATCATATAACGGCTGGAAGGCTTTTGATGGTAATGTGAGTAGGTATTGGCTATCTGAAAACCTGAATAATAAATTGTATAATCCGCTGCGAAGTTTTTTGTATGATTACCACAGAAATGGTCTGGATATCATGTCGGACAATGTAAGCAAAGCCCGCAAAGCTATTGATGCGCTGTTACCATTGTTGCAGCAGATAGACAGGCAACGCGTTGGTTCGATGCTTCCGCTGGTATTTTATACTGCTAAAAGCGATGAATTGGTTTCGATATATAGCAAAGCTGATAACCAGGAACGCCTTACTGCTATGAATTTGTTTTTACAATTGGATCCGGCTAACGGTAATAAATACCAAACTTTGCAGAAGTAAGCTGAGTTTCTATTAACAAATTAACCTTATACCTTATCTATATGATCATACGCCTAACGCCACTAAGAACGGTGCTTCTTTTTATCCCGTTTATCATCTCTGCTGTACTTGGCCGGATACAAGTTCCCGAACTGCAAACATTTTTGCATACTTATTACATATCAGATCACCTGTTTAGCCTTAATCTGCTTTTGCTTATCTGGCTTCAAGCCTATTTTTTAATCAGATTTAATGATAAGGTGATCAACAAGCTTACCTTTTTTAAGATAAACGCATTGATTCCGGTTATATACGTAGGGTACTGGTTTATTCGCGGTATCTATTTAACTATTAACAAGCCCCACTACATAAAATTGGCTAAACCTGAGGGGCCTGTCTCCTTAGTAGCACTTGGCCCTTTCGAAACTATAATAGCGTTGCTTTTATTTTATTCTCTATTTACATTCTTCTTCCTCAATAATAACTACGTATCAAGCAGAATAAAGAAAATCGGCGAACCAACAGAGCAAGCGGCATTAACCAACGAGTTTTTAAACCCGATGAGATTAATTGTTAAAGCTTCGTGGATAGCTATTGTAGTGCTCTTTGTTTTTGTGTTTGTCAACGATATTTTAGCGATGACGAAAAGTTAGCCTAAATCACTTTACTAACTTGATCAGATAAAAATGATCTAAAGTAGTTGGTCTTTTGTTTTTGATAATGAAAGGCAGGCTTAGGTTTTCCCTCGGATAATCTTCAAATGCTTTAACAACGGTATAAGTAACTCCTTTACTTTTCAGTTCGGTTATCGCCTTTTCATCGGCTACAATAATCTGTTTTTTTTGCGATTCTGTTTTCAGGATCTCATCTAAGTTCGAATAGGTAACTTCTCCTTTATAATAAAAATCAAAAGTATTAGATAAAACTGTTGCGCTTACCTTTTGGCCTTTATTGTTTTCGTTCAGATATTCGGCAGCAGAGATATCACCACGATAATCAACAATAATTGGATAGGCTACCGCAACTAAGTAAGCATTTACAAAAACTGTTACCGCACAGGTAAACAAAAATAGCGGCTGCCAAATGGTTGCTTTTTGTTTGAAAATGTAGATGCTCAATATCACGAAGCCAGCTAAAAGCAGGATAAATATAAGCCAACACTCCGGCGCAAAAACGAAGTTTAACACAACTACAGCAATAACCAATAAACCGGTAATGATGTATTGGGCTATCTTAAAAAACTTAAACTTGCCGCCATTCACTAATGATTTGATGAACACCGCCGTAATTATAGCGAAGAACGGGAACAGGATATTGGTATAAAATGGCAGCTGAAATTTAGATGCTGAAAAAATCAGCAGCATTAAAATCCCTCCCGATATGCACAGGTACTCGGGCTGGGCTATGCGTTTTACTATTTTACGAATGATAGAAAATATTGCGTAGAACAGCAGGATAGCCCAGGGCGCGAAAGCCCAAAGCAGCGTATGTACAAAAAACAGCTTATCACCGTGCGTATTGGTGATATAGCCATTGTTATTGAACCTGCCGAACTGGCTATCCCATAAAAACCAATGGATACCGGAAATTTGATGTTTGCCGAAAACAGTTTTCTCGGGATGAAGATCGAACTGGGTATAAACCGAGTAAAGTTCGGGCGTGGTGAATAGGATCACCAAAATGAACGACAACAGCCACTTCCAATGGAATAAACCTTTGATGTTTTTTTTGAAAAGATAATCGCCAATAATGGACGCACCTATCGGGATGAGCAGGTAAATACCTTTGGTCATCACCGCACAGGCTGTGAATACTGATGCCAGCAGGATATCAGCAAACCGGGCGCTTTCTTTTACCTTATAATAGTGATAAACCGCTCCCATCAACAATCCCATAATGTAAGGCTCGGCACGAACATCGGTGTTCGACATTACCGAATGTTGGGCAGTAAGCAGTATCAGGATAGCGATAATGGCGGTTTCATCGCCATAAAACTTTTTGGCCAGTTTGTAAGTGTATATCACCGACATGAAGAAGAACGCCAACGCCGGTAATTTATACGCGATGGTATTTACGCCGAATATTTTAAAGCTGACGGCGATAGCCCAAAAGGGGAAGTGCGGTTTATCGAGCCAGTCGGCACCATGGTATAGCAAATCGGTAAAGTTGTTGCTTTGGGCCATGCTGCGGGCCAAGGCAGAGTACAAGGCAGGATCGTCGGTAAAAAACTTGATGCCTATACCTGCTATGTTGACTGCAATGGCTAAGAGCAATACAATTAAATATGGCCGCTTTTGCGCTGAGAAAATTGAAACCGATGTACTATCCACTAAAAATAATTATGCCCAAAAATAGCTGAAATTAATTATTCCATGGCAGGTATTTTAGTTGATCGCGTTCGATTAGGGTTGGCTTGTTTTGGTTGAGTTGTTCCCCATTCAATACATTTCGATATAGGGCGAGATATTCTGTAGCCATTTTGCCGATGTTAAAATTATCTATAGCATATTGATGGCAATATTTTTTATCAAAAGCATCTGCATTTTTCAAGGCATCGGCCAGTTCAGAATTACTTGCTGATAAAAAACCAACTTCGGCAGGCACCAGCTCAGGAAGCGAGCCGTAAGGCGTGCCCAAAACCGGGCAACCAAAATAAAGGCTTTCAACAATAGCTATCCCGAATGGCTCGTGCCATAACACTGGGAAAAGCAAAGCTTTTGAACTGTTCATTACTACAGATTTTGCCTCGTCGCCAACCATGCCTTTAAACCTAACATTTAAATTAGGCGTAAAACGCAGGCCCATTTTAATGTTAAGGCGTGTACCGCCAAGCACCACCAGCTTATTGCCACTTGTGGTTGCTACATCAATAGCACCTTTTACATTTTTAACCCGCCAGGCGGCTTTGGCTAAAAAGTGGGCGTGGGTACGTTTGTTATTAAGATCGGGCTTTGAATAATCGGCAGTATCGATGGCATTATGTACAAACACTGATGAACCGTGCCTTTGGGCATGATTAGCTGATACAAATACCGAATTAACATCCAATTCGGCACTTCCCGGATTGTTATGCACTGTAACGATGTAAGGTTTTTTGGTAAAACCATGCACCTGGAACTGAAAATGCACCACATCAATATCATCAGGCACTTGCTGGTTTATGTCTTTAGCCGGATCATAGATCAGCACTTTTCCAAACGGACAACTCGATCCCTCCCCTACCAGGTAAGTAATTTTATGGCCAAGCCTATTCAATTCGCGGCCAAGCCACCAGATGATACGTTCGGTACCGCCGTATTTGGTTGCAGGGATTGGGGTGTTGTTTACAATGAGGATGTTCATAGATGTTGAGGCAAAGGTAATCATCTGCCTATTTGCTGTTTAACAAAATATACTATTTAGTTTTAGAGTTTAGTATATTCACTACAAAATCAATCCTTATCACAATGAAATTTAAACTACAACTTATATTAATAGCAGTAGCCTGCTTCATTCAACCGGTTTTAGCGCAGAACAACATGACCGACTTTAAAGCGCTTATTGCCAAAGACGATACAGCAGGAGCATTTAAACTATTGCAAAACTGGCAAAAAACAGGTACAAATGATCCCGATTTTTATATAGCCTTTTATAACTATTACGCTAAAAAAGCAATCACAGAGGTGTTAAGTCTTCAAAAAGACCAGCCGGAGGGCAAAAGTTTTCAAATTTCTGATAGTACAGGCAAAACGGTAGCTTATCTTGGAGGTGGTAGGTTGGCCTATAATTTCGCTTACGTGGATAAAGGTTTTAGCTATATTAACACCGGAATTGACAAATTCCCATCCAGACTGGATATGCGCTTTGGTAAAGTTTACCTGCTTGGAGCAATTGAAAACTATAAAACTTTTAGCGAAGAAATTATAAAGACTGTTACCTACGGGCAAACCATTGGCTTTAAATGGGTATGGAGTAATGGCAAACCGCTTGATGATCCTGAAAATTATATGCTCGGCACCATCCAGGATTATGTTTTGCAATTGTATAATGCCGGCGAACAAAACATGAATTACATCCGCGATATTTCGCTGGCCATTTTAAAATACAAGCCCGATCATGTGGTTAGCCTTTCCGACCTGTCAATTAGCTATATCGCGAAAAAAGAGTACTCCCATGCGCTCGAAGCCTTGCTGAAAGCCGAAAAGCTGTCGCCCCACGATTATGTTGTTTTAAATAATATCGCTTATTGCTACCAGCAGCAGGGAAATAAGCCCGACGCGATTAAATACTATCAGCTTGTAAAACAATATGGCGATGATGAGGCAAAAGTTGAAGCGGACAAAAAATTAGCCGAACTTAATAAATAGCTTTATTTCCTAAACCATTTCCTGCTCGCCACCAACAACCCAAACTCTTCCGAAGGATGCTTTTCGGTTGATTTATGATGAATTTTATGCGCCCTGCGGATCCCCCCCAAATAACGGTTATCGCTTTTAAAAGCCTTGAACCGGTTGTGAATAAACCAATCGTGAAAAATAAAATAGATAATGCCGTAAATGCTAATGCCTGTGCCTATCCAAAAACGATAATCTAAACTTAAATGACCTACCCACATCAGCCATAAAGCAAACAAGGCAAAGCCAATGCTGAACAAATCGTTCAATTCAAACCAGCCGTGGCGTTGCTGGTGGTGCGTTTTGTGGATAAACCACAGCGGGCCGTGGAACAGGTATTTATGCATTGCCCATGAGATGAGTTCCATGCCTCCTATGGTCAGCAACAAAATTCCAATGTTGATCAATACCTGCATTAGTGTATAAAACAAAAGCAGGAACATAAAGTTGTTCCTGCTTTTAAAATTAAAAATCCGAAATCGAAAATCCCAATCACGAAATTAGATATGTATCGCCCTGTTCTCGGTAGCCGCTAAACATGCCTCACGCATAGCTTCGGTATAAGTTGGATGGGCATGGCTCATGCGCGAAATATCTTCGGCACTTGCACGGTACTCCATCGCAACAACAGCCTCAGCTATCATATCGGCAGCACGCGGGCCAATCATGTGTACACCTAAAATCTCGTCGGTAGTAGCATCAGCCAATACTTTTACAAAACCATCCAAGTCGCCGCTTGCACGGGCACGACCGCTGGCTTTGAATGGGAACGAGCCCGTTTTATATTTAACACCAGCAGCTTTCAGTTGTTCCTCTGTCTGACCAACTGCGGCAACCTCTGGCCAGGTATAAACTACACCAGGGATTAGATTGTAATCGATATGTGGTTTCTGACCTACGATGATCTCGGCAACTAATGTACCCTCATCTTCGGCTTTGTGGGCAAGCATGGCACCTTTAATAACGTCGCCAATGGCATAAACGCCTTTAACGCTGGTTTCCAGATGATCATTAACGGTAATTTTGCGGCCACGTTCTTCAACGGTGATGCCAATATTTTCTAAACCTAAACCATCGGTGTAAGCAACACGGCCAACAGCTACCAGGCAGTAATCGCCTTTCAGTTCCAGCTTTTCGCCTTTTGGTGTATCGCAGCTTACGGTTACTTCATCGCCATTAACAACAGCGCCGGTAACTTTGTGGCCCAGGTAAAATTCCATACCCAGTTTGGTCAACACTTTTTGCAATTCGCGACCTAAACCCTTATCCATAGTTGGGATAATACCATCCATGTATTCAATTACCGATACTTTGGCACCAAGGCGGGCATAAACCGAACCAAGCTCCAAACCAATAACACCACCGCCAATCAACACAAGGTGCTTAGGCACTTCGCTCAGGCTTAAAGCTTCGGTTGAGGTGATGATACGTTTCTTATCAATAGGTAAAAATGGCAATGCCGATGGTTTTGAACCGGTGGCAATGATCACGTTTTTAGAAGTGATCTCGGTAGTAGTACCATCGCTCTTTTTAACAACGATGGTGTTTTTATCTTTAAATGATCCCACACCAAAATGGGTATCAATTTTATTTTTTTTCATCAGGTAGCTGATACCGCTGGTATTAGCATCTACAACCTGTTGTTTACGTTTGATCATCTGCCCAAAATCGATGCTCAGGTTATCCAGATTGATACCATGAGTTTTAAAAGCGTGGGCAGCGTTATGGTAATGCTCAGACGAATCGAGCAGCGCTTTTGATGGGATACAGCCCACGTTAAGGCAGGTACCGCCAAGGGTATTATACTTTTCAACAATAGCGGTTTTTAAACCCAGCTGGGCGCAACGGATAGCGGCTACATAACCACCCGGCCCCGAACCGATAACTATAACATCATATTGCATAGTAGTGTGTTTTTTATGGATGGCAAAGTTAAGGAATATTAAAGGGGTAATAAACAGTATTTTGTTAAAGTTGAGGGGAGTGATTGGAGGTTAGAGATCAGAGGTTAGTAAGAACCAAGATTTGGGGAGATTTTGAGGAATACAGGATTTTTTCTTTCATGACTTAAAATCCTGTCAATCCTTTAATCCCACAAATCATGGTTCAGACAATAATAAAAATCCTACCAACCCTTTAATCCCATAAATCATGGTTCAGACAATCAGCGAAATCAACGTAATCAAACCAATCAACGGTCGATAATTACCCTTATCCACCAATATTTTATCTCATTCTGTAACAGAGTTAATGATAAATCGGTTTATCGTTAACAGTTTATTAAATTTAGCCCAATTTAACCCCGACTGGTCTCATGAAAAAAATCAATTTACTATTGGTGCTGGTATGCTTTTGTACCGGCGCTTTTGCTCAAAGCAATTATGTTAAGGAGCATTTTACAAAAAAGGACGTTTACATCACCATGCGCGATGGTGTAAAACTGTTCACCTCCATCTATACGCCGAAAGATGCTTCGGCTACCAACAAGTACCCGATGATGATGCAACGTACCTGCTACAGCATCGCACCTTACGGCGAGGATAAATACCCTGCACGCCTTGGCCCATCAGAAATTATGATGAAAGAGGGCTATATTTTTGTGTACCAGGATGTGCGCGGCCGCTACAAAAGCGAAGGCACCTGGACCAACATGACGCCCGTAATCGACAATAAAAAAAGTAAAAAAGATGTTGATGAAGGTTCGGACACCTACGATACCATCGACTGGCTGGTAAAAAACGTAGTCGGTAACAATGGTAAAGTTGGCCAATACGGTATCTCGTACCCCGGCTTTTATACCGCGGCTGGTATCTTATCAAACCACCCGGCGCTTAAAGCTTCATCGCCACAGGCCCCTATTTCCGATTTCTTTTTTGATGATTTTCACCATAACGGCGCTTTTATTGAAGGTTACTTTTTCACCTTCCCGGTATTTGGTGTGCAGAAAACGGATACTACTTCAAAAGCATGGTATGCCAACACCATGTTTAATCCTGGTACTAAAGATGGGTACCAATTTTTACTGGACCTCGGTCCGCTTAAAAACGCTGATAAATATTACAAGGATAACTTTTTTTGGCAGGAAACCATCAACCACCCTAACTACGATGAGTTTTGGCAAAAACGTGGACTGCTGAAACACTACGGCAAAGTAAAACCTGCTGTAATGCTGGTTGGCGGCTGGTTTGATGCTGAAGATTTGACCGGTCCGCTGGCCATTTATAAAACTATTGGCAAAAGTGATCCGAATGCTTACAATACCATTGTAATGGGGCCATTTGGCCATGGCCGCTGGTCGCGCGAAACTGGGCATACTATGCACAGCAATGTTTATTTTGGAGATAGCATTGCTACCTTCTACCAAAAAAATATCGAGGCTAAATTCTTTAACCATTTTTTAAAGGGTAAAGGCGATAAAAACTCAGGCCTGCCAAACGCCTACATGTACAATACCGGTAAAAAAGAATGGGCTACTTTTGATAAATGGCCTGCCACCAATGCTGTGCACGAGAAATTGTTTTTAGGTGCCGATGGTAAACTGGCCAATACGCAACCGGCTGCCGAAGGTTCAGTATCGTACATCAGCGATCCGCTTAAACCGGTTCCTTATACCGAAGATAATACCACCACCATGGGCTTTACGCCGCACAATTACATGAGCGAAGATCAGCGCTTTGCAGGTCGCCGTCCGGATGTGCTGGTTTACCAGAGCGAGGTATTGAATGATGATGTTACCCTTGGCGGCGAGATCATGGCACACCTTAAAATTGCTACCACAGGTACTGATGCCGATTTTGTGGTAAAACTGATTGATGTTTATCCTCCCGATGAGCCGAACAACCCATACATGCCAAACAAAAACATCATCCTAAGCAATTACTGGCAAATGGTACGCTCGGAAGTGATGCCGGCACGTTTCCGCAACAGCTTTGAAAAACCAGAGGCTTTGGTAGCTAACCAAAAAACGGATGTAAACTTCCGCCTGCAGGATGTGCTGCATACCTTTAAAAAAGGTCACCGTATAATGATCCAGGTACAAAGCACATGGTTCCCGATAATTGCACGTAACCCACAAAAATTTGTGGAGAACCCATATAAAGCCGATGAAAGTGATTACATCAAAGCTACCGAAACGGTTTATAACGATAGCTTTATTGATGTGCAGGTATTGAAGTAGGGAGATTAGAGGCTGGAGGTTAGAGATTAGTTTTTTGCCTCTTTTATAAGAGACAATTGGAGAGAGGTTATAACAGGACAATAGCTTTTAACTTACCAAAGGTTAGGAGGCACCTACGGAGCCAAAAAGTTCCTCTCTGTTTGCTATAAACATGTTACTCCTACGGAGTTTAAATTATTCGCATACAACTCCGTAGGAGTAACATGTTTATAGCAAACAATTTTTTTAGTATTCCAGGCTCCGTAGGTGCCTCCTTTTTAAAGTGATTTCGCTGAGTTAGGTGTTTATCGCTCAAAATAAGCCATGGTAAATTCATAACTTTCGGGTATAATGAAAGAAAAAATAAGGCTGCATAAAGAGGCTGGCCATAGGGTGAAAATTTATAGTAAAGTATCGAAAAACAAGGAGGAGACACGTAATGGTTATATACTTGATTTTTCTGATAATTTAATATTGATCCAGCAAACTGATGATTTCAAACTTGATGGCTACGCTATTCTACCTATTAGCCAGGTGCAAAAAATACGTTATAACCGATCCGAAAAGTATTTTAATAAAATAATGCAGTGGGAAAACAGGCTTGAAACGTTAGGAATAAAATACCCTATTGATCTTGACAACTGGCGCTCTGCTTTTAAATCATTAAAAGCCCTCGATTTGAAAGTTATAGCCGAATGTGAAAGCGAGGTGATAGATAGCTTTACCATTGGCCCAATAGCCAAAGTGGGTAAAAAACTAATTCACATTACCTATTTTGATGCCGCGGGTTATCTTGATGATGGACCTACCAGTATCGATTACGAATCACTTACCCGGGTTGCGTTCGATTCGGAATACATCAATATATTCAGTAAGTATATCCGGCAACGAAAAGCCGCCAAATAATATTTTCTATGAAAATAGCGCTTCCCATCATATTACTCTTTATTGCGCAGACCTCTGTGGCTCAAATAAAAGTTACTCAATTAGCTAAAACAGATGTTCCAAAATCCATCATTTACAAAGGGCATATCATTAACGCTGCAAAATACGCCGATAAAACCGGCGATCACCTGGTGATCACTACAGAAACCGGCGAAACTCCAACCAAAAACAGCGAGAACAGCGACAGCAGGGACGCTGCCTTGTACGCTTATCATTATGATATGGGCGGGAACAATCAATTTAAATTGAGCTGGCAGTTGTATGATTTTATTTCAGATTGCCCGGTGGATATTAAAGCCAACTATGTTCAGGGATCGTTCGCGGTAACAGATGTTGATAATAACGGGATAGCCGAAGTATGGTTGCTTTACCGTACTACCTGCCGTGGCGATGTAAGCCCGAGCACTATGAAATTAATTATGCACGAGGGTGATAAAAAATACGCCGTGCGTGGCGAAAGCAAAGTAAAACTATCCGAAAAAGAAACTATCGGCGGTACATATACCTTTGATGCCGCTTTTAAATCAGCACCTGCCTCATTCAGGAAATATGCAGCCGATACCTGGAAAAAATATATAATGGATACATTTTAATCCTACACAATTAATTACATGAAAATAAAACAACTATACATTGCCGCAATTGCCCTTTTAGGCACCGGCACTTTTGCACAGCAAGCCAATGCCCAGCTATTGGAAGAGAAGGGCAAATTTACCCATGCCGATACGCTCCGTGGCATGCTTACGCCTTTGCGTACCTGTTATGATATCAACTACTATCACCTTGATGTGAAGTTTGATATCGATAAAAAATTTATCAGCGGCAGCAACCAATTCAAATTCACCGCTACCCAGGATTTTACCAAACTCCAGTTCGATCTGTTTGATAACCTGAAAATTGAAAAGGTTGTTTATAAAGGCAAAGAAGTTCCTTTTACCCGCGATGGAAACGCAGCCTTCGTAACCTTCCCGCAAACCATCAGTAAAGGCAGCAAGGATGAGTTTACCGTTTACTACTCGGGCAACCCGACTATCGCTAAAAATGCTCCATGGGATGGTGGTGTGGTGTTCAAAAAAGATTCGTTAGGTAAACCTTTTGTGGCTACCGCTTGCGAAGGAGTGGGCGCCAGCATCTGGTGGCCTAATAAAGATCACCTGGCCGATGAGGTGGACAGCATGATGATCAGCATCAGCGTACCAAAAGGTTTAAAAGATGTATCGAACGGTCGCCTGCGTAAAGTAACCCAGCTGAAAGATGGCTACACCCGTTTTGATTGGTTTGTGGCTAACCCTATTAACAATTACGATGTGGTTGCCAACATTGCCGATTATGTACACTTCAGCGATACCTACATGGGCGAAAAAGGCAAGCTTAACCTTGATTATTGGGTGCTGCCAACCAGCCTCGAAAAAGCTAAAAAGCAATTCGGTGCCAACGTAAAGCCAATGCTTAAAGCTTTTGAACATTGGTTTGGCCCCTACCCTTTTTATGAGGACAGCTACAAACTGGTTGAAACACCCCACCTGGGCATGGAACACCAAAGTGCTACCGCATACGGTAATAAATATCTGAACGGCTACCTGGGCTATGATATGTCGGGCACGGGCTGGGGTGCTAAATGGGACTATATTATTGTGCATGAAAGCGGTCACGAATGGTTTGGTAACAACATAACCGGTAAAGACCTTGCCGATATGTGGGTGCACGAAAGCTTTACCTGCTACTCCGAATCGCTATTTATTGAAGATAACTGGGGCAAAGCCGCCGGGCAGGAATACAACTTCGGTCTGCGTAAAGGTATTAGCAATGATAGCCCGATTGTTGGTATTTATAATGTGAACAAAGAAGGTTCGGGCGATATGTACCCTAAAGGCGCGGTTGTGCTGAACATGGTGCGTACCATTATTAATGATGATGAAAAATGGCGCAATATTTTGCGCGGCCTCAACAAAACCTTCTATCATCAAACAGTTACTTATGATGATATTACAGGTTACATCAGTAAGGAATCGGGCATGGATCTGACTGCCGTGTTTGATCAGTACCTGCATTATAAAACCCTGCCTGTGCTTGAATTTGCTAAAAGTCAGGATAACAGGTTGATTTGCCGCTGGGTTGCAGAGGCTAAAGATTTTAAAATGCCTATCCGCGTAAAAGTAAAAGGTGGCGAATATAAATTTATTACACCGGGCAACAGTTTTACTCCTGTTGATCTGGCCGGAGCAACTAAAGATAATATCGAAATAGATACTTTAAATTACTACGTGGGCATGCTCATCGATTAATCCCCCTAAAAAATGAAGACCAAATTTTTAAATATCTGCGCACTTGCTTTAGGCCTGATGGCTGCGGGACTAAACCCGGCCCATGCCCAATTAGGTGTTGATAAGGAAACTTTTACCCGTGCCGATACCCTCCGCGGAAGCTTAACGCCGCTACGTACCTGTTATGATATCAGCTATTATCATTTGGATGTGAAGTTTGATATTGCTAACAAATTCATAAGCGGCAGCAACCTGTTCAAATTTAAGGCAACGCAAAATTTCACTAAGCTGCAGTTTGATCTGTTTGCTAATTTGAAAGTAGAGAAAGTGGTTTACAAAGGTGCTGAAGTCCCTTTTACCCGCGAGTTTAATGCCGTATTTGTAACCTTCCCTACCGAAATTAAAAAAGGCAGCATTGATGAGTTTACCGTTTACTACTCGGGCAACCCAACTATTGCCAAACATGCGCCATGGGATGGCGGCATAGTTTATACTACCGATTCGTTAGGCAAACCATGGGTGGCTACGGCTTGCCAGGGCATTGGTGCCAGCATCTGGTGGCCTACTAAAGATCATCAGTACGACGAGGTGGACAGCGCCCTGATCAGCATCAGCGCCCCAACCGGATTGAAAGATGTATCAAACGGCCGTTTGCGTAAAGTAACCGACCTGGGCGATGGCTATACCCGTTTCGATTGGTTTGTGGCCAATCCCATCAATAACTATGATATTGAAGCCAACATTGGCGATTACACCCATTACGAAGGCATCTACCAGGGTGAAAAAGGCCCGCTTACACTGGATTACTGGCCGCTAAGCTACAACCTCGATAAAGCCAAAAAACAATGGGGACTTGATGCGCCACGCATGCTAAAATCGTTCGAGTATTGGTTTGGACCTTATCCTTTTTATGAAGATGGCTATAAACTGGTTGAAACCCCTCACCTGGGTATGGAACACCAAAGCGGTACGGCTTACGGCAATCATTATAAAAACGGCTACCTCGGTCGTGATTTATCAGGAACAGGTTGGGGCTTGAAATGGGATTTTATTGTAGTGCACGAAAGTGGACACGAATGGTTTGGTAATAACATTACCTCGAAAGATGTAGCCGATATGTGGGTACACGAAAGTTTCACCAACTACTCCGAGTCGCTGTTTATTGAAACCTTTTACGGCAAACAAGCCGGACAGGAATATGTGAACGGCACCCGCAAAAACATCCGTAATGACAGGCCTATTGTTGGCCCCTATGGAGTGAACAAGGAAGGTTCGGGCGATATGTATTACAAGGGTGGCAACCTGTTAAACATGGTTCGTACCATTATCAACAACGATGATAAATGGCGCGAGATCCTCCGTGGGTTAAACAAAACTTTTTATCACCAAACGGTTACTTATGATGATATTGTAGGCTACATCTGTAAAAAAGCAGGGATGAACCTTGCCCCTGTTTTTGATCAGTATTTGCATTATAAAGATCTGCCAATACTGCAATTCTCGGTTAAGGAAGACAAACTTTACGCCAAATGGCAGGCCAATGCCGTTGGCTTTAACATGCCTGTAAAAGTGCGCGTAAAAGGCGGCGAATATCAATTTATTAAACCTACCAATCAGTTTACACAGGTTAAAATTGATGGTATCAATAAGGATAATGTAGAGGTGGATACCTTTAATTATTATATTAAGGTGGAGTAGAGGTTGATATTAAAACAGACGTCATTGCGAGGAACGAAGCAATCGCACACAGGCAGGTCCGCCCTGTAAAGTTCGCGATTGCTTCGTTCCTCGCAATGACGTTTTGTTATTCAGCTGCCCAACAATCAATCCGCCATCTCACTGGCAAGTGCAATTTCCTTGTGACTATCCAGCGCTTCCAAACGGGATACCAGCGCTGCACGCACATCACGATAGGCATCTCCGCCTAAAGCTAAACGTAGCGGTGCAGGGGAAATGTCAACGCTGTCTATCATGGCCTGCACAGTTTTATTTACGTCGCCCTTTATCGGAAAGCTACCCGCTGCTATGGCCCTGCGCACATCACCGGCCGGGGTTTTATCATAGGCTTCCATTACCGGCGCGGTAACCATACCTGATGCAAAAGATGTTTTATGCGCGCCAGGCTCAACAATAGTTACACCTATATTTAGCGGTGCTACTTCTATGGCCAAGGTATCGCAAAAACCTTCAACTGCCCATTTAGTGGTATGATAAAAGCTAAAGTTTGGATAGGTAGTTTGCCCGCCTGCCGATGATAGCTGTAGGATGCGGCCGCCGCCTTGCTCTCTTAAATAAGGTAACGCCGCCCTGATCACCTGTATAGATCCAATGATATTGGTATCTATCTGCTGCCTGATCTGCTCATCACTTGCTTCTTCGGCTGCGCAAAACAGGGCGTAACCCGCGTTATTGACAATCACATCTATCTGCCCCAAATCGTCAAATGCTTTTTTCATTACCTCTTTTATCTGGGCGTTATCGGTAACATCCAGTTTTGCTACCCATAGCTTGTCGGTATATTTTTGTTTCAGATCGTCAAGTGCTTCTACCTTCCGTGCCGTAGCAACAACGCGGTGCCCTTGCGCTAATAATTTTTCTGTAAGTATTCGTCCCAATCCGGCAGATGAGCCGGTGATAAACCATGTTTTCATAACCTGATGTTTTTTTAATAACAGCAAAGTTATAGCCAGTTAAAAGCCCAACACCGACTGTATTCAAACCAATACCGGCATAAATCAAACCATTTGCCTTAATGCAGAAGGTTTTTGCCCGGTAGCTTTCCTAAACGCTTTGGCAAAATGTGTTGGATCGTCAAAACCAAGGCTATCGCTTATCTGGCTTACCGACCAGTTGGAATGGATCAGTAAAGCCTGCGCTTCCTGCATTGTCCTTTCGGCAATAAGCTGCGTGGTGGTTTTACCTGTTACGTCTTTCAGCGCCCGGTTCAAATAATTGGTATGTACTGCAAGTTTATCAGCAAACGCCTGGGGCGAGCGCATGGTTAGTTTCTGATAAGGATTTACTACCGGGAACTGATCATTCAACAATAACTTAAAAGCATCTGCCAACCGGGTTGCCGCGGTTTGGTTATTGCTTACGGAACGGGGTTTCAATTTGAGTGCCGCGTGCACACACTCCAACATGTATAAAAACAAAAGCTGGTATTTATTTTCGTAAGCTGATTCCTGCTCTGTTATCATTTTTTGGAAGAGGGCTTCAAAAGCGGCTTGCTCTTCTTCATTAAGTTTTAAAAACGAATAACCGGCATCATTAAATACGGCCATATCTGCCGGGCGCAGGTAGGTATGTAGCGGTAAAAAATCTTCGGTGAACATACAAGCGTAACCATTACAGGCCCCGCTATGGATCTGCCAGCGATATGGTGTTTCGCGATTGGTGAAAACCAGCACACAATCGCCGGGTTTTACCTGGTAGGTTTTTTCGCGGTAGTAATAGGTGGCATCACCGGTGATGAGCGAGATTTTGTAAAAATCCTTCCGGCTGTAAACCGCGGTTGCAGCCAAACTCTCATCCGAAAATTCATGCAGACGGATAGCCGCGAAATACCCGCCATTTAAAGAACCACTATCCGGTGGGGCATTTACATAATCGGTTAAAGTTTGTTGCTGAACCATAAACAAAGTTAATCAACCCGTTAAAGGCAAAAATGTTCGGTATGTAAAAATCCTCCGCATCAGTTTTACAAAAAAGACAAAAAAATCATGCTGCGGTGCAACTTTCGGTTACACACCGGCGTCTAATTTGAAACACAACTAAAACAATCGTCATGAAATCGATCTCAAAAATATTATTAGCAGCCATATTGGCAACCGGCACAGTAAGCTACAGTACAGCAAAACCAGTACATTATATTGTTAAACACGCCGATCAAACCACGCAAGACCGCCATTTATCAGGTTTCAGTGCTATCGACCTGGCCGGTTCATTCGATGTGTACTACACTCAGGGCGCTAACGAATCGGTAAAAGTAGAAGCACCATCAGATGTGATCGACAAGATCATTACCGAAGTTGATGGCGGTGTATTGAAAATTTACAGCAAAAAAGGCACCAACTGGGATAGCTGGAGCTGGGGCAAAAACCGCAAAATGATAGTACACGTAGTATCTAAAGATATGACCAGCATTAACGTGGCCGGTTCGGGCGATGTTTATTTTAGGGAAGGCATCAGCACCAACTCGTTAAAACTAAAAGTAGTTGGCTCGGGCGATATGCTGGGCAAAGTGACTGTTAAAAATTTGGAAAGCAGCATTTCAGGATCGGGCGATATGAAACTTTCGGGCCGCGCAGACAATTCGCGGGTAACGGTTGTTGGCTCCGGTGATTTTACCGCGCGTGAGTTGATCACCGTTAATACACAAGTTTCAATAGCCGGCTCGGGCGATGCAACTATCAATGCGAGCAACAAAATCGATGCCTCGGTAAGCGGATCGGGCGATGTGCATTATACTGGCGGTGCGAGGAATATTTCTTCTTCTAAAGCCGGTAGCGGAGATATTGAGAGGATATAACAGCCCTAAATAAAAACAGAAAGGTATAAAAGCCGTCATTGAGAAACGAAGCAATGACGGCTTTTTTTGTATTAAAACCTCGTATAAACAGCCACCTGAGCCACGTGGTTCACCACGTAAGCATCAGCCTGCTTAATGTATTGGTTCAGATACCCCGCTTCCGCATCAAACGATTTGCTGAAACGATAACCCACCGCTACATAAGCACGGTTCTGATCAAAAAAATGTTTATTTACTTTATTCTTATTCTGTACGTTTACAAAAGCCTCGTTTTGTAACGCGAGGAATGTACCCTGGGTAAACGCGACCGAATCCGGTTTCATCGGGATCACCGCACGAGCGAAATACCTGAAACGTTGTGCGAAATAACTGTCGTTTTTATTATCAGCAGTATTACCTAAAAAGCGCTGCTCCAACCTTAAGCGGTGTGAAAGTTGTACCCGCTTAACGAGTTTATGGCTGTAAGTGTACTGCTCCCAAATGCGGTGCTCCGGGCGAAATGTTGTTTCGTTTGCCGGGGTACGGCCATAGGTAGCTATATAAGCATAACCTAAAGCACCTACTTTATTTTTGGCGAAATAGTAGTTAGCCGCCGGACGGAGCAAAATGTGTTTGAGGTAGCTTACCTCATCGTGCGAGCGTAACTGCCCATCAAACGAGTAGCCCCAATGCTCGGACAGCTTATGGAAATGAAACCAGGCCGCCCAGCCCGAAAATTGATTGTCTTGTGCCAACAGCCTTGCAGGTGCCGCGAGCAACAGTACAACCACAATCAGTAGTTGTTTTTTTAATTGCATGGATTGTATATGTGTGTATAAAGGTTAACATTTGCAATTTATTGAATGATTTGGCGAGTTACAAGGTAAGTTATCTAAATCAGCAGACAACCACTCACCAAATCAACCCAATCAACCGTTCACTATTCCTTAAACCTCACCAGTGTGCGCCTACCCAGATCAACCGTTACCCTGAAGGCTTCCTGGTTGCTGCTGTAGCCCGGTGTTTGGTGCAGGCTGAATATAAACTGGCCTTTTACGCGTTTGTATAAAAACGGTGTGTAAATAATATCTAAACGGTTATAGGTTTTCTTTTCGAAAAACGCGTCGCCATAAATAATGTGGCTCCCCTTGCCTTTGTAAAACTCATCAAACAGTGCGAAACGTTTCCAGCTTAAATAAGCATTGGCTACAAAACCTTTGGGTGTTTGGAAACCGTCAACGCCACGCACCCGCTCGAAGGATGCCATTCCACCTGCTTCGATAGATAACGAATCTAATATGGTTTTATGACTGAGGTCTAAACCTAACCTGATCTGCCCTCCGCCATTATCCTGGATATGGTCGTTTGGTAGCAGAACTTCCGCGCCTGCATCGTGCATCAACAAAAAGTAATGGCTTATATAAAACGGCCCGGTAAGGCTCGGCCGGTATTTACCCGAAAAACCGAACAAAAACTGCTCACGATCGGTAACGGTTTGGCGGCTTACCCAATCTATCCAGGCTGTTTCGGTAAAATGATCGTTATGGAAACGGGTTAACAAACCCTCCACATTAGGGCGATAGTAGCGAAGGGTATCATTCAATAATGCACGAGGGTAATCGTCAAGCAAACCCTCCCTCGGGAAAGCACCTGCGTTAAACAACCAGTTTTTACCTGTGTAACTGTAATAGGCAACAGGATTCACTTTTAAAAAGTATGGTTTAGCACCAAACTCGTGAATGCCGTTGGCTCCAAAAACAAAGTGGTTCACGCTATCGAGGTTCAAACCCAGATCGAGCGTGGTACGTACACCTGAGTAGGTGCGCGAACGCGCCACAAAATCCTTATACTCTCGGTTATCCATAAACCCGAGGGCATTAAAATGTATATCAAGGCTTCCCTGTGCAAAAGAGGCGGTTGCGGTTATTATCGAAAAAAGGACTAAAAGGTATATCCGTTTAAACATAGCTATGGTATTATTCTACTGTAATATTGATGATCTTATTGTTGCGGCCGCCAACAAAAGGTTCAGTACGGATAGAGAAGATCAACTCGTACTTGCCCGGCTGTTTAGGCGCGGTTACATTAAATTTAAAGTTCCCGGTATCGCCGGTTTTTAATGAAATATTATTGAATGTGCTGTCGGCTTGTTGCTGGTTTACCTGGTCGGTGCCCTTAAAAAAACAAGCTTCCAGAAACACCTTATGCTTCGCGTTAACATTACTAAAGTTGATAGGGAAAGGATAAGGGTTTTTAAACTCCAGATCGAACTCTTTATTTGCCCCCGGAGCCATTACCTCTTTATATGATGCCACCTGGAAATCAATTTTTTGATAAGTGCGTATATCATCAACCCATCCGTTATACCATTTTCCGGCACTGTTAATTACCGAATCGGTAGTTGTACCGTTCATTGGGATATCGGCGCTCACCACGTAAGCCCGTTTATGTTGCAGGCTATCCTCTATCGGCCAGATATCATATTGAGTACGGCGGTAGTAACGCGCATCGTAGTCGAAACCTTTAATGGTATTATTGTAGAAATTGTATTTAGATGGATTTTGAAAGCCCTCGTTAAATATCACATAGTTATCCCCGGCTTTTTCGCGGATCAGTTTCGCCCATTCCTTAAAACCAAAGAAACTCCGTACCGCATCAACTTTTAACAAAGGAGGGAAAGCGATAATGATACAAACCCGGAGGATTACGATCATGGCCATGTTAATAATGGCCAACCTGTTAAACCATGAGGGTTTTACACCCGGCTGGGTAAAACTGATCAGTACCATCATGGATAGCGGTACATAAGCAATCAATGTCCAATGTAATTGTACCTCACCTTTAAAGGAGGTTAGGAAAAAGAAGGCCAAGATCCCAATGGCGTTAACACGTAATGTACGGGTAAAAACATCTTGTGATTTAGCTTTAAATCCTTTATAAAACAGCAACCAACCAATCAGCGGACCAGCCATCAGCAATTGTCCCAGTGGGTAGATGTAAGTATATTCAAAATTATACCCCTCAGCCGAGCGCTCGGATAAATGGTAGCTTAACGAAGGGAAACCATGATTAGCCTGCCAGATAATATGCGGCGCATACAAGGCCAAAGCCAATAATACGATAGCATAAAATGATCCTCGCTTTAATAATTTGATATTGGCTGCAAGGGTAAAAACAACCAGTAATATACCGTGATACTTGCTGTAAAGTAAGCACGCCACCACCACGCCGAGTAATACGGCCAGTTTAAAGCTATCTTTTTCAATGTATTGTTGATAGAAATACAGGAACAGCACTGTAAAAAACAGTAGCGGGGCATCCGGCGTGGTAGTGAAGCCATAGATATGGAACACAAATATGCCCGATATCACCAAAATAAAATTGATGGCATCAACCCGGTAACGCTTCAGCATTACCCACATCAGGTACAACGATGCCGTAGTGGTGATAACAGTAAACAGCCTCGCCCCAAACTCGTTATGCATTAAACTATAGCCAGCTTTAATATAAACAGCCACCATGGGTGGATGATCGTAATAGCCCCAATCTAAAAAGCGGGAGTAAACCCAGTAGTAGGCTTCGTCGGCGTGGATCTCGAGCGTAAAAGCCTGTACCGCGTTTAGCAATGCCCACAACAGCAAAAAGTAAATAATGAACTTATTATGTTTTACCGCCGTGTTATTTAAAGAGGTATCCTGCATTAAAATGGATGAGTAAATGAATGGGCAAAGGTATAATAAAAGATATAAGGCTTAAAGCATTGCCGATGCCGATGCGATAATTTGACGAAATTATACCACAATCTTCATACTTTAGCCAAGCCCACAAGCACTTTACCACTATACTTAACCCATGAAACAGGAATTTGAGGTTATCAAAAAACCACGATTAACGCTACTAAGCATCATTGAACCTTTAACAACCGAACAACTTAACCATATCCCAGCAGGCTTTAACAATAACCTGATCTGGAACTTAACTCATTTAATATCCGGTCAGCAGGGTATTCATTATACCCGTGCCGGGGTGCCAATTGTTGTTGATGATAAATATTTTACACCCTATCGCCCGGATACTAAACCGCAAGGTTTTGTTGATGCTGATGAAATTGCTAAAGTGAAAGAATTGTTTATCTCGACAATTGATAAACTGGAAGAAGACTACAATGCCGGTATTTTCAGCAACTATCAGCCCATGACAACCCGTTACGGCGTTACCTTGAGCAATATTGAAGAAGCCATCCGTTTTATCGCTTTTCACGAAGGGTTACATTTTGGCTATATATGGGCGCTTAAACGAGTGGTTTTGGAATAGACCAAATAACGTTTAAACACAACGGGGTGACATTATTTAATGCCGCCCCGTTTGCTTTTATCTTATCGATTTATATTCACCCAAGTGCAATGGCTTGGTGAAAACTATCTGCCACAAATGATTTTTTCTCGAGCGGAATGAGGCAGCGCTGGCGCTGAGGTAATACCGCCACATGCGGTGGAAAGTCTCATCGTATTGGGCGCTATCGCGTTGATCCCAGGTGGCATCGAGATTTTTTAACCACTCCAAACAGGTACGATCATAATGGGTGCCGAAGTTATGCCAGTCTTCCAAAATGAATAAACCTTGTGATGCCGTGGTAAGTTGAGCCGCGGATGGCAGCATGCCGTTAGGGAAAATGTATTTATCTATCCAGGGATCGGTAATTTTAGTTGAATAATTGCCGCCGATGGTGTGTTGCAGAAAAATGCCATCCTGTTTCAGGTTACGGCTAACCACCTCCATTAGTGTACGATAGTTGCGGTAGCCGATATGCTCGGTCATTGCTACGCAGGCTACACGGTCAAATTCATCGTTCAATTCCCGATAGTCATGCACTCTTATTTCTACAGGAAGGCCTTTACATTTTTCACGGGCATAGGCAGCTTGCTCTTCAGAAATGGTTACGCCTACTACGTTCACGCCATATCTTTCGGCGGCGAATTGTGATAGCCCGCCCCAACCACAACCCAGGTCGAGCATTTTCATGCCGGGTTCCAGTTTCAGCTTGCGGCATACCATATCTAATTTAGCTTCCTGGGCTTCTTCCAGTGTATTTGCACCGTAACCCCAGTAGCCACAGGAATATTGCATGTATTTATCAAGCACTAATTCGTAATGATCATTACCGATATCGTAATGTCGTTTTACTACTTCTTTAGAGCGCGATTGGGTTTGCTGGTTAAGGTATTTGGCTTTCAGGTAATATTTAAGGGTATTCAAATCGCGGGGCAGCATTTTATCTACCCTGTGATATTGCACTCTGAAAAAAAATTCATCCAAAGCTTCGCAATCCCACCAGCCTTCCATATATGCTTCGCCAAAACCTAATGATCCGCCGCCAAGCAACCTGTCATACAATTTGGGGTTATGCACCTGCGGATCCCATGGGTTTGTACCATTCATGGTGATGCCACCGGCCTTAAACATATTTTCAACAAGCTGTTTGGATGAACCCATAGTTTTAGTTATAGTGATAATTTGGGGCTAAATATACGTTACTGAGGGGATTTAAATAAATCCATATCTATTATCTGCCGCGGGTTTAGCGTAGCGTAACCCGTGGTGTAAAACAAGTTAAGCTTTCAGCTTAACCAACATTATAAAAACTAACACATCAGTTCGATATCAATCAAACCTTTATCCCCAGCATAATCTCTTGCACTACTGTAAAGAAAATCTTCCGGCTTATCCACCCAGCCAGCAACCACAGGATTATTATGCAAATAATCCAACTTTTGATCAATCATCTTATCACCAAACAATTCGATAGGGTGGTTTCCCGATTGCCAAAACTTATGATATTCATTACCGGGGTTCTTCTGACCTTCCCTCTCAAAAAACCAAAGCATCCATTTGCGTCGGCTTTCCTGTATGTTTTCGGCTACTGCTTTAGTTAGGGTTTTAGATGTATGTCTTTTGATATCTCGCAAAATATCCTGCATAGGCTTATCATTTGTTCCGATAATTAAATGTACGTGGTTGCTCATGATAACCCAGGCATATAGTTTTAAACCCTTGTTTTTAATACAGTATTTCAGGCTATCTACGATGATATCTTTGTATTCACGCCTTGTAAAAACATCTATCCAATTTACAACTGTGAACGTTACAAAATGGGGGAACTCCTGGTTATGGAATTTGTAGTTACGGCTCATTGGGCTTTAGGTTGTTTGTTGGGGTATTTAAGCTGGAAGCTTAAATGATAGTTCACCACGGGTTACGCTACGCTAAACCCGCGGCAGATAGTTTTATAAAAAAAGCTTTCCTTTCGGAAAGCTTTTTTGTACTTATTTAAATCACTTTAGAAATGGTTGGCTTAGCGTACTATACCTCTTCCATGCTTTCGCCCGTAACCGTTTCGCGGATCTTACTTTCCAGTTCTTCCTGCAACTCCGGATTATCGAGGATCAATTGTTTAACCGCGTCACGGCCCTGACCTAAACGGGTTTCGCCATAGCTAAACCATGAACCTGCTTTTTTAATAATGTTGTATTCAACGCCTAAATCGATGATCTCGCCGGCTTTTGAAATGCCTTCACCAAACATGATATCAAACTCAGCTATGCGGAACGGCGGAGCTACTTTATTTTTAACTATCTTAACTTTAACGCGGTTACCAGAAACCTCGTCGGTATCTTTAATTTGAGAGATACGGCGAACATCCAAACGTACCGAAGCGTAAAACTTCAAAGCGTTACCACCTGTAGTAGTTTCCGGGTTACCGAACATCACACCAATTTTATCACGCAATTGGTTGATGAAGATACAGCAGCATCCAGTTTTGCTGATGGTACCGGTTAACTTACGCAAAGCCTGCGACATTAAACGTGCGTGAAGACCCATTTTCGAATCGCCCATTTCGCCTTCAATCTCAGCTTTGGGAACCAATGCAGCAACAGAGTCAATAACCAGGATATCAATAGCTCCTGAACGGATCAGGTTATCAGCAATTTCCAAAGCCTGCTCACCATTATCTGGTTGAGAGATCAATAGGTTCTCAACATCTACACCTAATTTTTTAGCATAGAAACGGTCAAAAGCATGCTCCGCATCAATAAAAGCAGCAATGCCACCTTTTTTCTGCGATTCGGCAATAGCATGGATAGCCAGGGTTGTTTTACCTGACGACTCCGGACCATAGATCTCAATGATCCTGCCTTTCGGCAAGCCATTAACACCTAAAGCAATATCCAAACCTAACGAACCGGTCGAGATCACTTCAGTTTGTTCGATTATAGAATCGCCCAATTTCATGATGGAACCTTTACCGTATGTTTTCTCCAGCTTATCCAGCGTAAGCTGTAATGCCTTTAATTTATCCGAGCTGTTATTTTTATCTGTGTTAGCCATCGTTTTACTTTCTTCAACAAATATATAAATACATTTTTTATAATTACTAATTTTTTTAGTAATTTATTTTTAGGGTTAGAGAATGGTTGATTTAGTGAATAGTTGATTAGGTTATCTACATATAAATGTACTAACTATTCACTCCATCAACCACTCACCTAATCAACCTTTATCCACACTCCGCTTCTTCAATTCTTTACTAATAGCGTTAAGCTGTTTTTTCTTCTTTGCTTCTTTCGCCTTTCTTTCTTTTGCTGCTTCTGCCCTCTTTAAAGCTCCTTCAGTATTATTGCGCTCATAATAACGGCAAAACCAGGTAAGCGGACAAACATCACATTTAGGGCTGCGGGCCAGACAAATATATCGGCCATGCAATATCAACCAGTGATGCGCTACCGCTATATGCTCCTTAGGGATATTTTGTACCAGTTGTTTCTCAACGGCAAGTGGCGTGCGGGCATTATTAGTTAAACCAATCCTGTTAGCCACCCTGAAAACATGGGTGTCAACCGCCATAGCCGGCTCTTCAAATATTACCGAAGCTATTACATTGGCTGTTTTCCGCCCAACGCCCGGTAGTTTTTGCAGGTTATCTATACCCGAAGGCACTTCGCCGTTAAAAACTTCCATCAGCATTTTGCCCATACCTACCAAATGCTTGGCTTTATTATTAGGATAACTTACCGAGCGGATGTAATTGAAAACCTCATCGGATGTGGAGTCGGCCAGATCCTGAGCTGTAGGGAAACGGTCAAACAACGCCGGGGTAACCTGATTAATTCGTTTATCGGTACATTGCGCCGAAAGTATAACGGCCACCAGCAACTGAAATGGATTGTTATAATGCAGTTCGGTAACAGGGTTAGGCTGGTTTTGCGAAAAGTATTCAACAAAGTAGCGGTAACGTTCGGCTTTAAGCATAGTTAGTTCACTGGTTCATTTGTTCATTAGCTTATTGGAACTTTGCATACGGCAATACCTTCAATAAACTAAATGCCAAAACTATCAAACTTTTCACCAATGAACGAATGAACCAGTGAACTAATGAACCCACATAAAATAGAAAGGTTCATAAATCAATATTGTTAACCGGGGTTAACCATTATGATCTATGAACCAGTGGGGGAATCCGCAATAAGTACTAACGGAGGCTTTTTGAATAGTCAAGTATCTGGTGGATGGTCTGAACTTTTGGTTTTTTAACCAGCAGATCCAAATCAGCACGGATGGAATTGTAAAAAATCACATCGTCAGCATCCAGATTTTCTTGTACATCTCTGTTCATTTCGCCTTGGTTAGCTAATGCATTTAACGTTTTTGTAAAGGTTTCATCCATAAGCTTATTTTACTATAAATTTTATACGATTTATAACGGTGGCTTAAAGATAATATTTTGTTAAATGAAAATTAAATGAAATTTTTCTTTGGATGTCATTTCGCAGGGCTGTCATTAAAGTCATTAGGTCATTGATTTATTGGCAAATTTGCATACCAACAATTCAATGACCTAATGAAATAATGACCTAATGACTAATTTTTCAAACTAAGCTCCTTACTCTGCATCATTTTGCGGAGGTTATTGAGGGCGTAGCGCATCCGGCCAAGGGCGGTATTGATGCTTACATCAGTAATATCGGCAATCTCCTTAAAGCTCATATCGCCGAAGTGGCGCATAATGAGCACCTCTTTTTGCTCGGATGGCAATAACTGGATCAGGGCTTTCAAATCTTTATGGGTTTGTTCCCTAACCATTTTATCTTCAGTACTTTCGTCGTAATTGCCAAGCACTTCAAAAATATCAAAATCATCACCATTGCTTATCATCGGCGCACGTTTTTCGCGGCGGAAATGATCAATCACAAGATTGTGTGCAATGCGGGTTACCCATGGTAAAAATTTACCTTCTTCGTTATATTTTCCGGCTTTAAGGGTGTTGATCACTTTTATAAAAGCATCCTGAAAAATATCCTCGGCAAGGTATTCGTCTTTTACCAACAGGTAAATGGAAGTATATATTTTTGATTGGTAACGTCTTATCAGTTCTACAAGGCCCGCTTCATCGCCAGCTACATATAGATGGATTAGATCCTGATCACTCTTCAATTGAAAATCCATAGAAAGTACTACTTAAACTTAATTCTTAGTTAAAACCTTTTAAAGTAAAGTATATTCTATAGCGTGCTCCTTAGGGGTTACAGATTTGTTTCTTCAAATAAAATAAATAATTGGCGAAAAAACAAATAAAATTTTTTTTTTGGAGTTATACATTACTATTAATCGGCATAATTGAACGCAAAACCATCAATAATTTGGTAAGCTTACTTTAGACTGACTTTTAATACCGAAGGTTTAATCATTAACCAAAATAAATTTTTCAAAAATTAGTTGTTAAAAAAGTATTAAGCCTTAAAAAGTCAACAAACTGTAAACACATGAAAATGACCTGTTAAATTGGTATAAACAATTAAAACCGATTTGCATACTGCTAAATTTTTTAGGATTTTTGCATTCCGAAAAGTTCATGGTGCATTGGTCAGAATTTATGGTAAATTATTTGCTGTAAATCGCCGTTCAGGCTATGATCTGTGAACCATCAACCCATCGAACTAATTCAACAGAATGAGTACAGAAGCAGAAAAAGATCCGCAAAAACATATAATTATAAAAGGCGCAAGGGTGCATAACCTGAAAAACCTTGATGTGGCCATCCCTAAAAATAAATTAGTGGTGGTTACGGGCATGTCGGGCTCGGGCAAATCGTCGCTCGCGTTCGATACACTTTATGCCGAGGGGCAGCGCCGTTATGTGGAAAGCTTGTCGTCATATGCCCGCCAGTTTTTGGGCCGTATGAACAAGCCCGATGTGGATTATATTAAGGGCATAGCCCCGGCTATCGCTATTGAACAAAAGGTGATCACCTCCAACCCGCGCTCAACCGTGGGTACTTCTACCGAGATCTATGATTATCTGAAGCTGCTTTTTTCGCGCATCGGCAAAACCATTTCGCCTATATCGGGCAATGTGGTTAAAAAAGATTCTGTTACCGATGTGGTGAATTTTGTGCTCTCTTTACCTAACGAAACTCAGGTAACCATCCTTGCACCATTACATCCACACAACAACCGTACTTTAAAAGAAGAACTTGCGGTGCTGATGCAAAAAGGTTTTGTAAGGGTTGAATACAATGGCAAACTATCGCGCATTGAGGCATTGCTGGAAGATGAGACCGTTGAAAATGTGTCGATGATAGCTGCCGAGCCGGTAGTTGAGATTAAAAAAACGAAATCTAAAAAAGCAACCGCCGAAGCTGCGGAAGTAGAACCACCCGCTACCGTACGCATTGTGGTTGACCGCGTTACCAAAAACGAAGAGGATGAAACCATAAGCCGCCTCGGCGATTCCATCCAAACCGCCTTTTTTGAAGGTAAAGGCGATTGCTTTGTCCGCTTCCAGGAACCTGACGGAGAGACTGAGCATGAACGTTTTTTCTGTGATAGATTTGAACTGGACGATTTAAAATTTGAAGAGCCGACGCCAAATTTTTTCAGCTTTAACAACCCTTACGGCGCTTGCAAAAAATGCGAGGGCTATGGTAAGGTGATAGGCATTGATGAGGATTTGGTTATCCCCGATAAAAGCAAATCCATTTACGAAGGAGCCATTGCCCCTTGGCGCGGCGAAAAAATGCGCGAATGGAATGATGCCCTGGTTCGCCATGCATTGAAATTTGATTTCCCTATCCATCGTCAGTATAACCAACTTACTGAAAAGGAACAGCGACTGATATGGACCGGCAATAAATTTTTCCGCGGCCTTGATGAGTTTTTCAAGGAAATGGAAGAGCAGACCTATAAAATTCAGTACCGTGTTTTGCTATCGCGATACAGGGGCAAAACCACCTGTCCGGAATGTAAGGGTAGCCGGTTGCGGATGGATGCGTCGTACGTAAAGATCAACACCAAATCAATTACCGATGTGGTATTGATGCCTTTGGACAAAGCATTCGAGTTTTTCAAAACGCTTGAACTGAGCGAGAACGATGCAAAAATTGGCAAACGATTATTAATGGAGATCACCAACCGTTTAGGTTTTTTGAACGATGTTGGCTTGAGTTACTTAACACTTAACCGTTTATCAAATACCCTATCGGGCGGTGAATCGCAGCGTATTAACCTGGCTACTTCCTTAGGCAGCAGCTTGGTAGGTTCAGTTTATGTGTTGGATGAGCCGAGTATCGGTCTGCACCCTCGCGATACTGAGCGATTGGTAAGCGTTTTAAAATCTCTTCGCGATGTGGGCAACACCGTTTTGGTTGTTGAGCACGAAGAAGAGATCATGAAAGCTGCCGACCATATCATCGATATCGGCCCTGAGGCTGGCACTCATGGTGGAGAACTAATTTTCACCGGCACTTATGACGAAATTATAAAGGACGAAAAAAGTCTTACCGGTAAATACCTGAGCGGCAGGGAAGAAATAGCCATCCCGAAAAGCCGCCGTAAATGGCATGATTTTATCGAGATAAAAGGCGCTCGTGAAAACAACCTGAAACATGTAGATGCCAAATTCCCTTTGGGAGTGCTTACCGTTGTCACCGGTGTATCCGGTTCTGGTAAAACCAGTTTGGTAAAACGCATCCTTGCCCCTGCTGTACAAAAAGCTTTAGGCAATTATTCGGGCGAGCAAACAGGCTTGTACGATGCCATTGATGGCGATTTTGGCAAAATAGAACAAGTTGAACTGGTTGATCAAAACCCTATCGGCCGTTCATCACGTTCCAACCCGGTTACTTATGTTAAAGCCTGGGATGAGATCCGTAACCTTTACGCTTCGCAACCGGCAGCAAAAGCAGCAGGCTTAAAACCATCGGCGTTTTCTTTTAACGTAGAGGGCGGTCGTTGCGATGTTTGCCAGGGCGAAGGCGAAGTGAAAATAGAGATGCAGTTTATGGCTGATATCTTCCTTACCTGCGAAACCTGTGGCGGTCATCGTTTTAAACAGCATGTACTCGATATTCAATACAAAGAGAAAAACGTATCGGAGATCTTGAACATGACCATCGACGAAGGCGTTGAATTTTTTGCCAAAGAACCTAAGGTAATTGCCAAAATAAAACCATTGGTTGATGTTGGTTTGGGTTATGTGCAATTGGGTCAATCATCAAACACTTTATCAGGCGGTGAAGCACAGCGTATTAAGCTGGCATCATTCCTGGTTAAGGGTAACAATACTAACAAAACGCTTTTCATTTTTGATGAACCAACTACCGGTTTGCATTTTGCCGATATCAAAAAACTTTTGAAATCATTCGACGCACTGCTTGACCATGGTAACACCATCATCGTTATCGAGCATAACATGGATGTAATTAAATGCGCCGATTGGGTAATTGATATCGGCCCCGAAGGCGGTGACCGTGGCGGTAAAGTTGTTTTTGAAGGTGTTCCCGAAGATTTGATCAAGCAAAAAGGCAGCTATACCGGTAAGTTTTTGAAAGATCGGTTTTAATTTTTCAGGTATTTTAAGTTCAAAGCTTGCGCTCGTTTGTAACGAGCGCTTAACATGGTTTTGCGTTTGCAACGCAATTAACCAACAGAATCAAGCCAGCAAATTTCAATAAATTACGGTTTGCGTTATAAACGCAAACCCACGTTAACCACTCATCACAAATGAGCGCAAGAAGCTTTACTACGCATACAATATTGATATTCAATTAAATAATATCTATATTTACCTAAGCCTTACTACACCCTCTTTAATTCAAACTCCATTCCCGGAGACATTTATTTTTATTCACTAACACCTAAATTTTATTACCATGCCAGGTACTAAACAACTTTACGACACTATCCGTCCTGCCTTATTTGGCGGACATTTAACCCAAAACCATGTTGATGGCATCGAAGCCATTATTAAAGCTGCTGAAGACGGCGGCGTAACCGACGAACGCCAGGTAGCCTACATGCTGGCCACGGTTTATCACGAATGCGATGGCACTATGCAACCTGTAAGAGAAAACGGGCGCGGAGCGGGGCATCCTTACGGCCAAAAACTTAAAATGGGCGGCGGCCCCGGCCACCGAGTACCCTATACCACGCCCGATCAGATCTATTACGGTCGCGGGTATGTGCAGTTAACGTGGTATGAGAATTACGAAAGCATGGGCAGATTGCTGCATATCGATCTGCTTAACAATCCGGATCTCGCCCTACAAGATGACATCGCTGCTGAGATCATGGTAAAAGGCATGACAAAGGGCATGTTCACCGGCGTAAACCTCGACAGATATTTTAATGCAGACCGCACTGATTGGGTAAACGCCCGAAAGATCATTAACGGATTGGACATGGCCGATAAGATAGCCGGTTATGCAAAGCTATTTTATAAGGGATTAACGGGAATTGATGCCTGAAGTTATTCTTCTTTATCCCTCATATTATAATCTTCTACCAAAATCCGGTTTGTTCTTTCAATAATTACTCTTTTGTTGAAATGATCATCGAGCAAGTAAGCAGGGATAAAGAAGATCATCCAGATGCCTAAAACAGTTGACTCGGCAATATTCCAATCAAAAATTGCTAAAATAAAAGTCGAGAGCAGCAGTGAGATAAAACCGATTAATGAATAATAATTTGATTGCCTAAGTTTTAAAGTAGCCCCATCAGATCTGTAATTCATTTTAAACGCGAAGTGTAATAGCGGGATAAATAAAAAGAAAAACAGGAGTTTCTGTAAAAAGCCAAGCGGCTCAAAGCTTCTTTCTAAAGCAGAATTCAGGTTATCAACTTGCTTAATCCTATAATCCATTACCTCGCTTTCAGGTACGTCTCTACTGTCAAATTCAGCAACGGCTACTTCAACTGCCAGCTCTGTATAGTTGGCCTTGTTGTCAATTATTTCGATCAATTTTTCTGTAGATAGCTTTTTGTATTTTTGTTGCAGTTCTTCTTTTGTGATCATTGAGACTTAGGTGATATTTATCTCAAATATAATAAAGCAAATCCATCGAAACATGCTTAAACCTATTCTCTCTCATTATTAAGTAATAATCAGCTTATTCATCTCCCGGCTACCGCTATATTTAATATATTAGCCTGAATGAATAAGCTGATCACTTACTTTGTATTGTTACTTTCAATTCAGCTTTGCGCCTGCCATTCAAATATCTCCGACAAGCATAAAACCGTTTTCAATATCAACCTCGAAGAGGGCCTAACTTCTCTTGATCCTGCCTTTTGCCGTAACCATTATACCATTTGGATGGACAACCAATTGTATAATGGCCTGGTGCAGGTGAACGATAGTTTAAAAACCATCCCCTGCATAGCCAAAAGCTGGGAAACATCTGCCGATGGTTTGCTTTATACGTTTCACCTCCGCAATGATGTTTATTTTCATGACGACCCGCATTTTGCCGGTGGCCATGGTCGATTGGTTAAAGCGTCAGATTTTGCGTACAGCTTTGGCCGGTTGATCGACCCTAAAGTAGCCTCGTCCGGTTCATGGATCTTCAGCGATAAGGTGAAAGATAAAAGCGCCTTTATAGCAGCGAACGACAGCACATTTCAAATAAAACTTAAGCAGCCATTCGCTCCTTTTTTGAGTTTACTTACCGCGCAATATTGCTCGGTAGTACCTAAGGAGGTTGTTGAATTTTACGGTAAAGATTTCAGGAGTCACCCTGTTGGTACAGGTCCGTTCAGATTTAAATACTGGAAAGAGGGCGAGGTTTTGGTGCTTTTAAAGAATGAGCGCTACTGGGAAAAGGACGATAAGGGCAACCGCCTCCCCTACCTCAATGCTATCCGCTCTACCTTTATTGCCGATAAGCAAACCTCCTTTTTAGAGTTTGTGAAAAAGAACATCGATTTTTTAAATGATATAGATGGCAGCTATCGCGATGATATCCTCACCAAATCGGGCAAGGTAACGCAAAAATATAAAGGCAAATTCATCCTGAATACCGCTCCTTATTTGAATACCATATATATAGGTATGTTGGTGGATACAACCTTGCCTATCGTTAAAAAATCCCCATTAAAAATCCTGAAGATAAGGCAGGCGATTAATTACGCCATCGACCGCGAGAAGATGATCAAATATCTGCGTAACAGCATGGGCACACCTGGTTATGGCGGCTTCGTACCGCCGGGCATGCCGGGTTTTAAAGGTAACGACGTACACGGATACAATTACGACCCCGAAAAAGCCCGTTGCCTGCTCCGTGATGCAGGCTTTCCTAATGGTAAAAATATGCCCGAGATTACGCTGGCCACAACAATCGGCTATCGCAGTTTGATTGAATACGTACAGGGTCAATTGGAGCGTGTTGGTATAAAAACCAATGTGGAAATAACACAAGGTGCAAGCTTGCGGGAGCTGATCTCTAAAAATGGCATAAACTTTTTTTATGGCTCATGGATAGCCGATTATCCCGATGCTGAAAATTACCTTTCGGTATTTTATTCTAAAAACAAAATTCCTTTCGGGCCAAATTATACTGGCTTTAACAATAAAAAATTTGATGAACTGTTTGAGCAAACTTACCAGGTAAAGGATGATGAAAAACGCTTCGCTATTTACCATCAAATGGATAATCTGATGATGCAGCAATCGCCGGTAGTGGTTTTATATTATGATAAGATAGTGAACCTTTACCAGAATAATATTAGCGGCTATAGCTTGAATGGGCAGAATTTATTGGTGCTAAAGAAGGTGGTGAAGAAGTAGAGCGTAGGTTAAAAAAAACAAAAACAGCCGCTAATCTGCCGCGGGTTTAGCGATAGCGTAACCCGTGGTGTAAAATCACTTAAGTCTCTGACTTAAGTGACTACCGGATTAGATGAGTTATTCGCAATGGGTTAAGTTATAGCTAAGTCGGTGGCAGATGGTATGTTGGACTATTGAGGTTAAGTCAGAGACTTAACCTGTTATTCCCACGGGTTACGCTATCGCTAAACCCGCGGTAGTGAGTTATTAAAAAGGGCTTCCGGAAATTCCGGAAACCCTTTTTGTAATTTCTTAGAAGATGCCAGACGACTGAAATATCTTTCAAAAAATGACTCAATGACCTAATGACTCAATGACCAACTAAAGAAGGTCAAATCCAATATCTTTCCTAAAGTACATCCCATCATAATATATCCTACTTGCATCGGCAGTAGCCTGCTGCAATGCACTAAACATATTATCCTGCACAGTAGTAATAGCCAAAACACGACCACCGGTAGTGATCACATCCTCACCATCCATAGCCGTACCTGCATGGAACACGATAGAATCGCGCACGTTTTCGGTACCGGTTATTACTTTATTTTTAAGGTATTCTCCCGGATAGCCACCTGCTACCATTACTACGGTGGCCGCGGTTTTAGGGCTTATGATAATTTCTTTTTCGTTCAGGTTTCCTTCGGCAACACCTAAAAGCAGGTCAACAAAGTCCGAATCTATACGGCGCATTACGCTCTCGGTTTCCGGGTCGCCCATGCGGCAGTTGTATTCAATTACCCATGGTTCGCCGTTACTGTTCATCAGGCCGATAAAGATGAAACCCTTGTATGGGATACCATCTTTTTTCAAACCCTCAACTGTAGGGATGATCACACGCTCCTCTACCTTTTTCATATAAGCAGCATCAGCAAATGGCACCGGCGAGATAGAACCCATACCACCTGTATTGAGGCCGGTATCGCCTTCGCCTATGCGTTTGTAATCTTTGGCTTCGGGTAATATTTTATAGCTGTTGCCATCGGTCATCACAAATACCGATAGTTCAATGCCTGTTAAAAACTGCTCCACAACCACACGCGAACTTGCTTCGCCAAATTTGGCATCGGCCAGCATAGCGGTAAGTTCGGTTTGGGCCTCTTCTAAAGTAAGGCAGATCAGCACGCCTTTACCGGCCGCTAATCCATCAGCTTTTAATACTACCGGTAAGCCGGCAGTGGCTAAATATGTCAACCCATCTTCCAGGGTATCTTTAGTAAAAGTTTTATAAGCGGCAGTAGGGATATTATGCTTCTCCATAAACTGCTTGGAAAAATCCTTGCTGCCTTCCAATTGGGCGCCTTCCTGCTGCGGACCAACAACCGGGATGTTTTTCAGCTGCTCATCAGCCAGGAAAAAATCATGAACGCCTTTTACAAGTGGTTCTTCGGGACCAACCAATACCAGGTTAATGTCCTCATTTAAAACAAGCGCTTTAATGCCTTCAAAGTCGGTAACCTTGATGTTTACATTTGTACCGTATTGCGTTGTGCCGGCATTACCGGGCGCAATAAAAAGTTTCTCACACTTAGGGCTCTGGGCTACTTTCCAGGCGAAGGCGCTTTCCCTTCCGCCCGAACCAAGGATCAGGATATTCATGCGGCAAAGATAGTTTTTTTAACAAGCCTTTAATACTATATATAAGGCTACTTGTGTTATAAGTAGTAAATTTACCACATGGCCCGTAGACTTGAAAAGTTTGAAAAGCTCCCGGTATATCAAAAAGCACAGGAATTATTTGACCTTGCCGATGTTATTGCCGAAGCTTTAAAGGAAGACAGCATGAAAGAGCACCTGGCTATCCAGATCTGCAGCAATGCCGCCCTCATCCAGGCAAAAATTGCCGGTGCCGAAGGCGGCAGTCTCTACTCGTTACGCATGCAGAACGCAGTATTGATCAAGCTGGCCGTGCAAGACATGTTCAATGCCGTATCCTTCGCATCAATGGTAAAAATAAACGAAGAGGATTACGTGCAACTAATGCGCGAAAAGATAGAAGAGTTTAGGCTGGTGTTTGTGGATTGGATCCGCGGGTTTGATAAAACTTACGATATCCCCGATAACTGGGCCATCCGTTTTGATACCAGCACACCCGAGCAGGAAAAGCTGGAAGAACTGATGTTTGATGAAGACCGTTTTTTCGGCGAGTTTAACGAAGATGACCTGAACGATTTTGAAAGCGAAGATTTGGATGAGGAGGACGATGATGACGATAAGGGCGGGAAAGGTGATGACAAAAACAACAATGATTAATAAAACCCCGATGCCCGCATTAGCGATAGTAGCGGATACCGGCCTTGTGGCTAAGGCCTGTGCAGTATGAGCGGATAGCGCGGGCCGCAGGCAATGCCATAGTAGCTATTTTCTGAACCGGGATTTGGGTAGGTTTTTAAGATTTATTAGATTTTTTGGAGAATTAGCCAATCAAAATCCTGTCATCCCATAAATCCACCCAAATCACGGTTCAGACAACTTAACGAACAACCCACAAACAACAACTTTAACTAACACCTTAATGTCAATCTTTCACCCTTAACAGCGCTTTACGCCTTAAACCTTTCGGCTTTCGGCGCAAAATCTTACATTTGCCTGTCAATTTGGCTCTAATGGCCGCTATGGCGCAATTGTTGAACCGGGTTGAATCATAATAAAATAATATGTTAAATTTTATCAGTAAGCTTTTCGGAAGCAAATCAGAACGGGATGTAAAAAGCATACAGCCTATAATTGAGAAAATTAAGGCTGAATTTCCAAAACTTGGCTCCCTGAGTAATGATGAGCTTAGGGCTAAGACCATATATTTTAAAGAAACTATAGCTCAGGGCCTTTCGGGCATCGACAGCGAGATCCAGGCTATTAAAGATCGTACAGAAAACGAGCTTGATATGGATGTAGCTGAAAAAGTTGAGTTATACACTCAGCTTGATAAGCTTGAAAAAGACCGTAACAAAGAGCTTGAAGATATATTGATGAACATTTTGCCGGAGGCATTTGCAGTTGTTAAAGAAACCGCGAGCCGCCTTGCTGCCAATCCATCGATAGAGGTTACCGCTACTGATTTCGACCGTCAGCTGGCCGCACGCAAGCCGAACGTGGTTATTAAAGGTGATAAAGCTATTCACAGCAGCACCTGGATTGCCGCCGGGAACGAGGTTACCTGGAACATGGTTCACTACGATGTACAGCTTATTGGCGGTACCGTATTGCACCAGGGTAAAATATCGGAGATGGCTACAGGTGAGGGTAAAACGTTGGTAGCTACACTGCCTGCATACCTTAACGCCCTTGCCGGACAAGGTGTACACATTGTAACCGTGAATGATTATCTGGCTCGACGAGATAGCGAGTGGATGGGTCCGCTGTATGAATTCCACGGCCTTTCGGTTGATTGTATTGATAAACACGAGCCTAACTCTGAGGCACGTCGCGCAGCTTATTTAGCTGATATTACTTTCGGTACCAACAACGAATTTGGTTTCGATTACCTGCGTGACAATATGACACGCACGCCTGAAGAACTGGTACAACGCAAATTGCACTACGCGATGGTGGATGAGGTTGACTCGGTTTTGGTTGATGATGCCCGTACACCTTTAATTATATCAGGTCCTATCCCACGTGGAGATGAGCATGAGTTTTATGAGTTGAAACCACGCATTGAGCGTTTGGTTAACGCGCAGAAAAATTACATCAACGGCGTATTAAACGATGCTAAAAAAGCTATCAACGCAGGTGATACAGATGTAGAAGGTGGTGGTTTAGCATTGTTACGTGCTTTCCGTGGTTTACCAAAAAGCAAGGCTTTAATTAAATTTTTAAGTGAGGGCGGTAACCGCACCATCCTGCAAAAAGTAGAAAACCACTACATGCAGGATCAAAGCAAAGAAATGCCGAAGGTAGACTCGGAATTATTCTTTGTTATCGACGAGAAAAACAACTCGGTTGAGCTTTCTGAAAAAGGTATTGAGCTGATCACCGCTTCGGGCGAGGATCCTCACTTCTTTGTGATGCCTGATGTAGGTACCGAAGTAGCTGAAATTGAAAAATCAAGCCTGAGCCCTGAAGATAAAATAGCGCGCAAAGATGAGTTGATGCGTGATTTCTCGATCAAATCTGAAAGGATCCACTCGGTTAACCAGTTATTAAAAGCTTATACCCTGTTTGAAAAAGATACCGAATACATTCTGGACGAAGGCAAGGTTAAGATAGTTGACGAGCAAACCGGTCGTGTATTGGATGGCCGCCGCTACTCTGATGGTTTACACCAGGCTATTGAGGCTAAAGAGAACGTAAAAGTTGAGGATGCAACTCAAACTTTTGCAACCATTACCCTGCAAAATTACTTCAGGATGTACCACAAACTTTGCGGTATGACCGGTACAGCCGTTACTGAAGCAGGTGAGTTATGGGAAATTTACAAGCTTGATGTGGTTGAAATTCCAACCAACTCGGGCATTGTTCGTGATGATCGCCAGGATCTGGTTTACCGTACCGTGCGTGAAAAATACAACGCCGTTGCCGAAGAGATCGTTAAGTTAACACAGGCCGGTCGCCCGGTATTGGTAGGTACTACTTCGGTAGAGATTTCTGAATTATTGAGCCGTATGCTTAAGTTGCGCGGCATTAAACATAACGTACTGAACGCCAAAATGCACCAGAAAGAAGCCGATATTGTGGCTGAGGCTGGTAAAGCAGGTACGGTGACCATTGCTACCAACATGGCTGGTCGTGGTACGGATATTAAATTAGGCCCAGGCGTTAAAGAAGCCGGAGGTTTAGCTATCGTTGGTACTGAGCGCCATGAATCGCGCCGTGTTGACAGGCAGTTACGTGGTCGTTCTGGTCGTCAGGGTGACCCGGGTTCTTCACAGTTCTTTGTATCGTTAGAGGATAACCTGATGCGTTTATTCGGATCGGAGCGTATTTCGAGCCTGATGGTACGTATGGGTATTGAAGAGGGCGAAGTGATCCAGCACTCTATGATCTCCAAATCGATAGAGCGTGCGCAGAAAAAAGTAGAAGAAAACAACTTCGGGATCCGTAAGCGTTTGTTGGAGTACGATGATGTGATGAACTCACAACGTACCGTGATCTACACCAAACGTAAAAACGCTTTGTTTGGCGAGCGCTTAGATGTTGATTTGAGCAATACCATTTTTGATGTTGTTGAAGATATTGTAACCGAATATAAAGAGAGCAACAACTTTGATGGTTTCCAATTGGAAATTATCCGTTTGTTCTCTGTAGATGTTGATTTTAGTGCCGATGTTTTCGCTTCAAAATCTGTAGCTACTTTAACCGATGAGGTTTTCAACGGTGTTATGGAGTTTTACAAACGTAAACAGGAAGCCGTTGCACAACAGGCTTACCCGGTTATTAAAGATGTTTACGAAACCCGCGGCGAGTACATTGAAAACATTGTAGTTCCGTTTAGCGATGGTATCCATGGCATCCAGGTAGCTGTTCCGCTTAAAAAAGCGGTTGAAAACCATGGTCACGAGGTATTTAAATCGTTCGAGAAAAACGTTACCCTATACCTGATAGATGATGCATGGAAAGAGCACCTGCGCGAAATGGACGAGTTAAAACAATCGGTACAGAATGCGGTTTATGAGCAGAAGGACCCGTTATTGGTTTACAAATTTGAAGCTTTTGAATTGTTCCGCGGCATGTTGGCCAATGTGAACAAGGAGATCGTAAGCTTCCTGTTCCGCGGCGGTATCCCGGTTCAGCAACAGGCCGAAGAGGTAAGGGAAGCAAAGCCTGAACCAAAATTGGATCTGCGTAAAATGAAAACCACCAAAGCCGAGGTAGTAACCGAAAGCAATGGCGTACCGTTGGACGATTTTCCGCAAGAGCAACAAAAAATCACCCCGGTAAGGGTTGAAAATAAAATTGGCAGGAATGATCCTTGCCCATGCGGAAGCGGCAAAAAATTCAAAAACTGCCACGGCGTAGGGCAGGTTTAAGTAGCCTTTTAAAAACGTCATCCCGAACTTGTTTCGGCATGACATCATTTTTATATAACAAGAACTATGAAAAAAGCAGTATTTGATCAATCAACCAAACAGACGATAATCAAATACTGCTTTTTCGTTTTATTGCTATTAGCATCAACCCACAGCTTCGCCCAAACCCGTGGCAAAGTTGAAGTGGTGAAAGATCCATTGGTTGATTCGTTGATAGCCAAGCGATTTTCGCTTAGCGGTGTAACCGGAACCGATCCTTCGGGAGCGACTTATGGTTACCGGGTGCAGTTCTTCAGCGGTTCAAACCGCAGCGCTGCCTTTAACGCCCAGGCCAAACTACAGGCCCAATACCCGGAGTTGCGTACCTATATCAACTATCGCGAACCCAACTTTAAAGTAAAAGCAGGCGACTTCCGTACCCGGCTCGAAGCCGAAAAACTGGTGCAGGAAATACGATCGTCCTTTTCAAGCATATTTATTCTTTCCGAAAAAATTAATCTTCCTAAAGCGGATACCAATAATGATTAAAGAGCAAATACAGGAGCTATCAGCAAAAATATTTGATGATGTAGTGGCCACCCGTCGCCATTTGCATGCCAATCCAGAATTATCTTTCCACGAGATCCAGACTTCGGCCTATGTTGCCCGTAAACTGGAAGAACTGGGTTTAGAATACCATAAAATGGCCGATACCGGTTTGGTAGCCCTGATCCAGGGCGAAAAACCATCTGACGCCGGCAACGTAGTTGCTTTACGTGCCGATATGGACGCACTGCCGATATTGGAAGCTAACGAGGTATCATACAAATCACAAAATCCGGGTGTAATGCATGCCTGTGGTCATGATGCGCACACTTCATCATTATTGGGTACGGCAAGCATTTTAACCGAGTTGAAAAGCCAGTTTGCTGGAACAGTAAAACTGATCTTTCAGCCTGCCGAGGAAAAACTACCGGGCGGTGCAAGCCTGATGATCAAAGAAGGCGTTTTAGAAAACCCGAAACCGGCAGCGGTATTAGGTCAGCATGTGATGCCTTTGATTGATGCCGGTAAGGTAGGTTTCCGTGCTGGTAAATACATGGCTTCAACCGATGAGCTGTATGTTACCGTTAAAGGTAAAGGCGGCCACGGAGCGCAACCTCAACAAAATATCGACCCGGTGATCATCACCGCCCATATATTAACCGCCCTGCAACAGGTAGTTAGTCGCTTTGCTGATCCGAAAAGTCCATCGGTACTTTCGTTTGGTAAAGTGATAGCCAACGGTGCTACCAACGTGATCCCGAATGAGGTTTACCTGGAAGGCACCTTCCGTACCATGGATGAGAAATGGCGCGAAGAAGCCCACAAACGCATGAAAAAAATGGCCGAAGGCATTGCCGAAAGCATGGGCGGAAGCTGTGATTTCAATATTATGCGCGGTTACCCATTCCTCATCAACGAAGAAAAACTAACCAACGCCACCCGCGGCCATGCCGAAGATTATTTAGGCAAGGAAAACGTACTCGACCTGGATATCTGGATGGCAGCCGAAGATTTTGCTTATTACTCACAAGCGGCTGATAGCTGTTTTTACCGTTTGGGAACTCGTAACGAAGCGCGTGGGATCACCTCATCGGTACATACGCCTACTTTTGATGTGGAAGAGGATGCGTTTAAGGTGAGTACAGGCTTGATGGCCTATTTGGCGTTGAAGCAATTAGGCAACTAATTTTTGAGGCGAAAGGAAAAAGGTTAAAAGCGAAAGGTGCAACTGCCTTTTTCCTTTCGCCTTTAACCTTTCACCTAATTTTACCATGAAAAAACTCCTCCTGCTCCTTATCATCATAACTGCCGGTTTTACCTCCAAAGCCCAACAGATCAACCGCTTCAACCCGGATACTATCCGCACTATCGTGATTGATTCATTGGTTGATATCCGCTCTCACAAACTCAACGCGCAGGATTTTATCGACGCCGTTTTAGCCGACACTGGTTTTTACAAAGCTTTCCAAAACATGAAAAAGTTCGGCTTTACTGCCGAGAATCGGATTTTCACTTATGATAAAAAGAATAAGGTAGATGGCCGCATATATCGCAAAATAATCCATAGCAACGCTGCCGGGAAACATAAAATTGAATACATAGCAAAAAAGGATAGCGGCGACGTGTACAAGAAGAATGGTAAATACCAATTGTACACGGTAGAGATGTTCGATTTTATTTTCATGAATGCCTACAACTCCGACTTTACCAAAGGCGATGCATTGCCAGGATCGGGAGGCAAAAATGAATCGTACAAAAGCAAACTTAAAGCGCTCATCTTTACACCAGGGCGCAAAATAAACGGCATCCCCTTCATCAGCAGCAAAACCGAAATATTTGGCAGTGACATGCGTCAGTATTACTATTACGAATTTGCCCGTGGTAAATACCTCGACACCATCCCGGTTTATCGCTTTAAAGTACGGTGCAAACCCAGCACATCAGATGGCGATACCATGATCAAGGAGATGACCACCATTTTTGATGAGCGTACTTTCCAGATTTTAGGCCGCTATATTGATATGAAGTTCAGCAATATGTTCTTTGATTTTAATGTTCAGATGAACATCGAACTGAATAATTTTGATGGAGAACCGCTACCTACCAAAATTACTTACCAGGGTAACTGGAGTATTCCTTTTCATAAAGAAGAAAGGGCGGGTTTTTTGATTGTGCATAAGGATTATAAGAGGGAGTAGTACACATTGCCATCAGTTTATGCGTGTGATCATCATGGTCTTGATTTTGGGGGTTAAGTTGAAAACTTAACCTATTGCAACCACGGGTTACGCTATCGCTAAACCCGCGGTAGATTTTAGATTTTTTAAATACGCTGCCGCGGGTCTCTGACCCGTGGTGGAACATCGGTTAAGTTTTCAACTTAACCGATGTTCCCAAGCCATATCATCTTAAAATACAGGATAGATTTTACTATAATCCTATCTTCTCATTCACCAACTCAATAATCTCAGCCTCCAGCGCAATCGCTTTCCGCTCAATTTCATTTCCCCGGTACATGATATCCACCACATAATCCTTATCCTTATACCCTGAAGCGTTGATCTTCACATTCATAAACGCACCTAAAACAGCCGTACGGGCACAAAGCGCGGCCACACCTGCATCAGTTACCGAATTGGGATTGCCTGTTAGTACCATGGCTTTAATCATCTCCATACTATCCAGAGCGGTTTTCATTACTTTAAAAGGTATTTCAATGGCAAAACGGGTAGCATCCTGTATCGCTTTATCACGAGCAGCCTTTTCCTCATCGTTTGATTTTGATAAACTGAACGCCTGCATAATGCGGTTAAAAGCGATGGTATCCTGATCAACCAGCGTCAGCAGATCATTTTTAAACTGCTGCCCTTTTTGTGCCCAATCGCTAAATTCCTGCCAGCGGCTATCCCATCCTTTTTTGTGTGAACTTAAGTTAGCCACCATAATAGCCAGCGAGGCACCCAAAGCACCAACAGCCGCCGAAATAGAACCACCACCCGGCGCAGGGCTTTCGCTCGCGGTTTCGTCAGCCAGATCGGTAAGGCTCATGTTGATGAGTTTACTATCGGCCCTATCTTTTAATAAATATTCAATAATGCGTTCTTCGGGCTTAAATGGCGAAAGCTCGTCCAGCCCCATCGATTTGATGGCGATTTTGATCAACTCCTTTTCGCTCACCCCTACCGAGCGTTGTTGTTTTTCAAGGAAATACCTGCCGGCATCGAGCATGGCTTTGAGCGGGATCAATCCCACCAGTTCGCTACCGGTTACCCGGATGCCGCGGGCGGCGGCTTTATCGCAAACTTCATCAAAAGCTTTATGAACAGGCGTAACGTTGATATTGGTCAGGTTCATCGAGATCTGTGCAACGCCGTACTCTTCAATATACCAGCCTATAGCTTTCACCGATTTTAACGAGCCGGGAACAGTTTTGGCCTTCCCATTTTCGTCATAAACTATCTTACCATTTATAGGATCGCCCTCACGTAGCGTACGCCCAGCCTCCCGTACATCAAAAGCGATAGAATTTGCCCTGCGCACAGAGGTTGTGTTGAGGTTAACATTATAAGCTACCAAAAAATCCCTTGCCCCAATTACGGTAGCCCCGCGCTTAACGTCATTTTCCGCCGGGCCAAAATCGGGCGCCCATTCCGGTTGTTTGATCTTTTTGAAAAAGCCTTCATATTCGCCTGCACGAATTATTGATAGATTGCTACGGCTTTTGTTAGGCTGAGCAGCTTCATATAAATAAACCGGAATCTGTAACTCTTCCCCTACCCGTCTGGCCAGTTTCACAGCGTATTCGGCAGTCTCCTCCATGGTAATATTACTAATCGGTATCAGCGGACAAACATCTGTAGCGCCCATCCTTGGGTGTTCGCCTTTTTGTTTGCTCATATCAATCAGTTCACCGGCTTTTTTTATGGCGAGGAATGCCGCTGCGATTACATTTTCAGGTTCGCCTACAAAAGTTACCACAGTACGGTTGGTGGCTTTGCCGGGGTCAACATTCAATAACCTTACGCCTTCAACAGATTCAACGGCATCGGTTATTTGTTTGATGATATCAAGGTTTACACCTTCGCTAAAATTGGGTACGCATTCTATTAATTTCATTGGAGAGATTGGAGGTTAGAGATCAGAGGTTAGTTTTTTTATTAAATAATCAGCGAAATCATAAAAATCATTCAAAATCAACGGTCGCCCGTGTATACTTTGGTGGGTTTTAGTTTTCCCTGGTGATAAAGTATTTCGCGGTAATCGCTGCATGGGTAGGCCTGCATATCGGCAAGCTTGCCTTTGCTTAATGTACCGCGGTCATTTAGTTTTAGTGCCTGTGCTGCGCGGTAGGTCAAACCAGCTAAAACTTCGGCGGTGCTTAGCTTTTCGGCTGCGGCCATTACCGAGGCCTGCATCAGCAGATCGCCCATAGGGGCCGAGCCAGGGTTCCAGTCGCTGGCTATGGCCAGGCAGGCACCGGCATCAAGCAGTTTGCGGGCCGGGGCATATCCCATCCCTAAACCTAACGAAGCGCCTGGTAAAGTTACTGCAACGGTATCTGAATTGGCTAATAATTTTATTTCATAATCGCCGCTGGCTTCCAGGTGATCGGCCGAGGCGGCCCTTGCCTTAACGGATACTTCGCTGCCGCCTGTTGTAAACTGATCGGCATGCACGGTTACTTCAAAACCCATTTGTTTGGCCCGGCTTAAATAAAATAAAGCATCGCTGGTATTAAAAGCGCTTTGTTCAATAAAAATATCAACCCTATCGGCAAGGCCTTGCTGTTTAATTTTAGGCAGCAGATCATTGAGCAATTGTTTAAGGTACTCACTTTCATTGCCGTCAAAATCTTTGGGTTTGATATGCGCTGTAAGGCAAGTCGGTATAATGTGAGCGTGGGTTTTATTTGCGGCCTAGTTAATGGCTTTGAGCTGTTTCAACTCTTCATTCACAGATAAGCCATAGCCGCTTTTTACTTCGATGGTGGTTACACCTTCTGCCAAATGGCGATTGATCCGTTGTTGTAATAATAAGCTTAGTTCAACTTCGGTAGCCGCGCGGGTTTGCGTTACCGAATCCCAGATGCCACCTCCTGATGCCGCGATCTCCAGATAGCTTTTACCGGCGTTACGCATGGCATAATCTTTAGCCCGGTTACCCGCAAAGCAGATGTGTGTATGGCAATCTACAAAGCCGGGTAGCAATACCTGCTCACCGGTTATTTCTTCTATTTGTACAGATGGATAGTTTTTGCGGAGTTTTCCGAAATCATCTACAGAGAGGATGGTGCTATCTTCGGTCAATATCCCACCGTTCGGGATGATTTGCAATTGCTCATCTTTTATTGCTCCTTTAAGCGGCAAGCCGGTTAAGGGTAATATTTGTGTAAATGGACCGATTAGTTTTTTCATTTCGTATCTACCAGTAATATATTGTAGAACCAGACTTACGAAGTTTTAAAAACTTCGTAAGTCTTAAGCCGCTAAGTTATTTCCTACCCGTCATTGCGAGTAATAAAAGCCGAGGCCTCTGAAGGAGATATGACATTTGCTGGCAGGCCTGTCACTCTGAGCTTGTCGAAGAGTCGTGCGCAGAGGCCCTACCCACCATGCTTCGACAGGCTCAGCATGACACCCAATTTAAACTTGTCATGGGTAGGAACGAAGCAATCCCAAACTATACAGGGCGAACTTGCATAGCCACTCTGCTTATCGGGGATTGCTTCGTACCTCGCAATGACGTGGTTTTTATTTGTGGTATTATAATTCGGTTACCAAACCTTTAATCCAAACTTATCCCCCCACTCAGCGGCCTTATCATAGCCGGCATCGGTATGCCTGAAAATGCCCGTGGCCGGGTCATTGTACAATACCCGCTTTAGGCAAGTTGCTGCCCGCTCGGAGCCATCTGCCAATACCACCATACCGGCGTGTTGCGAGTAACCCATACCTACCCCACCGCCATGATGGAACGAGATCCAGGTTGCGCCGCCCGAGGCGTTGGCCATCAGGTTAAGCAGCGGCCAATCTGATACCGCGTCCGATCCATCCAGCATCGCCTCGGTTTCCCGGTTCGGCGATGCTACCGATCCACAATCCAAATGATCCCTGCCTATCACTATCGGGCCTTTTACTTTACCGGTACGTACCAGTTCGTTAAATATCAACCCGGCTTTTTCACGCTCGCCCATACCCAGCCAGCAAATGCGGGCAGGCAGGCCTTGGAAGGCGATTTTTTCACGTGCTTTTTTAAGCCAGGTAATTAAAGGTTTATTTTCGGGGAAGGCATCGATCAGCGCCTGATCGGTAGTATAAATATCTTCCGGATCTCCAGATAATGTCACCCACCTGAACGGCCCCTTCCCCTCGCAAAACAACGGGCGGATATAAGCCGGTGTAAAGCCGGGGAAATTAAAAGCATCGGCCTCGCCGCCCTGGCGTGCAAACTCGCGCAGGTTGTTCCCATAATCAAAAGTTACAGCGCCTTTGTTTTGTAATTCCAGCATCAGGCCAACGTGTCTCGCCATACTTTTTAACGACAGTCGTTTATACTCTATCGGATCACTCTTCCGCAAATCGGCGGCTTCCGTTAATGACAAACCGTTAGGGATATAACCATTTAAGGGATCGTGTGCCGAGGTTTGATCGGTAAGCACATCAGGGATAATATTATCTTTTAGTAGCTTTTCGAGTAGGTCACCGGCATCGCTCACCAAGCCTACCGAAAGTGTTTCCTTTTTGGCGATGGCCTCTTTTACCCAAGTGATGGCTTCATCGTACGAATCCGTCATCCGGTCGATGTATTTGGTATCAACCCGTTTTTGAATACGTGATGCATCTATATCGGCACCTAAAAATACGCCGCCTGCCATAGTTGCAGCTAATGGTTGAGCGCCGCCCATTCCGCCTAAACCGGCACTTATAATTAGCTTTCCGGTTAAGTCACCATTAAAATGTTGGTTGCCGCATTCTACAAAGGTTTCGTAGGTACCTTGCAAAATGCCTTGTGTTCCTATATAGATCCAACTCCCGGCTGTCATCTGGCCGTACATCATCAGGCCTTTTTCGCGCAGCTCATTAAAATGTTCCCAGTTGGCCCATGCGGGTACCAGGTTGCTATTGGCTATTAAAACCCGCGGCGCTTCGGGATGGCTGCGGATAATGCCCACCGGTTTGCCCGATTGGATCAGCAATGAATGATGCTCATCCAGTTCCAACAACAACTCAATTATTTTGCGCAATGCTTCCGGGTTTCGGGCTGCCTGACCTATACCACCGTAAACAACCAGTTCATCAGGATTTTCGGCTACCTGGCCGTCGAGGTTATTAAGCAACATCCGGAGCGGGGCTTCGGTTTGCCAGCTTTTGGCATGTAGCTGCATACCACGAGGCGCTTTGTACACCGGGTGGTTGGCGTAAGTTTTAATAAATTCCGAACTCGTCATGATTTAGATCTATTTGGTGAGCAATAGCGGCCTCGTTAGCTATTTTGAGCAGCGAGCCGTCGGTAATTAATTTATATAAGCTGTTGATATCATCAGCAAAAACACGGTCGTCCTGTATAAAATCAACGTGTTGGCGTACCAATTGATGGCAGGCTTCGATAACCGGGGTTGATTTTAGCGGCCTGCGGAAATCCATAGCCTGGGTAGCGTAAAGCAGTTCGATAGCCTGGATGTATTCGATATTATCAATTACCTGGTGCAATTTGCGCCCACTGATGGAACCCATGGATACATGGTCTTCCTGCCCCAGCGAAGTAGGTACGCTATCGGCACTGGCCGGGAAGCAGAGGGTTTTATTTTCGGTAACGAGAGCTGCCGTGGTGTATTGCGGAATCATCAGACCTGAGTTTAGCCCGGCATCGTGTGTAAGCAGTTTCGGCAAACCGTAGCGGCCTTCGCTCATGAGGTAGCAGCGCCTGTCGGCAATGTTGCCAATTTCGGCAGCGGCGATTGTGGCGTAATCGAGCGGTAAAGCCAATGGCTGTCCGTGGAAGTTACCGCCGCTGATGGTATCATCGGCATTAAAAATAACAGGGTTATCGGTTACCGAGTTAAGTTCAATCTCAGTGAGTTCTTTCAAATGCAGCCAGGCATTGCGCGATGCGCCGTGTACCTGCGGCATGCAACGCAAGGAATATGGATCCTGCACCCTATCGCAATTAATATGCGATGAGTTGATCTCTGACCCATCTAACAAAGTGAATAACCGGTGGGCTACCATCCGTGTTCCTTTAAACGGGCGGATGTTATGCAAACGCTCATCAAAAGGGCGGATAGAACCCATCAGTCCTTCTAACGACATAGCCCCGATCAGGTCCGCTCGGTTCAACGCATCATCCAATCGTTGCACTGCTTTTATGGCGAATGAGAGAATAAACTGAGTACCGTTAATTAAAGCAAGACCTTCTTTGGGGCCAAGCGATAAAGGTTTCAGGCCATGTTTATTCAACACCTTTCCGGCAGGCAATCTTTCATCTTTCTCAAATACCTCACCCAAACCTATTAAAGGCAAAAACAAATGCGATAAAGGAGCCAAATCTCCGGAAGCCCCTACCGAACCTTTCTCCGGAACAACGGGAACGATATCATTATCGATATGCCAGATGATCCTTTCGAGCGTACTTAATGCGATACCCGAATAACCCTGTGCCAATGCATGCACTTTGGTAATCATCATGAGCTTGGCAACTTCCTGCGGGATGGGTTTCCCCACGCCTACACTGTGGCTTTTCAGGATATTGCTTTGTAACAGGCTGGTATCTTCTTCCGAAATCCGCGTATCGCACAACGGACCAAAGCCTGTATTGATACCGTAAACCGGATGCTGGTCATGCACTATCTTTTTCACCTCTCCCCACGAGGCTCTGATCATTTCAGCGGCTTCATTATTGATGATGCCTTTGGTTTTGCCTGCGGCTATGTCCAGGCAAATACCTATGGTAAGATGATCGGTGCCGTAATTAAATGTACTTTTCATTGTCCGGCTGGTTTTAAATTGGTGTTTAATTTTTGAACGATATTATCGGCCAGTTTAGTTTGGCGGAACGCATTTTCGAGCGCGCTTATGGCCGGGAGTAATTGTTTAATGGTTTCGTCGACACCCACCAATTCGGCCATCGATTGGCTGATAGCTTCCCAAACAGGCATAATCTGTTTAAGCAAATCCCGACCTTCAGCTGTAAGTGTGACCAATTGCCTGCGGCCATCATCGGCACAGGTATCGGTACTTACCAAACCTTTTTTCTTCAAGTTGGTGATCAATTGGCTTGCCGCCGGGTGCGATACTTCTATCTGCTCACTCAATTCTTTAATAGACAAAGCATCATTTTTTGATAACAGGTAAAACACAGGAAACCAACTGGCATCAAAATCGATACCCACCGTTTGGTAGGCCTTATTAATTTCAGACAAAAACGCTTCGCTCAATCGCCTTAAACGACTGCCCAAAACCAAATGCCCTAAGCTTTGATACAAATTCATGATGCAATTTATATAAGTGCTTATATAATTACAAATTTTATTTTATTCATTGATCATTCACGATGAGTCACTACGTGTTTTCACTCATTTATTTAGCGTGTTTTTACGCAGCTGTCCTGTTTGCATTTTCGATAAATTAGCAACTGAACATCAACCATTTGCAAGGCGCACCGATGAAAAAAGAAGCGGAAGAGAAAACAGAAGAACAGACACCTGCCAAACCCGTATTTTCAAATACGGTTACTGTTTGGATAGGTATCATCAGTTCGATAATAACGATCATACTTACGGTTTACACCACATCCAACAAGGTGCGATTGGATAAATTGGAAAACAGCCTTAACGAGCGTTCAACAGAGGTAGAAGAATCGAAAGAGCGGGTAGCCCGTTACCAGTGGGTTTACTCTTTATATGGTGATCTGAACAGCACCGATGTACGCCGGAAAAACTTTGCCGTTGGTTTGATCACCCTCGCTCTTAATGATAACGAATCAAAAAAACTATTCTCGGCCCTGCAAACCTCCACCGATACTGTTTTACAAAGCGTTGGGCAAAGCGGTCTGCGGGCATTAAAGGCATCCTCAGTTAATACTGAACTTGCTTCGCTGATATCAAAAGTAGATACCTCCAATTCGGCAGCGAGGATCAGCGCTGTTGGTGAATTAGAGAAAAAGTATGCATCTTCGCCCGAGGCCATTACCCAGATCCTAAATTTTTACAGCACGGAAAATATTTCAACTTTATCGCAGGATGGTATTATAAATGGCTTATACTTTCTCAGCCGTACCGATCCAACGGTATGGAGCCAACAGCAGATACAACAAGGGCGGGACATTATAAAAAGGATATTGGCCTTAAAACCGGGCCAGAAGACCGCCAAGGAACTGGACAGGTTTGAGAAGGTTTTGGGAACGGCTTCAAAAAAGCAATAAGCTATTAATGTTTAATGACCGACATTGTGGAAACTAATCTGCTTAACGGCAATTTTCATTATACTTGAATGAACTTTGCTAAGTAATGAACCTTACTATTCAACTTCAGGAACAACTGAACAATTTAAAATTGAGAACTAAGTTATCCGCATGTGATGACGGCCATTTCCCAGCTCAGTATGCTTTTATTAGAGGAGGCGAAAGGCAGATGCGTACAGAGTTTGCAGCCACAAACCAACAATACTCTATTGTATTGTACGAACGTACAGATAAATACAAACATGAAATTTGTTTTGCGCGCGGAATATTTAACAGCCTGGAGAGGCTTGCTATAGTTATCGACCTTTGGGTAGATAGGTTAAAAGATGCGAATGAAATTAGCGATCAGTTTCAGGAACTTGAACTTTACAAGAGCTTTTCATTTAAAAACCCCGACCCTGCTATTGATAAGGCCTGGGAAAAGGTGAAAAACATGCAATTTAATGATACTGAATACTGGAAGAAACCAGAATGGCAAGCACGCTATTCAGAAATGCTTAATGCCGCAAAACACTACGGAGTTTTTAAAAACCTTTATCCTTTTACTTCACACTATGCCCTCCGTTTTAGTAAAGACGAAAGCATCCGCAAGGTCTGGAATTTATTTTTAAATATAGAACCCTCCTGGCATACCAATGAAAAAGCCTTTAGGGTATCGTACGGCGAAAAAGATGTAGAGGTTTTCGATGATATTAATGACGCCCTCGATTTTTTTGCCACTAAAATGGAGGAGATAGTCCCCTTGAGGTACCAATAGAAATCATCATTTTCTGTTGCCTAAGTCAAACGAAAAGAGATTTTTTTTACTATACAAGAGCTTCCGGCTCCACTATTATAATTATGGTATACAATATAAGTAAGGTAGCTACCAGGCAAATTAAACCGGCAAGCAAGGCCCGCCATATGGTAAACGTTTTGCCACCGGTGGCAATGTGCTCATTTATTTGTTGCCCCTGCAAATTTTGCACAAGCAATGTAGTACCCCAGGCATAAGCCAAAGGAATAATAAACTTAGGGAACCGCTCTATATTAATGGTAAGGGAAACCACCAAAATAACCACCATAAGAACAACACCTGCTATTACCCAGGTAACAGCAGCCTTATCGCGTTGGTCAAAGGCCCTATAATTTTGCGATACCAGGTAACCTGCAGCCAACGGGCCAAATAAAAACGTGGCTACACGAATGCTTTTAACAGTATAAATTTTAGGCCTTTGTACCTGAAATTGAATTTCATCTTCGGCCTGAATGTAGTGCGTCATAAAGTTTAGATCGATCAGGCTACTAATATAAAGCTTCTTAAAGATATGGTTTGAATTATATCAGGGCGTAAATACCTCAATAGTTTCGTTGCCAACTATTGCAAGTTGTTTGGTTTGTGGATCAAACACCATCTGGACCAGGTTTTCCCGGCTAACGATGCTTGACCGTTGCTTTCCGCTATTAAAATATTCGGCTTTATCTACTACCTCGCCTGTATTGATATTAATGATCTTTGGATACTTAAATGTATCCCAGGCCAGTTCCTCATTAATAGCAAAAAGGTTCCCAAATTCAACATCAACTTTTACCGGCGTAGAGATCGTATCTGTTTCGATATCCCAAACAGCGATATGGTTCCGTGGAAAATGTTCTTCCTCGTCATCAATAACTTCATCCGATGAGCCAATAAGTACTTTGTAATCGCTGATAAAACTTGCAGTACAAATTTCGGTATATGAGTTATGACGCAACTTCGGTTTATCAAGCAGAAGCGGATTATTTAAACACTCGTCAATATCAAAAATGAAGATGTCATCCAAGGGGTGCCAAAACCAACCTTTACTTATTAAAAATTTACCCGACGGGCTTACTTCTAACCTTGAGTGGAAAAAATCCAACGGGTCACGGTTCGATATATTGGTGATGATCTCGCCTGTTTCCACATTCTCAAAATCAAGTCGGCAATACTCAATAGGGCAATGTATTAGGTAAGTTATATCGTTAACAGTAATAAAGGCAGCAGGATACTCATAAACGTTGGCGCAATAATATGATCGGTTGATCTCGCGCAGCAGATCGCCATTTTTCAGTAACAAACCTTTGGTACCAAGTTTTTGGTAAATAAAAGCATACTCTCCATTGGCAGAGGTTATGGCCCCATCAAAACTATAAGCATAAGAATCCCTAAAACGATCTATATTAGTTCCATCCATGGAGTATTGCCGTCCGGCATGCACCCAATCTATAATGGTACCATCAAACCAGGAGATAGTTGTGATATAGTTTGCTATAATTGTTTTGTGTTCCATTTATAATCAATAATTCGCAACGTGATTACTTTGCAAACATCACCTTCAAAGCAGTAACCTGTTTAACACAACGTGCCGGTTTCTTCTCGTCCTGAACAATAATACGGAAAGGCCCATCAGCAGGGGCTAATGGTTGCCCATCAATTTTATCGGCCAAAATAATAGTCCTGTCCGTAAAACCTTTATCCAGTTCGGCCAGACCGAAAAGTACCTGGTAGCCATCGCTGGCTTCAACCAAAAGATATTTGGCCAGGTTTTCGCCTCGCAGGTCGGCACCTAAAGTAACACCAGCCTTGATGAGGATATCAGATAATGTAACGCCCGAGTAGGTATGATCTTTGCCATCCCGGTCTTTACGGGTAACAGTCGTCTGTTTGTATTGCTGCAGATCGGCAGGGGTGATGGTTAGTGGGGTAGTTACTTCGCCGCTTACTTTTACCACTGCTTCTTTAGCTGTGGTTTGGGCTTGGGTTGCGATGCCGCTTATAAGCAAGAAAAATATGAGGGCGTATTTTTTCATTTTTTTATAATGTTTAATTTTTTGTTGTTAGATGAGGATCTGCAAAGCGCTTATCGGTTATAAAGGTATCATCGGTAAGCATATTCAAAAAGGCTATTAATTGCTTTTTTTCTTTAGGCAACAGTTTTAATGATCGACCGCCCGTTATATTCGATTCATTTTGCAAAAAAGCGCTCAATGATACTGATTGTTTAATATGTTCACTGTAGTGATCGATTACTTCGTCAAGCGTTTTAAAACGGCCATCGTGCATATAAGGTGCGGTTAAAGCTATGTTGCGCAGGGTCGGCACTTTAAAACGCCCCCTATCAGTGATCAGCCCCGTAAACTCGGCCATACCTTCATCTTTCGAAACACTATCGAGGCCGTTGTTATGGAACAGTTCGAGATAGGTTTTAGGGCCGCCATGGCAGTGGGTGCAGTTCGCTCCGCGGATGCCTTTTTCAGGATCTGGTCCGCGGTTAAACAGTTCCATACCTTTAAGTTCATCTGCGGTTGGTTTATAGTAGCCGCTTAAATACTGATCGTACCGTGAGTTGGCTGAGATCAGTGTACGTTCAAACTGGGATATTGCTTTTACAATACGCTCACCTGTTATGGTGCTATCGCCATATACAATTTTAAACAGACCGGGGTATAGTTTAGTATTGCTTAGTTTTTTCACCGATACCCCGATGGCCTGGCCCATTTCGTGCGGATTGGTTAGCGGAAACGTGGCCTGCTCTTCCAGTCCGTTGGCCCTTCCATCCCAAAAAAACTTACGTGCCCATAACAGGTTGGCCAACGACATAGAGTTTCGTGTAGCCAGCTGGTTATTTATCCCCATGCTTAAAGCTCTGCCATCGGTAAAAGCTTTTGATTGCTGGTGGCAGCTTCCGCAGGATATGGTATTTGTTGCGGATAGTTTCTTTTCGTAAAAAAGTAAACGGCCTAAATAAACTCCCTGTTGCGTTGTGGGGTTATCGGCCGGAACGTTGATGCGATTCCCGAAGTTGGCGGGATAAACAAGTTTATATTCTCCGGTGGGGATAATGGGATCAGTGTTGGTGTAGGCGGAGAGTGCCACAACGATGAGCAAAAGACATAGCACAGGCAAAGCTTTTCCTTTCAAGGAGAAGAATAATAGCTTATTATGTGCGTGATTATTTTTCATCTTTTTTACAAAACGCCATCGCGAAGTACAAAGCAATCCGGAATTGGCAGAATGGATCTGTACAGTCGGGGATTGCTTCGTACCTCGCAATGACGAGTAGTATTTTTAATTCGTTTACTAAACCCTTCCTAAAATTAGTAGTTATAAATCACGTTGGCAAAGTAATTCCGGCCCATTTCGGGGTAGCCTTCAACGAGGGTATAATTCCTGTCGAACAAATTGTTTACCCCGCCTTCAATAGCAAAACCTTTAACCAGGGTAAAATGTGCTTTTACATTAGTTAAATAAAATTCGTGCGATATGGTGCCGTAGCTGGTACTGTAGCGGTTAGAATTATACTCTTCCGAGGCCAGGATATACAATTTGGCAAGCGGCGCGTATTGCAACGATGCGAATACCTTATTTTTCGGCACATCGGTAAAATGGATCTGCGGAGCGGAAAGGTTGTTACGCACTATTAAAGTATAATTCGCATCAAATCTTAATTGCGGTATAATAGGATAACCAACCGCCAGTTCGGCACCATAGTACTCGGCCCTACCAACGTTTTGCACTTGCGATTGGTTTACTTTGGTCACCGGATCAACCGCTACATTATTCACCGTTTGGATGCTGTTGTTGATCTTGCTGTAAAAGCCTGATGCCTGCACTGATAATTTACCGCCGATGAGCGAGTGGTAACTCAAGTCATAATTCAGGGCGTTTTCGGCTTTTAGGTCAGGATTAGGGATGGCTGTACCAAACTTGTACGAGTAGCGATCTTTAATAGTAGCAAACCTTGTTTTGCGGGCTACCGAAAAACTGAGGGCGTTGGCGTTATCAAAATCGTACTGAATTAAGCCCTGCACATTCCAGGCACCGTTGCTATTGGCAGGCAGATCGCTGATATTGCCGCTAGTATATTGCTGGGCTTGCGTGCTGCGCCTGTCGTTATAGGCAACACCGGCGTTCACTTTTAATGCCGAGGTAATATGGTAGGTATCTTCGGCACCTACATAAAAGTTATTATCGGCATCGCGGCGGGTTGGCTCGCCAATGTTGTGTTCGCGGTGTACATCCTGTTTGTATTGGGCTACCACGCTAAAGTTGTTGTTTTTGAGATCAGTATTTTCGAAAGTTACGTTACCGCCCAAAGTGTAATCATCATAAATACTCCTGAAAGCGTAAGGCTTGGTGATGGTATTGTATGATGCGTTATCGTAACTATCTATCTCGTTTTTAAACTGATCGTAATACCAGCGGGTTTTAATCACGTTAGTGCTGTTCAGTTTGTTATTACTTAACAGGTACAAACCGCGGGTATCCCAGTTTGGCCATTTCCAGTAACGTGGGCTTTTAAATAAGGAGTTCTGGGTATCGTCGCCTGCGTAAACCGGTGTACCTTTTTTACCTCGGTGATAAGTATAGCCTACGGCATACTCTTGCGATGCAGTTGGCGTAAAACCTATTTTACCGCTCAGATCGATATCATTACTGTATGAATTATCCCGGTGACCGCCATCTTCATTTTTAACAGGAGTAAATTTTGACGATAACGGGAAATAATCGCGCTTTAACTGCGAGGCCGATACCTGGTAATAAAATTTACCAAGGCTGCCGCCGATATTGGTATTGAGCCTGTAACCACCGTTCAGGTAACCGGCAACAGCATTAAGTTCGAAAGGGTTAACCGGCTTCCGGCTGATGAGGTTGATAGCACCGCCTTCGGCATTGGGGCCAAACAATACTGATGAATACCCTTTGGATACATTGATCTCCGACAGGTTAAAAGTATTATATCTGGCCAAATCAACATAACCATCATAAGGTACATACAAGGGTACACCATCTAAATAAACCGGCACCTGCCTGATATCAAAACCACGCACGTTAATAGCCGACTCATTACGCGGACCAACGGCTGTAAGCGTAACACCCGGCAACAGGCTTAACGCGTGTGAAACATCGTACCTGTTATAGAGGCTTAATGTACGGGCGCTTAATTTACTTGACCGTACACTATCTTTTATACCAATAATATTTACCTGGCCAAGGTTAAATACCCTTTTGCCCGTATCTGAGGTCTGCCCCGAAACTTTACCGGCATTAAACATGACCAGCGTAATAAAAAATAAAGAAAAATAGAGTAAATGTTTTTTCATGAAATGATTTACGTTATATTTTTAAAAGTATAACGTAAAAATGCAAAACAGAATTTACAAATCCATATAAATTTGAATCAATTGCGATTATTTTGATAACAAAAACATGAAATCGTTTTATTTTTTACCGTTTTCGCTCAAAAAATCAAAAAACTTTTGTTGAATTGACTTAAATTCCGAGATAACTTCAAGCCCGAAGGGCGTAACAATAGCTACTCCCCCTCCCTTGCCTCCTCTTTTTGAAATTACAAGTGGTTGCTTGAAGCCACTGTTGATATGATTAACCAAATCCCAGGCCTGCTTGTACGACATTTTCATTTGCAGGGCCGCCTGCCTGATAGAACCCGAAGCATGGATGCGCTCCAACAATTCAACCCGGCCATGGCCTAAAACTTTTTCGTCGCCTATTTCTATCCAAACGCGGCCGTTTAGTTTAAATGGTGGGATATCCATTAGTATTGGTATAATTACTCTCTCAATTTTTTCTGCTCTCTCAACATTTGCGCATAGTCCATCCGGCGCACCATGGCGTTTACTGTATTGGCAATCCGGTTAGCACGAGTTGTTTCAGCTTTAGCGCTATCTATCCATTTAATAAAATATCCGCGGTGACTTTCGGCAAGGCTCATAAAAAAATCATTGCCCTCGGGTTCGTACTCCAGGCACTCCTGCAGATCGGCGGGGATAGTGAATTTAAAATCATCATCAGGTTCCAGGCGTACCCTCAGGATAGAGCCGCGGCTTTTGTGCAGACTTTTGCAGATCTCGCGCTTAATCGCTAATATAAAATTGCCTTCGCCCATGGGCATTAAGGCCATGCCGCCCACTTCTAACTCATCGAGCTTACCTCTTACACGGAATGATTTCTTATTTCCGGGCTTCATTTCCTGTGCAATATCGGCCGGGATGTCGATATAGGTCCAGCCTGTTTTCTCGCCCTGCTCGGCAAATCGTAATATAATGGTGGTAAAATCAACCATAAGTATTATTTAACGGCATATTACTGTCGTAATCGCTAAAAAATATGCGAAAATGTTAAATGTTTGTTAAATCACTCAAATTAACTCATTCGGCTGTAACGGAATGATAGTTGGCGATGTCTTATGAGTATAAAAACAATTTGAAATTTAGAATTTAAAAACCTTAAAAACAACAACAATATGAAAACTTTAAAATCACTTATGCTTGGCTTAGCTTTATTAGTAGCAGGCACCGCCGCAAAAGCAGCAAATAAAATAGATGGAGAAAACCTTACCAAAAATTTCGCGATCAACACTTATATCGATGCCATGACCCGCGGCAAACTGAGCGGCTTTAGCGAGGTAGTTGACCAGTCGGCAAAATTCAGCATGCTTCGTGGTACTACAGTATTAAGCTTCGGTAAAACAGAAGTAGTTGATCAATTAAAATCAACCAAAAATACCGAGCAGGATTGCATTACCAGCACATCGGTAGTTGAAAGCAACAATGACCTTGCAGTAGTAAAAGTAGATATGAAATACAGCACTTTTACCCGCAGCAACTATGTAACCATTACCAACACCGGTAGCGGTTGGAAAATCACAAACGTGTACAGCGTTTTTAAATAAGCAAGTTTTAGTTTAGTGTTTAATATGTAAGTAGGTAAAGGCCCCGTTGGTTGCGGGGCCTTTTTATTTTATAGCGATTGAGTTTTTATTGACTGCTTGTTGATACGTGGCTCCTATGGAGCCTTAGAAGATTGGAACTCGCTGGCTATAAACACGTAACTCCTACGGAGTATTAAAAGCTTGCAAAGTACTCCGTAGAAGTTACGTGCCTATAGTAAAAATAAAGACCGTCTTCCCGGCTCCATAGGTGCCGCGTACGCCAACTCTTACTTCACCAACGGGTTAAGCACCTTCTGCCATTTATCATAACCTTTGCTATTCAAATGCAAATAGTCATTATTAAACAAGCTCGAATCGGGCTGAGTTGTTCCCGGTTTGTAGGTAGATGGAACAAGATCAACGTAATGACTGTGTGGTTTATCTTTCAGATAGTTTTTTACCAAATCATTAGCTGCATAAACCACATCATAATATTTAGCACGCACGGGGCTTGGCTTTATCGACATAAAATAAACCTCGGCTTTGGGCAACTTCTCATGGATCATTTCCCAAAGTTTGGTAAATGCGGTTAAAACATCCTGTGCCGATTTCCCGGCAGCGATATCATTTTCGCCTGCATAAATAAAAATTTTGCGGGGCTGATATGGGAACAGAATGTATGGGGTATAGTAGTCGGCTATTTGCCAAAGTTCGCAGCCACCAACTCCACGTCTGATAATTGGTTTACCGGCATAACGCTGTTCCAGATCCGTCCACTTGCGGATGGATGAGCTGCCGATAAACAGGATGCCATTTTTTTGCGGAAAACTGATACTGTCCTGGTGTTTAAATGCGCGGATCTCGTTATCAAACGGAAAACCCTGCTGGGCAAATGCACCGGCGCTTATTAATAGGCCGATGAACAATAAAAAAAGTTTGTTTTTCATTACGGGGTAGCTATGCGTTCTTCAAAAAATAAAAACGGCAATTGATTTTCAATGCCTTTAATGATCCATATCGGACCGTTTTCGGCATGCAATATAATTTTTATTGATTGATTTTGCTGCTTTTCGCATTCGGCCAATACCTGCAGGCATGATCCGCACGATGTAATGGGTTTGACAATAGGGAAGTCATCCGAGTGCGCGGTTATCGCCATGGCCTCAATTGGATCATCCGGGTGATTAGCGCCCCAATTAAACAAAGCCACACGTTCGGCGCAAAGGCCCGATGGGTAGGCTACATTTTCCTGGTTACTTCCGTAAAGTATCTTCCCGCTTTTTAAACGCAGGGCGGCACCTACACGGAATTTTGAGTATGGCGAGTGAGAGTTTTTTAATGCTTTCTGCGCTTCGAGGCACAAATCGTGATCATCTTTATTTAGATCGGCCAACGATTCATATTCGTCGAAGGCTATTTTAATTTCGTGGCTTATCATATATTATCCACCGATGTTAAAAAATCGGGGGATACAAGATAAGAAATTTTTACAGGAAATATGTCTTTTTCTGAACCCTTAATTAGATATTCTTTTTAATCTAAACTTATTCACATTAACATGCGAACTTTTAAATTTTTCAAGTCCATTTGCCTGGCAATATTGGCATGCCTTATCACGCTAAGCGGATGCAAATTCAACAGCACATACATTAATCGCGAAGACGACAAACAGGCTGCCGAAAAGGTAACCAACAAATTTTTCGAACTAATAAAGGCAAAGAAATATAATGACACATTTAAACTTTACAGCGACAAGTTTTGGACTGTAACTCCCAAAAGCAAAATGCTTGAGATATATACCATGTCAGAAAAAAAACTTGGTGAACTAAATTCGGCAACTGTAGATAACTGGGAAACGCGCAGAGTTGAAGGCTCTGATCCATCTGCCGAGTATGTTTTTGCTTACAAAACAAAGCATAGCAAATACCAGGCAGTTGAATCTATACGCTTGATGCGAGAAAAAGATGGTTCGATAAAAATCGTTGCTTATAATGTTAACTCAGAAGGTCTTTTTAAATAAACCAGCATCTTGGTACTAAAGCAAAAGAGGGACTGCGATTTGATTCGTTAGTCCCTCTTTTATAAAATTAAAATAATGTTGCTTACACTGCCACCGGCAACTCCTCTTCTGCTACCTCGGTTTCTTTTAGTGTAGGATTAATAGTTTCATCATCTTTTTCAACCCTCAAATTATTTACAATGTGCATTTGGCGGGTTGGGGTGTTTTTGCCCATAAAATATTCTAACAGGCCTTTTACGTTGGCATCACGCAAAATTACCGGATCGAGGCGCATATCCTTGCCAATGAACAACCCAAACTCCTCGGGCGAGATCTCGCCCAAACCTTTAAATCGAGTAATTTCTGGTTTGTTGCCTAATTTGGCGATAGCATTGCGGCGCTCTTCATCGCTGTAACAATAAATAGTTTCCTTTTTATTACGAACACGGAACAGCGGGGTTTGCAAGATTGACACGTGACCGGCTTTCACCAAATCTGGGAAAAACTGTAAAAAGAAAGTCATGAGCAGCAGGCGGATGTGCATACCGTCAACGTCGGCATCGGTAGCTATTACAATATTGTTGTAACGCAGGCCATCCAAACCATCCTCAATATTGAGGGCATGCTGCAACAGGTTAAACTCCTCGTTTTCGTAAACCACTTTTTTGGTTAAGCCGAAGCAGTTTAGCGGCTTACCTTTTAAGCTGAATACGGCCTGGGTCATCACATCGCGCGATTTGGTGATCGATCCACTGGCCGAGTCACCTTCGGTGATGAATAGCGTGGTATCCTGTTTACGTTCGTGTGTATCTTCAAAATGGAGTTTGCAATCGCGAAGCTTGCGGTTATGCAACGATGCTTTTTTGGCGCGCTCGTTAGCTAATTTTTTAATACCGGCTATATCCTTACGCTCACGTTCCGATTGCAGGATGCGTTTTAGCAGCGCGTCGGCAGCGGCAGGGTTTTTATGCAGGTAGTTATCAAGCTCCTTTTTAACAAAGTCGTTAACAAAACCACGTACCGATGGGCCTTCCGGACCAACATTCAGTGAGCCTAATTTGGTTTTGGTTTGTGATTCGAATACCGGCTCCTGCACTTTGACAGCGATAGCGGCAACTATCGATGCCCTGATATCAGCCGCGTCGTATTCTTTCTTATAAAACTCGCGCACGGTTTTCACCACCGCCTCGCGGAAGGCAGCCTGGTGGGTACCGCCCTGGGTGGTGTTCTGTCCGTTTACGAAGGAGTAATATTCTTCACCGTATTGCTGGCCGTGGGTCATGGCTATCTCAATATCTTCCCCTTTTAGGTGGATAATAGGATAACGAAGGGTTTCGGCATCGGTATTACGGGTAAGCAGATCGTAAAGGCCCCGCTCCGAATAATATTTCTGGTTATTAAAGTTTATGGTGAGGCCAGCGTTCAGGAACACATAGTTCCAGATCATGTTCTCTACAAACTCGGGGATAAAACGGTAATGCCTGAAAATGGTATCATCGGGCAAAAAGTTAATAGCGGTACCGTTACGTTGGGTAGTATCTTTTTCTGCTTCGTCACGAATCAGTTCCCCTTTGGCAAATTCGGCCAGTTTGGTGCGACCATCACGGTATGATTGTACGGTGAACGAGTTTGAGAGCGCGTTTACCGCCTTGGTACCCACACCATTTAAACCTACCGATTTTTGGAATGCTTTACTATCGTACTTACCACCGGTATTTATTTTGGATACGCAATCAATCACTTTACCCAAAGGTATCCCGCGACCGTAATCACGTACCGAGACCTTATGATCGCTCATGTTGATCTCGATGGTGCGGCCCGATCCCATCACAAACTCATCTATCGAGTTATCAACGATCTCTTTCAACAAAACATATACACCGTCGTCATAAGCCGAGCCGTCGCCCAGTTTACCGATATACATACCGGGACGTAAACGGATGTGCTCCTTCCAATCGAGGGAGCGGATACTATCTTCACTATAATTAACTGGTTCTGCCATTTATAATAGAATAGAATTTTAAAGAGGCACAAAATGCACCAACTGCAAAAATAAAACTTCCGGTTTGAATAAACCGGAGACAAATATCAACTTATTAACATTCGGGGAGATGTAGCCTACCTTCTTTTTCCTTCAGCTTTGAATTTCAAGCAGTTGCTTGCCCTGTCAACATTTTTAAAAAACTCCGGGCCTTTATCGTTGGTGAAACAAACAGCCATAATGGTGCCGGTGTGGTTGCGCTGCAAAGTAATGAGCAAAGCGTATTTATAATGCTTGGTAGCCGGGATATCGGGCAGGGTTAACAGGTATGATTTTCCGGCATCAGCTTTAAAGCGTTTTAAAACGTTATTGGGTATAACGCGCAGCGGATTTTCACGTTCGCCGGTAAATGCGGTGGCCTGGGCGCGGCTCATGTTAATGTACAACGAGTCGGGGTTTTCGGTTTGCTTATCAGTATCATACCGCCCCTGCTCATAACTCACATAGTTTTGCTTTTGCGATTTTACCTGGTACCAAACCTCAAAGTCCTGATCCGGAATTTCGAGTGCGTAATCAAATAAAAAATCCTCATCATTGGGGGCCTGGATCTCTTTAAAACCTCTTGGTGGGGTGTAAACAACGTTGGCTTGCGCTAATACACGGATAAAATCTTTGTATTGCTCAGAACCCTGCTCGGCTTTTGCTGCAGGATAAATAATTTTCTTTTTTGCAGGTTTACGCTTATTTTGAGCATAAAGCTGCGAAGGTTTTATCTGTGCTGTGCTTTGCTCAAAACACAATAATGATAAAACCAATAGCAACAAGGTTATGGTCGGCTTCAAAATAGCTTTCATTTCAAAGGGTATGCCCCAAATTTACGGGCAAAAGCATCATAGGTAAATATAATAAATTGTCAACAAACAATTGAACCAATTATCACTTCGGCATTGTTAGTTGCCTTGCTTTAACGATAACATCAAAAATTTATTTGCTCGTGACGTATTTTTTTACGCTGTCAATTTTCTATTGTTTCGTTAAAAACACAAACAAACGTAACAATTTTGTTGATAAAATCAACAACCCTTAATGCTAAAAACTATAGCCTTGCGCTCTGCAACATCTGCACATAATCTGTATCTTTACCCATCCAAAAGTTTTTTATTGAATAATGAGTGACGATCTGAATCAAAACGATACACCTGCCCCTGATAATGAAAAGTTACATGCCGTTACATCGCTCGATGGCTTATACGAGAACTGGTTTTTGGATTATGCATCGTATGTAATTCTTGACAGGGCGGTTCCACACATTAATGATGGTTTAAAACCGGTACAACGCCGTATCCTGCATTCGCTAAAAGAAATGGACGACGGGCGCTACAACAAAGCAGCCAACGTTATTGGTAATACCATGAAATATCACCCCCATGGTGATGCCTCCATTGGTGATGCTATGGTACAGATAGGTCAGAAAAACCTGCTGATTGATTGTCAGGGTAACTGGGGCGACCCGGTAACCGGCGATTCGGCGGCGGCACCACGTTATATCGAGGCGCGCTTATCAAAATTCGCGCTCGATGTTGTTTTCAATGCCGATACCACTATATGGCAGGCCAGTTATGATGGCCGTAATAAAGAGCCTATTACCCTGCCTGTAAAATTCCCATTGCTGCTTGCTCAAGGTGCGGAAGGTATTGCCGTAGGTTTGGCTACCAAAATTTTGCCGCATAACTTTATCGAGCTGATAGATGCATCGATAGCAGCGCTAAAAGGCGAACGCCCTAATCTTGTTCCGGATTTCCCAACCGGTGGTATGGCCGATGCTTCCCTATATAATGAAGGGCAACGTGGCGGCAAGGTACGTGTGAGGGCTAAAATTGTGGAGCGCGATAAAAAAACGCTGGCCATTACCGAGATCCCTTTCACCACCACCACCGGCAGCTTAATTGATAGCGTAATATCTGCCAATGATAAAGGCAAGATCAAGATCAAAAAGATCGAGGATAATACAGCTAAAGATGTAGAGATCATTATACACCTCGCTCCCGGCATTTCGCCCGATGTAACTATCGACGCGCTTTATGCCTTTACCGATTGCGAGGTTTCCATATCGCCAAACACCTGTGTAATTCAGGATGATAAGCCGCGCTTTATGAGCGTGAACGATATGCTTACCGAAAGCACCTTCTTCACCAAAGATCTGTTGAAGCAAGAGTTGGAGATCAGGCTGAACGAATTGATGGAAAAGATCTTTTTCAGTTCGTTATTAAAGATCTTTATCCAGGAGGGGATGTATAAAAACGCTGAGTACGAAAACTCAGGTAATTTCGAAGTAGTACTTGAGGTGTTAAACAGGTTATTTGAGCCTTTCTTCCCTCAATTTTATCGCACCATCCTGCCCGAGGATTATAAAAAGCTGATCGATAAACCGATGAGCAGCATCACCCGCTTCGATGTTAAAAAAGCGGATGAGCAAATGAAAGCTTTGGAGAATGAGATAAAACAGGTAAAACATCACCTGAAACATCTCACCGACTATACCATTGCCTGGTTTGAAAAACTGAAAGAAAAGTATGGCAAAGGCCGCGAGCGTAAAACCGAACTGCGCACCTTTGATAAGGTAGAAGCAGCCCAGGTAGCCTTAGCCAACATTAAACTATATGTTAACAAGGTAGACGGCTTTGTGGGTTCGGGCCTGAAAAAAGATGAGTCGGTTGAGTTTGTGGGCGATTGCTCGGATATCGACGAGATCATTGTTTTCCGTGGGGATGGCCGTTGTGTGATCACCAAGGTGCAGGATAAGGTTTTTGTGGGTAAAGATATTATCCATGCCGCCGTTTTTAAAAAGAACGATGAGCGTACCGTTTACAACATGATATATAAAGATGGCGAAAGCGGCATCGCCTATATCAAACGTTTCTCGGTAATGGGTGTAACCCGCGATAAGGAATACGACCTTACCAAAGGCACCAAAGGATCAAAAGTATTATACTTTACCGCCAACTCCAACGGTGAGGCCGAGGTGGTAAACGTACAGCTTAAACCGCACTCCAAACTTAAAAAGCTGCAATTTGATGAGGATTTCGCTTCGATAGCTATTAAAGGCCGTGGTTCTATGGGTAATATCATTACCAAATACCCGGTTAAAAAGATCATCCTGAAAAGCAAAGGTGTATCAACACTGGCTGGCCGTAAGATCTGGTATGATGACATCTTAAAACGCCTGAATGCCGATAGCCGAGGTAAATACCTGGGCGAGTTTGATGGCGACGACCGGATCCTAACCGTACTAAGTAATGGTGTGTACGAACTAACCAGCTTCGATCTTAACAATCACTTTGATGATAAGATGATGGTATTGATCGAGAAGTATGATCCGCAGGCGGTATTCACCATTGTACACATTGAGGGCAAATCGAAAAACTACCTGGTTAAGCGTTTCAATTTTGAAAACGTTGCTATTGGTAAGCAGGTGAGCCTCATTAGCGAAGAAGCCGGCTCGAAAATGGTAATACTGGGCCATGCCGCGCCGGTGGTTAGCATGGTACACCTGAAAGGTAAAGATCAAACACCTGAAACGTTAGAACTGAACCTTGCAGAAGTGATTGATGTTAAAGGTATGAAAGCTATGGGTAACCGCCTGTCGCAAAGCCCTGTTAAATCAGTTGAGTTGATAAGTGATGAAGTTGCAACAACAGAAGCGGGAACAGATGAAGCACAGGAAGAAAGCCCTTCGGAAGTAACAGAGCCTAACGAGGAAGAGTCATCATCCGAATCAAAATCGGTGGAATCACCAGACCAGTCAGTAGAATCCCAGGCAAAAAAACCGGAACAATCCCCTGAGGAACCTGCAAAATCTCCAGCAAAAAAAGTAGATTTTGAGATAACTAACCCCGACGATATTGACATAGACGATCAAGGGCAATTAGGCTTATTTTAAATAAACTAAAAAATTGAATTTTCGGCCGTAAGCATAATGTTTACGGCCTTTTTTTATATTTTTGAGTTATTACTAAATCTTATATCATCAATGGGCATGTTTTTCGGTGGGGGAAACTATTATTATCTCATTTTAATTTTAGAAGCATTTTGCGCCATCCATTGCATCAGGCGTGGTACACAGCAAAAATGGCTTTGGATGATCATTGTTTTACCTGTGATCGGTTCCATTTATTATATCTATAGCGAAATACTATCTAATCGCAATTTCCGCGCGCCAAAAATCAATGTAGAAGCTGTTATAAACCCGGGGGCTAAAATAAAACGCCTGGAAGATGAATTACGCTTTACCGATACTTTTGCCAACCGTGTAAAACTGGCAGACGCTTATCTTGAGGCGGGCCTTACTGATAAAGCTATCGAGCTATATCAAAACAGCCTTACCGGCGCCTTTGCCGAAAACGAACATGTGCAGGCCCAACTCATCATTGCTTATTTTGAAAAAGGCATGTACAGCGAGGTGATCCCGATTGCTAAACGCCTCTACAAGCTACCGCAATTCGCCCGGTCAAAAGCGCATATTCTATATGCAAAAGCGTTGGAACTTGCCGATCAGCCGGAGCTGGCCGAAAACGAATTTAAACTAATGAAAGGCCGCTACTCCTACTTCGAGCCGAGATATGAATACGGCATGTTCCTGAGCCGTGCTGACCGCAGCGATGAGGCCTGGCAGATTTTTACTGATATGCTTAACGAGCAATCGCAACTTAGCCCGGTTGAGCGGAAAAGCAATAAAGTGTGGTTTGCCAAGGCTAAGGATGAATTGAAGAAGTTGGCCGCGGAGAGGAAGACGGCGTAAGATTATTTTTTTGTAGAGACGCATCACATGCGTCTCCCGCATGCAAATCCAACTGCTCGGCTTTATTAACAATACATCTTGGATAAGCAAGGCTGCTTGTCCTCTGGGAGACGCATGTAATGCGTCTCTACATTTGATCCCCTCCGTCATCCCCAAGTCATACTGACATCCTGACACCATCCCGTTAAAAAATTGTTAAGCCGCCAAAGCCCAATAACCTTTTGCTGACATTAAAACAGTTTAGCATGTCAATAACTGGCATAACGGGCAGTTGGCATAATTGATGTTGCACTTCGGGCTGAAAACTTAAATAAACAAACAGTTATAACTATGTCATTAAACATTAAACCTATCGGCGATAGGGTTGTAGTGGAAGCCGCAGCCGCCGAAGAGAAGACTGCTTCAGGTATCTTCATTCCTGATACTGCTAAAGAAAAACCTCAGCGTGGAACTATCGTTGCTGTTGGCCAGGGAAAAGTTGATGAGCCTTTAACCGTACAAGTTGGTGACCAGGTTTTATATGGTAAATACGCAGGTACTGAAATTACTTACGAAGGTAAAGAGTACTTGATCATGCGTGAATCTGACATTTACGCGGTTCTTTAATCAATTAGTGAATTAGTGGGTTATTGAATTAGTGAATTATTACTGTTCAGGCCGCTTATTCGGAAAAGACAAAAATCAAAAGAAATAATTATTGAGAGTGAGTTTCAAATCACTAATTCATTAACTCAATAATTCAATAACTAAAAAAATGGCAAAACAAGTTAAATACAATGTTGAAGCACGCGACGCCCTGAAACGCGGTGTTGATATCCTTGCTAACGCAGTAAAAGTAACCTTAGGTCCTAAAGGCCGTAACGTAATTATCGATAAAAAATTTGGCTCACCAGCTATCACTAAAGACGGTGTTACTGTAGCTAAAGAAATCGAACTGAAAGATGCCCTTGAAAACATGGGTGCTCAAATGGTTAAAGAAGTAGCTTCAAAAACTGCCGATATTGCAGGTGACGGTACTACTACTGCTACCGTTTTAGCTCAGGCTATTGTAACTGCAGGTATCAAAAACGTAGCTGCAGGTGCTAACCCAATGGATTTGAAACGCGGTATTGACAAAGCTGTTGCAGCTGTTGTTGAAAACCTGAAAACTCAATCGCAAACTGTTGGTGAAGACAATAACAAAATCAAACAAGTTGCTTCTATCTCTGCAAATAACGACGAGGTTATCGGTTCATTAATTGCTGAAGCAATGGAAAAAGTTGGTAAAGACGGTGTGATCACTGTTGAAGAAGCAAAAGGTACTGAAACTGAAGTTAAAACTGTAGAAGGTATGCAGTTTGACCGTGGTTACCTTTCTCCTTACTTCGTAACCAACGCTGATAAAATGGAAGCTGAATTAGAAAACCCTTTCATCCTGATCTACGATAAAAAGATCTCTTCGATGAAAGAATTGCTTCCAATCCTTGAAAAACAAGTACAAACCGGCAAACCATTGTTGATCATCGCTGAAGATTTGGACGGCGAAGCTTTAGCTACTTTGGTAGTTAACAAGATCCGTGGTTCACTGAAAGTTGCTGCTGTTAAAGCTCCAGGCTTTGGTGATCGCCGTAAAGCTATGTTAGAGGATATCGCTATCCTTACTGGCGGTACTTTGATCTCGGAAGAAAGAGGTTACAAATTAGAAAACGCCGACCTTAGCTACTTAGGTACTGCTGAGAAAATCGTTATCGACAAAGATAATACTACTATCATCAATGGTTCAGGTTCTGCAGAAGAGATCAAAGCCCGTGTTGCCCAGATCAAATCGCAAATTGAATCAACTACTTCTGATTACGACCGCGAAAAATTACAAGAGCGTTTAGCCAAATTATCTGGCGGTGTTGCTGTACTTTACGTAGGTGCTGCTACCGAAGTTGAGATGAAAGAGAAAAAAGACCGTGTTGACGATGCTTTACACGCTACACGTGCCGCTGTTGAAGAAGGTATCGTAGCTGGTGGTGGTGTTGCCTTCATCCGTGCGGTTGCTTCTATCGCTGATTTGAAAGGTGATAACGAAGACGAGAACACTGGTATCCAGATCATCCGTCGCGCTATCGAAGAGCCTCTTCGTCAAATCTGCGAAAACGCTGGTATCGAAGGTTCGATCGTTGTGCAAAAAGTTAAAGAAGGCACTGCCGACTTTGGTTACAATGCACGTACCGATAAATACGAACACCTGATCGCTGCCGGTGTTATCGACCCAACTAAGGTAGGTCGTGTTGCTTTAGAGAACGCGGCTTCAATTGCAGCTATGTTGTTAACAACAGAAGTTGTATTGGCTGACGATCCTGAAGATGCTCCAGCTGGCCCACCAATGGGTGGCGGCGGTATGGGTGGTATGATGTAATATCCCCGCATCCGGAAACGGGTGTACCAAAATATATACTCATCAAAACCCTGTCTGTTTTTGCAGACAGGGTTTTGTGCTTTATTACAGGCTGTTATCGTCATACCAAAGTAAACGGATGGTCATTAATCAATCATTTGATTAATTTTTAATTTTTAGGCTGTGTGTAAAGCATAAATTTGCATAACAAATCTGATACAGCCCCCATTAGGCACAGGATTTGAATAATGCAGGTCATGAAACGTCTATCTCAAAAAACTAAACAAATACAAAGCACCCTGGTTGATTGGGTACTTTTCAAAGGGCCCGAGCTCTTTGTATCTTTATACAGTTAATAGATAATTATTAACTTTGCGCCCAGTTATGAAACTGGACGAATTTTATCCGCAACTCCACCATTGGCTAATTACCCGCGGCCCAAATTATGTAGGTGGGATCATCGTATTTTTTATAGGTATCTGGTTTATTAAATGGCTGCGTAACCGCTTGCGTATGCGTATGGCCAAAAGGCAGGTACACTCGTCATTACAACCCTTTTTTTTAAGTTTAACCATTACCGCCCTATATGTATTGCTCGTGATATGGGTAATGAACATTATAGGTTGGGAAATGACCATTTTCACCACCATTATCGGCGCGTTCTCGGTAGCGGCGGGTTTAGCCCTTTCCGGAACCTTCCAGAACTTTGCAGGTGGTGTATTGATTCTCTTATTAAAACCATTTGAAATTGATGATAGCATCGTAGCCCAGGGACAGGACGGTAAGGTTGTATCTATCCAGATGTTTTACACCGTACTCATCACTGCCGATAATAAAACGGTGATCATCCCCAACGGTAAATTATTTAACGAAGTAATTGTAAACGTAACCCGCGAAGGAAAACGCCGTCTCGATTTTGAGTTGCGTGTTGGCTACAGCAATGATATGGAAAAGGCGAAAGCCATCATGCTGCATGTTGTTAACGCCAGTAAAGATATATTACATGATCAGGCAGCACGCGTAGGAGTTATCGGCCTTGATAATGATTGTGTAAGGTTCACCATTAACGTTTGGGTTGATCCTGCCAACTTTTTAGTTGCAAAGATCAATTTACAGGAAGCGATGTTGAAGGAATTGGCAGCGGGTGGTATCAACTTCCCTAAGCCGGGCTTTTAATTAATCGGCAAGTTCGCCCTGAAGCCAGAGCGTGCCTGTTACCAGCATCCCTTTTTGTATCTTATCGGCCTTGATATTACTGTTTGAAACATAGGTATCAATTATAAGGTCGGAACCTGGTATGTACCCACTGTTCACCAACATTAATGTCATGATACAGCCTATGGACTGCTTATCAACTGCGGCGGCTTTAATTTCAAGTATCACGGCCTCAAAGCCAAAATAACTTGGATGTTTATATCCTGTAGCGGGCCACAAGCCCTTTACTTCCTGATTTAACTGGTTATTATTTCGCTCAGATTCCAGCAGGTCAAAAGCAAATGCCGAAAGCCTGATATTGATATTATCCCCACTTTTGTATATGTTTTTATTAACCGCATAATCAGTAGCAAAAAAACAAAGCTGCAAGCGTTTATTCCACTCCCCTTTTATTTCAGCTTCAATAACCGGGTCGCCATTAACCCATTCTGTTATTTGCCCGGATTGAAATGAAATGGGGTTACTGCCACTCAAATAAGGATATACGGCCTGCCGCTGATTATTAACAGCAACGGCCCGCAAAAACAAACGATCCTCGTTCCCTCCGTGTCGCGCAAATGAGCCTTGCTTTATGGCAATATCACCATTTACAATAACCGCTGCAGCTACCATGGCATCGTTGGTAACAGCGTATAGTACCATCCTGCCGACTATGTCGCAATACCTTTTAAAGCCTATTAAGGCACTGTAATGCAGGGCGTGATCCTCATCGGCTATTGATATCGTTTTTACGGCCGCTTCATTTATGCCAGCATTTTGCTGAACAGATAACTCATTGTATGTATTTAACACACTTACTGTGGCATGCTGATTTTCGTTAAACCAATCTTTATAACGGTTTTCTGCCTTTTCTATCACCACATCCAAATGGTCTTCATGCAAACCATTACCAAGCAACATGGTTTTAACCTCATCAGGTTTACGCCCGTCATTTATCATGGCATTAGATGCCATTTCAATATATTGACTGATAGATTTGGACCTTTTTTGAAATAAGGCCGGATCCAACTGAGGTGCAGCCTGATTTTTTGCTTCCTGCCTGGCAACATAAAACACAATATTGATCAATATTCTAATCAGTTGAAACATATTATAACTTTTGCCTCGCCTTGATCTCCAAATACCTGTTCACCGTATTAACCGTAAGGTTTTGCGGCGATGTTAATATTGATTGGATGCCATACCCTGCCAGTTCTTTTACCATCAATTTCTTATCATAGGCAAACTTTTCGGCAATGGTTTTTATGTAGATGCCTTCAACATCGTTGGCAGGTTGTTCGCTCAAGGTTTTCAGTTCGGTATTTTCAAAAAACACCACCAATAGCAAATGGAATTTGGCTATGCGGCGCAAAAAAGGCAGCTGGCGCTGTAAGGCCGGTAAGCTTTCGTAATTGGTAAAGAAAATAACCAGGCTACGTTGCTTCAATACCCTGCGCGTATTGGTGTACAGCGCCTCCATATTAAGCTCAAGGTAGCGGGTTTTCTCCTTGTACAAAACCTCCATTATTTTATTAAGCTGCGCGTAGTTTTTATCCGCAGGCACTACCGATCCTATCTTTTCGCCTACGGTTATCAGGCCTGCTTTATCCTCTTTTAGCAAAGCGACGTTTGATAATACCAGGCTGGCATTGATGGCATAATCCAGCAGGCTAAGCCCCTCAAACGGCATACGCATTGATCGCGACTTATCGATAACACAATACACATGCTGCGATTTTTCGTCGGTATAGGAGTTTACCATCAGGTCGCCGCGACGGGCGGTGGCCTTCCAGTTTATGGTGCGGTAATCATCGCCCGGAACGTAGGCTTTTACCTGTTCAAACTCCATGCTATGGCCAATCCGTCTTATTTTTTTTATGCCGATATCCGTAAGGCGGTTTGATATGGCCATCAACTCGTACTTACGCATCTGCAAAAATGAGGGATATACCGGCAAGGTTTCGGTTTGCTCAAAATTGTAACGCTTAGCTATCAACCCAAGTGCCGAGCGCACAAACACCCTTACAAAACCAAACTCATATTCGCCACGGCGGGTTGGCCTCAGTACATAATTGATCTGCTTACGTTCGCCCGCGCTGATGGTTGTTGCAAACCAAACATCACGTTTTTGAAACTGCTCGGGGATCTCATCAATAATACCCGCGTTGATCCTGAAGCCATACCTGTTTTCAATGTAGATGCTTATCTCATTATCATCGCTGTTACTCAACCTCTCGGGGGCCATACGTTTGGCAAACACCCCGGCGCTTTTGCGGTAAAGCATTAAAAAATCAATAGCGAAAAGCAGCAACAGCGCGTAAAAAGCAATATCGGGCACTATACCCAGCCACGTAAAGAAAAACGATAGCAGGTACAACACCACACAGGCGGTTATAGCGCCAAACAGGCGTGTGGTTAAAAACAGGTTTGTATAAATAATTCCGAATAGCTTTTTCACGCGATCAGTTATCGTGGCACTTCAATTTTCTGGATTACCTGGGCTATTACCTCATCAGGGGTTACGCCCTCCATTTCCTTATCAGGCGTTAGCATAATACGGTGGCGCAATACCGGCGCTGCAACGTAAATAATATCCTCCGGGGTAACAAAATCACGACCGCGGGTTGCAGCAAGCGCTTTAGCGGCGTTTATAATAGCCAATGAAGCACGCGGCGAACCGCCCAACTGTAACGATTTGCTGTTGCGGGTTTCGTGAATAATTTTGGCCGTGAACTCCAATATCTTATCCTCCACATGCAGCGCCCGCACCTGTTGCCTTAACTGGATAATATCAGCTGCAGAAAGCAAAGGTTTGATCTCGCTTAACTGGTCAGTAGTTTTTTGCTGGTGCTGGCGGGTTAGGATGCTTATCTCTTCCTCGAGGGTTGGATATTTCACCTCTATCTTAAACAAAAACCTATCTAACTGGGCTTCGGGTAAGCGGTAAGTACCCTCCTGCTCAACCGGGTTTTGAGTGGCTAAAACAGTAAATGGCTCATCCATTTTATAGCGATGGCCATCTATGGTCAATTGCCGCTCTTCCATCACCTCAAATAAGGCCGATTGCGTTTTTGCTGGTGCACGGTTGATCTCATCAATAAGAATGATGTTACCAAATACCGGCCCTTGCTTAAATTCAAATTCGGCTGTTTTAGGATTGAAAACAGAGGTACCTAAAATATCCGATGGCATCAGATCGGGCGTAAACTGGATGCGGGAATATTTCGCATCAATAGCTTTGGCAATAAGCTTGGCGGTAAGTGTTTTGGCAACGCCCGGCACACCTTCAATAAGGATGTGCCCATCGGCCAGTACACCTGCTATCAGCAGATCGATCGATTCCTGCTGACCAACAATTATTGTTGCCAAAGTGGCCTTTATTTGCTCAACAGCAGTATTAAGCTTTGTAAGATCGGTACGTTGTTCAAAAAATTCGTTTTCCATATTTACCTGGATTGGATATAAAATTGTTCGATAAGGAAGTTCAGCCTGATCAGTTCATTATCTGTAACCAGATCATGCGTGCTGATAAAAATAAATGCGCCGGAGAGGTTCCGGGCCAGTTCTTCGGTAACACCGGTACGGCTAACCAGTTCTTCAACAAACTCAGGGCCTGGCCTGTTGGCCTTCATGCGGTAGCTTTCGCGTACGTTAGCCAAAAAGTATTGCATTTTTTTACGGGCTATGTTGATGTTCTCCCGGCGTTCGTAATAAACCTGGCCAACCACGTTAACAAAATCAACGGTAGAGTTCTCGAGCGGTTTAATTACAGGGATAACACGCTGACGCCTTTTAACCTCGTAAAGCACAAATATCAGTAAACCAGCCAGCGCAAGGTAGTAAGCTGCCTTTAGCTGCGGGTTACCAAAAAACACCCGCATCGGCGAATCCTCTTCGCCTGTGCCCTGGGTATAATATTCGTCCCAAACCACTTCATGGGTACGTTTCAGCATTGATAACGTGGTTGAAGCCCATTCGGCACCCTGCGTTTTAAGCATGCTATAATTGGTAAACATGCCGGGCAATGTACTTAAGTACAAATTACCTTTACCTATAGGGTACTTGATCAGGTTGGCGTTGTGTTTATCAGTTTCGCCAAGTACTACGGCACGTGTTGTATCTATTTGGGTAAAATAGGTCGAAGTAAGGCCTTTATCCACATAGTAATGCACCTCGGGCGAAAGCGCCGGGTTTACAAAATGGATCAACGTATGATCATTAACGTTGATCAGCTTGTTATCAACACTTGTTTTCAGTTCCTTTTTAAAAGGCTCACCAAAATATTCGGCAGCAATAAAAACGTCATTACCGGCAGCTACATACTTTTTAAGCTGTTTAATATCGGGTTGGGTAATATTAAGGCTGGCAGCAATAATAACGTAGGTTGATCCTTTGATAGAATCTTCGGCAATGGTATTATAAATAGCGTTACGCTTAGGCTTAATTGCCGCGCCAGGAAAAATATCGTCGGCACGTTCATAAAGCACCCGGGTACCAAACGGAATTTTATCAACGTTGCTAAATGTGGGCCTCCAGTCAACCTCGCGCGGTTTGTTCATGTTGGCAACAACGTAAAGTACAAACAGCGTTGTGGCTATGATCAGGTATATCTTCAGGTCTCTCATAACAGCTGCTTTTTAAAGTTTTGAAACAACTGGTTAATATTACCGAAGGCGCTGCCATCAATACTGAAGCCGCCGTACCAAACGTACTCAAACTGGCGGGTTAAGGATATAAAATCCTGCCGTACGGTGGGATTATTAAGCTCATATATATAAGCCGAGTTTGTTTTTTCGGGCTGCCATTTTATATACTCGCCATCATTAAGTTGCTTGAGGCTGCGTAAGTAAAGCAGGCGTACAGCTAAGCGGTAATTATGGGATGAAATAGCTTTTTCAATTTCTTCATCAAAATTTATCTCGTGGATATTCTCTGTCGATTCGCTGTAGGCCAACGGCGTTTTGCGTGCCTTGCCCAGTATCAGCGAATCCATATCCATACCCAAAAGCTTCATCACAAAATAGGCGATGCAGGCTATTCCCAATATCAAAAACAGGTATTTCAAAAAGCTACCCATACCCGGGTTAGCACTCAAACCCTCCAATATTGCCCGCCAAAACCAGTTCCAAAACCTATCCCATAAAGATATTTCCTGGTTTGGCCCTACATCGTTATATTGATAATCGCTGTCGGCCCTATATTTATCAAGTGCAGGTTCGCTAAAACGCCGTACATTAACTTTTGAACTATCGGAGTGTAAAACAGCAGGCTTCTTTTTTGTTACGCTATCCGTTTTAACAGCAATAGCCTTTCCCTTTACCGGCAAAGCGACAGACGGCATTGAAAAAAGCAATAGCAGTAAAAATATCAGTATCGGTTTAGGCATAGCTTATCAGTATTGCTCGGCGGGTAAATCGTCGGGTTTATCGGCATGGCTGCCAAATGCCTCAATGCGTTCCATTATGCCGGTACCATCTTTCCTTTCCTGCAGGCTGAAATAGCTTAATGCTATGGCTATTGTAGGTATAGTATAACTAAGCATCAGGATGTTTTGCAACATGCTTAAAAATATGATGATAGGCCACGAAATGTATTTAAACTTTATAAAAAGGCGCAGTCCGGACATTAAGGTTAAAGGAACGGTAACTATAGAACTGCCTACGCTAACAATGATCGAGCAAACGAATATTATCCCAAAAATTGTCCACCAATAATCTTTTATCAGCTTAAAACTTTTGTTAAATGAGTAATTGAAACTGGCATTTTCCATTACCATAATGGGCAGCACCAGGTAAAATACATTAAAGAGGTATATGCCCGGTATTATACAAAATACAAAACCAACACAAGCCAAAAGGATCAGTAAAAAACCAGACCACAGCGAGCGGAAGAAATAATATTTAAAGTATCCCCAAACATCCTGCACAGTGATCTTTTCGCCCTTTTTTTCATTATAAACAGCAACAAAGCACAGCGTGCTGAGATAAATAAAAAACTGCCCCAGTACTGTAATAAACCCACCGGCAATTATACCAATGCCTGTGGTAAGGTTGCTATCGTACTCGGTTGCGCCCCCGCTGCCAATGTCATGAATGGATATTTGCGAAAATGAGGTTGCAACTGTACCAGCAAGTATAAAAAAGCCACAGATTAGAAACAGGGATGAAAAAAGCGGCTTAAAGTTTTGTTTCAGAAAGGTGAAGGTATCATTTATTATTTCGCCAAAATCACGGATCCTTCTCAGCTCAATAGTATATTTCATTAATTATTTGATGTATAGTTTAGGCCTTTGTTAAGCTTTGCCGGATACAGTACCACGTACCATATCATAAACAGCAATGATGCAGCTAATATAATAATACTTAACCAAACCGGCATCTCGGTATGGCGGGTTATAAAACTTTCAAAAAAAGCAGCCAGTAAAATAACCGGAATAAGCCCCATGGTAATTTTCAAACCATCAAGCGCGCCTTTTTTTAATGATTCCAGCCGGGTATAAGTTTTCGGGAACAGCAAACTGTTGCCCAGCACCAGGCCGGCACCACCAGCTACAATAAACGATGAAATTTCGAGCGTACCATGAATCCAGATCACCAATACTGATTGCATACCCAATCCCTTACTAAAAAAGTAATATTGAAATGAACCCAGCATAACCCCGTTTGTAAGACTGGCGTATAGTGAACCAACCGAAAAAAACAGCCCCATTACAAAAAAGCGAAGCTCCACAAAGATGTTGTTAGCCGCGATTTGCAGAAACATCCAACCCGACGACATGCTTTTATAAACCCCAAAAGGATCGCCTTTGGCAATGTTATCATTGGTCATGTTCACATAATCATCGCCCATTATCAACCTCACAAAATGGTTATCATATTTGGCTGATAGCACCCCCATGCCGGTAAACACCAGGAAAAATATCAGCGAGTATAAAAGCTGTCTTCGATATTGAAAAAATATCAGCGGCAGTTCGTAGCGCCAAAATGTGATGAAACGGTTACTCTTTTCTTTCTGATTTTTGTAGATATCCTGGTGAAAGGTTGATGCAAGTCCGTTTAGGTATTTTGTAGTGTTTGATTGCGGATAGAAGGTTTTGGAATAGGCCAGATCATCAGTAATGGCTATGAAAGCGGCAGCCAGCTCGTCGGGATCGGTAGGTTTGTTGGTTTCAAAGGCCGTCCACTTTTCGGTATTTTGTTTGATAAACAGCGCCTCACGCATTTTTTTAAAGCAGGTTTTATTTTTTGTTAAAATAGTTACAAATCTTTAATAAGCAATGATATTTTGCATTAACAAATATATCTTTGTTTAGCATGCAAACCATAACCGTACACACAACTCAAAATATTGATATAGACTATGAAATTGCCGGCATTGGTGAACGCATACTGGCCCGGATAATTGATTACGCCATCTTCATAGCTTTTTATCTCATCCTCTTTTTCCTGGTGGTAAGCAGGATGCCCAAAACCGTGCTTATTATAACGATAATTATTATGGTTGCCGTTTTCGCGTTTTACGATCTGGTTTGCGAAATAACCCTTAATGGCCAAAGCGTAGGTAAACGGGTAATGAAAATACGGGTAATAAGCCTTAACGGTAACCGCCCAAGGTTTAGCCAGTACTTGCTAAGGTGGCTGATGCGGATGGTTGATTTTGGCATCACCCTAAATATGGGAGCTTTACTATCGGCTTTGCTTACCGAAAATGGTCAGCGCCTGGGCGATTTGGTTGCCGGTACAGCCATGGTTAAAACTCATCCACGCACAAAAATAGATAGCTTAACTTTCCGTCCGGCAGCTGATGATTACGAACCTATATTTAAAGAAGTAGCCGAACTGCACGATGAGGATGTAAGGCTAATAGGCGATGTGATCCACAATTATGTAAAAACGCATAACGCCATGGTAGTTTATACAATGGCGCAAAAAATAAAAGATCATCTTAAAATATCAGCGGTACCATCAGATATGAACGACCTGCAATTTTTGCAGGCCATTATAAAAGATTACACCCACATAAGCGCCATGGCCGAGCCTTATCAATAGGCGTAGCTACCATAGTGGTAAACATGCCACATTTTTACGCAATAGCTTATCAGCACAATGTTCCCGTTTATCAGGAATACTGTTTTCTTGATGATATGCTTTTCATTATCAAGCTTAAAAAGCCTATCGGCTATGCCATATAAAAAAAACAGGATCAGTGGGATAGTGGCAGGATAAAGCAGGAAGCTTTTTTGAAGATCGCCCTGGATAAGGGCCATTACCGAGCGTTGGAAACCACAACCCGGGCAATCAATACCCGTAAGATATTTAAAAGGACAAGGTAATAAATGCCCCTGCAACCAGCGGATAAAGCCCAACTGGTTGCAGGATGCATGTATCATGTTATAACTTAACCACATTAATAGTTTTGTGGCGGAGGATTTTGATTATTGAAAGGATCGCGGTAGTTGTTTGGATCGAAAGGTATGTTGCCTTGCGCTTCTTTAGCTGATGGGCCTAAATAAGTAGCGCTGCCAAAAGCTAAAATTGGCAAAAAAATGAAGGGTAAAAAGATTATACCTACAGTAAATCCCTCGCTTTTTCCAAAACTTTTGCTCAGTAGGTTTATCATCCATATAACGAAAATAATATTTGCACAAGGTACAAGCAATAAAATTGCCAACCACCACATAGGTTTTCCAATAATTTCGAGCCAAACTATGTAGTTATAAATAGGAATTATTGATGCCCAACCGGGTTTATTGGCTTTGCTATAAATCTTCCATATACTAATTAAGCAAATGAGACCGATAATAAAAATCGGAATTAAAAATGCGCCAAAAATCGCAGCTACCGCGTTACTCGACATATCGGCAGACGAAGTGTAAGAATCCATAGGTTTTGTTTAGTGTTTAAGTTTTGAGGTTATTGTTTGTTTAAGTTTCATCGAAAATAGAAAATATTTTTATCAAAACTATAATGCACAACGTATTTATTACAGAGCCGGTAATTGTAAATTATAGTTAATTTTGGCCTTGATGCAAAGAGAACAGATTTCGGTTTTTGATATGTTTAAGATAGGCATAGGCCCGTCAAGCTCACATACGCTTGGCCCATGGCGTGCCGCGCAACAGTTTGTACAATCGTTAGAAGAGCAGGGTGTTTTGCCATTAGTACAACAGGTTAAGATATTATTATACGGCTCGCTTGCTAAAACAGGCGTAGGCCACGGTACAGATATAGCTATATTATTAGGCCTAAGCGGCGATGACCCGGTTACTTTTGAGGTTGACCAGGTAACACCCAAAATAGCGCACATCAAAGCATCTAATCAATTAATACTTGGCGGTGTACTACCGGTAAGTTTTTATGCCGATGATGATCTGCTGTTCCTTTTTAACGAAAGCCTCCCCTACCATCCCAACGCCGTAACTTTCCAGGCTTTTTTAAATAATGGCAAGGCGATATCCGAAACCTATTATTCAATAGGTGGTGGTTTTGTGGTAAAAGATGGCGCATCGGGCCAAAACAAGGCCGAGGTCGACCTGCCCTTCCCTATCGATACCGCTTCCGAACTGCTGCACTGGTGCATAAAAACAGGTCTGCGTATCTCAGAGGTGGTTGCCGAAAACGAACTGGCCTGGCGCAGCGAGCAGGAAACCCGTACGGGTGTGCTTAATATCTTTAGAGCACTGAAAGAATGTATATACCGAGGCTGTCATACTACTGGGCAATTACCTGGCGGCTTAAATGTGGCCCGTCGAGCGGCTAAGCTAAACGCCCGGCTCATCGGCAATAATAAATACAGCAATTATGATGAGTGGGTTGCAGCCATCCGCGCTACCGGCGATAGTTTTAAAAATACGCTGGATTGGGTGAGCTGTTTTGCATTGGCTGTAAACGAAGAAAACGCTTCGTTTGGCCGCGTAGTTACTGCTCCAACCAACGGTGCGGCTGGTGTGATCCCGGCAGTATTACAATATTATATCGCTTTTTGCGAAGGCGATACCGAGCAAAAGGTGATCAACTTTTTATTTACCGCCAGCGAGATAGGCAGCATCTTCAAAAAAGGGGCAACCATATCTGCAGCGATGGGCGGTTGCCAGGCCGAGATCGGTGTATCATCGGCCATGGCCGCGGCGGCATTAACCGAATGTATGGGCGGTACCCAACGCCAGGTACTCATGGCAGCCGAAATTGCCATGGAACACCACCTCGGCCTCACCTGCGACCCAATTGGCGGCCTGGTACAAGTACCCTGCATCGAGCGTAATACCATGGGCGCCATCAAAGCCATAACAGCCTCACAACTGGCCCTGCAAAGTAACCCCGAAAAGGCTAAAGTAAGTTTAGATGCCGTAGTTAAAACCATGTGGCATACCGCATTGGATATGAATTCGAAGTATAAGGAAACAAGTGATGGTGGGTTGGCTATTAATATCCCGATCAGTTTACCGGAGTGTTAGATATTTCACTTAATATTTACGGTAGATCACAGTTCTAACCGGAAATTAAAGCGTAAATTGAGCGGAGTAGTAATTAGTTCTCAATAATTTATGAAATGCGTTCTCTTATACTCTTTACTAATCGGATTATTATTGTGCTGTAGTTGCGGCAGCAATAAGAAAGCTGCAGTAGATGATTTCTACACAGAAAAAGGAGAGTGGGACTCGGCCCGATTACCATTAGTAAAACCTTATGAAGCAATAATTGTAAACAAAGAAGCCGGATGGGGCATGAACCTGGTGGGAGTTGATGGCGATACAGGTTTCTTTCACATAAAAAAAGCTACAGTTGTAAATGGCGTTATACTTGTTTATTATGAAAATGATTTGCTACACGGAGAAACGGTATGGAAAGCCTGGTACGTTGTAATTCCAGCAAAGAAAATAGAAAAAGGCTTTTCAACCCACAAGCAATACACAGATTATTTAGACAGTATTCATATTCCTAAAGAAACGCCGCTTCATGACATTGAAGCCATTGCCGATTACTATGAATACCATGATACTATAGATTGGAAAGAAATCCACTAAAATGATCCTGCTCAATCGGATTGCCGGGCCTCTATTCCTTTTCAATTAAAACAAATACTTTCAGATCCTGTGGTACGGTGAAAACACCATAGCTGTTCGGAGGATTTTTACATTCCCTCCCTCGGGAGGGGCGCGATGGATTGTGCAGTGGCAGGGAGGGGTTTGTACGCCTTGCTTAACGGATAAGCATATTGAGAAACCCCTCCCTACACCCTCCCAAGGGAGGGAATCGCACTTTCCCCTGCTTCTTTTACTTCTTCCGAACACTTACGGTAAAAACACCGACCACAGGCTAAATAGCATAACTCCAACCAGGTACCAGGGGTTAACAAGGGTTAACAGAATTCAGGGTTAACACCGATTTAAATAACTAACAATCAGACAAATAGAAACAAAATAGTATTAACAAGCGTTAACCCCCATTAAACCGCCTAAAACCGTCGCTCCAAAAAAAACAAATGACTGGCTTAAAATAAGTTACAAAAAAAACAAAGCAAAAAAATACTATTACTGGTCGAAGTTTAGCGATAGCGTAACTTCGACCAGTGATTGCTTTACTTTTTCGCAAACACCTTTTGCACCTCAACCTTTAGCTTATCCACCCACATCTGGTACATTTTGGGCGAAGGGTGCAATCCGTCACTTGCCAAAAGAGTAAGATCATTGGCTGCAAGCCTGGAGATATTGGTTATTTCGATATAATTAACATGGGCATTAGCGCTAATCTCGGCGTTGATAGCATTAAACTGATCGATCTGCGGACTGATAGTATCACCCTTTCCGTTAGCATAAGGTGTAACCCCATAATCCGGTATCGATAATACAAACACATGGCTATTTATCCCGCCCGCAAATTTGATGGCGGTATTTAATACTTCCTGAAACTTTACCCGGTAGTTGTCCTGGCTCAGGCCTCGGTACTGATCATTCACGCCAACAAGCAGGGTAACCATATCATAAGTTTTCCCTTTAATGTCGCTTTGGTCAATGGCATTGATCAATTCCTGGGTTGTCCAGCCGGTGCGGGCAATGATGGTTGGTGTGAATATTTTAACGCTGTAACCCTGGTTAGACAACAGATTTGGAAAATTCTGATCGGGCGGTACGGATTCACCAATGGTGTACGAATCGCCAAGGGCAAGGTATGTTATAGTATCCTGAACCACAATATCTGGTTTTGATGGTGGAATATAATTATACGGCGCAGGCTCATTCTTATTAGCGCAGGCCGAAAGGGCAAAAACCGTAAGTAAACTTAATATGATGATCCTCATTTACAACATCTCCATACCAAAAAGTACGGAAATATGGTGTTTAAGGATTTGTTTAACTTCATTAATATCAACGGGATGGCCAAGTTCTTTCCGGATAGAGGTTACCGCCTTATCATCAATGCCGCAGGGCACAATGTTACCAAAATAATCCAGATCGGTATTAACGTTCAGTGCCAAGCCATGCATGGTTACCCAGCGGCTGCAGCGCACACCCATAGCGCAAATTTTACGGGCGTTTTCATTATCGGCATCAAACCAAACACCTGTATAACCTTCGTATCGGCCGGCCTTTAAACCCAGATCGGCCAGGGTAAGGATCACGGCTTCTTCCAGCGTGCGCAGGTACAGGTGGATATCGGTAAAAAAATTATCCAGGTCTAATATTGGGTAACCTACAATTTGTCCGGGGCCATGATAGGTGATATCCCCTCCCCTGTTTATCGGGTAGTAAACGGCTTGTTTGGCTTTTAACCCTTCGGCATCCAATAACAAATGTTCGGGCTTTCCGCTTTTACCTAAGGTATATACATGCGGGTGTTCACAAAAAACAAGGTAATTAAAAGTTTCGTCGGCTTCGATGGTATCATAGGCTACCGTAGTACCCGCGTTTTTAGCGGCTGCTTCGTAGGCGGTTTCGCGGTTGCGGTTATCTATTTTGGTTTGCACCGTTTGGCTAAACAGGGCTTCCTGCTTATCCCAGGCTTCCTGGTAATCGATCAATCCCCAATCCTGAAAAAATACTTTTTTGTTCTTCATCATTCCCCCTTTACGTAGCCTATCATATAATCCTGGTACTGCATATAGCCTACTGTATAATTAATAAGCGCATCCTTTTTCTGTAAGCGGGCATCCACCACGCCATGGTGCTCAAACTCAAAAGGCTCAAGGAAAATATTATCGGCAAATGATACCTCTTTTTGTCCGTTACATTTATAAATGGCCTCTTTGGCGCACCAGCAAACATAAAGCTGCTCTATTTTTTGTTTGCCGCCTATAAAAGCAAGCTCCTCTTTACGCATAAACTTACCGGCAATACGCTCAACTTTTTGTTTGATCTGCTCAATATCAATACCCACCTTATGCGTTTTGCTGATCATTACAGCGGCATAATCAAACGAATGGCTTAGCGAAATATGGTATGGCAGGTTAACCAGGTACGGCTTGCCATGTTCATCAACTTTACAATCTATATACTCATCCGTTCGGAGCATTTTGCGCAGCAGTACACGCGTGCCCAGCCAGTGCAGGTGGCGCTTGCCGCTGCTCAGGCTTTCCACAAAATCTTTCTCTTCGTGGTTAAGTTGTAATTGGTTGTACAGGTCGGTAGCCTCCTCTTCAATGCGCCAGAGTGCAAACTCGGTGTCATCATCAATACGCTGCCTGTATGCTATCGCCATATAAGTAAAGTTGCAAAATAGGTTGCAAACATATGTCAAAAAAAAGAAAATTATGTATGCCAACCGCAATATTGATAACACATTGATTGCGAAACGGTTCACCCTTTAACAACCTGTATAAAACCGCGTTTGCCAATTGCCGTTTTATTGCCGAAAAAGGGCCTGCTTTGGCTTAATTTTCATAATTTTGTCGCCCAGCAACAGCAACCTATGATATTATCAGATAAGCGCATCCTCGAAGAAATCGACCTCGGCCATATTATTATCGAACCTTTTAACCGCGAATACCTTGGCACCAACTCGTACGATGTGCATTTAGGCAAATACCTGGCCACCTACCGCAACCGGGTACTTGATGCCAAAGTTCATAACGAGATTGATGGCTTTGAGATCCCGAAGGACGGCTTTGTATTGCAACCAAACACGCTATATCTTGGTGTAACTATGGAGTACACCGAAACTCACCGCCACGTACCTTTTTTGGAAGGCAAATCAAGTACAGGCAGGCTGGGCATTGATATCCATGCTACGGCCGGTAAAGGCGATGTGGGTTTCTGCAACACCTGGACGCTTGAAATTTCATGCGCCCAACCTGTACGCATCTATCCGGGTATGCCTATTGGTCAGCTTATTTATTTTGTAGTTGAAGGTGATATTGAAACGCTATACAATACTAAGGCCAACGCCAAATATAATAACCCTACTACCCGCCCGGTTGAAAGTATGATGTGGAAGAATAAGTGGTAAATAATTCTGAATCAGAATTTACAGAATTTGAGAATGTGCAGAATAAAAGGAATAAACTATTCTGATAATTCTTTAATTCTGTAAATTCTGATTCAGACATAGTATCACACTTGTTATAAAACGCTGAATATATTTTTGCGTATATTGGTTCATATTTACCATTATGAACTTTAAACGCCTATCAACCGGCTTATTACTTATTATCACCATTGGTGCAACCCTTGCTTTTATAAAGCCCGAAGATGAACTGATCACCAGGATCATGGCCCAGCTTGAAAAGTGGCGGGCTGATCATCCGCAGGAAAAAGTGTATCTGCAACTTGATAAACCCAACTATGCCATTGGCGATGATATCTGGTTTAAAGCCTATGTAACCGTTGGCAGCGAACACCGCCTTTCGGCTTATAGCGATATCCTTAACGTTGACCTGATTGACGAAAACGATTCGGTAAAACGCAGTCTCAAACTACCGTTAACCGCGGGCCTCACAGCCGGCGATTTTGCCCTGGCCGATAGCATGACCGAAGGCAATTATCGTATCCGTGCCTACACCAACTGGATGCGCAACGAAGGCGACGCCTATTTTTTTGATAAAACCATAGCGGTTGTAAACGGTATCAGCAATAAGGTTTTCACCAAAACCACTTACAACTATAGCACCGCAAACGGCAAACAAAAAGCCGACGCGTTTATCACCTATACTGATTTAAATGGCATCCCCTACGTAAACAAGCCCGTAAGCTACGAGGTAGAGATAAATGGCAAATCGGTTAGCCGTGGAAAAGGCATTACTGATGATAAAGGAAACCTTACGGCTACATTCACCACTAATGCAACAGTAGCAATAACATCGGGGCATATTAATACCGATGTTAAAATTGATGATAAGCATACGGTAACCAAATCACTCCCCATAAAGGCATTATCAAACAAAGTAGATGTTCAGTTTTTTCCGGAAAGCGGGGCTTTGCTTAATGGCGTATTCTCCAAAGTAGCATTCAAAGCTGTTGGCTCTGATGGCTTGGGAGTAAACATTAAAGGCTACATAACTGACGACCAAAATACCCAGATCACAACCCTAAGCGAGACCCATTTTGGGATGGGTACTTTGAACTTTGAGCCGGAAAGCGGTAAAACTTATAAAGCGCATATCACCTATCCCGATGGCTCGGAGGGAGTTATCGATCTGCCAAAAGCAACAGATAGCGGCTACATCCTTAGCATTAATAATTATCGTGATGATAAAGTATTTGTTACCATAACCCCGGGTAAAAATGCAGGCTCAGCTTCACTGTCGGGCTTAACTGTAATAGCGCAATCTGGAGGCGAGTTGTGTTACGCTGGGAAAAGTAAAGACGACGCCACAGCGTTTTCGGCGGCTATCCCTAAAGAAAAATTTCCTTCGGGGATAATCCAGTTCACACTGTTCTCGGCCACAGGCGAACCATTGAACGAGCGGCTGGTGTTTATCCAAAATCCCGACCAACTAAAACTGGCCGTATCGTCAGATAAACAAACCTACAAACCGCGCGAAAAGGTAACCATCAACTTAAATGCTAAAAACAGCGACGACAAACCTATAATAGGCAGTTTTTCGGCATCGGTTATTGATGAAACCAAAGTGATCACAGATGAGGCTAATGAAAGTTCGATATTTTCAACCTTGCTGTTAACTTCCGATTTGAAAGGCTATATCGAAAAGCCCAATTATTACTTCACCAACGTAAGCGCCGAAACCAAGGCTAACCTGGATATACTGATGCTTACGCAAGGCTACCGCCGTTTTGAATGGAAACAGTTACTTGCCGGTAAATTTACCCCAATAGTTTTCAGGGCCGAAAAATCGTTGGAGGTAACCGGTCACCTGAAAACTTTTGGTGGCAAGCCTGTGCCAAATGGTAAAGTAACGCTGATCTCGACCGCTGGTGGTATGTTTGTTTTGGATACCGTTGCCGATGCCGAGGGCAAGTTCACTTTTAAAGACCTTGTTTTTAGGGATAGTTTGAAATTTATTGTTCAGGCGCGTACGGTTAAAGATCGCAGAAATCTGGATATCACCCTCGATAATGTAACCCAGCAACCGGTAAGCCACAACAAAAACTGGCCCGATATCCAAACCAACATTAATGATGGCGCGTCGGCTTATATCATCAACAGCAAAAGAGTTTTTGACGAGCAGGTAAAATATGGAATAGGCAACCACACTATTGTGCTAAAGGAGGTAGTGATCAAGGAGAAACGTGAAAATCAATTCAAAAACTCGGCTAACCTTAACGGTGGCGGCAATGCCGACCAAACCCTCACCAGTAAAGATTTAATGTACGGTGGCGGAATGCTTTCGCAGGTATTACAAGGCCGGTTAAACTTTGTGATATTTAAAAATGGCGTTCCCTATTCAACCCGCAGCCAGGGTACTCCAATGCAAATTGTTGTAGATGGAACATATGTTGAATCGGACTTTTTGGATAACATTACCCCAAGTGATGTGGCCACTGTTGAAGTACTGCGCACCATTGGGAATACTGCTATTTATGGATCGAGAGGAAGCGGCGGTGTATTGGTAATTACCACCAAACGCGGTGGCGGCGACACTGCTTATAACAAATATGCACCGGGCATTATAACCTATGCGCCAAAAGGTTATTACCGCGCCCGCGAGTTTTATGCGCCTAAATATGATGATCCTAAAACCAACGCAGCCATGCAAGATCTGCGCTCAACAATTTATTGGGCACCAGGTTTGTTAACGGATAAAGATGGCAATACTTCCATGAGCTTTTTTAACGCTGATGGCAGGGGAACTTATAGGGTAATTGTTGAGGGGATTGATGCGGATGGTAATTTGGGCAGGCAGGTTTATAGGTATAAGGTGGAGTAGGGTTTTAAAAAGCATATACTACAAAAACGTCATTATCCGCTATTCGAAGTCTCTGACTTCGAATCACCTATGCCTGGAGTTTGTAACTCCAGGCATAGGTATGAAACATTTCATTTTCTGTATTACTCTGGAGTTGCAAACTCCAGGCATAAACGTCCGAAGTCAGAGACTTCGGACAGCGGCGTACGAAGCAATCGCGAACTATACAGGGTAAACCTGCTAATAGGGGATTGCTTCGTACCTCGCAATGACGTCTTTATCAATTATTCGCCAAATAAAACTTCTCCCAAAAATCGATCGCCTTCGCCATTTCTCCGCTGCCGCCCATTTGGCCGCGGCCAGCACCGCCGCCCATTCCACCACGACCACCACCTCTGCCTCCGCGACCGCCGCCCATTCCGCCGCCGCCGCCTCTACCGCCACGACCACCGCCGCCGCCAAAGCCACCGGCATCTCCCTCTCCGCCGCCTCCTGAAGGCCGTTGAAAGCCATTTATTTTAAAATTGAAAGCCCACTCGGTTTTAAAAGCATCGTTACCGGCATGGAAAAAACTTAAAGGGATAGCTGCTTCATAAATTAAACTTCCATCGGCATCATAATTAATAGCCGTTTTAATGCCATAGGTGTTTGATGTGGTGATCATATCGCCATCAATATCTTTAAAACCCACTATTTTAATATAGCGTAGTTTGGTCAGCCTTTCGCGCATCAGTTCGTCGCGGTCGGCCTGAGTTAGTTCGGTGTTATCGGCGTTTGGTTTGGGAAAATCCTGTTTTTCATCGGGTGCCGATAACGGGAAGGTGATCATAAAAGCATCCTTCTTTTTCCCTTTAGGATCGATGGTTAGCGTGATGCCGGCGCGCAGCACCTTCATCTGGTCGAAGCGTTCGGTTACGCGGATGGCCGCGTACAGGTAATCTTTATCATTGGCGAGGGCATAATTTAACTTCTTTTCGTCGTTATAATACCTGAGGCTATCTCCCCACTCTTTGATGTTGCCATCAATATTGATATTTGCCGGAGGGGCCTGCAAATTATTTTTATTGTTTTGGGCCGATAATTGATTAGCTACAAGCAATTGTGCAATCAAGGCCAACGCAAAGCCGGGAAGTGCTTTTTTCATGTGAAATGAATTAGGGTTTTATGTGTAACATGATTTTTAAGACCATGGAACACGATTTTAACACTTTTATTATTGTTTTTGAGTAAATTTGTAGTTACGTATGCCAACCGAGATACAGGAAGAAACATTTACGCTCGAAGAGTTACTTGCAGGACTTAAAGAGATGCATCGTTTAATACTCTGGAACGATGATTTTAACACTTTTGATCATGTAATTCATTGTATGATGAAATATCTTGATTACTCCGAACCACAAGCTGAAAAAATTGCATGGAAGGTACACAACGAGGGCAAATGCGCCGTGCTGGAAGGTTCGTTCACCGAAATGGAAATTTACCGCAAAATTTTGCAACAGGAAGGCTTGACCGTTTCTGTAGAATAATCCAATAACCACTGCCATGATAAAAAGATCGTTTTTACTTTTAATGATGGTAGGTTGGATAAGCCTCACCGCCTGCGGACAGGGGAAAAACCTTAAGCTCGTATTTATCCGTCATGCCGAAAAGCCTGATGTTGGCGATAACCTTTCGTGCGCAGGCTTTAACCGATCGCTTAAACTTCCGGAAGTTATCAAAGCCAAATTTGGTTTGCCCGATTACATTTATGTGCCAGCATTACACCTCGGTAAATCAACACCACGGGGGCGCATGTTCCAAACCGTTTCTCCTTTAGCCGTAAAATACAACCTAACTATCAACAGCAAGTTTGAAGAAGAGGATGACGCAGGCATAGCTGCCGATCTGACCTCGAAAAAAGGCACTATCCTTATTGTTTGGGAACACAACCAGATCAAACCTTTATTAAAAGCATTAGGTTTAAAAGTAAAAGACCTTGACTGGCCGGCTAACGATTTTGATAGCATTTGGGTGGTTACCTTTAAAAAGGGCAAGCCTACTTTAACGCAAGATAAGGAAGGGATTACGCCGGGAGTTGGGTGTAGTTTTTAATCAATAAAATAACAAACACACGACTTTCTATTAATCTGCCGCGGGTTTAGCGATAGCGTAACCCGTGGTGCAAAACTACTTAAGTCTCTGACTTAAGCAACACCAAATTGGATAAATTATTGTTAAGTCCCTGGCGGATGGTATGTTGGTTTGTTGGGGTTAAGTCAGAGACTTAACCTTTTACTACCACGGGTTACGCTATCGCTAAACCCGCGGTAGTAAAAGGCTTTATATATAAACGCAAAACGCCCCGGAAAATCCAGGGCGTTTTGCGTTTATGTGTTGAGTGAAATTATTCGCTAACCAAATAATTCCAGCCACGGGTATCAGGAGCTAAACCATATTTAATAGCATCAAGCGTATCAAATACTTTTTTAGAGAACTCACGTGTTTGCGGATCGCTCAGGAAGTACTCTTCGCCTTCAAAGCTAATAGAAGCTACAGGGGCGATGGTAGCGGCAGTGCCTGCACCGAAAGCATCAGTCAGCTTGCCGTTTTTAGCACCTTCGATGATCTCGGCTACAGAAATTTTGCGTTCTTCTACCGGGATGCCCCATTCTTTAGCTAAAGCGATAACCGTATCGCGGGTTACACCATCTAATATGGTATCTTTTGCTTCGGCAGTAATCAGTTTACCATCTAACAGGAACATCGCGTTAGCGGCGCCCATTTCTTCAATAAACTTGTGCTCTTTGGCATCAGTCCAGATCAGCTGATCGAAACCTTCTTCGGCAGCTTTGCGGGCTGGCAACATCGAGCTTCCGTAGTTACCGGCAGCTTTGGCGTAGCCCATACCACCTTCGGCAGCGCGGGTATAGTGTGTTTCGATTTTAACACGCAATGGTTTTGAAAAATACGGACCAACCGGACCAACCAAAACCATGTATTTGTAAGTTGATGACGGTGTTACACCCAAGTAAGGATCTGTCGCGAACATAAACGGACGGATGTATAACGCATGGTTTGGCTGCGAAGGCACCCAATCACGGTCCAAGTCAACCAAAGTAGCGATACTTTGCAGGAAAATTTCTTCGGGCAAAGTAGGCATGCAAAGCCTCTCGGCCGATTTATTGAAACGGATAGCGTTTTTGTCCGGGCGGAAAACAGTAATTTTTCCGTCGGCATGTTTGTAGGCTTTCAGGCCTTCAAAAAATGCTTGTCCGTAATGAAGTGCAGAAATAGCTGGGCTGAGACCAATTTCGCCGTAGGGAATGACCGAGAGATTTGTCCATTCACCATTTGCATAATCGGCCACAAACATGTGGTCAGAAAAAGTTTTTCCAAAAGGTAAGTTGTCGAAATCCGTTTGCTCCAAACGGGAAGCAGTCGTCCTGCTGATCTTGATGTCCAATGTCTCGGTCATGGCGTTAAAAATTAATAAATTATAGAAAATGGCAAGGTAGGCATTTTTATGCCCTACGCCAAAAAATTATGCTTGCAATTGGTGATTACCACACATAAAAACATCATTTTGACAATATTATTGCGGTGGTTTTGCCGCCGTCCCTCAGTAGTTTAAAACGGATGTCATGCTGAGCTTGTCGAAGCATGGTGGGTAGGCCTCTGCGCGCGACCCTTCGACAAGCTCAGGGTGACGGGCCACCCAGTCAGTGTAATTTTACTTACATCCCGCTCAGCACATCATCAACCCATGCCTTACCCCAGTTGTCCTTTTCCTCATCCGTCCAAACCCAAGGATAAAAAATCCTTTTCTGAAAACGGGGAGGTAGGTATTTTTGCCAGTTGGTTCCGCCCGTAGCTTTGATATCTTCCGGCTCGCGGTTAAGGTAACGTACTGCCGATTTATAGTGCGACAGCGGCCAGTTCACATTTACGTTGATATCCAGCTGCCTTAACTCGGTTTTTAATTCTGGGGTTAGCTGCCCTTCGGTTTCAAAACGTTTAGCCAAACTGTTAAAGTTATTGGTAGCTGCTGATTTACCTAATTCAATAAAAGTTTTTGAATACTTTTTCTCAAACTGCTTTAGTGTAAGTGTTTTTTTACCGGTAGATAATTCAGTGGCGCCAAATTTCCAGTACAGGTACTCGAACTGTTCCTCAACTGAGGCATTCTTTAACTCATCGCGTTTGTCCTTAGCTACCAGATTAATAAAATCGGTAGCGTAGATCTCTATCATTCGGTATTGGCCAGATTGAAACCCACTGGCTGGTAGCAAAGACATTCTAAATTTCAGGAACTGTTCCTTCTCCATACCATCAACCATAATTTCGAACGAGTGGGTTAATGCGCCGAAATAGCGATTGATCCTTTTCAACCTCGCCGTAAAAAACTCAACGGTTAGGTGCTCAGCTTCGGCAATTTGCTTACACTCGTGCAGGGCCAGTTTAAAATACAGCTCGGTGATCTGATGATAGATGATGAAGATTTCCTCATCCGGAAAAGGCGTTTTAGGGCTTTGCAGGCTAAGCAGGGTATCCAGGTGAATATAATCCCAATAAGTTAAAAAATCGGCATAAAGGAGGCCATCCAGGTAGGAGTTCATATCCTGGCCCATGGCTTCGTACTTTTCTTGCAGACGGGTCAGTCGATCGTCTATTTCGGCGGAAAAATGCATGTAACAAAGGTAATAAAATAGTGAGCCTCGAAAACATATCGGCAAATGGTTGTTATATTTATACAAACCTTTTGATAACATGAAGATCAGGAAAGTACTCATCTGCATTGATGAGAGCGAATTTTCACAACACGCTGCCGAATACGGTTTCGACATAGCGCAAATCTATAGTGCCGAGGTTGGGCTTGTACACATTGTTGAACCTTTGGCCCCGGTTGCTGATACTACTGATACGCTCACCGGCGTGCCTTTCGACGCATCTGTTGGCCTACCCGAATCTATAGAGTTGGAAAATATCCAAACCGAACGATCGAACATAATCCTGGAACGCGCCCGTTTAGCCTTTGGCGGCGGACTTGCAGTATCAAAATTTACAGAATACGGCTTAACTGCCGATGGCATTATTGAATGTGCCGTAAATTTTAATGCAGACTTAATTGTAATGGGAACCCATCAACGTACAGGTATCGACAGGTGGTTTTTAGGCAACGTTGCCGATGATGTGATCAAAAACTCGGAGGTGCCGGTGTTGGTGGTTCCGTTTAAAAAATAATGGGTACAGGGTTTTGAGCCATACTGTTAAAGTTTTGTAAATGGTTCAAAACCCGGTGCTCATTTTATAAATGAATGAGGGTATATCCAGAAACGTCATTGCGAGGTACGAAGCAATCGCGAACTATACAGGGTGGACCTGCCTATGTGCGATTGCTTCATACCTCGCAATGATGTGTTTTTTAGTAAAGGCTTACAGTTTCTTAGTAAAGCAACCTAAACTTAATGGTATGCTCAATGGCCTTTAACTCGTTCAACACTTCAGTATCATAACCAGTATTCACATCGGTAATTACATAACCAATTTGCGGGTTAGTAACCAAAAACTCACCAACAATATTAATGTTATGACGGGCAAATACATCGTTGATCTTAGCCAAAATCCCCGGTACGTTTTTGTGGATGTGAATTAAACGGTGTGCATTGTTAACACGAGGCGGCTGCAGATCTGGAAAATTACAGCTGGTATGCGTTTTACCCTCGTTCATAAAGGCCATTACCCTTTTTGGGATAAAATCGGTATTGTGCGGATTGTGCTTAGGGTCATCGAATATAATGATACCACTATCAGTAGCGCCATCGGCCAGTTTGCGGTTGCAACGGCCAAATACGCCGATCACTTTTAAACGGCCTGCGTTTTGAACCTGTTCGGCACTTGGTTGATGTTCTTCATCACAGAATAACACACCCGCTTCTTCCAGGTAGCTTTCTTCAATAGCCTCGCGGTGGCGGATGTTGTAGCCTTCTTTTTTTAATAAGCCTACAGCCTCATCATCAACATTACCTACAACCAAACATTTAATCCGGTTTTTAGGGTATGAGATGGCGCGGGGAAGCTTATTTAGGTACAGGAACTCATCGAAACTCGGGGTAACGTGATCGGCTTTTTCGGCAACCGATTTACGTTCGATATTTTCGGTAAAGGCGAAGAACTTTTTGATCATGCCCGATTCCTTTAGCTGGAAATCAGAATATCCGTCGCCTATCCCATATATATCGCCTGGCAATTGTAGCTCTTTTAAAAGTTTTACTTTACCACCTTCCTGTGAGAGCGGATTTTCACGGTCGTAACCTATAATATTACCTTCTTCGTCGAACACGAAAGTGTTGGCGTAGATGTTTTCTTTTTTGATATGGTACTCGGTAACTACCGGGGTAATGAACTCTTTAAAGCCGCCGGATACGATCAAAACCTCATCCTGGTGATTTTTAAAGAAGATGGTGTTACGCGAAAAAGAGGTAGAAACCTTCTTTTTAAGATGGCTGATAAGTTGCTTTAAGTGATCGCGGTTAGCGTTGAGTAGCTTCACCCTTTTTTCCAAACTTTCAGTAAACGACAGCTTGCCTTCCATCGAGGCGTTGGTCAGATCTTCAATTTGCTTGTAGATATCTTCGCGGTCGGGGCGATTTTTGAGAGAGATACGGGCCAGTTCGTCGAGGGCCTCCACCTGTGTAAAGGTGCTATCGAAATCAATAATAAAGTACTGCTCCATCTTGGGTGCAAAGGTGCAAAAAATTTGCTGATGAAGTATAGGGAGTTTGTAGTTTAAATTTAAAATAACCTTTTTTTGGTAATTTAAGTTTCTGTCATTATATTTGTCTAAAGCAATCACAAGAACCACGGAAAGAACGGACATGAGCAACAAAAATTCGAAATTTAAAACTCCTTAGTAATGGAAGTAATAATTGAAGATCACTTTCTGGGTGAAGTGGCCAATTACAATAAAGTAACCGGAAAATCGCCTTTTCCGGACGAAGTGATTAAAGCTTTCAGAAAACGATTGTACCAAATCAGGCAGGCAAAAAACACCGCTGATTTACGTACGATCAAAAGCCTTCACTTCGAAAAACTAAAAGGAAAGAAATATGAAGGAAAGTATTCAATACGATTGAATATATCTTACCGTTTAATATTTCGAATTGAAAACAACGAGATCAGCAGGTTGGAGATCATGTATATTGAAGAAGTCAACAACCACTACTCATAAATTGGGGCCAGGAGCCCAGCATACTTATTATGAATAATCAGGTATTAGATCATAATGGTAACGAGATTGAAATAGAAGCATTTCATCCCGGTGAATTTTTGCAGGAGGAAATTGAAGAACGCTCAATTCTTAAAAAAGACGTTGCAAGCGCTTTGCATATCTTACCGCATCACTTAAGTGAGATTTTCGCGGGTAAAAGAAATATTTCGGCCAAACTTGCCGTAAGGCTTGAAAAGTTTTTAGGCATCAGTTCTCATTACTGGTTAGGATTACAAATGGAATATGATCTATTTATCGCTAAGGCTGAAGAGCTTTCAGCATAAATAAATCATTTCTATTTCAACGCCGTACAAATCTCCGCTATCGTTTTGCTTATCGGCTTAAATTCAATCCCGATAGCCTTTTTAATCTTCGAGTTATCAAACTCACGGGTTAATGATGCCGTTTTTGCCGATACTTTATCAATAGCCGGTACGCCGCCTGTAATAGCAGCAACAGCAGCAGCCCCACGCCAAGCTACTTCCATAACCCATGGCTTGGCAAACGTTGATGGCGGCTTTACCCCAAAGCCATTGGCAATTTCGGTTACCATACCTTTGTAATCGCGATTTTCGGCGCTGATAATATATCGCTGGGCCTTGATATCGCTATTCATTAAGCCTACCATGCTTTTGGCCACATCCTCTACATCAACAAAACCGATCCCCCCGGAGGTGTAAAATTTAAGCCCATTACGCACAGTTTTAAATAACGCACCACTGCCTTCCGTGCCTGCGCTGGCACCTATAATTAAAGATGGATTTACAATAACCGCATTCAATCCCTCAGCGATACCGCGCCAAACCTCCATTTCACTTTCCAGTTTGGAAATGGCGTAGCCATCATTTTCGGTAGATTGCTCCAGGTGATGATTTTCGGTGATCAGCTCGCCGGGTTTGGCAGCGCCTATGGCCGCTATCGAACTTACGTGAACCATCCTGATGCCGCGTTCAACGCACAGGTTAACCAAATTGGCTGTACCGGTTACATTGGTGTTGATCATCTGCTTTTTATCGGCCTGTTTTAACGATACCCAGGCCGCGCAATGGTAAACCTGCGTAACACCTTCAAGCGCATCCTCCAGCGCGAAAACATCCATCATATCGGCATCTACCCACTCAATATTCTCTGCAAAAGGAATGAGCAACGCCGGAATAACAGAAGATGCCCGCTTAGTACAACGAACGCTGTTGCCCGTAGTTACCAGAAGTTTTGCCAGTTCGGCCCCAAGAAAACCGGTAGCGCCCGTAATTAAGATCATTGTAGAGATGTGCAAATTTCAGATGTGCAAATGTGCAGATTTTAAATTTTAGATGTAAAGATTAATACAATGCTTTTACCATACAGTGGGTTACAAGCAATTTTCTTGACTTTCATTAGATTTCAATCCGCATAATTTATCCTATTCATACATCTGCACATTTGAAATTTGCACATCTGCACATCAAAAAATAATCTGCACATTTGCATATCTGCATATTTGCACATCAAAAATTATGTCGTTAGCTGATTTTTTTACGCCGATTGATCTTAAAAAGATAGCCCCTAAAAAAGGCTATTACACCAGCCAGCTTGGTGATAAAATTGTGCATTATTCTGTGGATTTCCCTGACCTGGAAGAGAAAACCGATATCGCCATTATCGGTGTTTTGGATGACAGGAACGCTATTGGCAACCCCGGCTGCTCGCTCGGCCCGGATTATATTCGCGAAAAACTATATCAGCTAAACGAAGGTGCCTACAATGTTAAAATAGCCGATCTGGGTAATATCCGCGCAGGCGAAAAAGTCACCGACACATATTTCGCGGTAAAAACGGTAGTAAGCGAATTGATTAAAAAAGATATCATCCCGGTTATTTTAGGCGGAGGGCAGGATATTACCTATGCTCAATATATGGGCTACGAAGAACTGGAACAAAAAGTAGACCTCGTGGTGATCGATTCGCACTTCGATCTTGATGAGGACGACCGTGGCGGCAGTATAGAAACCACGTCCAACTCTTATCTCAATAAAATATTCCTGCACGATCCTAATTACCTGTTCAACTTCAGCAATCTGGGTTATCAAACTTATTTTGCAAGTCAGGACAGTTTACGGGTGATGGATAAGCTTTATTTTGATGTACACCGCCTTGGCGAACTAAGCAGCAATATCGCGGCTACCGAACCGCTCATCCGTAATGCCAGCATGATCAGTTTTGATATCGGCGCTATCCGCTCGGCTGATGCTATGGGCAATGCCAACGCTACGCCTAACGGCTTTTATGGCGAGGAGGCTTGTCAGCTTTGCCGTTATGCCGGTTTTAATGACAAGCTTACGTCGATAGGTTTTTACGAGTTTAACCCGGCTTACGATAGTAATGGGCAAACAGCCTGGCAGCTATCGCAAATGATCTGGTATTTTATTGATGGTTTTTATAACCGCAAGCGCGATTTTCCGCTCAATCCAAAATCTCAATACTTGATTTATAAAACCAGTCTTACCCACGAAGACCAGGAAGTTGTATTTGTAAAAAGCAAAAAATCCGACCGCTGGTGGATGCAGGTACCCTACCCTTCGGCAGGTTCACCAAACGAGCGTTTTCATCTTGTACCCTGCAGTTATGCCGACTATAAAACAGCCACATCCGGCGAACTGCCCGACCTTTGGTGGCGCACCTATCAAAAATTAAACTGATAATCAATACTTTTACCCCGCGCAATGCGTTTAGCAAAGCGTATAGTTTTATTTTAATGAAGAAATTACTTTTTTATCTTTTCGCCCTGCTGCCATTAGCAACTTTTGCGCAAACCGGCGATACTTTTATTATTAATGGCAAATTGGGCAATGTTACCACCCCTGCCAAAGCTCACTTATTTTATCAACTGGGTGCCAATAAAGTTACCGACTCGGCCAATGTGGTTAATGGCGTGTTCACCTTTAAAGGCGAAATCATTAACCCGGTAAATGCCACCATAGTCATCAATTACAAAGGTTTACCGCTTGATAAATACCTTGATGCAGCTTACAAGTACGCCGATAATGGGGCGCTGATATCAAAAACTGCTGATGACCTTGATTTCTTCCTCGAAAAAGGCACGATCACCATCACCAGCAAAGATTCGATAGATAAAGCGCAGATCACCGGCTCACAACTTAACCTTGATAATATCAAACTGCAAGCTCAGCTTAAAGTAATTAATGCCAAAGGTGAAAAACTGATGGCCGAAGCAAAAGGAGCCACAGCCGAACAACAAAAATCGGCTACTTTCCGTAATTCGATTCAGGCAAAATATAAACTGTTGCAAGCTGAGCAAAAAGACATATTGAAAAGCTTCATCATTGCTAACCCGGATAGCTACCTGAGTTTATTAGCGCTTACTTCGGTTAGCGGTCCTGCTCCAGATCCATCAGAGATCGATCCGTTATATAACTCATTATCGCAAAACATTAGAGATACCGAGGCCGGTAAAATGATGAAAGTGCAGCTGGATGCATTAAGAGTTACCGCCATTGGTGCTGAAGCTCCGGATTTTATCCAGAATGATGTTAATGGCAACCCGGTAAAACTTTCATCCTTCAGGGGTAAATATGTGTTGATTGATTTTTGGGCATCATGGTGCGGCCCTTGTCGTCAGGAAAACCCGAATGTGGCCCGTGCTTACGGTAGGTTTAAAAATAAAAACTTTACCATAGTGGGCGTATCTTTAGATAGGCCGGATGGTAAAGCAGCGTGGCTTGCCGCCATTAAAAATGATGGCCTTACCTGGACACAGGTATCTGATCTCAAATTCTGGAATAACCAGGCGGCCGCATTATACTCGGTAACCTCTATCCCGCAAAATTTCCTGATCGATCCGCAGGGTAAGATCATTGCGAAGAACCTGCGCGGTGAAGATCTGGATGCTAAGCTGGAGCAGCTTTTTGGAAAATATAATTAATTAGTGAGTGGTGAGTAGGCGAGTAGTTCCTACAACTGAACATTCATAAAAAGATGTCATTGCAGGTAAATAAAAGGCGAGGCCTCTGAAGGACTATATGACATCAGGCGGGTCGGCCTGTCACCCAGAGCTTGTCGAAGGGTCGCGCGCAGAGGCCCGCCCACCATGCTTCGACAAGCTCAGCATGACACCCATTTTTAAACATGTCATTGCGAGGTACGAAGCAATCGCACGGAAGCAGGTCCGCCCTGTATAGTCCGCGATTGCTTCGTACCTCGCAATGACGTTTTAGAGGATAATTTTTCACCAACCCTTAAGTATATCCGCACAAATTGTAATTTTTTACAAACAATTAAATTATTTGGCGGCAAGCCATTATATTGCGGAATGAACTTGACCTCATTAAAGAAATTAACATTAACCGCTTTGGCAGGGGTACCTGCTTTAGCTTTCGCGCAAACCGCGCCATACACCATACAAGGTAAAATAGGTAATTACAACGCTCCTGCCAAGGTATACGTTGAATACCGCGATAAAGACAAAAAACTGATTGTTGACTCGGCGGTACTACACGAGGGTAATTTTAAATTTGCTGGCCAGGTAGGTACTACTCCAATAAGCGCCTACATCCTGGTTAACACAAAAGGTAGCGGATTAAGTGCCTCGGAAGATTACCATGCTGTATATCTCGAACCAGGCACTATCAATGTAAACACCGACGATAAAGTGGCCGATGCTGTTATTGACGGCACCAAAACCAACAACGATAACGAGAAATTCCGCCTCGCCGAAAAACCGGTTAACGATGCTTACGAAGCGCTTGCTGCAAAACGCAAAACCGCTACTCCGGACCAATTAGAAGTCTTGAACGCCGAAGAAAAGAAAATTGACGACCAGGACGCAGAGATCAACAAAAAATTTATCCAGGAAAACCCTGACTCATTCGTAAGCCTTAACGCGCTTGAATCATACGCTTACAGTGCTGATTATGTAGATATCGAGCCGTTATACAACAACCTGTCGGCTGCTATTAAAGCAACCGAAGCCGGTAAAAAATTTGGCGAACGTTTGCCTAAATTAAAGGCCGTAGCTTTAGGTGCAACCGCCCCTGAATTTGCCGAGGCCGATACTGCTGGTAAAATGGTGAGCCTGTCATCATTCCGTGGTAAATATGTATTGATCGATTTCTGGGCATCATGGTGTGGCCCTTGCCGCAGGGAAAACCCTAACGTGGTAAAAGCTTACAACGCTTATAAAGGCAAAAACTTCACTATTCTTGGTGTATCATTGGATAGGCCAAACGCGAAAGATAAATGGTTAGCAGCTATCCATAAAGATGGCCTAACCTGGAACCATGTATCCGACCTGAAATTCTGGGATAGCAAAGCAGCCGATCTGTATGCAGTACGCGGCATCCCTCAAAACTTTTTGTTAGATCCAAAAGGAAAGATCATCGGCAAAAACCTGCGTGGCGAGGATTTGCAGAAGAAATTAGCTGAGTTGTTTGGGAAGATTTAATTCGTTCGGTCATTGAATCATTGACCTGGAAAAGCCTTAGCAGTTTTGTTAGGGCTTTTTTGTTGATCCCCCCTTTCCCGCCACGTCATTGCGAGGAACGAAGCAATCCCCGACTGTACAGGGCGAATCTCATAACGGCTCTGCCTATTGGGGATTGCTTCGTACCTCGCAATGACGTGATGAATAAAAATACAAAAGCCCGGCTTCCGCCGGGCTTTCAAATATCTATGCTATGCAGGGAATTAAACCCCCAACAATAACCTTGCAGGATCTTCTAACAACTGTTTAACCCTTACCAGGAAGCTTACCGATTCACGACCATCAATGATCCTGTGATCATAAGATAAAGCCAGGTACATCATCGGGCGGATCACTACCTGTCCGTTAACTGCTACCGGGCGCTCAATGATGTTGTGCATACCCAGGATTGCCGATTGCGGCGCGTTGATGATAGGGGTTGAAAGCATCGAACCAAATACACCACCGTTGGTAATGGTGAATGTACCGCCTGTCATTTCAGGGATGGTCAGTTTGTTTTCGCGGGCTTTGCCTGCTAATACTACAATGGCTTTCTCAATTTCGGCGAGGCTCATGCTATCGGCATTGCGGATAACCGGAACCACCAGGCCTTTAGGTGCAGATACAGCGATAGAGATATCAGCATAATTGCTGTAAACGATCTCTTCGCCTTCAATACGGGCACCAACGGCAGGCCAATCTTTCAAAGCTTCGGTAACCGCTTTGGTAAAGAACGACATGAAGCCTAAGCCAACATTGTGTTTCTCTTTAAATTTATCTTTGTATTTAGAGCGCAGTTCCATGATCGGCTGCATATCAACCTCGTTAAAGGTGGTAAGCATAGCCGTTTCATTTTTAACCGATACCAAACGTTTGGCAACAGTTTTACGCAATGAAGTCATTTTTTCGCGTTTCTCACTTCTCTCGCCAGATGCCACAACAGCTGGAGTAGTAGTTACCGGAGCAGGAGTTGCAGCAGCGGCAGGTTTAGCAGGGGCAGCTTGCACGTTCAGTGCATCACCTTTAGTAATACGGCCATCAACACCAGTACCAGCTACAGAACCAGCAGCAACGCCTTTTTCGGCCAATATTTTAGCAGCAGCAGGCGATGGAGTACCTGATGCGTAAGTTTTTGAGCCTTCGGCAACGGCACCACCTTGCGGTGATTCATCAGCAGCACTAACTACGGCCGGAGTTACCGGGGTAGCGGCGGTTGCAGCACCGGCACCTTCAATAGTACAAACCACAGCGCCAATTGGCAATACATCACCTTCTTTAGCGATGGTTTTTAAAGTACCCGCTTTTTCGGCAGTAAGTTCAAAAGTTGCTTTGTCTGATTCTAATTCAGCAATAGCCTCGTCCATGGCAACAGCTTCGCCGTCTTTTTTGATCCAGCGTGATAAAGTTACCTCGGTAATTGATTCGCCTACGGTTGGCACTTTGATCTCGATTGACTCTGATGAAGCAGGTGCAGCAGCTACAGGAGCGGGAGCAGCAGCTGGCTGAGCAACAGGAGCCGGAGCGGCTTCTTTTGCCGGAGCAGGGGCAGCAGCTTCAGCGCCACCATCTTCAATGTTGGCAACAACAGCGCCAATGGCTAAAACATCGCCTTCGGCAGCAACAATTTTTAAAGTACCGGCTTTTTCGGCAGTAAGCTCAAAAGTAGCCTTGTCTGATTCCAGTTCGGCAATCACCTCGTCCATTTCAACGCGGTCGCCATCTTTCTTTTTCCAGCTTGCAAGGGTTACTTCTGTAATTGATTCGCCTACGGTAGGCACCTTAATCGCTAAACTCATATTATCGTTTTGTAGATTTTATTTTTTGTAAATGGATATTCTGTTTGCGGGGACATTGATCTCTGGATCAATCAGCACCGGCATCAGCCATTTTCTTTGTTGTTTTTTTGATAGCTTCTTTAACCACTTTGCCTGCTGGCGCTTCAAACGCTTTTGATACAATGTAAGCCTGTTGCGCGGCGTGCTGCTTAGCAAAACCGGTAGCAGTACTTGCACCTTCAATCCTCGAGATCACACTCAGGTTAATCAGTTTATCATTATGGAACTTACGGCAAATGTATGGCCACGCACCCATGTTTTCAGGCTCTTCCTGTACCCAGATAAATTCTGTAGCTTTTTCGTACTTGGCTTTCACCTTCAATATCTGTGTAACCGGGGTTGGGTACAACTGCTCAATACGTACAATGGCCACATCCTTACGTTTATCGGCCTGTTGTTTATCTAACAGATCGTAATAAACTTTACCGGTACACAGCAGTACACGTTTTACTTTTTTAGGATCGGCATAGGTGTCGTCGATCAATTCGTGGAATTTACCGCTGGTAAAATCTTCAATTGGCGATACACATTTAGGGCTGCGCAATAAACTCTTAGGCGAGAAGATGATGAGCGGCTTGCGGAAATCACGGTGCATCTGTCTCCTTAAAATGTGGAAGAAGTTTGCAGGCGTAGTACAGTTAGCCACCTGGATATTATCATCGGCACAAAGCTCAAGGAAACGTTCTACACGGGCCGAAGAGTGCTCAGGCCCCTGGCCTTCGTAACCATGAGGTAATAGCATAACCAGGCCGTTACCACGTTGCCATTTTGTTTCGGCACTGGCAATGTACTGGTCTACTATGATCTGGGCACCGTTAAAGAAGTCACCAAATTGTGCTTCCCAAATGGTTAAGGCGGTAGGGTTTGCAAGGGCATAGCCGTATTCAAAACCTAATACACCATATTCAGAAAGCAGTGAGTTGAAAATGCTCAGTTTAGCTTCCGGGTTGATCTCCGCAAGTGGAGTAAACTCATCTTCCGAATCAACCAAAGTTAATACCGCGTGACGGTGAGAGAAAGTACCGCGTTTAACGTCTTCCCCGCTCAGCCTTACCGGATAACCTTCTTTTAATAAAGTACCGTAAGCCAGCAATTCGCCCATAGCCCAGTCAAACACTTTGGTAGTGTTCACCATCGCGCTGCGGTCTTCAAATAATTTCTCAATTTTTTTGAAGAACTGTTTGTTTGGAGGTAGTGTGGTCAGTTTATTACCGATCTCCAATAACTCAGCTTCAGGAACCGAGGTATCGATAGCTTTTACCAGTTCTTTGTGGCTGGCCAAATGCAATCCGCTCCAGGCACCTTCAAACATGGCAATGGTATCGGTAAACCTTTCTTCCGATTTTACTTCATCCAGTTTTTGCTGCAACTCATCACGGAAAGCTTTTTCCATGCTTTTCAAAAACTCGGCATCAATGCTTCCTTCGTCAATCAGTTTCTGGTTGTAAATTTTTAACGGGTTAGGGTGCGCGTCGATAGCTTTGTACAACAACGGCTGGGTGAATTTAGGCTCATCCGCCTCGTTGTGGCCATAACGACGGTAGCACAGGATATCGATAAACACATCCTCGTTAAATACCTGCCTGTACTCCATAGCAAGGTTAACAACGTAAGCTAAAGCCTCAACATCGTCACCATTTACGTGGAATACCGGCGAAAGCACAGTTTTAGCCACATCTGTACAGTAAGTACTTGAACGGGCATCTTTATAGTTGGTAGTAAAACCTATCTGGTTGTTAATAACCAGGTGAATGGTGCCGCCAGTGCGGTAGCCATCCAGTTTTTCCATCTGTAAAACTTCGTACACAATACCCTGACCGGCAATTGAAGCATCACCATGGATCAGGATCGGGGCGATCTTTGAATGGTCGCCGCCATATTTAAAGTCGATTTTTGAGCGGGTGATACCTTCTACAACCGGATCAACTGCTTCCAGGTGCGACGGGTTAGGGCAAAGGCTCAGGTGAACTTTTTTACCGCTTTTGGTATGCACATCGGTAGAGAAACCTAAGTGATATTTTACGTCGCCACCAAAAGGTGATTCCGAATCGTAGTTTTTACCTTCAAACTCAGAGAATACCTCTTTATAGGTTTTCTCCATAATGTTGGTTAATACGTTCAAACGGCCACGGTGAGCCATACCGATGATAAACTCTTCGATACCCAGGTCGGCACCATTTTTAATAACCGAATCCATCGATGGGATCAGCGCCTCGGCACCTTCTAACGAGAAACGTTTCTGACCTAAAAATTTAGTACCCAAAAAGTTTTCGAAGGTTACAGCCTCGTTCAACTTGCTGAGCATTTCTTTTTTCTCATCAAGGGTGAACGATGGCGTATTGCGGCGGCTTTCCATCCGCTCTTCAAACCATTTAATTTTTATAGGGTTGCGGATATATTTGTATTCCGCGCCGATAGAACGGCAGTAAGTATCTTCAAGCAACTGGCGAATGTCGCGCAGTTTGGCGGCACCTAAACCAACTTCAACACCGGCGTTAAATACGGTATCCAGATCGGCTTCAACCAAACCGAAAGTTTCCAGGTCTTTACCCGGAAAATAGTGACGGCGCTCACGTACAGGGTTTGTTTTTGAAAACAAATGCCCGCGCGACCGGTAGCCGTCAATCATGTTTAAAACGCTAATTTCTTTCAGGAAATGCTCGGGAGTAGCTTCACCAACAACACCTGGCTGTATCGCGGCAGATGCTTCGGTATCCTTACCAAAATCAAAGCCTTCAAAAAATTTTTGCCATCCGTAGTCTACTGATTCCGGCTCCTGTTTGTACTGTTCGTATAGGGAAGATATGTAGGCAGCGTTACCGCTATTGATATAATTGAGACGATCCATGTTAAACTGATCTTTAAAACGGTACAAAAGTAAACATATACCGTTATATACTTCATAATTAATTGCAAAGAAATTTAACCACTGTTGGGCTTATTTTACCCATCAGTAACAAAGCAGGTGTTTTTTTGATTAGGTAAACGGTGATTAGTGGAAAAGAGTATTGGGTGGATATCATAAACAGAGAAAAATCGTCTCTCCCTGGCGTCATTGCGAGGCACGAAGCAATCGCGAACAATACAGAACGGATTTGCAAAGCGCTCGCTTCCGTGCGATTGCTTCGTACCTTATAATGAAGGCTTTTTTTATTAGTTGTTAACCTGTGGTCGGTGTTTTCACCGTACCACATGATTTGAAGAAGTTACATTAATTGGGACGAAAGCATTCTGCCCAGAAAGTGGTTCGGTGAAAACACCGACCACAAGCTAAATAAAATTTTTGCTTTATTAAGCCTCCACCAAATCCCCCGCCTCATCGATGGATGACGGCTGCCAGGTGATCACAAAATCGGTTTTTGCTTCCAATTCTTTGGGTAGTTTGGTGGCAATGGTGTACTTGCTTTCTTTTGCGTCATTCACCCCGGCAATAAAAGCCCAGTTGCCCCAGTTGCTGGCGGGTGAGTAATCGATCAGCTTTTCTTCAAAGTAGGCCGCTCCTTTTGTCCAGTCGGCTTTGAGGGTGTTTACTAAATAATCGGCAACTACCTGGCGGTTTTGGTTGCTGATGTAGCCGGTGGCGTTAAGCTCGTGCATAGCGGCATCGATGAGCGGCACACCAGTTTCGCCGAGTTTCCATTTATCAAATAGCGCATCATGGTCGGTTGCTAATTCGGCAGCTTCATTCTTAGCGCTGATAAACTTCTGTCCATGTTTTTTAAACATAAACCTGAAGTAATCGCGCCAAAGCAATTCAAGCTTTAACAGGTTGCCGTTGTTGCCGTATTTCTGAATTTCCCAATAAACTTGTCTCGGCGAGATACAGCCGATCGAGATCCATGGTGAAAGTTTAGTTGAATTGTCGTTCCCGTTTTTTCCTTTTTGCTTGGCCGAACTATCAATATTAGATAGACTTTTATGCAGCTGAACCAAAGCGGCGGTCTCCCCGCCCTGAAAATACTCGGTAGCGCGCGGATCATCAATTGGTTCGGTTAAACCTAATTGCTGCAAAGTTGGCAATTCACCGGCATCGGTAATCTCGGGCACGCTGATATGATCAGGCGTAGGTACAACCGGGCGCACATTGCTATCACGCTCTACTTTCTTTTTAAAAACCGCGAAGCTATCCGGGATATCTTTTATCGGGAAAGGAAGATCTTCCTTATGGTACATGGTATGTCCGATGAAATGTTTGAGATTAAGCCTCATTTTCCAAAGGGCGGCTTCAACCTGCTCGGAAATATTGGTTTCCTCGTACGCTACTTCCCGGTGGTGGTAAACTTCGCTTACATGATACTCTTCAGCAAGTTGAGGGATGATCTCGGCGGGGCTGCCTATCCTGATGATAAGTTCGGCACCAAAGCCCTGTAGGTTTTTACGCAGATCGGCTACCGCCTCTAATAAAAACCTCGCCCTGAAATTTCCCGTTTTGTTTGCCCCTGTTTCGGTGGGTTGAAAATAATAAGGATCAAAACAATAAACCGGCAGTACTTTATCAGCCTTGCGTACGGCTTCTAACAAAATCTCGTTATCATGAATACGCAAGTCATTTCTAAACCAAACCAGAATAGTTTTATCACTCATAGTTAAACAGGGGGTTAACTGAATAATGCAGTATTGCAAAAATGCAATTTATTTGCGTTTTCTGCACATTTTGCCACAACATTATGACACCGGCACAACATTTTATTACGAGCTTAAGCTAATTTAAAAGCTTTTAGCCCATGGCAAATGCCTGTTCATTGTGTTAATTATACGCAAAACCCGGGTAAAAGTTATGGAGATGGCCTTTAGCAACAAAATGTTACAACGGTTAAATAATAATCTGACCGTTTTTCGTAGAGACGCATAATTGCGTCTTCCGGAGGACAAGCGGCTATGCATGGCAAAAAATCAGTTAAGCTTTGCTATCGTAAATTGCAGGCGGGAGACGCAATTATGCGTCTCTATAGAAAAAATATTATTGATCAGCCTTGATCTTCGCCTTTATTACAGAATCTTTTTGGGCCTGCGTTAACTTGTAATTAAACTGAAAAAGCGCACCCTCAAAATCACCGTACGATGCGTTGGGTAACACAATATAACGATCGCCAAATTCCTTCATTAGTTTTTGTGTAGTGGCGGTACGGTTTTCCTCCGAAGGATGGCTATCATACAACAGATCAAAATCGGGCAGGTTATCGCCGCAAAGCAACAGGATATTGTGCGTTTTCAAAACATTGATACGGCGGGCTTCTTTGCTTGATGAACCTGTTTTCAGCAGCAAGTGTGCATCATCAGCATTAGGGAAGTTATATAGCTGTAAGTTTTTTAACGTGGCGGCACGCTCATTCTCGTTACGGTTGGTAACGTAAAAAATGGTAATGCCTTTTGATGCAGCGTATTTAAAAAAGGCAGGTGCGCCGGGTACGGTATCGGCAATGGCTTTGTCTGTCCATTGTTTCCAGGTGGCATCGGTATAATCTAAATTTTGCAGGGCCCGGTGCGCGTCGTAAGGGCTGTTATCTAAAACTGTCTCGTCAATATCGGTTACAATTGCCCAGGGCTTATCACCTGTTTTTTTTATCCCTTCATCAACCCTTAGTTTAGCTATATTATACGCCTGGAAGCACAAGGCCTTGTATTCGGCAGCACGCTGTTGCCATAGTGATGCCCAAACTTTACCATCGTTGGTGATGCTGGTATTTGAACTTGCAGTTTTTTTAACAGACGAACAGGCTGCGAATAGTAACAGGCCTGATAACAGATAGCTATAGTGTTTTTTCATATTGGTTGATGAAATTAAGACAATGGTACGTAACAACTTTTGTCATGCTGAGGCACGAAGCATCTTCTTCACACTCCCTTGCAAATTTATTGAGTTTTGGCTGGATAACAAAAGCGCAATAAAGCTTGCTATAGTTATCGTTAAAATTGCTTGCTCAAAAGAATAGAATTATATTTATTGCAGCTTTTAAGAATCACCTTTCCTTATGTACAAATCCATCGCCACTTTATTTTCCGTTCTGTTTTGCATGCTCGCATTTAATCATGCATCTGCCCAAAATACAGCGAAAACAGAAGAAGAACAATGGAGCAAAAAAGATACTAAAACCTACAATATCATATCCATTGATGGTAAAAATCAAAAAGTAACTATCATACCCGACTATGGAAACCACGTACTTAAAATAACATCGTTAAAGGAAACTATCAGCATATCTGATTATTGGGGTGTACCACCCGAAACACGTTTGCTGAACAAGAACTTTATCGAGATAAAATATGCGGTAAGGGGCGGGTCTGATTTAGGCTTAGGCAACATACTGATCATTTGCGTTAATAACACTCATCTATATGAAGCTATGCATGTTTTAGGATATGTAAACAGTGAAACAATGGGCGAAAACGCCCATTATAAAGTAACGCTTACTTCAAATGCTAAGAACACCAGCAACAAAGTCAATGCGCACATTCATGATGATATTAATTCAAAGCGCTACCCCGAAACAAATTATGTTTATGACAATAATACTGTTTTAGCATTTGATACTGCGCAGAACGTTTTTTACAGCGTTAAAGAAAATTTATATGATCATTTTATCAAAGTAAAAAACAAAGCCAAACAAAAGGTTGCAGGTATGTTCCCGATGCTCCTTTTAGGTAAGGAAACTTATTACTTTATTAACGATAAGTGGTACACCGGGGATCTTGATAAAGAAATGTTTGAGTTTAAGTAAACCAGGGAACTGCTTCCCTCCCACTTGCATATTTAAGCATTACTTATACAGCAGTTTTTACAACAAAAATGCCCGGGAAAATCTCCCGGGCATTTTGCTTTTATAATATTTGCGAATAATTATAAGATCAGGATCAACACCAAAATAATGATGATGATAGCACCTACCGAAAGATAGATACCGCCGCCGCCCAATGCATTGGCTTCTTTTTTCATGCCTTTAAGCTCGGTGCGCAATTCTTTACGTTCTTCTTTGCTCAGCTCCGATTTGTCCATCGCTTTAATTTCCTGAACGCGGGCTTTTATCTCTTCAACACGGGCTTGTTTCTGCTCGGTTGTCATGGTGGCAATTTCCTCTTTGCTTAATGGGGTTAGCGCGTGGCTATCCGCTGCAAAACTGGTTAAGGCTGTAAATGATAACAGCAAAGTAAGTGCTAATAAATAAATCTGCTTTTTCATAGTTGTAGTTTTTTAATGTGATCTGTACATTGGAAAATTAAAATCGAACAAAAATGTTTTAACAAATTTTAAATTTATTGTAAACCAATTGCTTAAAGGCATACAAAGTAGGCTGCTTCAAACACATGGCCTACACTTAATTTCTGAATAGCTTCCTTTTCTTTGATATCAACCTGCTTGCCTTCGGTATCAGCACAGCCCAGCCATGGCTCAATGCACACAAAATCGGCACCGGGTTTAGCCCAGATACCGAGGTAGTTAAAATGCGGAAATTCGAGTGCTAAGGTTTGATCGTGCTTGTCGCATTTAATGGTCAGCATGCGCGATTTCAGGTCTTTAAAAACCAGGGCGTCGGCGTTAAACAGATCGCGGGTTAGGTAAAGTTTTTTATTAGGCGTTGGTACGGCTTCGGTTACGCCGCTAAAGAAACCATCTTTTGATAGTACGTGCGTATCCAGGTGCTCTTCTGTTTCAAACTCCAGGTAATAATCTTCGTAATTTTCGCCTTTGTTAAACGGAACATTAAACGCCGGGTGACCGCCAACCGAAAAATAGATCGGCTTTTTATCCAGATTGATCACCTTATAGGTAATGCGTAAGGCTCCTTCCATTAAGTGGTACAGGATCTGGAAATCGAACTTAAAAGGATAAACCTTCAGTGTATTTTCGCAGTTTGGTAACGAGTAGCTTGCCGATGTTTCGTCGTTCTCCAATAAAAAAAACTCCGATTGACGGGCAAAGCCGTGACGGTTCATCGGGTACTTTTCATCATCAACCACCAGTTCGTTATTGATCAGGCCACCAACAATGGGGAACAGGTTAGGCGCGTGCCACGGCCATACCTTTTCGTCGGCCTGCCACATGTGTTCTGTTTTGGTGGCTTTGTTATAAAATGAACTTAATTGCGCACCTTTTGTATTGATGCTTACGCGGATAAATTCGTTTTCGATAGTGGTGATCATGGGTGTATAGTTAGTTTGTCTGAACCGGAATTTTAAACAATTATTCGAATTTCACTAATTTTAGCTACATGCTAAACTAATTCAGGTAAATTATTGGATAATTCAAGGCTAAACGAAATTAACAAATCAATCATCATCCTGTTCTTTTTTAGGTTCTAAAATTACGAAGGCGCTCCTTTTTGGCGCGGGCATGACAGAAGCCTCACCTTTTACGTACTTCCAAACCACTTCATTCAAATCAATATCCGGCGCGGCATCTTCTTTTGCAAAATTAAACAACTCCGACCGGCGGCTACTTTCGTTTACGGCTACGTTGCGTTGCTCCAGATCAACTTGTGCTGCTTTGGCGGTGTATGGGGTAAGATCGGGTGTGCTGGTAAAGCAATCGTACAATGGCATGGCCGCTGCATCATACTGGCTCATTGGCGGCAGGCCTAATATCAACTCCATAGTACGTAAAACGCCAGATGTTGAGTACATGCCATGTATTACCGCGTTGCGTTTTACATATGGCCCGGCCACAAATACCGGCGAGCGGTGCGCATCCACATGGTCGGGGCCGTTTTGTGCATCATCCTCCAAAATAAAAACAACCGATTCTTTCCAGATAGAACTATGTGATAAATGCTCTATGAATTGGCCGATAGCCTGATCGTTGTCCCCTACCGCCGCGATAGGTGAAATCGCGCCTTTACGCTGCCCGCTGGTATGATCGTTAGAGATGCGGACGGTATTGAAATGAGGCACCGCGTTGATGGTTAACAGCGAATCAAAATCATGCGCCCAGATCTCGGTACGTTTAACATCTTTCACATTCAGGTCAAAGCCGGGAGAGGCGGCGCAAAAATGTCCTTCTAACGATTTCAGGTTCGCTTTGCCAGGGTTACCATCGCTCACAAATTCGCCATAGGTACGGTAGCTAACACCCGCCCTTTTACAATAATCCCAAATAAAACCATCACGTGGATAGGCAGCCTTGCGGGTACCTTCAAAATCATAATTACCTCCGCGGCCGCCATAGCTTGTAGGCCATGTTTTCTCCACAAAATCGGTAGCGTAGGCAGCCATGCTCCAGTTGTGGCCGTCGGCGCTTACCTCGGCATCAACATAAAAATTATCTAATAAAACAAACTCGTTGGCTATGGCGTGGTGGTTTGGCGTTACCTTGTTGCCGAAGATACAAAGTGAAGTATCGCCGTTACCTTGCGGCATATCGCCCAAAACCTGGTCGTAAGTGCGGTTTTCTTTAATAATGTAGAAAACGTATTTGATGGGCGATTTTTCGCCAACCCGGCGTGGGATGGGGTTGCCCTCTTCGCCTTTGGCTGTTTTTTCAATTTTATCAGTAAACGGCGTGTTGGCGTAAACCTGTTTGGTGAGTTTCTTTAGTTCGATATCGGTAGGTTTATCAATAAATGATAGCGTGCCTTTAAACAAGCCACCAATATATTGCTCGCGGCTATTTATCGCTCCTTGTTTATAACCGCTGTTATCCGTTTTCTTTACGGGCTGTGGCCCTTGGGGGTTAGCCATTGATGAGAAACCTTTGCCGTTAGCCACCAATATTTTATTACCCAGCATTTTTACATTAGTAGGGTACCAGCCTACAGGTATAAAACCTTTGCTTTTACTGCTGCCAGGAGTGGTTACGTCAAACACGGCCAGGCAATTGTTATCGGCATTGGCAATGTACAGGGTTTTGCCATCGGGCGATAAAGCCAGTCCGTTGGTTGTTGATCCGGTGAGATGGGTTGGGTAAAGTGCTGTTGATACGGTTTCTAAAATTTTATGCGTAGCCGTATTTATTACTGATACCGCGTTGTCATTTGCATCGGCCACGTATAGGTATTTGCCTTTTTTATCTACCAGCAACTCGTTGGGGTGGCTTGGGGTTTTAATGGTGCTGAGTGTTTGCGTAGCGATGTTGTAAAAGCCCAACATATCGCCTCCCCATAGTGAGATATACAGTGTTTTTTCATCGGGCGAGAGTGTACAGGCATAAGCCTCGGCCGGGAGTTTAACCCGGTTCATGATCTGTTTTTTATCAGGATCGATAATGTACAGGGTGCTATCCTCTTTAGTTACCGAGTACAGGCGGTTATTGCTTTTATTGGTTACCATCCCCGTAGGGCAAACCTTACTTTTGGGCCAGGCGTTAGGAGCTAATTTGATGGTATCCGGCGTGCCAAGTTTGTTATCGTTAATGTTGTAAATCAGGATCCAGTTATCGTTACCTCCCGATGCATAAAGTTTCTTCTCATCGCGGCTGAAAGCTAAGCCATACCACGATTTTTTGATCACCTGCTCATCCAGCAGTTTTTCATTTTTAGGGTCGATAAGTTGGATAGATTGAGTGCTTTGCCCGTTATTGGTAACAGCAAGCAACCTGCCCGATGAAGAAAGCTGCATATTAAGCGGAAGATCGCCAAGGGGCAGCGATCTGCCAGCCGGGCTCAGTTTCCAACCATTAGGTAATAATACCTGCCCGGTTTGTTCAATTTTGCCCGGCGTTTTTGTTTGCGCGAAGGATTGAAAAGTGATGCACAGCAAAGCCGCGCAGCCAGCCAATTTTAATTTCATAATCAAGCGATTTGAATCAAAATTACGAATCGTTTAACGAGTAGGTGTGAAGTTAACAGAAACTTAATGTACGGCTTAGGTGGTTCATTGCTTTGGCGCTACTCTCTGTCTTTATTCAACAGGCTATAAAAAAATAAAACCCCTGCTACGCGTGGCGTAACGAGGGGTTGACCAGTGTGGCGCATATCCGGTGAGTGGACTGCGCCGTTTGTAGGTTTATCTGCTCCTTATTATCAACGTGCTGCTGCTTAAGCCATCAGCCGTTGCGGTAAGCGTGATATTGCCGGCTTTTTCTTTAGCCTGCACAATAGCCAACGCTAATCCGTGGAATGCTTTTCGGTAATTAACTTTAAATGAATCGTGGTTTACAGGGTCCCCGTTATCAACGCCGGCTATGAAGCCTTCGCCGTTAATTTTAAAGTTAACTTTATTATCGGCATCTGGAACTATATTTCCGTCTTTATCTAAAATTTTTACGGTAACAAATGACAGGTCTTTGCCATCAGCTTTAATTGCTGAACGATCGGCAATTAACTCGATTTTGGCAGGTGCGCCAGCCGTGCGAATCTCGCGGGTTAAAACAACTTTACCATTTTTGCGTGATACGGCTTTCAATGTGCCCGGCTCAAATTTTAAACGCCACATTACGTGCAGATCATCGCCGGTTTTCTTTTTGATGCCTACCGATTTTCCGTTCAAATAAAGCTCAACTTCATCTGCATTATTGTAGTATGCCCAGATATCTATCATTTTGCCTGGTTCCCAGTTCCAATGTGGAAAAATGTGGAGTACATCCTTTTTAGTCCACTCGCTTTGGTACATGTAGTAAACATCTTTAGGGAAGCCCGCCAGATCAATAATACCAAAGTATGAGCTGCGCGACGGCCATGAGTATGGTGTAGGTTCGCCAAGGTAATCGAAGCCAGTCCAGATGTACATGCCCGATAGGAAATCATATTTTTTCATGATCTTCCAGGTCATCTCGTGAGTTGAACCCCATGGTGGTCTGGTATTGTCATAGGCCGATACGTTGTTGCCTTCCCTCACAAAAGGTTTATCCCAGCTGGTAGGCCAAACGCGAATGCTATCTGATGGCATTTCGTAATAGCCGCGTGTTTCCAAACCCGAAGTAGTTTCGGTAGCGATGAACTTTTTGCCGGGATAACGGTCATGGAATTTAGGATAGTCATATTCATGATAGTTATACCCGATCAGGTCGATAGCGCCCGATTTTACAATTTTGTTGGTAGTATCCGGACGATCATTGGCTGTAGTGATAGGGCGGGTTTTATCAAGGCTATGAACTATGCCTGCCAACTCTGGTGCTATGCGATAGGCCGAGGTATCACCCTGTTGTGGGATCTCGTTGCCTATACTCCAGATCATTACGCTTGGATGGTTACGGTCTCGTTTTATTTGATCTTCCAGATCGCGTTTGTGCCATTCTTTAAAAAACAGGTGGTAATCGTACGTGGCTTTTTTCCATTCCCAGCAATCAAAAGCCTCGTCCATTACAATGAAGCCCATTTTATCGCAAAGGTCAAGCAGCTCAGGAGCCGGTGGGTTATGCGAAGTACGGATACCGTTACAGCCCATTTCTTTAAGTATTTGTAACTGGCGCTCCAAAGCACGTGTGTTAACAGCCGCACCGAGGCTACCCAGATCGTGGTGATCGCAAACGCCTAAAATTTTCATGGCTTTGCCATTAAGGCTAAAGCCATTATCGGCATCAAAATAAAAATAGCGGATCCCAAACGGAGTGCTGTACTCGTCAAGTACCACTTTGTTTTTAACTACCTGCGTAACTGCTTTATACAGGTAAGGGTTATCAACACTCCATAAAGTTGGCTTATCGATAGCTATCTTGTTTGATAATTCAAGGTTTTTAGTTTTTGAGTCTGTTTGAGGTGGAACAGTACCGCCTGCAGCCACAAATTTGCCGTTAGCATCATATATAGTTGTTTTTATAGTGATGCCGGACAAATCGCCATCCGCAACTTTTACAGAGGCGTTAATATTTACATTGGCCGATGCTCCGCTTACTTCGGATGTGGTTACGTAGGTCCCCCACTCATCGATAGCAATTTTATTGGTAGTTTCCAACCAAACATGACGATAGATACCCGAACCCGAATACCAGCGAGAATTTGGCTGCACCGAGTTATCAACCTTAACCGCGATAGTATTTTTACCACCGAAGTTTAAGTAAGGGGTAAGATCGTATCTGAACGAGATATAACCATTAGGCCTGAAACCTAAGTGATGCCCGTTTACCCACACATCGCTTTTTTGATAAACACCATCAAAATCGATATAAACCAGCTTGCCTTTTGATGCCGCCGGAACAGTAAAAGTTTTACGGTACCAGCCAATGCCGCCGGGTAGTGCGCCGCCTTCGGGAGTAGCAGGGTTATCTTTTGAGAATTTGCCTTCAATACTCCAATCGTGCGGGAGGTTGAGCATGCGCCATTTGCTGTCATTAAGCGATGGCTTTTCGCCGCCCTCAACGGCACCAAGGTTAAAGTGCCAGTTCTTATCAAAATCAAGTTTTTGGCGCGGCTGCTGGGCAAAGGCCTGGCTGCCCGCCATGAGTGCCATCAGCAGTAAAGCCTTACCGCGGATGCTTGGAAATATCGACATAGTGTATTAATTGTGTTTTGTACACTAAATTAGGAAATATAGTTGGGAAGTACGCTTTAGAATATTTAATTATGTATGTGCTTATCACTCTTTATTGTTGTTTTTGCGCGGCTATAAACCACTGCAATAAAATAATTAATTTTATAGTTGATAATAGCTCATGCAAACATCCTAAAACCTGCAATCACATCTAATATGACAGTAACAAACAGCAGCAATTTTACCAAAGTTGGCTTATTAACATCACAAATTTTGTTGAGCATAATTTGTGTAGTGCACTTGTTAGTTACAGTTACTTATCTTTTTAATACCGTGTTATCTGTTTTTGTATTTCCCGGGTCAGTGTTAGTTGCCATCGGTTTGAATTTTTTGATGGCTGGAAGATTTGGAGTAGAAAAAAAAATATTGTGGCCGGCAACATTTCTAAGCCTTTTGGTATTAACAGGTTCATTGTTGGTGGCTGGGTTTTATTTTGATCTTTCGTGGGATGGCCAGTGGTATCAGCAGGCGGCGGTTTATAATCTTGCAGAAACCTGGAATCCATTATTCAAGCCAATGGAAACGCCCGATGGGATTAACCATACGTCGATTTTGCATTTTCCTAAAAATACGTGGTATTTCGCTGCGGCAGCTATGCGATTATTTAATACTGTTGAAGCAGGTAAAGCGTATAACCTGATGATTCTTGTTGTTGCATTTGGGGTAGTGTATTCCTTTTGCCGCAGTTTGGGCATTTCTGCGCTGCGTTCCGTGATTTTTACAATGCTGGTTTTGCTAAACCCTGTGGTTTGGAGTGAAATAACCACTTACCTTAACGATGGCGACCTTTATTTACTCCTGGTTATTTACCTGTCCGCAATTTTATCCTGGATCCGCGACCCAAAACGTGTTTATACATTATTATCTACAATGGCCATCTGTTGCCTGGTCAATGTTAAATTCACCGGATTGGTTTTTATTTTGATCATATCATTTTTCATTTTTTGCTACATCCTTATTCGAAAACGAAATTTGATCAAATCGTTTTTAATATCTCATCTTATAGCCGGTACAATAGCATTATGCATATTTGGTTTTAACCCTTATGTAACCAATTTCATCAACCGTGGTAATCCCTTATATCCGTTAATGGGTTCCAAACAATTTCCGGGTGTTTTAGATAAAGGCATTGATGATAACGAAGCATACGAAACACCTAAAAATATGATGGGAAAAAGTTTACCTGTCCGGTTATTATATGCCAACTTTGGTTATCCCGGCAATGCACCTTACAATGGCGAGGATACTGCACGATTAACCAATCCGTTTTTAATTGACCCTAAATCATGGAGCGCCTACCATTTTCACGAAACAAGAGTGAGCGGGTTCGGGCCATATTTTGGTATTCTTTTAATGTTGGCTTTCATTACACTTCCGGTACTTTTAATTACCTTAAAAACATCTCGATTACCTGTTGCCATATTTTTTATCTCGCTTTGCAGTTGTCTGTTGCTCAGTAAACACTTTTGGTGGCCCCGCTTTTTTCCGATGCTTTGGCTGGTTCCTTTACTGCCTTTATTGTTGCTGTGGATAGATCGGGACAGGTTTATAATTAGCAGTGGCAAACTGCGTGTGTTTATAAATAATTTTGCCTGGGTGTTTGTAGTGGTTATCGGCATTAACGGATTTATTGTAGCTGTAGTCCACCTCAAGTGGGAAACAACTTCTTCCATTAACTTAAGAAACGAACTGCAAAATATACATGATACTCAAAGGTCAATAGCGATAGATTACGGCTATTTTAAGCGTGCCACGGAAGAAAAGTTGGATCGCTGGAATATTCAATATGAACCCATTTTACTTGAGAAAGATACTACGGCCAAAAAACTGACAAGTGTGGTTAATGGTTATCCCAATCAAATTTTATACAAATTTAAATAGGTAGTAGTTATTTAAAGGATATACTGCTACAACGTATATAGAATCATGGCAGGTAGATTATCCCGTTTTAAAACACAACCACCGCATCACTATCCGGATTATCCAGCTTAGTACTCTTCCGCTCGCCTCCTACCGTAATATGCATCATATTGATCTGCTCCGGATGTTCGGTGTATAACAGATCATCATGCACTTCAAACTTTTTAGGTTTGCCGGTAATGCCCTTCACCTCAAAATAACTCCAGGCAGCATCTTCCTGTACTTCGTAGCCTATAAAGGTTAAAACCACCGGTTTTCCATCTGCTTTAATAGTGAGGTGTTTTTTAATATAATCGTTAATCAACTGGCCAACCTTGGCTTTATCTTTTGGGTGAACAATGTCAATTTGGGTGTGGTATTGCTTTTCGATGGTGTGCTCCAGGTCATCATAAAAAATGCGGCAGCTTACTTCAAGGCTTTGATTTTTGGCGTTGTGGTTGATCTCGGTAACGCTTACATAAAAAGGGTGAAAGATGCTGAGCCAGCTAATGAGGAGTAATTGCAACATAATTGCGTTGGATAATTGTATTATCTACAAAAAACGCTATTTTTATTCGCAATCGCTAATTTAACTGATGACTGACTTTTCATTGTACTTCCAGCTGGGCTGGCAGCACATTTGCAATTGGGAAGGGTACGACCATATTTTGTTCGTCACCGTTCTGTGCGGCACGTATTTACTTGCCGACTGGCGCAAGGTGCTCATTCTTGTTACGGCCTTCACCATAGGGCATTCCATAACTCTGGCTTTAAGCGTTTTAAATATCGTACACATCAATACTTCGGTCATCGAGTTCCTGATCCCGGTTACTATTGTGTTTACCAGTTTGGTGAACATCCTCAATAAAAAACGTACCAACACCACCATGCGGCTTAACTATAGCCTGGCTTTATTTTTTGGGTTGATACATGGCATGGGCTTTTCAAACTACCTGAAAAGTTTGCTGGGCACCAGTACTAACATAGCCGCGCAACTGCTTGCTTTTAACATTGGGCTGGAGTTTGGGCAGGTGTTGATTGTAATATCCGCGTTACTTATATCTTATTTACTCATCCGGTTTAGCCGGATGGCCCAGCGCGATTGGACAATGTTCCTGTCATCGGCTATATTTGGAATTGCTTTTATAATGTGTATTGAAAGGTTTGTATTAATAAAATTCAGATGAATAAATTTTACCCAGCTTTGCTTTCGTGCTGTATCATGGCCTCATCGGCCTGGGCGCAGTACAATAACAACCCAGGCTCCAACCACGGTAATAAGTTTGAGCAATTAGGCACCATGGTGTCAACCCCTAATGAATATCGTACGGCATCGGGCGCCCCCGGGCCGAAGTACTGGCAGCAAAAGGCCGATTACGATATCAGCGCCACGCTTGATGATAACAAGCAGCGTTTGGATGGTGTTGAAACCATTACCTATACCAATAACTCGCCCGATCCGCTTACTTACCTGTGGCTTCAGCTGGATGAGAACGAGCATAAAAAAGATGCCGAAAGCGCCAAGTTTGACGAAAGCAAAATGCAAAGCAAAATGAGCATCCGCCAGATTCAGGCTATTATGGGCCATGATCTGGATCTGGGTAACCATATTGTAAGCGTAAAAGATGGCGCGGGCAATAACTTAACCTATACCATTAACCAAACCATGATGCGCATTGAGTTGCCAACAACACTGGCACCCGGCGCTAAGTTTAAATTCAAAGTAAACTGGTGGTATAATATTTCCGATCGTTTAACCATTGGCGGTCGTGGCGGTTACGAATATTTTCCGGAGGATGATAACTACCTGTACACCATGACGCAGTGGTATCCAAGGATGGCTGTTTACAGCGATTTTCAGGGATGGCAAAACAAGCAGTTTATTGGTCGCGGCGAGTTTGCCCTAACCTTTGGCGATTATAAAGTAAGCATGAACGTACCTGCCGACCACGTTGTAGGCGGTACCGGCCAATGCTCAAACTACGCGCAAACCCTTACCCCGGCACAGCTTAAACGCTGGACTGCCGCACAATCGGCCTCGCAACCTACCGAGGTTGTAACGCTTGATGAGGTTAAAAACGCCATGAAAAAACATGCCACAGCCCGCAAAACCTGGACATTCCATGCCGAAAACGTGCGCGATTTTGCCTGGGTATCATCTCGCCGTATAGTTTGGGATGCGATGAGTACCCAGATTGACGGTGGTAAAAAAGTAATGGCGATGTCGTACTATGGTCCGGAGGCTTATCCGCTTTACCGTAAGTATTCAACTAAAGTTGTTGCGCATACGCTTAAAACTTATTCAAAGCATACATTCCCTTATCCTTACCCGGTAGCTATTTCGGTTGAGGCATCAAACGGAATGGAATACCCGATGATCTGCTTTAACTATGGCCGTACCGAAAAGGATGGCACTTACACCGAGGCCACCAAAAACGGCATGATCGGTGTAATTATCCACGAGGTTGGTCACAACTTTTTCCCGATGATCGTAAACTCGGATGAGCGCCAGTGGACCTGGATGGACGAAGGCCTGAACACCTTTTGCCAGTACATGGCCGAGCAGGAGTGGGACCCTCGTTTCCCATCGCAACGCGGTCCGGCATATAAAATAGTTGATTACATGAAAATGCCGAAGGATATGCTGGAGCCGATCATGACCAACTCTGAAAACATTGTAATGTTTGGCCCCAATGCTTACGCTAAACCGGCTACAGCGCTTAACGTATTGCGCGAAACCGTAATGGGCCGTGAACTGTTTGATTACGCCTTTAAAACCTACGCGCACCGCTGGGCCTTTAAACACCCAACCCCCGCCGACTTTTTCCGCACCATGGAAGATGCCTCGGCTGTTGATTTGGATTGGTTTTGGAGAGGATGGTTTTACGGAACTGATCCGGTTGATGTATCTATCGATAGCGTAAAATACTACCGCCTGAACACCAAGAACCCAGCATTGGAAGCTGATGCCGACCGTGCCCAGTTTGACCGCAACCTCGAAAACATCAGCACCACCCGCAACAAGGAAGCCGGTACGCGCTTTACAGTTGAGGCAGATACTTCACTACAGGATTTTTACAGCAAATGGGACCGCTTTGCAGCCACTCCGGCAACCACCCAAAGCTACCAGGCCATGTACAATGCCCTAAGCCCTGCCGAAAAGAAACTATACGATAGCAAAAATTACTTTTACGAAATAAGCTTCACCAACAAAGGCGGCCTGGTAACCCCACTGCTTATAGAGTGGACTTATGCAGATGGCACCAAAGAAGTAGAAAAAATTTCGGCCTACATCTGGCGTAAAAACGAGAATAAAATAACCAAGGTATTCGCAAAAAGCAAAGAGGTAAAAGGAATCAAACTCGACCCATACCGCGAAACCGCCGATATTGACGAAAGCAACAACAGCTGGCCAAGGGAATATGCCCCATCAAGGTTTGAACTGTTTAAACAGCAAACCTTGCCGAGAGGCGCGACATCGGGAGCTAATCCGATGCAGGATGCAAGGAAAGGCGGACAGTAAAATTTATGAGAACAGCCTCTCAATCGAAGATTGGGAGGCTGTTTTGTTTCTTTAAAAAGGCACCAAACCTTATATATATATTAGTTTTTGAGATGATTTTTTCGCTGGCTAAAATTATCTTTGGGCCGTATGAAAAAACTATTCCTTATCCTATTTGCCGGCCTTTGTTTATCGGCCCAGGCACAAACACAACTTGACGTTGGAGATTACTATTCAGCATCGCGCATAGTGGAAATTCGTGATTATATAACAACGTTTACGCCCAAAGACTATAAATTTTACAGTTATGGAGGCCCTAATATAACAGATAGTAGTATTGTGGGGAAGGAATACAGTTTTAGGCTAACGAATTTTAAATCGTATGACGAAAAAGTTGATGTTGATATTGAACGGCCTGATTATGATCATACTATCACGAAAATTACAATTATGGGCCCAATAGTTTTGATTGATTCAATATTTAATTCAACATTCAAACGAGACAAAAACTTGAAGATAAAAAAAGATTTGGGGACAAACATCTCTGAGATCCATCAAGCTGTTTTCATGTTGGGAACATCAAATGAATATTACGATGAATACGTTACGCTTTTTAAAGCAGAGCCTGGTCGTAAACGTTTAGAAATAGAAGCTGTTAGGGCTGTAAAACCAACAGTGAAAGCCGTGTGGACAAAAGCCGATGAAGAACTATATGGTAGCCAGGCCGAAAAAGTACATCAGGATATGATAGAAAGGCAAGCAGGATATTCTTTGGTGCGGATTATTGGCTTTAAAGAATATTATACTAACGAGATCTCATCCTATCTACAGCAGAACGGCTATAGGTTAGAAGACTCGCCTGATAGAAAAGGATCTTTTAATTATGTTTTTTCGCCCTCATATATTGGCACGCAAAAAGCACCCAAATTGCGAATGAGTTTCATGGTTAACCAAAGCCATCGGGTTACATCAGGAACTATTACAGGTAGTTTGTTTGATTTAGCAAGTCTATTTTTATATTACTGGCCCCAAAGCGCCGAATGGCGGACCCGGGCGCAGTTAAAGCGCGGCGTTGTAGCTCAAAAACACAATTTTGGTGATCTGATTACATTTGGCTGGAATGGTGTTACCCCAGTTATTAGAATTACCAAAGATCCAAATATCAGCATGCCGGTACCTCCATTAAAAAATTAGATCGATAGTCGACCTAATTAGCCACCTGTAATGTTTCTGCTTACTGTTTACAGTGTTGGAATCATAACAATATTGCTTGAACTAATGTAACGTTGCTTAAGTTTCAGAGGTGCCACCGGTTAAGCAAGCAAAGACGGGCAGTAAGACTTATTTTATTATAAACAGCCTTTCAATCAAAGATCGGGAGGCTGTTTATTTTTATTTAAAACGTAATCGCGAGGCGCGAAGCAATTATGAACTATACAAACACAACCAGGTTCCGTGCAGTTGCTTCGTGCCATTGATGGATGTAGTGGGTTTATCAATCTTAGGCTAAATAGAGCTTTATTCTGATCTCCCATACTATTTTTATAAATGCCCCGTTCTTACTGGCAATGAAAGCAATTTCCTTTTTCATGCTAATATTAATGCTGCTTGTTTCCACAATGCCTGGAAAGGCTGAGCAGGCTATGAGCATGAAAAATTGTTGCCATAAAATGGTTAATATGCCGCAAAAACATCAAGGTGCTACAAAAGGATGTGATGGAGGTATGTGTGCAACCGTGTTATCATGCAATAATTGCTGTTTTTTAAAAACAGAACCAGTTAAGGTAGAAGGGCTTGCTATCCACGTTGATAGCAAAACGATCTCGCCGTATTCAATAGGCAATTTATCCGGTTATGCCAACTCCTGCTGGAACCCGCCGAAAGTTTAAATGAAAAGAACATCTGCCTATCTCCAATAGCGTATCTTTTTATTTAAACATTCAATTTGAAAAATCATGAAAAAGTTTCTTTTCATCACCGTAGTGATGCTGTTTACTGCGTTTAATATTTCGTTTGCTAATACCCCTTGCTGCAATAGCAAAATGAACCATTGCACTAAATGTGCAAAATCATGCACCAAACCAACCTGTTTGGATAATTGCAGCAAAAGCTGCAAGGCCAGCGGCGATTGCAATAAAACGTGCAGTAAGTAAATGAAAACAGCCCCGAAAAAAATCGGGGCTGTTTTGTTATAAGCATAGTCCACCCGTCATTGAGGTGCGAAGCAATCGCGAACTATACAAGGCGGATCTGCCTCCCTGCAATTGCCTCGTTCCTACCCATAACAAGTTTAAAATGGGTGTCATGCTGAGCCTGTCGAAGCATGGTGGGCAGGGCCTCTGCGCGCGACTCTTCGACAAGCTCAGAGTGACAGGCCCGCCCGCAAATGTCATATATCCTTCAGATGCCTCGGCTTTTACTTACTCGCAATGACATGAGGTATTGACAAACATTCTTCTTAATGTACCCTATCAGTTTTATAAATCCCCAACGGCCCATCAATAACATCAGCAATCTGCTGACTGAATAATTGAAAATGCTCCTGCTTAACATGCTGGTCAAGGCCTTCCTGGCTGGCCCATGTTTCGTGGAAGATGAACTGGGTTTCGTCGGTTGTTGATTGGTATAGCTCGTATTGCAGGCAGGCTTCTTCCTGGCGCGATGCTGCTACCAGTTTATCCAGAAACCCACGCATTTGGGCGGTTGTGCCGGGCTTACACTTCACTAAGGCTGTTAAGTAAATTTTCATGGCTTGGGTTGTTCTGGGTGAATAGTTTGTTTAAATGTTCCTGGTAGCGTTGCAGATTTTCGTCAATATTGGCGTTTTTCATTACATCGTAGAAATGGATGCTTTCCAGCGGTTGCATGCCGGTGAAGGCATTCATACGGTGAAAACCGAACATCGGGCCTTCGTCAACACTGTGCTCGTTAAAAAACTCGCCGGGTAGCGTGAAAGCTGTAATAGGCGCGTTCCATGATGTGGTGAGCATGTAATTTTTACCATGCATCAAACCACCGGTACCGTAGTTAATACCAGGATTTTCGGCTGTGCGACCGTCACTGCGGTAAATGCCGTTTTGATAGCCGGCGGTAAATACCTCGTCGATGTATTTTTTCAGCGCATGCGGTACCTGGAACCACCAAACCGGTGTGTGGTAAATAACGATATCAGCCCATTTATAGTTTTCCGCTTCCTGTTGCGGATCGTAATCGTTATTTACATCTGTTGATCGTACTTCAAAATCAGGGTGTTCGGTAAAATATTGTACGGTAGTATCAAGCAAAGTTTTGTTAAACTTTCCACCCGAATGGCCAAAAACCTGGCCTCCGTTTATTACAAATATATTCTTCATTTATTTTCGTGTTTTAATTTTCATCAAAACTACGGCAGTATAAACTATAATTAAAATAGTATAATTTATACATTTGTATCATAATTATAATAGATTAAACCATGGTAAATTTTGAATGGTTCCGCACGTTTAAAGCGATCTATGAAACCGGATCATTAACCGGCGCTGCCGAGGCCCTGTTTATCTCCCAACCGGGAGTAAGCCTTCACCTGAGTTCGCTGGAAAGTTACGTGGGCTATAAATTGTTTGATCGTACTTCGCGCAAAATGGTATCAACCGAGCGGGGAAAGATCCTTTACAACTATATACAGGAATCGATCAGCACCCTGGAAGAGGCCGAGCGCCATTTTCATAAAAGCACCGAAAAGGATGTGCCTACCATTAGCATCGGCATGTGTTTTGAAACGTTCCAGTTCACGCTCGAATCCTACCTGCCCACGTTACCCTTTAACGTGATCATTAAATTTGGCGAATATCCCGAAATGCTGGCCGATCTGGATAGCGGCATCCTCGATCTGATTGTAACCCCACATAAAGGCGATTACAAAGGCCTTGAATACAAACCCTTTTTTAAAGAGCGGATTGTAGTGCTGGCCGGTGCTCAAACCCCAACCGAAGAGTTCAATGAGCTACTAAAAACCAAAGACCTTAACCAGATCCAAACCTGGCTTAAGGCCCAAACCTGGTACGGCTCATCGGGCGATATGGAACACCTGCGCCGCTTTTGGCATATTAACTTCGGTAAGCGACCCGATTTTAAGCCCAACTTTATTGTACCTAATATGGGATCGATCATCCGCTGCTTAAGCGATGGTAAAGGCATCGCGGTGATCCCCGATTTCCTGTCGAAGAAAGAGCGGGATAATGGGAATATCAAATTACTTTGGGAAGGGTATAATAAAATAGAGAATACGCTATACTTCGGTACCCGCAAAAAATCCATTTATGCAGAACAGGTGGCTATAGTGCAGGAGATTTTCGAGCGGGAAATGGTGGGCGAAGTACTGGCTTAAGTAAACCAAGCATCATCAAGTTGAGGAAATCCCCATAGGGGAAGCCTTGCAAATTTCTCAACTTAATCGACAGCAAGGCTCATAAATGCAAAAAGCCTCAAGCAGGGTGCTTAAGGCTTTTTAGCTAAATATTTGATTTACTTATTTTTTAGTAGAATCTGTTTTTGGGGCAGTACCCGCAGCTGGAAGCGTTGGAGCAGTAACCGGAGCAATAGCACCTGGCTTGGTTGCTTTTTCAATTTTATCGCGTAAACCTGAGTTATCGCCGCTGGTTGATGAAGCACCTTTTACAGATACGTTGATGGCAAGGGTTAACACCATTAAGCCAATAGCCAATACCCAGGTACCTTTTTCAAGGAAGTCGCCTGTTTTTTGCACACCCATTAACTGTGATGAGCTTGAAAAATTTGATGCCAAACCACCGCCTTTAGGGTTTTGGATAAGTACGATAAGCCCTAACAAGGCGCATACAAGTACGGTAACAATGATTAAAACGATATACATTTCTTTATATTAGTTTGCTTTTTTTTCTAACTGTTCAATTTGGCTTGCAAAGTAACGGCTTTTATCCGGGAATTTCAACATTAATTTTTTGTAAGTTGCAATAGCCTTGTGATATAACATTTGCTCGGTGTAAATATGGGCAAGGGTTTCACTTACCAGCTCATTCCTATCTTCCGAACTTTTCTTCGCTTTATTCTCGTTATCTATTTTATTAGGCGATGGCGGCCTGATCTGTGGCTCTTCTTTAATAAATTTTTCGATAATGATATCTTCCTTGCTTTTCACCTCTGGTCCATCCGGTTGAGGCGTTTTTTCCAATTCCTCGAGGGATTGGGCATGGAAAATATTTTCATAGTACTGGTGCTGAAGCGCATCGGCAGTTCGCTGTACAACGGGTTGTTCTGGTGTACTCTTAGCTGCTACAGTTTCAATATTATATGGCTGATAGGTTGCAGCATATTCTTTACGGGTTTTATCCAGCCACCACATAAAGGTGTAAGGCATTTTTTCGTCGTTATATTTCGATATAACTTCGGGTGCCTCTTCCTTAATTGCAGGGGCCTCTTCCTTTGCCTGTGGCACTTCCGGTGCAGGTGCAGGCTCAACCGCCTTGTTTTCAGTACGGGTATCCGCTACTGATTTATCAAACATAAAATAATCGGCAGATGCTATATTGCCAATTATCAGTTTTTCGGTTTCGTCGTTAGCCTGTTGTTTTGCTTCGTTTGGCTGAACCTCGGTTTCAGCGCTTACTTCGGCTACATCTGGTTGCGGTATGTTGATGTTCTCAATACCTACAATCTCATCATAAACCTCATCCTCAATATCATCTACAGGGATTTCAACTTTTGCTTCAACAGGCTGAGTTGTACTTTCTGCAGCTTCATTTACCGGCTCAACAGGCAAAGCTGGAGGAGTGTCAACTACAGGCTCAGGTATTGGAGGTAACTCATCCGCAGAAACACTGAAGCTGTTCACTACAGGAGCAGTATCCTCTGGATTACTTTCCGAGATTTGTGCATCAGGCGTGGCAGCCACACTTTCAGTATGTTGAGTTTCTGTAACCGTACCACTGTTAAAATAATTTTCGGCCGGGGTAAACCTGCCTATCGATGGCTTGCTATCAATAAGGTTGATGATCTGAGCAGGCGATACCTGAGCAAGGGCTTCGGGATCATTGATCAGTTTATGTAACAATTGCGGGTTATAATACACCGCAGCATGTTTAATATCATCATTAGTACCGGCATGTGCCAGCAATGCCCTCAGAATCCCACTCTGCGGATAGCTACTAACCAGCTGCTGCAGGTTATACCCATGAAAGGTGCCTGCATCGGCCGGATTGGCCAATAGCTCGTCTAATATTTCGTATTGTTTATTATTCAAATATTGATCCACGTGGTTGAAAATACAAATTGCTTACCAATTAGAAAAGGCCTTGTTAAAAATATCGTCAATCAGCTGCTTATTAATTTGCTGAATAAGCGCCTGCTCCTGCGATCCGATATCACCTTTATAATCGGCATACTTAGTAAAACTTTCCTCAAAGCTAATTTTTTTATCGGCAGGAGTCTTAGCTGCGTCAAAAGAAAATTTAACCCTTACAGTTATAGATAGTCTGTTGGCATCGGCAATTGGGGCAACGTTATTAGCTGTGGCCTGGATAGAAACCGGCGCGATGGCATACCCAGTGATAGCGCCCGACATGGTAGCATCAGCCTCGCCCCTAACCAAACTTAGGCGGGTTTGGGTACGGATCCTGTCTTTCAGCGCTTCGGTAAATGTTTGGCTTAAGTTATTTACTACCAGCGCGGCGTTGTTTTCAAAAAACTGGATATTCACAGTTTTCATATCAGCGGGGATAGATTCATTTTTTAGCGTGTAGCATGATGAGCAAAACAACATCAAAGCAAACGCCATAGTGATCCCCAAAAATCGTTTCATCAATTTTTATAAGTTTAGTTCTTTTATCTTTCTGTATAAAGTACGCTCGGAGATCCCCAATTCGTGGGCAGCCAGTTTACGTTTGCCTTTGTGCTTTTTTAAAGCTTTACGTATCAGGTCTGATTCCTTTTCAATTAACGATAACGATTCTTCTACTTCTTCGGCATCGTGCGTAATGTTAAACCCGTCGATGGTATTGTTGTTATTACTAACATTATTATTAACCGTATTAACGGGTTGTTGCAAAGTAAATTGTGGTTCGGTATTGCCATTCAGCTCAATATCGCGATAAAGCTGGTTAAGCGTTTGCGAATTATTGGCATAATGCTGCGAAACGCCCCCATGCTCAATAATATCGGCCACCAGTTTTTTCAGTTCAACCATATCGCGCTTCATATCAAACAGCACTTTATACAGGATATCCCGTTCCGAAAAATCTTCTTTAGGTTGATTATCCAAACGCATAGGCAGGTTACGCCCTCCCACTTCGTGTGGAATGTAAGTAAGCAACGTTTGGGCGGTAATGATGCGATCACGCTCCAGCACGGCCAATTGCTCGGCCATATTTTTAAGCTGCCTTACGTTACCCGGCCAGGAGTAATTAGTTAATACCTGCTGCGCATCATCATCCAGCTGGATTGGCGGCGTGCGGTACTTATCAGTAAAATCGGCTGTAAACTTGCGGAAAAGGAGGAATACATCTTCCTTCCTATCGCGCAAAGGTGGTATTTTAAGCGGAACGGTATTTAAACGGTAGTATAAATCCTCGCGGAACTTTCCATTTTTAACAGCTTCGTACACATCAACGTTAGTAGCGGCTATAACACGGACATTGGTTTTCTCTACTTTAGATGAACCTACTTTAATATACTGACCCGATTCAAGTACGCGCAAAAGCCTGGCTTGGGTTCCCAGCGGCATTTCTGCGATCTCATCCAAAAATATGGTACCGCCGTTTACGGTTTCAAAGTAACCTTTACGCTCACCCACGGCACCGGTATAAGCACCTTTTTCGTGACCGAATAATTCCGAATCGATAGTCCCTTCAGGTATCGCACCGCAGTTAACGGCAATAAATGGCCCATGTTTACGCGGGCTCATCTGGTGAATGATCTGCGAAAACACCTCCTTACCACTACCGCTCTCCCCGGTAATTAATACCGAAATATCAGTAGGCGCAACCTGGTTTGCTATAGTTATAGCCCGGTTAAGCAACGGCGAATTGCCGATGATACCAAAGCGTTGTTTTATTTCTTGTACTTCCATTGTGTTAGATTCAAGAAGTCAAGAGTCAGGAATCAAGATTTAAGGAAGATAACTTTCCTTTTAAATATTATTCCTAAATACGTCTTGTCTTTTATATAAGTGATGCTTTTATTCATCATCGGAGTTCAAAATGTATTCTCTAAAAGAAAATATCATTTTCTGAACTTCAACAACGAGTTCCAAACACTCTTTCAACTTTTCTTTAGAGCCGTAGCCCCTTCGTTCACATATTAATAATTGGGTCTCCACTTCAAACGATGAAGTAAGAGACGTTGTCAAGAACTCGGCAAAATGTGCCTTCGTTCTCTTTCCTGATCCCTCGGCGATATTGGATGGAACAGAACAAGAGCATCTGTTCAACTGGTCTATCAGGTTATATCGCTCTTCAATTGGTAAAGCTTTGCAATAATCATAGGTTAAGTCGGTAAGATCCATAGATTTCTGCCAAATCTTCAAGCTCTTAAAATTATGCCGCTTCATCATTGAATCTTGTATATATACCTTTTCTTGACTCCTAATCTTTACGTCTCGCTTCTATTTTTCCTTTCTTGATTCCTGATTCTTGACTTCTTGCCTCTATACTACTTTACCTATTAATGTTGCCGTTGTGCTACGCTCAACAAGTACATTAACATACTCGCCTGGCTTATAACCTTCGCCTACCGGGAAGATCACCATGGCATTCTGATCACTTCGGCCTGCATAATCCTTGTCCGATTTTTTTGAGAAGCCTTCTATCAACACCCTTTCCACTTTACCAATTCTCGATTGCATCCTGTAAAAAGAATACTCTTGTTGTTTGGCTACTATTTCGGTAAGGCGTTTTTGTTTTACATCTTCCGGAATATCATCGGCATAGCGTTTGGCGGCTAATGTGCCTGGTCTTTCGCTGTACTTGAACATGTAGGCAAAATCGTACTTCACGTAATCCATCATGCTTACAGTATCCTTATGCTCCTCCTCTGTTTCGCTGCAGAAGCCGGTGATCACATCGGTTGAGATAGCGCAATCGGGGATAATTCGGCGGATGGCATCAATACGGTTTATGTACCATTCACGATCATAAGTACGGTTCATCAGTTCCAGTACGCGGCTGTTGCCCGATTGTACCGGCAGGTGGATGTAATTACAAATGTTATCGTATTTATTGATGGTGTAAAGCACATCATCGGTAATATCTTTTGGATGCGAGGTTGAGAACCTTACACGCAGATCAGGGTTGATCAAGGCAACCAATTCCAACAGATCAGCAAAGTTAGTGGTGATCTTGTTATCATCTTCGCCTGTTGAGTATTTGTATGAATCAACGTTTTGACCTAACAAGGTAACCTCGCGGTATCCCCTGTCAAACAGGTCACGGCATTCGGCTTCTATCGATAGCGGATCGCGGCTACGCTCACGGCCACGGGTAAACGGCACTACGCAAAACGAGCACATGTTATCGCAACCACGCATAATGGATACGAAGGCGTTAATGCCATTGCTGTTTAAACGCACCGGACTGATATCGGCATAAGTTTCCTCGCGCGATAGCAACACGTTCACGGCTTTCTGCCCGCTATCAACCTGATCTATCAAATTAGGCAGATCGCGGTACGCATCCGGACCAACAACTACGTCTACTAATTTTTCTTCTTCCAGGAATTTGGATTTCAAGCGCTCGGCCATACAGCCTAATACGCCTACCACCAACCCCGGATTTTTTACTTTGGTTACGGTAAACTCCTTAAGGCGGTTACGAACGCGTTGCTCTGCGTTTTCGCGGATTGAGCAGGTATTGATAAAAATAACATCGGCCGATGTATGGTCGGTTGTGGTTTCGAAACCACTTTCGGCTAAAATAGAAGCAACTATCTCGCTGTCCGAAAAGTTCATCGCGCAACCATAGCTTTCAATATAAAGCTTGCGACCGTTATTTTTAGCTGTTTCGGCATTTAACATCAACGCCTCACCCTGCCTGCTCTCATCATGTGTTTTATCCGGAATAAGCAAATCCATCATCCTTGTATAAAAATTAGTTTGCAAAAATAAACAAAATTTAGTTAGATAGATGACATAATGGCAGTATTTATTAAAATGAATTTGAGGGTACAAAAGGGCGTATTTACTCGCCCCGGCATCGCTGCGCTTGCCACCCCTCTCTACGCTTCGCGTATAGAGGGGATAAGAAAAATAAAAAAGTTTTCAGACCCTCTTTGCGGCCTGCCGCAGAGAGGGTGGTCCAGCGAAGCGTAGACCGGGTGAGTAAACTCCGCTAAATGCAAATGCTCTCCTGAGATGAACCCTGCATGAACTTTTAACAAAAAACGAGGTGTTTAACATTATACAATAACAAAAGTTGCTAACTTGCTGTTAAACCTTAAGTAACAACAACCCGGGTACATGAAGCTAAACTTTTTAAAGCACAGCTGGCAAAAACGACTATTTAAATTTGTGCTGATACCGGTGGTGGTTATTTTAATATTGGCCATACCGGTAAACCGGTATTGGTCGCCCATATTGGCATCCAAGGTAAAAGATGTAGTGCTAAGCAGCAGCGATAGCCTTTATGTGGCCGATTTTTCGGATGCTGAACTACACATTTTACAAGGCAAGATCATCCTTTATAATATAACCCTAAAACCCGATACCGCGGTTTACAATAAAAAGAAACGCCTGCACCTCGCCCCCAATACCTTATTTGAGCTAAGCGTTAAAAGACTGGTCATCAATCACGCCCATCCATTTAGCCTGTATTTTCAAAAAAAGCTCAACATTGGGCAAATCATCCTTAATGAGCCTAAACTTAAAGTAACTTATCAGCTCAACCATACTAAAGATACCGTAGTTAAAGATCATCGAACGGCTTGGCAACGCATCTCCAAAAGTCTTAAATCGATCCACGTTGGTAGTATCTTACTTAATGATGTTAATCTTAACTATGAAGATTATTCGGGCAACAAGGTAGCCATCTCTAAACTAAAAGAACTTAGCTTAAGCGCAAACGATCTGCTTATCGACTCGGCTACGCAAACGGATAAATCGCGGCTGCTTTATTGTAAAGACATTGTAACCGAGCTAAACAACTATACCGGCGAAACACCAAGCGGGCTTTACAGTTATAAGATCAAGCACCTTAAACTATCTACCCTTACCTCACAATTAAACATTGAAGGACTGGCGCTGCAACCCGTTAAGCCCGGAGAGTTTTTCGGCAAAACCCAGAAAGACAGACTGGGGCTACTTGCCGACTCCGTTCAGTTGAACAATTTCGATTATCTCAATTATCATAAGTACCGAACCATCTCGGCGTCAAGCTTAAAAATGGCAGGCGGGAAGATCACCGCGTTCACTAATCCCGGCAAAAAGAAGGATACCATTACAGACCAGGTCAAATCGTTCCCCAACATGCAACTCCGTAAATTAAGCCTGGACCTGCGAATAGATACTGTAAACCTGCACCGCTTTGACGTAGTTTATAACGAGTTTAACGATAAATCGCAAAAAACCGGTACTGTTGAGTTTGATAACACCAGCGCCACCGTTTTAAACTTAACTAACAATCCATCGGCTGTTGCCAAAAACAATATTACTACCATCAACATTGTTTCTTATTTCATGAACCGTGGAAGGCTTGACGCCCAATTTAAATTTACTTTAAATGATGACAATGCCCCCTTCAGCTACAAAGGCAGTTTAGGGCCGATGGATCTTACCAAACTTAACCCGGCAACTATGCCGCTGGCTATGGTAAAAATGACATCGGGCAAGGTGAAAAAATTCAGCTTTGATATTGATGCCAACAGCAAGGTATTTAAGGGCAAGATAGATTTTTTATATAACGACCTTAAAGTTGTATTGCTGAAGCCCGATACTGCAAACGACAGGTTGAGACGAAAAACTATCATTTCTATTTTTGCCAATCTGTTTGTTATCAAACATAATAATCCGGATGATAAAGGAAAGCTGACTTCATCTTATGTTGTATTTAAACGCCCCAAAGATTTTGCTTTTTGGAAAACGGTTTGGAAAACCCTGCTCACTGGCATAAAACCATGTATAGGCCTTGATGAGAAAACCCAAAAGGCCACTAAAGACCGCATTGACGAGCATAATAAAAACAAAGCCGAACGATTAAAAAACAAAGCGGAAAGACAGAAACGGAAAGCGGAGAAGAAGAAGTTGATGGATGCGGGTAAATTTTAAAAGCAAATCCCCTTATGTCATTTCGACGAACTGCTGAGGCCGAGCGATGGCGTGAGGAGAAATCTTCTACGCCCTGCTAAGCGTCCTCGCATATCGGCTTTACGTGTCGCAGAAGATTTCTCTTTCGCCCTTACGCTTTTACCCCCCCCCGCTGCTCTATTGAAATGACATTTTGTTTTGAGCCTACTGCAGCAACAACTTCAAGTTAATCCCGAAATTGGTAAACGAGGTATTAAACGTTTGCGAGGTGTACGGCTTGGTTAAATTAGAATCGTAAAACAAATTCAGGTTAAACCGCTGGTTGATCACATAATCAATAGAAGGACGAACGGTGATATTCTGCGCGCCTGATGAGATCTCGGCCGATTGAATGTCGGCGCGGTAGATCAAGGTTTTGTTATCCCTCAATGAAAAATCGAGCTTAAAGTTTACGTCCTTATGCTGTAAGCCTTCAAACAAGCCGAACGGAAAATGAAAATCTTTGGTATGGTAACCGAAACCCAGCACAATGATCTTTTCGTTTTGCTGAGCCAGCTGGCTGTTCAATAAACTTAGGCTCAACGCACGGCTTTGACGGTATTCGGCATTGGCGGTCATGCTGTTTTTAAACCTCATGCTGGCACCAATTAAAGGCACAAACTGTTCAAAAATGGTTACCTGCGAGAACTGGTACAGCGGCAAAAAGTCATTGTTCAAATCGCGGGCGCTTGACGCACCATTCTCTTCGCGGTATTGCAGCAGCGAGGTATAACCGGTTACGTTATAAGCCGAACGGTAACCATGGCTCAGATCGAACGAATCAAATATATCCTGGAACCACGAGATCTTGCTCAAACCATTATAAGTAACCTGCCAGTTAGGGATAGGTATTTTAGGGAACTGCGTTGTGCTACTGCCCGCTTTTTTGCCCGAGTAAGCGGCCAGAAATGCAGGCACCAATACGTTTTGCGAGTTTGGCCCATAGCCATCAGCATACCCATCAGTAGTTGTGCCGGTTGAGTTAGGATTTGTTTGCGCCAGCTTTTGCGAGACCACCGTACGGGCATCCAAAAACTTTTGGAAAGTGCTGGATACATTGGTGATGCCCTTGGCTTTCTCGAAGGCCGTACCGATGGTCAAAAACGAGATACTGTAATTGCCTGTAGTAACCGGGCTAAGCGTTTCAATACTATTGGTTGATGCCAGGTATTTAAAGTTGGCCTGGTAGTTATGATCCTGTGTTTTATAGGCGGTTAATTCGATCCTCAGATCTTTAAACGGCTCGATAATGCCACGGAAGTGCATATCCTCGTTAGATGTTGTGGTGTACAACTGGTTTTGCAGGGTATCATTAGTGATCCAGCCGTTAGCAACTGCTTTGGCCCTGATATCGGTTTGGCTACCCAGCAAAAACCCTAAACCCGGCGCGCCACCACTCGAACCAAAAAAGCCCGACGTTGGTAAATAACCCGGTAAAAATGTGCCCTGGGTATGCGTGTAAGTAGCGCTCAGGTTTTTAACGCTCGTCAGCAATCCTATCCACACATTTGGCTTTTTGTTTGGATTATTAGCCTTGCGGATAAAAGGGAATTTATTGTAAAGCGATGTAAGGTTAAGCGTAGGGTTTAACTGAACAACCCTTGAGTTTTGGATGCTGTTACCTACATCATAACTCGGATCATTAATAGCGAACAAGGGCTGCGTTTGCCAGTTAAAATGCGTACTGTAACGGGCAATGGCCGATACCCAATCCAAACCCGGAATTTTATTTATCGGAACGGTATAGTTAAAGGTTAGCGTGTGGTTATAATTGGTAGTACGCCCCAATTTTTTCAGGTTATCCCAAAGGGTATCGCGTTTTAAACCATTGATACGACCGGCCGGTTCATCCACTACCGATAAGTTGGTAGCGTCGATATCCATCTGCAATGATTTGGTTAAATTCCAGCCGATACCATACACACGGGTTATGTTAAAATACTTGTTGAATGTGGTAGTTGGCACAGGAATAAAATTGTTCGGATCGTTATCGCGCAGGGTATTTTCTGAGTAAAAACGATCAAAGTTAATGCTGAAGTTTAACCTTGATGGCAGCAGACTATAGTTAAAATCCCTTAACAAAGCCAAAGTGTTTTTCTTGATGATCTTGGCAAAGGGGCTATAATATTTAGGCTGATTGGTATAGTTATAAGCCACCGTTAAGTTGTACGTTTTCTCGATATCGTTCTGCGTTGTAAAATCGTGATGCGTGTACTCGGTGTAAGCGTAAGTGGCGTTAAAATTTTCAATATCCCAGATGTGGTTAATGGCGCTGGTATTAGTGCGCGCCTTATGCACATTGGTAAAGTTGATGCTTTTACGCATGGTAATATCAATAGCCGCGTTCCTGATCGAATCGCGTTCCTTAGTACTTGTAGCCGCGGCAAGCGATGATTTCAGCTCCACATCGGGCGCGCTTGGATCATACTGCGGCATACTGCGCTGTTTGGATACGTTGATGTACGCTGGGATCTTAATTCCGCTTTTATCCGGGAAAAATTTACCGAGCTCCACATTTGCCGATACATCGTAGGTTTGATCATCACTCTGGCTCCTGTCGTTCAAACGCGAATCCAGTGTACCAAAACCGATGGTTGTTTTACTGCCCGATACAGTTACATCGGCAAAGTCGGCGAGCTTGGCATCAACACGGGCCGTAGCTGCCCAGCCGCCGCGCTGATCAAAATCGGTAAGGCGCAACTCGTCAAACCAAACCGTTCCCGATTTATCGAGGCCGTCGTCGGCTATCACACTGGTACCTTTATATGGGTTTCGCACACCTAACATAATGGTGCGCAAACGGCTCAAATCCGGCTGACCTTTAATATATACTGTTTTATCGCCCTCAACATATTTAAACAACGTGTTGTAAGCCACATTCGAGTGGTTACGGGCCAGCTTGGCGCGCACCAACAGGTCAAGCTCCAGGTCCATTTGGTTGGCATCGGGCCAAATAGCATTCGGATCGCTGGTACCCGGATTGGTAATTTTTAATGGCAACTCGTATTCGTAGTAGTTATCCTGGTAATCCACACCTAAACGGATAAAGGCGTTCAGATCGTTATCCTTCAAATAATCGCCCTCGGCATGGATAAACATCTGCATGCGCTTGTATTTACGCAAGTCGTTATAAAAAGTACGGAAGGCTGCCCTCGAGTAACCATCGCGCAGATTTTTAACATTTACCGATAATGATTGCTCGTTAAGCTTGGTGTTGGTTTGCAGGTTATTGTAATTACGCTGGCGATTAATACCCGGCGGCACCACATACGGGATAGGCGTACGATTACCATTCTCTTCAATATTCACGGCCTGCACATCAATAACCGAGGCATCAATAGGTGGGTTTTGAATGGCCGGATCGGCAATTACATTCAAAGGATTTTTCTCGTTGTTGAAAGCGCGCCACTCACCGCGAACCAGCTCCAAAGTTGCAAAACGCAATACCGCGGTATCGGCAAAGTTGGTCATGAACATCCGCATAAAACGGATGGCTTTAAAATCCTGGATGTTACCAACTTTAGCCTGATAATCGGTAATTGGGATCCTGAACTGGTACCAGTTAACCGCCTGTGTTGTACCGTTAGGCAACTTCACCTGCGCGGTTACTTTATCGCTGATATAGTTTTGACCAACCACCATATCGGCAGGACGCATAGATACTTTATACTGGAAGTACGAATCTTCCTGGCTCATGTTGTTATCCCTGTTGATATCCTCACCATCGGGCAGCGAGGTTGAAGCTGAGTTTTGTAAACCCAGTTCAGCTTGCGATTGCTGGGCGGTTTTGGAGTTGCCATCGGTGCCATTGTAGCGGCTATAACGATCAAGGATGCCGGCGCGAGCCTGATCTAAAGCTGGCCCCTGGTAGTATTGGTAGTTATCTGATGACGGATCGGCGGTGAGGGCAGCGGCGGCTTGCGGGTTCAGTTGGCCTTGTAGCTGTTGTACTACCGGTGCGAATTTGGTTTTCTCGTCCTGATCGTTCAAACCATCCAAACCCACATCCTGTAGTTTACGGGCATCGGGGTTGTTATCAAAAGCGTTAATAACCGGCTGTAGTTTGGTTACCCTACCCCAATGGGTTTCATCAACTTTGGTTAAGTCGCCGTCAATAGGCAGGCCGTTTTCCAAACTTTTCTGGCCGTCTTTTAAAATATCTTCAGATATCGAACCTAAGTTGAAATACAGATCGCCACCTGCCGAATTTGGTTTGTAGATAAACGGATCCAACATCCAAAACTCGATGTACGATACGTTTAACGATTCAAAATCATTGGTCTCCAGTTTCCTGAACATACCACCCCACCGGTTTTTAGGGTTTTGCAACGTACCATCGGGGTTAATACCAGTTGTGGCGTAGTTATACGGACCACGGATGGTTGGGTAAAAAGCCATGTTCAGGGTAGCTAAACTCAACGGCTGCCCGGTGGCCGATTGTTTATACGGGAAAACTTCCTGCTCAATAACCTGCCTTACGTAATGGTTGGATAGTTCGCTTTTTGATATTGGGATAGAGCCGGTGTTGGTATAAAATATAGGGTCGATATTATAAAAAGCCAACCTTGCACGGTTGTAGCCATAGCTCAGGTCATCAAACAAACCCGACTCAGAGAACAATTGCGGCGTACCCGAAATTTGCCAGGCATTGGCGCTTTTTACATCGATAACAGATTGGCTGTTTTCAAAATCATCAAGATATGAAGTACCGTTTTTGGAACCCGCGAAATTCAAGGCACCCGGACTGCCCGGCATCAGTTTGGCAAACTCGCCATAAAAATTGATAGATGATGGGGCTTTGGTATGGATACCCGGAATTTTATCAACCAAACGGGTTAAAAACCTGGAGTTGGAGCTATAGTTGGCATCAAAACCCCAGATGGTATTAGAGATAGATTCTTCGCCCGCTATTTCATTTTGGGTGATGGGCTGCTCGGTTAAGTGCATTAAGGTAGCGCCCAATTGCAATTTATCGCTGGCATGGTAATCTAACCTGGTACCATATAATGATTTCTGCTGAACGCCAAAAAGTTCGTTGTTCTCTAACTTAACAGTAATGGGCTGGCCTGATGAAAGCAGCGCCTGGTTCAGGATCCTGATCCGGCCGGCGTTGTAATCAACCGTGTAATCGTTACCCTCCTGTAGCTTAACCGTACCGGCATTAACCACTACCGAACCCTGCGGAATATTCACCGCGTTCAATTGGTATTCCGACCCGCCTGTAGATGTATAAGTACCCTTAATTACATAGCGGTTAAGCGCCGGGAAATATTGCTGGGCAATGGTTTTGGTTGAATCATACAACGGTTGATAAACGTAGCGTTTGGCCAGATCAGCCTCGCCTGCTGTAAATTTAGCTGCCAGATCAGAACCAAAAGGTTCGACCGTTGGGAACGAGATCCGCCCGTTTTGCGAATCGATGGTGATACCCTCTAAAAAGTCGAAATAGCCGTCGGGCTTTTTATCGCTTTGCTGGTTCAGGTTATCCAGGCCCGATACCTGCAGCCATAGTTTACCTTTTAGGTTCTGCCCCTCTTCCATCACCGTTTTTTCGATGCCCGATTTATCATCCAAGCGGGTAACCGTCAGTTTAAAATCAGTAGGGGCTATCTGGAAAGCGCCAAGGGAATAGATGTTCTTCATCATCAGGTCCCACTGCGGTAAATTGGTTTTAAGTATTTCGCCTTTAAGCAATTTTACGTACAGCATTTTGGGCGTTGTAGGATCAACCGCTACATCGCTGCTAAACTCACCCACCTGGTACTGCACACCGTTAACCGTATATTGGTAAGCTACAGCCAATACCTCATCATTATTTAAAGGGTAATTCAAAGATATATAACCCAACTGCGGATGCAAGGTAAACTCCTTATCGGTAAGCTTACGGGCGTAGGTTAATTTCGAATAGTTATCTGTACTACCCGATCCCTGAAAAAAGCTTGCAATGGCATTTGAGTTGGTTTGCTTGGGATTGCCGGGCAAATTATTAATAGTAGTTAACAGGTTGTTTGATTGTTGCGGAAAACCCTGCCCCGAAAAGCCTGCGGGCAAACCGCTAAACCCAGCCCCCGTAAACCTTGTTTTATTATAAGGGTTGTTCTCACCCAAATCCGTAAAAGCCATAATATCCCGCGAATCGGTAGTTACGCTGGTACGGTTGGTTGTCCAAACCTCAATTTTTGTGATGGTAATATTCGAGCTGATGATCGGGATATTGGCCAGCGCCTTGTTATAATTATTACGGAAATATTGCGCCAAAAAGAAGTGTTTATTAGCTTCATAATCGGCGGGAGTTAACCTGAACTCGCCCTGCTGCGAACCATTGGTGATGGTGATAGTTCTTGACTGCGACCGCTGTTGCGAAAAAATACTGGTAACATCCAGCCTGCCAAACTTCAACTTGGTTTTTACACCAAACAGTGCCTGGCTACCGGTTATCAACGTGGTATTTAAAGGCATACTTACCGTACCGGCCTCAATTTTCTGGATGATCTCATCGGGCGAACCGGTGTAATCCAGCTTGATCTGATTTTCAAACTGGAACTGGGCATCAGTGTTGTAATTGGTGGTGATCTTTAATTTATCGCCAATGTTACCGGTTACGTTCAACTGGATCCGCTGATCAAAATTAAAATTGAACTGGCTGCGCTGGCGGGTATTGAACAACGGGTTGGCATTTTTATTCACCTGCCCGGCCAATATCATCTCGGCCGATCCCTGCGGACGGATATCAATAACCGAACTACCAAAAATTTGCTCAAACGTACGGCTCCTCACTTTAATAGGCGGGATAAAGCCCGGCTGCTGCGAATCATAAGCATACGCATCAGCCTGCTGCTGGAAGTTAATACGTTGGATGGAGCGTTGCCTCAGTTTTAAATACTGATCAAAAGTGAGGTACTGTGGCGGACGGTAAAGTAAATTACCTACCCTCTCGTATAAAATATAGCGATTGGTAACCGGGTCGTATTCTACGGTACGGGTTAAGTTTGCAGGGTCGGGACTAAACATACCTTCCCTTAGCCGTGTACTGCGCGGCGTAACGAGGTTTATAGGTGCATTGGCTTTTGTTGTATCACTTTTGGTTGCAGGCTGGGTTTGCTGCTGCTGTTGTGCATTCGCGCTTCCCATCCCACCCAATACCACGATGAACAACACACTTATAAGTATCTTATAAGTAAATATTTTGATCAAAAGTTTAGTCGAATTTTATTCAGTAATTATAATGTTTTTAATGCAATTTTAATAAGCTCTTCCACCGTTAATTCGGTATTATTTTTCTTTATTTCCTGGTCCAGTACCTTTTCTGCAACGTTACGTGCAAAGCCCAGCATTACCAATGCCGAAAGTGCTTCATCTTTAGCAGTTACACTTACAGGGACAACTGTTAAAGTATCAGGGCCTTCTTTGCGCAGCTTATCCTGCAGCTCTAAAATTATCCGTTGAGCTGATTTAGGGCCGATACCTTTGATCCGCTGGATCAACGATACATTGCCGCTTACTATAGCTACCTGGATCTCGGCCGGCGTTATTGATGATAACATCATTCGCGCAGTATTAGGCCCTATCCCCGAAATAGAAATTAAATGTAAGAACAACCTGCGCTCGCCATCAGTTGCAAAACCGTACAAGGTGTGCGCATCCTCTTTTACGTGTAACCAAACTAATAGTTTACAATTTTCATCCTCGTTAATTCCGGAGTAAGTGTTTACCGAAATATTAATGTGATAGCCCACGCCACCGGCATCAATAACCACATACGAAGGGCTTTTAAACATCAGCCTTCCGCTAATATAATCATACATATTTTACCGCTTTGTTAAGTTGTGTTAAATAATCCCGCAAATATTACCGTCACGAAACCGGGAAGAGCCAAAGTTAAGATTTCCGACGGCATTAGTTTTTCCATTTACTAAAATTGCGCTACTTTTGACAACGTCAAACAAGCAAAAACACCTAATCATGCCAAACACTAAGATATCAGCAAAAGAGTTAATTATTGCTAAAGCCTTAGAAATGTATAATAACTGTGGTGTAGAATATGTAGGCGTACGTGAACTGGCCAAAGAATTGGGAATAAAAGGTGGAAATATTACCTATTACTTTCCTACAAAAAATGATCTGCTGCGTGAGATCTCGAACAGGGTAACGGAGTCGAACGCTGAAATATTAGGTAAATCGAAAATACCCGGCTTATATGGCTTTCTGGAGATGAACAGGCTACTGTATTTTAATCAGTATAAATACCGGTCGTACTTTATCAGCCTGCCGCTGTGGCTTCAGCAGGATGTTGAATTTGCGCAAACTTACCAGGCAATGCAGGTATCAAGGCGTGTTACATTTACCCAGGAACTGAAGACATTGGCTACCGGAGGCTATTTATTAGCTATTTCTGATGAAGATTTAGCTCCCTTGCTCGCGGCTTTATCAATAACTAACCGTTTGTGGATAAGCGAGGCAACTCTTGATGGGTTAATAGCCGATGAAAAACTTGTTGTAAATACCTACTTAGGCCGTTTGGCTGGTCTGCTTAATTTTATCGCTTCAGAAAAAGGGAAAGCAGATATCAGGAAATTTTTGAAGGAACTGAAATAAAAACGGCGTTGAACATTTGCATGCTCAACGCCGTCATTATATCTATCTAAATTAATTTAAACTTTAGCCGCTTTAACCTGCGCGTCAACAACGGCAATGGTTATCATGTTCACAATTTCGCGCACTGAGCTACCCAACTGCAACACATGCACCGGCTTTTTCAAACCAAGTAATATCGGACCAACAGCTTCAGCGCCGCCAATTTCCTGTAACAGTTTATAGGCAATGTTACCCGATTCCAGGTTAGGGAAGATCAGCGTATTTGCCGGTTTACCATTCAGGGTTGAGAACGGGAAATTATCAGCCAACAAATCGGAATTTAACGCGAAGTTGGCTTGCATATCACCATCAACTACCATATCCGGATATTTTTCGTGAAGGATCTTCACCGTTTCCCGAGTTTTTTCAGGAACCTCGCCTTCGTTCGATCCGAAGTTTGAGTATGATAGAACAGCTACCCTTGGGTTTATATTGAACTGTTTTACCGAACGCTCCATCAACACCGTAATATCCACCAGATCATTAACACAGGGGTTAACGTTTACCGTGGTATCGCCAAAAAACACAGGGCCTTTAGCAGTGATCATCATGTACATACCGGCAACTCGGTTAACCCCTTCTTCAGTACCGATAATTTGCAAGGCTGGTTTTACGGTAGTTACATAATTTTTGGTTAATCCGGAGATCAAGGCGTCGGCACGACCAAACTGCACCATACAGGCACCATAATAGTTCCTGTCGATAAGCAGTTTCTTAGCCTCAAACAGGGTCACGCCCCTACGCTGACGTTTGTTGTACAGGTATTCAGCATACTCATCCATATGTTCGCAGCCCTCTCGTGGGTCGATGATCTGTACATCGCCTAAGTCAAGGTCGTTGTCATGGATGATTTTTTTGATCCTATCAATATTACCCAACAAGATTGGGGTGGCAATACCTTCCTCTTTTACTATCTGAGCCGAACGCAGGATCTTGTAGTTATCAGCCTCGGCAAATACAACTCGTTTAGGGTCTTGCTTGGCTTTGGCGGTTAGGTTACGCAACAACTTATCGTTAGTGCCCAAACGAGACCTTAGCTCTTCAGCATAGGCATCCCAATCGGTGATTACTTTACGGGCCACTCCCGATTCGATAGCTGCTTTGGCAACGGCCATTGATACCTCGGTGATCAACCTTTGGTCCATTGGTTTGGGAATAATGTAATCTTTACCAAACTTCAGGTTGGTTAAATTATAGGCGAGGTTAACCGCTTCTGGCACCGGCTTTTTAGCCATCTCGGCAATAGCGTGGGTGGCGGCTATTTTCATTTCCTCGTTAATAGCAGTCGCCCTAACATCCAACGCTCCCCTGAAAATATATGGGAAACCCAATACGTTATTCACCTGGTTAGGAAAATCTGAGCGGCCGGTTGCCATAATAATATCATCGCGAGTACCCGCAGCCAGATCATAATCAATTTCAGGCACCGGGTTAGCCATCGCAAAAACGATAGGCTTTTTAGCCATGGTTTTCAGCATATCTGGCGTTACTACGTTACCCGCCGAAAGGCCAACAAATACGTCGGCATTTTTCATGGCATCAGCAAGGGTTTTCACATCCTTGCGGTCGGTAGCAAACTCCATCCTGATCTCGTCAAGATCGGTACGCTCCTGGTTCAGTACGCCGTTTATATCAAACATCACGAGGTTCTCTTTTTTAACCCCTAACGACAGGTACATTTTTGAGCAGGATACCGCGGCGGCACCCGCGCCATTAACTACCATTTTTATTTTATCCAGCTTTTTCCCCTGTATCTCGCAGGCATTCATCAACGCCGCGCCTGAGATAATGGCAGTACCATGCTGATCATCGTGCATTACCGGGATATTCATTTCGGCTTTTAACCTGCGTTCAATTTCGAAGCAGGTTGGTGCCGAGATATCTTCCAGGTTCACACCGCCGAATGTTGGCTCAAGGGCTTTTACGATCTTTACAAAATCATCTACATTTTTGGCGTCCAGCTCCAGGTCGAATACGTCGATATCGGCATAAATTTTAAATAGCAGGCCTTTGCCTTCCATTACAGGCTTGCTGGCCTCAGGGCCAATATTGCCTAAACCTAAAACGGCAGTACCGTTACTGATCACAGCTACGAGGTTGCCTTTGGCGGTATATTTATAAACATCTTCGGTATTGTCCGCAATTTTTAAACATGGCTCGGCCACACCGGGCGAGTAGGCCATGGTTAAATCGCGTTGCGAATTTGTTGGTTTGGTAGGTACAACTTGTATCTTTCCGGGACGGCCTTGCGAATGGTAGTTAAGCGCATCCTGTTTACGATTGATTTTATTCATTTTTTTCAAATTGAAGCGCCCAAAATTACAATTCTTTTTATGCACCACGCATAAAAAAGCCCCTTTTTACAATTATGATAAAAAGAGGTTAAAATACGGTTAGTGTTTTGCAAAGATTGGGTTAAAAGAATGAAATATGCTTCGCTGTTATATTATATCCCACTGAATGAAGTTATAGTCTGTTATAGGCCGCCGAGATTTAGAATCAAACTATAGCCTGGGTTTTAGTTTGATCACATTACCCAAAGAATCCCCTTCCACCGTGTAAGAGTATTTTAACGACTCAATTTTTTGGTGATTTAAATACTGGCAAACGCTTTGATCTAATTCGTCGTAATCATGATGAACTAAGTTGGCGATCTCCCAAATATAAGGTTCAACGTTTAGTTCCTTATAAGCAACTAATTTATGATGCCCGTCTATCAGGAAACTATTGCCGGTTAAAGAACCATTGCTATAATCTTTTCTGTATGAAAGAATTATCGGTTTACTTCCATCGATGATCTGTTGCTTATAAAGATCTATAGTCGTCCGATCTAAGCTATTGAGTTGTTTAGTAGCGAATAAAAATGGAGAGTGATCATCGAATGAGCCAAACACGAATTCTGTATTCGACACTATTTCGCAAATAACAAAGTTAGTTACATGTTCCACACAAAACGAACCGGGTTCAAATATTTCAAGTAAACGCTCCACGCTACTGCTTTTTTCTCTAAATAAATTGGCCTTTGTATAAAAATCAAATTCTATGTCTTTAAGCGCGAAATTTAACAGAGCGTTGTGAGAATACCCTTTAACATGATAAACGTTAATTGGGTCAGGATACGGCCCCTCAACAGTTACAACGATTATATTATTGTCAATCTTTAAACAACTAATAGTCCCGTCATAATCCACTCTGATTTTACTGCTTCCGGTAGTATTATACATTACAAATTCAAGTGCCATTTTTATTCCTTTTTCTTCGCCTTCTCTAAATTTTTCTGCACCCTGAACTTTACAATTTTGGTAATCAAATCAAGCGGCAAAGGTTTATCCAACGGGAATTGCACCGATCCTTTAGCCCCTTTGTAGCCCGAAAGTTCTTCCTTAAACTCTTCCAATCCCTGAGGAGCGGGATAGAAACCAATATGGTTTTTAAACCCGCCAAAGTGTACCAGGTTACCGTTGAGGATAAAAGTTGGGATTGCGTATTTGATTGCTTCTTCGGCATCGGGCGCAGCGGCTTTTATGGTAGCGCGTACCTGTTGAAGCTTTTGCTGAACATCTTCGGGGAAGTCGGCAATATATTCATCGATGGTTTCCTTTGGCTTTTGCATTGTACAGGTGATTGGTTTATATAAAGCTACAAAGGTTTTGGGAAAATTCTGTAGTCGCAGACTACAGGTATAGTAATCCGAAGTTTGGAAACTTCGGACAGCGGGTACTCAGTTTCCGCAAAGCATTTCCGAAAACGTCATTGCGAGGCACGAAGCAATCCCAAACTATACAGGGCGGACCTGCTTATCGGGGATTGCTTCGTACCTCGCAATGACGGCTTTTTTTTATCTTTTTATATTGGATTTTTTAATTCTTCGAATATCCACCATCATCCTGCACATTGGCAGCAACCTCACCCGCCGATACCTTCAGCATTGCCCCTATCGGCGCACGGTTGGTTTTCAGATGGTTCCAGGCTTTCAGATCGGATACTTCGCAGCCAAATTTATCAGCTATCGAGGCAAGCGTTTCGCCTTTACGCACTTTATGATGCGTTGGCATCCTTCGCTCAACTTTAGCAGGCGTTTCGGTTGCCGCGGCGTAAGTATTTGTTTTAGGAGTTGTAGCCAGTACTGGATTATCAACACCATTCAATACATTATATAACGAGGCATAATTAGCCTTAGCCGTTTGTGGTAATATTAACCTGCGCGGAGTTTTAGGGCTGCCGTTAATTACCGCCATCCGGTATGATGGATTGAGTACAGTGATCTCTCTCAAACTTACATCCAGCGCCTGGGCAACGCTGCTTAACGGCACTATCCTTTTTACCATTACGGTATCGGTACGGATACTAAAATTGCACGGCTGGGCAACTATATTGTGCTTGTTAAAATAGTTCATCACATAGTTCATAGCTATAAAAGCCGGAACGTAGCCGCGGGTCTCTACCGGTAAATACTGGCGGATACTCCAAAAGTCGGTTACACCGCCTGCTTTTTCAACAGCGCGCTCTACGTTGCTTTTGCCGCAATTGTACGAGGCAATAGCCAACAGCCAATCGCCAAATTCCTGGTAGGCATCTTTTAGGTAGGCGGCGGCGGCATAGCTCGATTGGATAGGGTCACGACGATCATCGATATAGTTGTCCATGTTCAAGCCATAAATTTTGGCTGTAGTACCCATAAATTGCCAAAGCCCTGTAGCCCCTACGCGCGAAACAGCATTGGGATCAAGCTTTGATTCAACTATCGAAAGGAATTTAATTTCTTCGGGGATACCTGCCTCGCGGAAGGCTTTTTCGTAAATAGGGAAGTAATATTTGGTAAGGCCAACCACCTGTCCCATCTCTTCGCGGTTGCGCATGTACAGATCGATATAGGCCTGCACGTATTCGTTATAATCTAACTGGATATCCTTGCGGATGGAATCTAACCTGCGTTTGTACACTCCGCCATAGCTGGTAAGCGGAAGCGGTTGGTTTAGCACCGGCAAAATAGTAGTATCGGCATTTACAGCTTCCGGATTAAATTTGGTTACGCGGCTTAGCTGCGTAAATAACTTTACCGAATGGCTTAATTTAGTTTTGGCTTGTAAAATTTGCAGTGATAAAAGGCAGATGGTCAGCGTAAATAATCTCTTCATTCTTTATCGGTTTGACTAAATATTTAATGCCCAAAGCATCAGCACGTTTACTAAAGTACTGTTTTTATTATAGTTCCAGAAAATATTTGGCGAAGTCTAACAGTTCCTGTTCGCCAAAATGCTTTGTTAATAACTGTAACCCTAACGGCAAACCATTGCTGTTATTGCCCGTAGGTACTGATATGGCCGGCACACCGGTTAGTGAGGCTTGTACGGTAAAAATATCAGAAAGATACATCACCACCGGATCTTTCTCTTCCCTACCTATGTTAAAGGCCGGTTCGGGAGCCGTTGGTACCAAAATAAAATCGTACTCGGCAAGGATCTCGTTGGTTTTCTCCTGGATCAGGCGGCGTACTTTTTGCGCTTTGGCGTAATAGGCATCATAGTAACCGGCACTTAAAACAAAGGTACCAGTCATGATACGGCGTTTCACTTCTTTACCAAAACCTTCGGAACGTGATTTTTTATAGGTTGATTGCAGATCAACAGCCTGCGGACTGCGGTAGCCGTAATGTACACCATCGTACCTTGCCAGATTTGATGATGCTTCGGCCATGGCCAAAATGTAATAGGTTGGTACCAGGTAATCCAGCAATTCAAAAGCTATTGGGGTAACGGTATGGCCTTCCTCGCGCAGCTTTTCAATATGCTTTATCAGGTTATCTTTTACCTCGTTATCCACGCCCGGGCTTGAAATGGCTTCCTGTAAATAAGCTATCTTCTTTTTGCCCGGCTTCTGAAAGTTGGTGTAGGTAGCAGGCGGCGGAGTTTGCGATAGCGTGCTATCGTAATCATCCGGACCGGCCAATACTTCCAGCAATAAGGCGGCATCCTCTACCGATTTGGTCACCGGGCCAACCTGATCAAACGACGAAGCGTAGGCAATAATACCGTGCCTTGAGATGCTTCCGTAAGTAGGTTTTAAACCAACCACCCCGCAAAACGAAGCAGGTTGCCTTACAGAGCCACCGGTATCTGTACCCAAAGCAGCGTGGCACATCCCAGCCTGCACAGCCACCGCCGAGCCTCCTGATGAACCACCGGCTACCCTGGTTTCATCGGCAAAGTTTTTTACCGGGCCAAAGTATGATGACTCGTTGGTAGCGCCCATAGCAAACTCATCGCAATTACAACGGCCTATAATTACCGCGTCTTCGGCCAGCACGCGTTCAACTACGGTTGATGAAAATATCGATTTGAAACCGGTTAGGATCTTTGATGAGGCGGTTACCTTGTGGCCTTTGTAGCAGATGTTATCTTTTATACCGATAACCATACCCGCCAGTTTACCGGCGGTGCCATTTTTTATTTTATTGTCAACGTTTTTTGCAGCAATTAAAGCCTCATCGGCAAACACCTCGTTAAAAGCATTTAAATGAGCGTTTTTTTCAATTTGAACAAGGTATTCTTTTACAAGTCCTTCAACAGTAATTTCTGCACGTTGCAACCCACTCTTAATTTCAGATAAAGTGGAATAAGTATTAGCCATGGGGCTAAAATAAAAAACTTATCCGTTGAAATAAGAAATAAATCAACAGATAAGTTCATATAGTAAGTAAAAGCGGCTTTAAAAGCTGATCCCCGTCAGGGCGATTATGCTTTTTTCTCTTCAGATGAAGTTGAAGAGGTGTTCTCGCCGTTTTGCGCGTCTTTAAATTCTTTAACGCCTTTTCCTAAGCCTCTCATTAGTTCAGGGATTTTTTTACCGCCGAATAATAAAAGTATCGCAATGATGATCAGAATAATTTCTGGTGCGCCTAATCCACCCATGATTTTAAGTTTTTATGTAATGATTAATATTGTACTATGATTTGTATTCTTCTTTTTCGGTATCCACATGGTTACCGGCAGGAGTTTTTTCCAGGTTGATATGACTTTCTTTTTCGTGCTCAACCGGGGTATTTACGTGGTAATCGCTAATAGCGATGGTGTTTGGAACGGTATTTTCAACTACCGGCTTCTCGTATTCGGCAGCGGTATTTTCAGGCGCTTCGGAAGCTTTCTCTTCTATAGCAGGAACCTCTGTTTTTATTTCCGGCTTTTTTTCTTCGTAGTTGTTGATCTGGTTATTGATCTCGCGTTTTACATCTTCAGATGCATCTTTAAAATCGCGGAGGCCTTTGCCTAAACTGCGTGCAAGACCGGGCAATTTTTCGCCCCCAAATAGCATCAATGCTGCAAAAAGTATCAGTACCATCTCGCCCGTACCAATATTCAAAAATAACAAAACTGAACTTAACATAGCATTCTGTTTAAGGATACAAATATATACAATTAAATTTTCTTATAACTCAAAACTAATTAGTTAGAGGCTATCCACAACTTAGGGTTAACTGGTTCTTTACCCTTATAGATCTCAAAATGCACCTCGGTTTCACCGCTCGATGGGTCTGTTGCTACCACACCTATCGGCTGTTTGGTAGTAACTTTTTGCCCCCTTGCCACACTTACCGATCGCAGGTTACTATAAACCGTAAAGTACTCACCATGTACAATCACCACAAGGTATGTACCGCTAATATCCATTACTTTTACAACCGTACCATCAAACACCGAGCGTACTGTAGCGCCCGCATTTGTACGGATATCTAAACCATTGCTTTCGCTCCTGATACCCTCTGGTGTGGTATAAATACCAAACCCTTGTGTAATGATACCATTTGTTACGGGCCATGGTAAACTGCCCCTACTACCTAAAAAGCTGTTTGAAAGCCTTGCCGCTTCAGGCGTGGCATTCAATATGCTTGATGTGCTGCGTGTCGCGGCAGGTTTTGCAACTGGGGTTGAAATAGTTGGAGCCGGCTTATTTTCAGCTTTGGCTTTTGCCGCTGCTAACCTTGCCGCTTCCTCTGCCCTACGGCGTTCTTCCTCTTCTGCTCTGCGCCTTGCTTCCTCAATCTCCCTGCGGATCGCGTCTTTAATAGCGCTGTTAGTTTTAGCTATCTTGGCCTGCAGGTCCTTTTGTTGTTTTTTCAGGATCCCTTCATGCTGCGACAGGTCGCTCACTACTTTAACCTGGTTGTTACGCTCGTTACCCAGCGTTTCTTTTTCTTTTTGCTGATCTTTTAACAGGTTGGTTTTCTCATTTTTGGTTTTATCCAACTCGTTGATCTTAACATGCAGTTCTTTTTGTGTACCCTGTATCGAAGCTGCCTGGCGCTCACGATAGGTACCGAACTGCTGCAAATATTTTAAACGCTTGTAGGCCTGGTTAAAATCTTTCGATGCAAACAGGAACATCAGTTTATTGTACGCGCTTTGGTTGCGGTACGCAAACAGGATCATAGCGCCGTATTCTTTTTTAAGCTGATCCAGTTGCGATTGCAAACTGCGTACGTTGTTATTGCTCTCGTAAATCTGGTTATCCAGGTTCCTTACTTCCGAGTTGATGTTCTCTATTTTTTCCTGCCGTAGGTTTATCTGCGCTTTTAATAAGCTTAGTTGTTTTAAGCTTGCTTTTTTATTACTCAATGTTTCCTGGTAGTCTTCATTAAGCTGTTCAAGTTCCTTGTTCAGCTTATCACGACGGCGTTTTAACTCATCGCTGCTTGTAGACTGCGCCCGAACGTTAACCGCTGCCAGTACCAATAGTAAAAAGAAAACCGCTTTTAATACCTTCATCCAACAAACATATTAATTATTTACCTGGCTCGTACCCATCAGGTATACTGAATGGATAATTTTGTTCAACTTCAAAATCGGCCTTAGTGTAATGCAAATTAACCTGTATTTTTTTATCTTTTACTACCGATGCTATATCTATTTGCGATGGCAGCACCCTGTTTGTTGCCTGTATAAACGTATTATTGGTTACCTGTAATGATTGTGCCTGGCTCTGGTTATCCAAATTTGTTTGTGTAACCTTATTATCCGGACCTAAAATCAGCTTATAAACCAAATCATTAAGCGTACCGCTTAAGGTTGTATTGCCCTCCGCATGTACTATTGTTGCCTGTTCATTTACCAACTCGGGCACCGCGTTGCCTATCAGCAATGACTCAAGCGTTTTATAGTTAACCTGTTTACTTGCATACGTATATATATAGCTGAACGGTTTTTTAATATACACCCCTTGCAGGCGGTTAACTATCATAATGCTATCCGGCGTGATCAGCGCACGGGCAGCCTCAATGCCTAATACCGCTGTGATAGAAACCCAGATCTTTTTATCCTTCGCTATCCTCACATTCAGCGTAACATCATTACTGTTGTTGTTGATGCTAAGCTTGGTTTTGGCCCTGCCGGCAAAGGTTGTAAAGTTAACCTGGCTTGCCCTTATGGCAGCCAGCTTACTTGCTACATCATTATTTACCTTCGCCGTCGAATCGGCTTTGCGGGTAACCAGTACCTGTTTGCGCGCCTTACAGCTCACCAGTATAAGCAGGGAGCAAGCTATAAGTAAACTATTCGCTATATTTTTTTTCATTTATTTTACGATCTAAGGCCGGTGTTTTACCACCAAAACTTTTTGCTTTTTTCCAGTTTGTTACGGCTCCGTCTATATCTCCCACAAAAAACAAAATATCGCCGTAATGTTCGTACTTCACCGAACTATTATCTTTATCATGCGCTAAAGCTTTCTCCATCCAGGTTTTAGCTTGTGGATATTTCTTTTGCATAAACAGGATCCATGCATAAGTATCTTCAAACGATGCCGTGTTAGGTTGCAACTCGTTAGATCGGGCCGACATTTGCGCCGCCTTTTCCAGTTGCTCATTCCTTAACGATAAATAATAAGCATAATTGTTTAAAGTAAATGCATTATCCGGATTGTAGGTCAGCGCTTTTTCGTAACTCTCGTCAGAAGCTTTAATATTCTTAAGCTCGTGATAGCAATCGCCCAATAATGAAAAACTTAACGAAAGTAATTCCTTATCCTGAAGTTCTAATGAAGTAGCGTTTTTTAAGTAACCAACAGCCTTGCCGTTATCCTTTTTTTGCGCCCAGGCCACACCTACCAAATAATTCATCCAGGCCTGGTTAGGGAATAAGGATAGCGCGTTCTCGCCATCTTTTATGGCAGCATCCAGGTCATTATCGCCCAGTTCCAACCTCACCAGTTGTTCCTGCACGTTATAAACCTGATCATTAAGCTGCATTGATTTTTTCAATACCGGGCGGGCTTCCTTATACTTGGCGTTTTGCAGCAGCATATCGCCATAGATGGCATAAGCCCTTGCATCGCTTGGGTGAGCTACAGTAAGGATCCTGCTTAGTTCAAGCGCGCTGGCTTTGGCATTAGCTTCGGGAAATTTGGGGAAATAGCCCGATATAATATTAACCTTTTGATCTATACTAACATCAGGTATGGCGAAACCTAAAGTAAGTTCGTTAAAACTGGCCTCGTTGTTTTTTTTACCACGATAGATATCGGCTAAAGCAAAATGTACCATGCCATTGCGTGGATCGAGCTTTTCGGCCTGGAGTAATATTTTAAGCGCCTTATCTGTAAAACCGTTCGAGTTATAGATCTCGCCTAATGCTAAATAATAACGGATCTCGTTAGGGTTAGCGGCTATCTGCTTTTCCAGATCAGTGGCGGCCTGATCAACTTTGCCTTGTTTAAGGAATATTTTTTGCCTGTTGGCTAAAATATCATCGCTTGTGCCATCCTTTTTTTCCAGTTCATCATACACTTTCAACGCGTCGTCATACCGTTTTAAAATGGTATAGGCGTTGGCTTTATCAAAGTAATATTCGGATTTATCGGGATTAAGCCTGATCAGTTGGTTAAAAACATTTTCCAGCTTATCAATGGTATTGGTTTTCTCGTAGGTATCGGCCAATGAGGCCCAGTACCATTCATTATCTTTATTAATAGATACGGCCTGCTCCAACAGCGGTTGCGCGCCGGTATAGTCGTTTTGCTGGCGTTTTAAATTGGCAAGTTCGTAAAGCGAGGCATCGTTTGAGGGATCGGTTTGTACGATGCGCTCAAACATTTCGGTAGCCAGCTTATAGTTCTCGATAGTTTTTTCACGCAGGGCCGAAAAAAACAATTGCTTCACCATCAGGCTATCCTGATAGCTCATGGGTTTACCCTGAATGCTTACCGAAGTGCTACCAGTGTTTTTTTTATGCTGAGCATGGGAGGAAAGAGGCAGGATGGCAAGAGTCAAGAAGCAAGAAGCCACAATCTGAACAGAAAACATTCGGGTTCTCCGCTCACTGCTCAAGTTTAAATTATTGGTTCTTCTTCTCATTTATCTTGCTTCCTGATTCTACGAGTCTTGCTTCTATTTTTTATTTCTTGTTTCCTGATTCTTGAAATCTCGCTTCTACTTTCTTGCTTCCTGATTCTAAAAGTCTTGCTTCTACTTCCCTATCGTTTAAAGATAGCGTTTAACTCCTTGCGCTCAAAGTAATACGCTCCGGCCGCAAATAACAGTAAAAGCCCATTACCAACAAATATATTACGTTTAAATACCGTAAACGACAGGAAAACAAACACTCCGGCGACAATTATATACGCCAGGTTCTTTTTTAAGTTGTACGGGATAGGATAATTTTTTTGTCCCCAGATGTATGATAACACCATCATCACGGCATAAGCCGCGAATGAGATCCAGGCCGAAGCCATATAGCTGTATTTAGGGATCAGCATCCAGTTTAGTAAAATGGTGAGCACCGCTCCGATACCTGAAATATAGAGGCCATATTTAGTTTGATCGGATAGCTTATACCATACCGATAAATTCATGTAAATACCCAAACTCAGGTAGCCAAATAGCAACGGCGGCACAACGCCCAAACCTTGCCAAAACGGATTATGAACTATATGATTTTTTACTTCGTGGGTTTCTTTACCCACTATAAAAGTAGCGAGGATATTGATATTGGCCACAAGCCCAACACATATCACGGCAACCATAATTACAAAGTAATTCATGATGCGGGCATAGGTATCGCCAGCGTTTTTATTTTTTGAGTGACTGAAAAAGAAAGGTTCGGCACCCAGCTTGAACGCGTTCACAAACAAGCTTAAAAACAAAGAAATTTTTGCGCACGTGCCATAAATACCAACATCAGTATCGGCAATACCGGCTGGCAGGATATGCTTCAGCATCACCTTGTCTAACGATTCGTTAATGATGTATGAGATATTGGCCACCAGCACCGGCCAACTGTACAGAAACATTTCGCTGTACATGGCCGAGTCAAATTTCAGCCTCAGCTGCAGTACCTCGGGTAGCAATAATAATATGGTAAGCCCGCTGGCTATCGCGTTAGCTAAAAACACATAACCCACCCAGCCATGCCTGTACCAGCTATGCATCCAGTCGCCGCCCGGCAAATGATGACTGATAATAAACGGCACTCCGAACAGAAAAAACAAGTTAAGGATCATTACCAATGCTATGTTTGAACATTTGATAACAGCGTATTTCATTGGTCGCCCCTCAGCTCTTAACTTGGCGAAAGGCATCACGCAAAACGCGTCGAGAACAAGGATAACCAGGAAGCACTTTACGTAAAAAGTATAATCGGCATGGTCTTTAACCACTCCGGCCTGCATGTAGGTAACAATAGGATCCAAAAAAAACAGACCGAAAACCAAAAACACCAACGATACAGCTATTACAACACCAAAAGCATTGTTGTAAACCTGCTGCTTATTGTCTTCGCGTTTTTGCAAATACCTGAAATAGGTGGTCTCCATACCAAACGCCAGTATATTGTTGATAATGGAGGCGCTGCCGTAAACCGTTGTGAAAACGCCATTAGCTCCTACCGTTAGGGTACGGGTATAAATAGGCGTTAAAATAAAATAGATCATCCGGGAGATAATGGTACTTAGACCATAGATGGCGGTTTGCCCGGCAAATTTTTTTATTGTAGACAATGGGATATTTAATTTTAGTTGGCAGTATTAATTATGAGCGCCTTTTAACAACCTCAAAATTACGATAGTTTTTCAATTCGCCTTCATGACTTTCAACAGCGGTTACTTCGGCATCCTGCGGGCCTTCTTCGCACCACTCCATAAACATTTCGAGGGTTGCCTGATCAGATTCGGCCTCGATATATACATCACCGTTAGGTTCGTTCAATACAATACCGCGCACACCCAGCTGATCGGCAACGGCTTTGGTAGCTTTACGGTAAAAAACGCCTTGTACTTTGCCTTTAACAGTAATATCCAGATGTTTGATCATTAGCCTGATGGTATTATTTATTGTTTGATGTGTTGATATTGCAAAGTTAACTTTTTTCCTGCTAAGCAACCTGTTTAAACATACATGCGTAATGATTACAAAGCGCGCTTAACAATATTAGTTGATTGATAGTATATTAAAAATCTATTTTATGAAAAAACTCATTTTACCGGCAGTGATTGTTTTATTCACAAGCCTATCAGCATTTGCCTTTTTTGCCAACTGGAAAGTTAAAGCCGATGCAGCCGAAGTAACTTTTGAAGGGCACAGGGTTAGCGGATCATTCACCGGATTAAAGGCGGAGATCGTTTTTGATAAGGACCATCCCGAAGCTGCCAAAATTTCGGCAACTATTGATGTTACCACCGCCTCTACCGGCTTTTTTATTAAAACCAGCCATGTTAAGTCGGCATTAGGTGCAGATGATTATCCAACCATCAAATTCGAATCGACCTCGGTTGCTAAAAGCGGTAGCGGTTATATAGCTAATGGAAAATTAACCATGAAAGGCAAAACCAATCCCGAAGCCATTCACTTTACTTTTGATGAAAAAGGCAGCGAAGGCACTTTTAAAGGCGACTTTAAAGTGGTACCTGCTAAGTATGGCATTGACAGGAACGGTACCCCGCCCGAGGTTACTATACATTTGAGTGTGCCGGTGAGTAAAGGATAATTTTACACGAATGCTTGTGTTGCAGATGATAATTTAAACGAATTACACGAATGCTAATTCAACAAAATCCAAATCTGACGCGTGTTTGCTTTAGCATAACCTGTGGTAATTTTATTAAAAAAGGGCTTCCGAAAATCCGGAAGCCCTTTTGTTTTTTCTTACAAATAATTCGTGTAATTCGATTTAATTCTTAAAAATCAGTGTCGATTATATCAATTTCTTAACGGCTGTTTCCGGAGTTATTTTAAAACCATCCAAACCGGTTATGAGGTTGAGTCCCGGTGTTTTTCCGGGTGCTAAAGTTCCTTTTTCATCATCGATACCCAAATATTCGGCACCGTTGCGTGTAGCCCATTCTGTTAGGCGGGGAAGACCTATGGATGGGAATTTTTGTTGGATTGCCTGCATTTCGCTCAAAATAGAGAGCTTGCTGTTTGAGGCCAGGCTATCGGTACCTAAGGTTATATTAAAGCCTTGATCAACAAACAAGTCGATTTTCGGTAAACGGCCTTCAATGTATAAATTGGCGTTAGGGCAAAAGCACCAGTTTATTTTTTTATCAAAGCGTTTTATAAAGTAAATATCTTTAAGGTTGGTGCAGGTATTATGTACTAGCAAAACTTTCTGTTTACTGCTTAGCAGCGGAATAATGGATTGTACCGAGTTACGGGCCTGCGGCTTGAAATAGGATATATCCATTCCAAAATGATCATACAGATCTAAAAACGCGCCCAATTTATAGCGGTAAAATTTATTCTCATCCTCGCACTCCTGGTTATGGATGCTTAACAAGTTATCATCGGGCCCGTCGCTGTATTTTTTTATTAGTTTAAATAGCTCCTTCGATACCGAATATGGGGCGTGCGGCGTTATAGAGCATGCACCAGGTTTAAACTCGCTCTGTAGGGCCTGAGCCTTTTCAAATATTTCGGTTGCACGTTCGGGTAAAAAACCAAAAGTTTCGATAAAAGTATGATAGTACAGCTTGCTTTGCTTTTTCATGGCAACACTGTTGTTGGTATTGGAGATATCTCCAACGGCAACAATGCCGTTATCATACATTTCCTGGTCGGCTTTGGCTATGGCATCCAATACCTCTTGTTGGTCGGTATTCCGCAGGGATTGAACATCTTTTATAAAATTAACCAGTCCGCCGCGGGGCTTTACCCTGTCTTTTAAGTGCGAAAGTTCGGTATGGCAGTGGGTATTAATAAATCCGGGGGTAATAATACCGCTAACTTGCTGTATAGGCCCGCTGGGGGGCTTATTACTTTCGGTAACGGCAATGATCTTCCCCTGATCATCAACGGTGACAATTCCATTTTTAATAGGATCGGCATAAATAGGAAAAACGTAATCGGCTCTAAAACTTTTCATCAAAATGTAAACTTGGTATCGTAACGCATAACGTTTTTCAAAAGACTTCTCTTGCAAATAAACACAATTAACTTTTAGTTATTGTTTTTTATCTAATCAAAAATAATGACTTTAAAAAAAGATAGATTTTTTTAAATTTAAGTACTTTTGCACTGTGAACAATACAAATGGTAAAATAGACATCCGCAGCCTGAGCCTGAGTGCTTTACAGGAGCATTTTATCCGTATGGATGAAAAGGCCTTTAGGGCGAAACAGGTGTATGAATGGCTTTGGAAAAAATCTTGCTTTTCTTTCAACGAGATGAGCAATATATCAAAAGAACTGCGCGCTAAACTGGATGTCAATTTTACAATCAACAACGTTAAAATTAATTCCTCACAGGTTAGTGCTGATAAAACTATAAAAAATTCTTTTATTTTACACGATAACCATTTAATTGAGGGTGTTTTAATTCCAACTCCCGGTCGCATGACGGCCTGTGTATCATCACAAGTGGGTTGCAGCCTTACCTGCAAATTTTGCGCTACCGGCTACATGGAGCGCAAACGTAACCTCAACCCCGATGAAATTTACGATCAGGTTGTGCTGATCGATAAACAGGCGCGTGAAAACTACGGTCAACCGCTTTCAAATATTGTTTACATGGGCATGGGCGAGCCATTGCTTAACTATGCCAATATGATGAAATCGATAGAGTACATCACATCCGAAGAAGGCCTTAATATGGCCGCCAAACGGATCACCGTTTCTACTGCCGGCATCGCCAAAATGATCAAAAAATTGGGCGACGACGACGTTAAGTTCAACCTGGCATTATCACTTCACGCCGCTAACGACGAAAAGCGAAATACCATTATGCCCATCAACGAGCAAAACTCGTTAAAAGCACTGGCCGAGGCTTTGAAGTATTATTACGCAAAAACCAAGAACCCGGTTACTTACGAATATATTATTTTCGACGGCGTAAACGATAACATACAGGATGCCATTGAGTTAGCTAAATTCTGTAAGCACCTGCCCTGCAAGGTTAATATTATTGAATATAACCCCATTGCTTTTGCCAGCTATATCAATGCAGGCGAGGATAAGGTAGAGGCATTCGCCGCCTATCTTACCAAACAAGGTATCAATACCCACCTGCGCCGCAGCCGTGGTAAAGATATTGATGCCGCCTGCGGCCAATTAGCCATTAAAGAAAAAGGAAAACTGGCCGAAGTTTAAAAAATCCATCTTAAATTGAGGCCATGAATTTGCTGCGCACTTACCTGGCCGATTTTGTTTCCCTACTATTCCCTGAGCTTTGCTTGGCCTGCGAAGCCAGTTTGGTTGCTGGCGAGCACATCTTATGCAGCGATTGTCGCTTTAACCTGCCATTCACCAACTTTCACCAACAGCCCGACAATATTGTAGCCCGCCAGTTTTGGGGTAAGATCAATGTAGAGGCCGCATACGCTCTGTATTATTTTCAGAAAGGTGGCAAGGTGCAACACCTGATGCATAATTTTAAATATAACGGCATGCAGCAAATTGGCAACTTGCTGGGCAATATCGCGGGTGGGCAATTGCTCAATAATCCAATTTTAAAAACTGTTGATGTAATTATTCCTGTGCCCCTGCACAAAAAGCGTTTGCGCGAGCGTGGTTACAATCAAAGTACCTGCTTTGCCGATGGACTGGCCGAAAAATTAAATGCTGTTGTTGATGATGAAAATTTAATTAGAACGGTAGCTACAAAAACCCAAACGCATAAATCGCGCTTTGCAAGGTTTGAGAATATGCAGCATGTTTTTGAGGTAAAAAATCCACAGTTGCTTGAGGGCAAGCACGTTTTGTTGGTGGATGATATTGTTACCACCGGATCGACTTTGGAGGCCTGCGGGGTGGAATTATTGAAAGTACCGGGGTTGAAGTTGAGTATTGCTACTATTGCTTATGCAGAGTAGAAGGTTTGATATATTGATCCACATGTACCTTGTGCGCAACGGCCTTTTAATTCCCTCCCTCGGGAGGGGCGCGGCTGGATAGTGTTGTGGCAGGGAGGGGTTTATGCAACTTGCTATAAGATATGCAAGGCGATGAAACCCCTCCCTACACCCTCCCAGGGGAGGGAATCGCACAAGCCCTTGCTTTTTTAATAAATGATTGGTAAAAACTAACCTCTAATCACTAAGAAACTACTGTTGCTGATATCTGCTCAGCTTCTCATATAAAACCCTCGGATCGAATGGTTTAAGGATGTAATCATCCATACCGGCACCGTTAATTTCGCCCATTTGGTTGCTTAACATCGATGCGGTAAGTGCTATGATTGGCAATTGTTTAAAGTAAGGATCTGTTTTAGAACGGATGATGCTGGTAGCTTCCAGGCCGCCCATTTCGGGCATGTGGATATCCATTAGTACTACGTTGTAGTTGCGGTTAGCTTCTACCTTTTCAACGGCTTCGATTCCGTTCTCAGCGAAATCGGCATTGGCACCCCATTTTTTTAATATTTTATTGATAAGCAGGCGATTGATCTGGTTGTCGTCAACTACTAAAACATTTATTTTCAGTCCTTCTTCCACGTTGTTGTTTTTGCTGTTTAATTGGTTATCCCCTTTTTTAAAGCCGATGGTAAACCAAAACGTTGATCCCTGCCCGGGCATGCTATCTACGTTTATCCTCGAATCGTGCAATTCAATAAGGCGCTTACTAATGGCTAAACCCAAACCTGTACCACCATATTTACGTGTGGTATCGGCCTCGGCTTGTTTAAACTGTTCAAATATGGTGCCCAATTTGTTAGCAGCAATGCCAATGCCTGTATCAATAACAGCAAAGCGGATGCGTAAATCATGCTCGCTTTCCTGTATCACCTTTAAATCGATGGTTACGCCGCCTTTTTCGGTAAACTTAACCGCGTTGCCAAGCAAGTTCAACAGTATCTGGATCAACCTCGTCCTATCGCCTAAAATGGTTTTAGGCACGGCCTCATCTATGCAGTGGCTAATATATATATTTTTTTCGGTGGCCTTATATTGCATCGAGCTGGTGATGCTTTGAACAATATCCCGCAGATCAACCCGCCTCTTTTCAAGCTCAACATTCCCGGTTTCTATTTTGGTAAAGTCCAGCACATCATTGATCAGCGTCATCAGGTTTTCGGCCGAGAATTTCAGAACGTTCAGGTTTTCCTTCTGGGTTTCGAGCGGATTATCCTCGGCCAGCAGGTGCGACATACCTATCACCGCATTAAGCGGCGTACGGATCTCGTGGCTCATCACCGAAATAAACATATCCTTCGCCCTGCTTAGTTGCAATGCCTCTTCGCGGGTATTAATGAGTTCTATCTCGGCTTTCTTTTTAGATGTGATATCGATAATTACTTCGATGTATTTATCAACCTCACCTTTGCTATTCAATATCACCGAATTGATCACCGAGATCCAAAGCGGTTGCCTGTCCTTACGATAAACCAGTAGATCAACTTCAAATGATTGTTTTTGCTCGGATAGTTCGCGGGCTTTTTGAATGATAGATACATCGGTCAGCTCACCTTTCAGCACATCGCCAAGGTGGTTGTTTTGCACATCGGCCAAACTATAACCGGTAACCTGCTCAAAAGCTTTGTTTACCCATTCAACCTTACCATCGCTATTGTTAATGACTACACTGCTTGCTGTGCTGCTTGCTACCAACGAAAGTAGCGTAAGCTGATCTTCGGTCTTTTTACGTTGGGTGATATCAACCATTACCCCAATCTGCCGTTCTACCTGCCCGGTTTCGTTAAGTAACGGACTGTTTGACAGGAATGCCCATAAAGGCGTTTTATCTTTTTTATAGATCTTGATCTCTACCTCGTATGATCGCTTTTCTTCAACAGCCTTTACGGCAGATTTAAATACCTCCAGATCACTATCCTCACCTAACAACATCGTACCAAAAGCCCTACCCTTCATTTCGGTAAGGGTATAGCCGGTTATACTTTCAAGCGCTTCGTTCATCCACACCACCTTACCTTCGGCATCGCGGATCAGGATGCCGCTTGGCGATTTGCGGGCGGCAAACGATAAGATCTCCACCTCCTGCTCGGCCAACTTACGTTTGGTGATATCAATAATTACCCGGATAGATTTATCTACGCTTCCATCAGCATGATAAAGCAATGAGTTCATTACCGAGATCCATTTTGGCGAGCCATCTTTAGCGTTAAAAAACAACTCAACCTCGTACGATCTTTTATCGCGGATAGCAACATCCAGTTTTTCGATCGCATCGGCATTCACCGGTTTGCCTTTTATTACCTCGGGCAAGCGACGTTGCTTAACATCGGCAAAGGTATAGCCCGTTATATTTTCGAAGGCATCATTTGTCCACATTATCTCGTCATCAGCGTTGCTGATCACTACACCATTGCTCACCTTGCTGGCCACCAGCGAAAGTTGTTCTATCTCCTGAGCTACCTGTTTTTGATAGGTGATATCGCGCCCGCTGGCAAACCATTTATCATCCTTAAAAGTAACCGACCAGCTGATCCACCTGCTCTCCTCGCCCGCGGTAATTACCGGAGTTTCAATTTCAAATTTGCGTTGCTGTTTAGCTATCCCTTTTTTTAGGGTTGATAATGACCGCTCCCGCTCCTCAACCGGAAAAAACTCCCAGATGGCTTTGCCCTTAACTTCGTTAGGTGTATATCCCAAAACAGATTTCACCACACGATTAATATGCCCTATTTTAAAATCCCTATCCATAATGCAATGGATATCGGGCGAGCTATCAAAAAGATCATGAAATTCTTTATATCCGGCGAGGCTTTGCTCCAGTTCAAGCTTTTGCTTGCGGAGTATCAAATGCGACATTACTTCGCCGGCGAGGGTTTGCAGGGCATCCCTTTGCTCGGCAGTGAGCTTGCGGGGCTTCATATCGATAACGCAAAGCGAACCTAAACGGTGCCCGTCCGGATCGATAAGCGGCGCGCCGGCGTAAAAACGCACACCCATAGCATTTGCTGTAGGATTGTCTTTAAACTCCTCGTCCAGCAGCGAATCGGAGATTTCGGTAAGTTCGTCGGAAAGGATGGTGCGGTTGCAAAAAGCGTCGGCGCGGGAGTTACCTTCCGCGTCGACGCCGTATGTAGATTTGTACCATTGTCTGTCGGCATCCAGCAAAGAGATGAGCGCCACAGGCACCTGGCATATATAGGAGGCCAGCCGGGTAATGGCATCGTACTCCTTTTCGGGCAAGCTATCCAACACCCTGTACGATTGCAGGGCGGCTAAACGTTTGGTTTCGGCATTGGGGGGAGCTTGCCTTTCTGTCATTTTTTACTATTCCGTATCCTTTTCCTTATACAAAGGAAAATCTTCCATTAATTTATGGACTTTTTTACGGACTTTCTTGATAGAATGTTCATTTTCAGGGTCAGAAATCACCGCATCTATCAATTCAACTATCTCATCCATGTGTTTTTCCTTCAAACCACGGGTTGTAATAGCGGCAGTACCCACACGGATACCCGAAGTTACAAACGGTGATTTATCATCAAAAGGCACCATGTTTTTGTTAGCGGTGATATCGGCAGCAACTAAAGCGTTCTCGGCAGCTTTACCGGTGATATTTTTGTTGCGCAGGTCGATCAGCATCAGGTGATTATCTGTACCGCCAGAGATCAATTGGTAACCGCGTTTTACAAATGCTTCGGCCATTGCTTCGGCATTCTTTTTAACCTGTACAATATATTTCATGTAGCCATCGCTCAAAGCCTCGCCAAAAGCAATAGCTTTAGCAGCGATGATATGCTCTAACGGACCACCTTGTGTACCTGGGAACACTGCCATATCCAATAATGACGACATCATCCTGATCTCGCCTTTTGGAGTTTTAAGGCCCCATGGGTTTTCAAAATCTTTACCCATCATGATCATACCGCCACGTGGGCCACGCAATGTTTTGTGGGTAGTGGTAGATACGATATGGCAATGCGGAAGCGGATCGTTCAGTAAGCCGCGGGCGATAAAGCCTGCAGGGTGAGCGATATCGGCCAGTACCAAAGCACCAACTTCATCAGCCACTTTGCGGATAAACTCATAATCCCAATCGCGTGAATAAGCCGAAGCACCACAGATAATCAGTTTTGGTTTTTCGCGCAGGGCAACTTCTTTTAATTGCTCATAATCAACACGGCCGGTTTCTTTGTTCACCCCGTAAAAATGAGGCTCATACAATTTACCAGAAAAGTTAACAGGCGAACCATGGGTTAAGTGACCACCATGCGAAAGATCGAAACCTAATATTTTATCGCCCGGCTGAAGCACGGCAAGCAAAACCGCCGCGTTGGCCTGTGCACCAGAGTGAGGTTGTACGTTAACCCACTCGGCGTTGAACAGTTGCTTGGCACGCTCAATAGCAATGGTTTCAATTTCGTCAACCACCTGGCAGCCGCCATAATAGCGTTTGCCCGGTAAACCTTCGGCATATTTGTTGGTAGCTACCGAACCAGCAGCTTCCATAACCTGCCTGCTTACAAAATTCTCAGATGCTATCAGCTCGATGCCTTCTTCCTGGCGTTGCTGCTCTTCATCCAATAACTTAAATATCAGTTTGTCTCTTTTCATTGTATGGTTTTAACGGCGCAAAGTTAGCTAAAAAGATACATTTTGACTACGGATTTTGTAGGGGATATACAAGTTTTAAGCAAACCTAATTTTATTTGCTACAGAGCGCTTTACAGCGAATAAAACAACAATTATCCAAGCCATTTCCCATCTATTTACTCACTCCTCAAACTTTTAACCGGGTTAGCAAACGCCGCCTTAATAGTTTGCAAAACAATCAAAACAGCTGTAACAGCCGTAAGCACCAATATCGACAACACAAATGGCGACAATGACATATCGATACGATACACATAATCATTAAGCCACTTTTGCATAATTACATAAGCCAGCGGGCAGGCTATTAAACCGGCTATGATCACCACGCCTAAAAAATCTTTTAAAAATAGGCCGGTGATACCTGTAACAGATGAGCCGAGTACCTTGCGGATGCCGATCTCTTTGGTACGTTTCTGGATGCTTAATGATATTAATCCTAATACGCCAAGCAGTACAATGATCACCGCTAAAACCGCGGCTATGTAAGCGGCTTTTTTCAATTGCAGTTCGGTAGTGTAAAGTTTTGTGAGGGCATCATCCATAAAGTGATATTCGAAAGGGGCGTTGGGGATAAGTTCGGCCCATTTCTTTTGGACCGCGCTTAGGTTTTGTTGCATATCGCCCGCCTTTAGCTTGAACGAGAAGTAGCGATAAGCGGTATAATAATTAACGGTTACAAATATTACCGGCTTGATCCGTTCGTGCAGTGAGCCAAAATGAAAATCGGCAGTGACGCCGCCAATGGTATAAGGGATGGCAATGTTTCCCTGCTGTATTATTATTTTTTGGCCAATAGCATCATCCGGGCGGCTAAAGCCCAAGGCTTTTGATTGCGTTTCGTTAATGGCCACCAATGTTGAATCCGCTGCTTTGTAAACCGGTTTAAAAAAGGAGCCGGCTTTTAACGGGATATTATAAGTTTCGGCATAGTGGTTATCGTCCATTAAAATTTGTGCAGCAACCGCTTGCGCCAAAGTAGATCCCTGCCTGTACACAGGAGAGTTTACACCATTGGCCCCATCCGGGATCTCGAACGAAAGCGACACACTGCTCACCTGCGGCAATTGCGCCATTTGTTCACGAATGGCCTCCATTTTATTTACACCCGCGGTCGACCAATCTCGCGGCAACTGCGAGTACACGATATAATCTTTACTATAGCCCAGGTTGTTGCCGAAAAACAAACTGATCTGTTTTGAAACAATAATTGCCCCAATAAACACCACGGCTGCCGTAGTGAACTGAAATGCCACAAGTGCCTTCCTGAAAAACACCCGTTCCTTTACCGCGGTTAGTTTACCTTTTATAGCATCAACCGAGCGCAAGGCAGATAGCACCAAAGCCGGATATATACCCGCAAGCCCTCCTACCAGCAGCACAAACGCCAGCAAAACCGGGATAACGTAAATAGGAAAAGCAAACAGCCCTGCAATTTCTCTACCTAAAACACTACTGAAATATGGCCTTGCCAGCAGGTAAATAATTATGGCAAATAATGTTGCAAAAAGTACCATCAATACCGATTCAACCAAAAACTGCCAGATGAGTTGTTTGCGTAAACCGCCAAGTACTTTGCGTACCCCCATTTCTTTCATCCGACCTGAAGAGCGGCCAATGCAGATATTTACAAAATTGATCACCGCCATCAATAAAATAAACAACGCGATGGCCGACAGCGTAATGATCATCTTTTTAACCACGCCGCCCTCGGCAGCAAGGTTATAATCCTTCAGCGAAACAAGGTATGGGGTAAGATCTTTCGCCACCTGCGGAATGGCATTTTTTACCAGCAATTCTTGCATTGCCCTTTCAACCGCTTTCGGATCAACTCCTTTTTGCAGTTCGATATAATTTACCCATTGCGGGTTGTTCCAGTTATTAACCGTGAAATTCCAGAAGGTATTTGAGCTTTGCCCAAAGAAAAAATCAGAGTTATTGCTCTCGTTTAAATTAGTGACCGAGTTTTTGGGCAGCTGTTGCAAAACACCGGTAATAGCAAAATCATGCTTATTACCATTAAAGTTTTGAAAGTTGAGCGCCTGCCCTACAACATCTGTTTTACCAAAATATTTTAACGCCATACGTTCGGTTATCACAACCGATAGCGGACCGTTCAATGCCGTTGTCGCATCACCTTGCAATAGTTTAAAGCCGTACATATGCAGCAATGTACTATCGCCAAACTGCATGCTTTCCCTGAAACTTTTTTCGCCTTTGCTTACTATGGATGTTATCCCGTTAAAACTATAGTAGTTGGCAACAAGGTTCGGATAGTTTGCCTTGAGTGCTTTAGGCAAAGCATCAACAGATGCAATATCCGCTCCCTGGTTAGCATCACGCCATTTGCTTAGAATGATATATTGGTCATCAGCATTTTTAAGTTCATGATTTATGCGGAGTTCGCCCCAAACATAAGCACCGATAAGCAGCGTAAAGGCTATACCTACAGAAAGGCCAAAAATGTTGATAATTGAAAAAGCTTTGTTTTTCCAGAGGTTACGCCAGGCTATTTTAAAGTAAGATTTCAGCATCGGTTACAGGATTTACACAAAAATGCAATTCAATAACCGATAAGCGCTCTAACTAAATGTTAAATAATGTTATTATTAGAGATTAAACGTTAAAAAAACTTACCGCTGCCCGATCTTTATCTTTTTTAACCAGGCCTCAATTTCACCACGCGCCTGTTTTTCACGGTCGCCCTGCATTACAAAATAAACGCCATCGCGTTCAACGCCACCTTTTGTGGTAAAGCCGTCCAACACATTACTGTTTGGACATAGCTCCTTAACAGTATCAAAAGTGCTGCCTATACCATAACCCGCATTGGTATTAAATGGCACTATGGTTTTACCGCTCAAATTATATTGCTTTAAAAAGCTTTTAACAGGCGGCGGCAACTTCATTCCCCAGGTAGGGAAGCCAATAAACACCATATCATATTGATCAATGCTGTCAATTTTGGTTTTCAACGGCGGCAAATAGCCTGTTTCGTTTTCTTTTGCAACCTGCTGTACAATGGCCTGGTAATTTTCGGGATATGGCTTTTCGAGTTCGAGCGCGACCAGCTTACCTCCTACCTTTTCATGTATAATAGTGGCTATCGCTTTGGTATTATTAGTGCGCGACAAATACACAATCAAGATCTTTTTTGGAGATTTGGGCTGCGCGCTTGTACAGGCCGATGTACCGCAGAAGATTGCTATTAGCAAAATAAAGCACACGTTTTTCATAGACTTAGTTTTTATTGCTTGATCTCGGTCTTCATTTTAACCGGCCTTAACAACTGCGAAAAGGTGAGCGACCCCATTGTCCATTTGCCGTTTTCTTTAATGTAAACTTCGGTAACCATAAATGAGTGCACAACCTCATTGCCGCCAACTACTGCCAGCAGGTCGATATCATTTAAAAGGATAGCGGTGTTACCGAAAACTTTTATTGAGGTAGAGTAAACCTCCGCCTTTTTATACCAGATGCCTCCGGATTTAATTACGTTGAGTTCCTGTTGCTTCCCCCAGCTTCCGCCCATGTGTACAAACACACATTTTTCGTTAAAAAGTACACTTAGCGAATCCACATTTTTATCGGCCATCCAGGTCCATTTGTTTTTTGAAAGATCGATGACCTGTTGCTCTGCTTTGGTGGCTGCAGCCGGTGATGTGGTTTGTGCGCGCGAAAATTGAACCCCGGCTATAAACATAACCAGTGCGATAATTGATATTTTCATGATTTTGCAGGATTAATTAGTGTGATAATTATTTTGCGCTGTTATATTCCGCATCGGTTACCCTTTGCAACCATTGGGTTTTATTGGTTGCGCCATTAGTGCTTACCGCTATGTAGGTAAATGTTGATTTAGGCGATGCCCCATGCCAGTGCGCTACGCCGGGAACGCATTTGATCACATCACCTTGATGAACTACCTGGATAGGTTTACCTTTTTCCTGGTAATAGCCTATACCCTCGGTAACCATCAGGATTTGCCCGGCTGGGTGGATATGCCAATCAAGCTTGGCACCCGGCGCAAAGGTGGCCGTAGCTATATTACAATCAATTACGCTATCAGCCTTGTTCAACTCTCTTAACCAAACATCACCGGTATGGTTATTGGTTTTTGAGATTTCGCCTTTGGTGAAAACGGCGGTACTTTGCGCCATTGCCCTGGTTGAGGTTAGTGCTCCTAACAGCACCATTACATACAATACTCGTTTCATATTTTGCAGGTTTAATTATTCAATTTTCTTTCGCCAAGCCATTTTACCATTGCCGGGGCGCGGTGGTCAAAAAAGCTGCTGGCTTTGGTATCTAATGTTTTAATTGCTTCCATGTCGGCGGCACTCAGTTCAAAATCAAAAATGTTGATATTCTCTGCCATCCGTTCTTTTCGCACCGATTTGGGAATAGCGACAACGCCCCTTTGGGTAAGCCAGCGGAGGATCACCTGGGCGATGGATTTATTGTATTTGGTAGCAATGGACTGCAGCAGTTCGTTGCTAAAAATGTTGTTTTTACCTTCGGCAAACGGCCCCCACGATTCTATCTGCACTTTATTATCCACCATAAATTGTTGCGCATCGTTTTGCTGATGAAAAGGATGGGTTTCAACCTGGTTCACTGCCGGAACTATTTCATTATGGATGATCAGATCGATCAACCTATCGGGATGAAAATTACTTACGCCTATAGCCCTTGCTTTTCCTTCTTTATACAACTCTTCCATCGCACGCCATTCGCCATAAACATCGCCATATGGCTGATGGATGAGGTATAGATCGAGATAATCCAACTGTAGCTTTTTCAGTGAATTTTCAAAAGCTTTTTTTGCTCCCGCATACCCATCCGATTGGATCCAAAGCTTAGTAGTTATAAACAATTCTTCGCGGGCAACACCACTCGTTTTAATAGCTTTGCCAACAGCTTCTTCATTCATATATGATTCGGCCGTATCAATTAGCCTGTAACCGGTTTCAATGGCATCCCTAACACTTCTTTCACACTCGGCCAAATCTGTTACCTGGAAAACTCCAAACCCCAGCACCGGCATTTCAACACCATTATTTAATTTAACTGTTTGCATAACTTTTGTTTAACATCACAAAGTTGGTGTGTTTTAACCACCCTGATAGGATACGGATTACGGATGTTTCTACCATTATTACTGATAGCGTTTGCCTAATTACCAACACGTTGATTATTAGCGTAAATTTGAATCAAAACAAAGTAGATATGGATAACATGCGGCGCTTCAACACCATCAGCGAATACAACGCTTTCAATAAAAATGAAACTAAACACCCTTTGGTTAGTGTGGTCGATCTGTCGAAAGCCGATCCGAGATCAGGCTCGCGCATGTATTTTGGTTTTTATATTGTGTTTTTAAAAGATGTTAAATGCGGCGATATGGTGTATGGCCGGAACACTTACGATTATCAGGAAGGCACATTAGTGTTGCTTGCGCCGGGACAAGTTGCAGGTATAAACAGCAATAACGAAATCTATCAACCCAAAGGCAATGCATTGGCATTCCATCCCGACCTGTTGCACGGAACCTCCCTTGGCAAACGGATCCAGGAGTACTCGTTTTTTGGTTATCAATCTAACGAGGCCCTCCATCTATCTGAAAAGGAGAGGAACATTGTTTTGGATTGCTTTTCGAAAATAGATTACGAACTGGAGCGCAATGTGGATAAGCACAGTAAACGGTTAATTATTGCCAACATCGAACTATTTTTAGATTACAGCGCCCGCTTTTACGACCGCCAATTCATTACCCGCGATCATGTGCACCAGGGTGTTTTAGAAAAATTTGAGAACCTGTTGAATGATTATTTTCGATCAGATAAACCGCAAGACATAGGCTTACCTTCCGTAGCCTGGTGTGCAGAACAGTTACACCTATCCCCTAATTACTTTGGCGACCTTGTAAAAAAGGAAACCGGCAAAACAGCGCAGGAGTATATCCAGGTTAAGCTAATAGATATGGCCAAAGAAAAGATCTTCGACGGCAACAAAACAATCAACCAGGTGGCTTACGAACTGGGATTTAAATACCCTCAGCATTTTGCACGGTTATTCAAAAAAAAGGTGGGGCAATCGCCACTTGAATACCGTTCATTGAATTAAGCAGAAACTAATAAATTTCACTCGCGATATGCGAAAAGGCATCACCAATATGAGATTGGTGATTTAGTTGATTACCTTATGGTAACGGTGTTCCGGGGTGAGATCCGGGACACTTTTTTAATTAGCCTAAAGCTGAAAGCTCAAAGCTTCTCTGTATCCCTCCAAAGCTTTTTGCTCCCGGCCTTTAACTTTCAGCTTCAAAGTAATCTTCAGCTCCCGCCTTCGGCGAGATCCAGAAATTATTATACCCAAGGCCAATTTGTATATCAACCAGCTCCTGCTGCAGCATCTCCAGCACGGCTAAAAAATTATATACAAAGTGAACCTTGTTTTCCGATTCTTTGGCGATGGCTTTAAAATCGAGCATTTTATTGATCCGGAGCAGATTGGCAACCGCTTTTTTCTGTTTTTCGATGGTGTAAGGATACTGAACTACCGTGTGCTTTACCTCTTCGCTACGGCGGGTAAAATTGCGCATCATACGTTCATACACTACTGCCAAACGGTATAGGGTAAGTTCAGATAATTCTTCACCGGGAACGGATACTTTCTCCACCTGTTCCAGATCCTGTTTAATGTTACCCCGTTTTTCCCGCTTAAAGCGCTCGTCTTCCATCGGCTTTAACTCATCGCAGGCTTCTTTAAATTTCTTATACTCGATGAGTTTTCGGATCAGGTCTTCCTTGGTATCTGCTTCATCGATGATACCACCGGCTTCAAAACGGGGGAGCAACATTTTGGCTTTGATGCGCATAAGGGTTGCGGCAACGAAAATAAATTCGCTGGCAATTTCCATATTCAGGCTGCTCATCTGGTGCAGGTAATTCAAAAAGTCGTCCGCGATCTTAGCAATCGGAATATCGTGAACATCCAACTCATCGCGCTCAATGAAAAATAGCAACAGATCGAACGGACCTTCAAACTGGGGTAACTTTATGGCAAAACTATCGTCGGTCATATCAAAATGAGGCCAAAAATAAACATTTTAATAAGAGAATAACATGCTCGTTGACAATGGGAATCGAGTTGGAAGTAAAAAGATTTAACGACGCACCTACGGAGCCAAGACATCGATCTGTTTGTGGCTATAAACACGATACTCCTACGGAGTGCTTTCCTCATTTAGAAACTCCATAGGAGTACCGTGTTTATAGATAAATTGCAATTCGGCTCAAGGCTCCGTAGGTGCCTCGTATATTGAAGCTTCCTGACTTGCTACTACCTGCTATCCTTACTTATTATAAGGAAACTCATTAACCCAATGAAAGCCCCGGTTTATCAGCTTAAAATTTTTCATATCGAATTTTTTCAGGCTGATGTTAAGGGTATCGAGGCCAAGCCCTCCCTTCAGTACCAGGCTATCTTTCCCAAATTCCGAATATTTAAAAGTATATTTTGCAGATGTATCGGCATCTGTAAACATCACAATGGTATGCGCGTTTAAATCTTCCCTGAAAGTATAATTCTGTGTACTATCATTCATTTTTTTCACTGTAGCATAGCCCGAGCTACCGACTATCAGTTTACGCCATCTCATGGTATTTGTAGTGAGCGGCGCAATGGTATCCTTATTTAGCACATAATTATGAATATCATAAATACCATAAAAGTGTGGCTTTTTAGCAGCCTCGCCATACTGCGCCGAAGCCTGTATATCGCCATAAATATTTGTTAATAGCAGGTAAACCAGCATTACATATTTAAGAGCAGAAAGGGTGATATTTTTCCATTTCCGCCTGAAGCGGTGCGGTTCGATCTCGGATGGTGGTGCTGTTTTATTCAGGAAAAAGAAATTGATAAGCCTGTGGGCATCCTTCGCCAGCAAAAACAAAGACATTGCTACCAACGTGGTTGACAACAGCTTAACCGGCACATCAAAGCAATAATTGATAGCCATAATATTGCCGGCCACCACCAGCCCCAACACAGCGCCAAGGGTTGTGGTTTTTCGGAAGAAGAGCAGCAAGCCACAGCTAACCTCGGCTATCCCGGTAAAATAATTAAACCCTTTCGAATAGCCCATATACGTCCAGGCCAAACCCATTGGCGAAGCATTGCCGAACGATTGTAGCAATCTGCCCGGCGATGGTGCAGGAAATTGAAGCTTAATGACTTTCACAAAACCATAGCTCAACATGGTTATACCCACATAATATCTTAAAATAACGCACAGCCAATAAAACAGCTTATTGTAGTTACGCGCTTTTCTGTCTAATACCGACCAAATCAGCGCACCGATTGCCGATAGCGTTGTTATAAATAAAATAACAAGATAATCATAAGTGGTATCGCCACTGCCATTGGTAAAAGTTGTAACGGGTTCGGCCCTGTTTAACAAATGTTTTGACAGCCAGGGAATAATGGTATGAAACGGCTGGATCAGGTATTCGGCAATAACTTCGGCGTAAGGCAAAACCCCGTTGGGGTTAAAAAAGATATACAATATAAATAGCAGCAGGAAAAACCTTAAAGCTATTTTTTGTAAGGCCGACCAGTGAAGCGCGTTCGCGGTAGTTTCAGTCATGTTAACAAGGCTAATGGTTGAAGGCTAAATATAATGATTTAATTTATGGAGACCGCCAGTGTGAGGGAACATTAATTGAAACCTCAACATGATAATATATTGCACTTTACCACGTATTTAACAACCCTGCAAAACAATTAATACATTAAAATGTCCTTTATTTAACAATAAATACCGTATTTTGCAGGTTAAATACCCTTACAAATGTCAATGCAGGTACCGGCCGGAGATTTATTACAAAAAATAAATTATCCATCTGATTTAAAGCAACTTAACGAAACAGAGCTTGAACAGGTGTGCAAGGAGTTGCGCCAGTATATTATTGACGTTGTATCGGTTAATGGCGGCCACTTTGCCGCCAGTTTAGGTGTTGTTGAGCTTACAGTTGCATTGCAATACGTACTCAATACCCCATACGATCAGTTGGTTTGGGACGTAGGCCACCAGGCTTACGGCCATAAAATATTAACCGGTCGCCGCGATGAGTTTCATACCAACCGCATTCATGGTGGTATAAGCGGTTTCCCTAAACGTTCAGAAAGCGAGTACGATACCTTTGGTGTTGGGCACTCTTCAACTTCTATCTCAGCTGCTTTAGGCATGGCCGTTGCATCGCAATACAAAGGCGAAACCGACAGGCAGCACGTAGCAGTTATTGGCGACGGATCGATGACCGCAGGTATGGCCTTCGAGGCCTTGAACCACGCGGGTATCGAAAACTCAAACCTGTTGGTGATCCTGAACGATAACAACATGGCTATCGACCCTAACGTTGGTGCCTTGAAAGAATATCTTACAGATATTACCACCTCAAAGCCATACAACCGCTTTAGGGATGATATTGCCCATGTACTATCCAAGCTATCATCAATTGGCCCTGATGCGTTTAAAGTAGCTCAAAAGCTTGAAAAAAGCATCAAAGGTACCCTGCTTAAACGCAGTAACTTTTTCGAGGCGTTAAAGTTCAGGTACTTTGGCCCTATAGATGGGCATGATGTAAATCATCTGGCCAAAGTATTGAAAGACCTGCGCGATATTCCAGGTCCTAAATTACTGCACTGCATCACGGTAAAAGGTAAAGGCTATGCCCTGGCAGAAAAGGATCAGACCAAGTGGCATGCTCCCGGTTTATTTGATAAAATTACCGGCGAGATCAAAAAAGCGAAATACGATAAGCCTCAACCACCTAAATACCAGGATGTGTTTGGCCATAGCATCATAGAACTTGCCGAACAAAACCCTAAAATAATGGGTATTACCCCGGCAATGCCATCAGGCTGTTCATTAAACCTGATGATGAAGGCCATGCCTAACCGCGCTTTCGACGTAGGTATTGCCGAACAGCACGCGGTAACTTTTTCTGCCGGTTTAGCCACCCAGGGGCTTACCCCGTTCTGTAACATTTACTCCAGCTTTATGCAACGGGCTTATGACCAGGTAATCCATGACGTGGCCATACAAAAGCTTAACGTGGTATTTTGCCTTGACCGTGCCGGCTTTGCCGGTGCTGATGGCGCTACCCATCACGGCGCTTATGACCTGGCTTATATGCGTTGTATTCCTAACATGACTGTATCTGCCCCTATGAACGAGGAAGAGCTACGCAACCTCATGTACACTGCCCAGCAGGAAAACATGGGTCCGTTTGTGATCCGCTATCCACGTGGCAATGGCGTTATGGTTGATTGGCAGCGCCCTTTCAAAGCCATCCCGGTGGGTAAAGGACGTAAGGTTTGCGATGGCGATGATGTTGCTATATTATCAATAGGTGCCATAGGCAACGAGGTTGTAAAAGCAACAGCCGCGCTAAATGCCGAAGGTTATAACCCGGCCCACTACGATCTGCGTTTTGTGAAACCACTTGACGAAGCTTTGCTGCACGATGTGTTTAAAAAGTTTGATAAAGTGATCACTGTAGAGGATGGTTGTTTGGAAGGCGGAATGGGCAGTGCAGTGCTTGAATTTATGATAGATAACGGCTACACTAACATCCGCGTTAAACGTTTAGGCATACCTGATACCTTTATTGAACACGGCGACCAACCCGAGCTTTGGGCTGATTGCGGCTTTGATGCCAACGGCATAGCCCAGCAAGTACGCAACATAGCCGGGAAACGGAGTGTGAATATTATAGCGTCATAACAACTGTAAAACAGAATTTTGCTGTCTGAATTGCATATAAGTAAACAAACATTCAGTCATATTTGATAAACGATTAAAAAAGAAGAGGCTAAGCTTTTGATAAGCTTAGCCTCTTCTTTTTTGCACTGATTGATTATTGATTAATGCGCCCTAAAGCTCACAATGTCATTATATACCGCCCTGAACGAGCTACGGATACCAAAAGTAAGCATCGAGGTTTTATCATTAAACTGGCTGTTTTTATCGCTACGGATAAGGCCGCCGAGTTCGAGGCGAAGGTTATACTTTGGATTTAGCAAATAGGCTATTTTGGGTTCAAAATAAATCATATTGGTGGTTAAGCCCTGGCCGGTATAATTACCAAACTCGCGGGCCGGGTCAATATAGGGATCAAACAGATCCTTGCCGTAATTCAGCCCGTCTTTATCTAAGCCGTAGTGACCATAATCAACCTCGGTTGAAAAATCGAAACGTTTGTACGAGTAATTGAGCAAAGCAACAACCTCGCGGAAGTTAGCTCCCCATGGATGGCCAATTGGCTCGCCATTTTCGGCATAGTTGATAACAGAAGCCCTCTCAGAGTAAGTATAAGGTTTCGCGTTATTGGTCTCCAGCAAATAGTTTAAGCCTTTTACGCTAAACAGGTTTGCCCCGCGGATACCAAACTGCCAGGCATATTTGTTACGCGAACTACCATTGCTTGAAAAGAAGTTTTTTGATTCAAACTCATCCAACGCAAACTGACCGTAGGCTGTGATACCATCAGTTAGCTTGTATTTACCTGTAAGACCTACCAACGCGTTATCCGGCGAACCGTTTGAGGCTTCTACCGGCCTTAAAAACAGGATAGGGTTTAAATAGGTAAAATCAAACCCGCGTGAGTGTCCCTGATCATCTTTAGCCGCCCAGATCACCGCGTCGAAGAAACCTAATGATAAGCGATCGGTCACGTTCCAGTCTAAGTAATGAAATACACCAAATTTCTTCCTGTCGCCATTATCAACCTTAACAGATAGTGGATCATTAAAGTACGACCACATGGCCATATAGCGCACGTTACCAAGCGTAGCAGTTAATTTGAAGAAAGGATATGGCGAGGCATAATCTGATAATAACAACGACCGGTAACCATCACCTATAAAAGTTTTATCGCGCCCGGCGCTAAGGTTTAAAAATTTTGCAGGCGTGTACGACACATTACCTGTAATATACGACCACCGGTATTCATTGCCATAAATTGCTCCATAAGCCTGCCCAGGCACTACGCCAACCTGGTTAACGTAAGTGGCCAGGTAATTTGGCAATACAGCCCGGTTTTCGTAACCGGCTATATTGTATGAAAACTTATCGCCAAACGTACCACCAATTTGTAAGCCAAGGGTACCAAAATTGGTATTCCTTTTATTCGAAAAATCACGGCTCACATTAAGATCAGGCAACAGGTCTGCATAGAATGTTGAATTGGCCGTTTTTACGTCGATCTGGTGTTCGTTAAAAAAACGTCCCTTCAGGCCATTGGCATTCATCAACGAATCGTAATGAACCTTAAGTAGCGAATCATCAACCATAAATGGCTTTAACGAACTGTGTACCCTGGTTTTGGTCGAATACACATCCTCATTAAGTTTTTGATAAAACTGGTAATTGTATGGCTGATATATGGATTGCGCCTTTGCAATTCCGGCTATCAAAAACAATAAAATAACGCTTGTAAATAATCTCTTCATATTCAGGTTTAGTATGGTCTTCTCTCTACTATTCAAAGTAATTTAATGTACTGAAGCCGCCTTTTTTAAGGTGTTCATTTTTCTTCATCAATTGCAGATCGGCTTGCACCATATCAGCAATAAGGGCTTCCAGATCGTATTTAGGTTTCCAGCCCAGCTTTTGTTGTGCTTTGGTGGCATCGCCAATAAGCAGGTCAACTTCTGTAGGTCTGAAATATTTTGCATCAACTTTTACAACGGTTTGCCCGAAGCGTAAAGCATCGAGGTTTAAACCAAGTTCAATGGCTTTTTGTTCGTCTATATCTATAATTACGCCGCGTTCATTCTGGTCTTTACCGCTAAACTCTACCTCAATGCCTAATTCGGCAAAAGTCATCCTGATAAAATCGCGCACTGTTGTGGTTACTCCGGTTGCTATCACAAAATCTTCTGGGGTATCCTGTTGTAGCATCAACCACATGGCCTCAATGTAATCTTTAGCATGGCCCCAATCGCGCTGTGCAGATAGGTTGCCTAAATAAATACAATCCTGCAGGCCGAGCGCAATGTTTGATGCCGCGCGGGTAATTTTACGGGTAACAAAGGTTTCGCCACGTACCGGGCTTTCATGGTTAAAAAGGATACCATTGCAAGCGTACATGCCATAAGCTTCGCGATAGTTTACCATTATCCAATAAGCGTAAAGCTTAGCCACTGCATAAGGCGAGCGCGGATAAAAAGGTGTGGTTTCGCTTTGAGGAACGGCCTGTACCAAACCATAAAGTTCGGAAGTAGAAGCCTGGTAAATACGTGTTGTTTCGTTAAGACCAAGGATTCGGATGGCTTCAAGAATGCGTAAAGCCCCTATCCCATCGGCATTAGCGGTGTACTCCGGAGTATCAAAACTCACTTTTACATGGCTTTGCGCAGCGAGGTTATAGATCTCATCCGGGCGTACTTCCTGGATGATCCTGATCAGGTTGGTTGAATCGGTAAGGTCGCCGTAGTGAAGTTTGAATGTTACCCCGGTTTCGTGTTGGTCGCGGTATAAATGATCTATCCTATCGGTATTAAATAACGACGAACGGCGTTTTACTCCGTGCACCTCATAGCCTTTATTTAGCAAAAACTCCGCTAAATAAGCCCCATCCTGACCGGTTATCCCTGTTATTAACGCCTTTTTCATTTAAAATGACAGCACATGCTTAGTATAGTACAATAATACCCATTTTATTGTAAATACTACTTTACACGGCAATATATCAAGTGAATGCTACCCTTATAAACGTGATCGCGAGGTACGAAGCAATCGCGAACTATACAGAACGGCTCTGTAAATCGGGGATTGCTTCGTACCTCGCAATGACGTTTTTGTAAAAAATTTCTATGTCAGAAAATTATATCCCAGCCAAAGTCTCCTCCAGCTCCTGGTACCATTCGGCACCGTATTTACGGATCAGCGGGCCTTTCAAAAATTCATGTACATGCACCTTTAATTCGTCGCCGAAGCTGCAGGCATCGCTGCAAATATGCCAGCGATCGTAGTTCAATACATCAAATTCCGGGTATGATGTTATGCGGATAGGATATAAATGGCAGGAAATCGGTTTTTTCCAGGTTACGGCACCTTCTTCCCAGGCTTTTTCAATACCGCATTTGGTGATGCCGTTTTCCCAAATCACGTAAGCGCACTCTTTGTTGGTATCAACACATGGAGTAGTATAGTCGCCCTCAAAATCAGTTACGTAAACGCCATCACGCTCTATAGTTTCAATGCCTTTGGCTGTGAGGTAGGGTTTTACTTTAGGGTAGATCTCTTTTAAAATATCAAGCTCATCGGCATTAAGCGGCGCGCCCGAATCGCCCTCAAGGCAACAAGCGCCTTTGCATTTATTTAAATTACACACAAAGTTTTCTTTTACCACATCTTCGTGCACCAATACGTTGCCAACCTCAATCATGTTTTTAAATCAATCTTTAATAGGGTTTAACGGGTATTTTAGGCCCGTCGCCGATTTTAACTCCATAGATACGCTGCCTAACAGCACTTCAACATGGGCCTTAACCGGGATCCTGTTTTTATCATTAGTTACCCAAAGGTACAATTTACTGTTTTTACGAAAAATGCGCCCTGGTATAATTGCAGGGCTAAATTTAAGACAATTAAATTTACCCAACGCGCAATCAACCGTTTCGGTGCCCACATAGGTTATCTGCATATTATGGAAACTATCTTCCAAAAAATATTGCAGATCAAAAGTATCACCCTGTTTCAGCTTTGAAACGTCAATTGCCCTTGCAAAATAATAGGCCGATACAAAATCAAAAGCCTCGCCTTTATAAGTATAACTACCTTTGTTTGCCGTTACCTTTTTGTCTTTCTCATCAAAAGTAACATTATCAGTGTGCCTGTATTTGCCCTCGCGCCTGTTCTCTGTATAAAAATAGGGCTTCAGGGTGTTTTGATCTATGTACGATTCGTAGCGGTTACGCACCTTATAAAACAGATCGAACGAGCCGGCGGTTTTCCCCTCAGCTATCAAATGAAACACCGGGTGATCATCAAACTTTTTATCGCTGGCCTCCACCTTAATGGTAGCTTCGGCGGCAGTGAAGATGCCATATTTCATTTTATAATCAAGCTGTTCGCCGGCCTTGAATATCGATTCGTTGATCTTTTTCAATTCCTGGGCAAACGCCCCCGAACAAAAAGCTATAAAAAGCAGGGTTATAAAAATAGGTTTATTGCTATGCAGTTTTTTCATTAATTAATAGCACTGGTTTACAGGCCTCTGATATGACAACTGCTATTATAAATGGTTTAAACTTATTTTTATTGCCCCGCGCTATGTAAATACTTAGTCCTTACGTTTATAAATAGGCACGGTTGAGCAAGGCTCGCCAAACATTAAGCTTTTCACCACAGCACTTAGCTTTTTGGTAAGCTCAACATAGGCAGATGTAGGTACCTCTACATCCCCACAACCTTTCAACACAATACGCTGACCACGGTATTGCTCAAAATCGGCTTTAGCTATCTCCTTTTCAAATAATACGGTTTCAAGCACATCTTTATCGCCAAAAACAATTTCGCGGGCGTAAGGGGCCATACGGTTGGCCAGCAGCATATAAGCCCAGGCTGGTACAATGGCGTCGGCAGTGCAGGTAATCCCTACGTTTTTGCCTTCGTATTGTGCCCAATCGTGCTCTTTTATAAAATCCCTGAAATCTTTTTCTTTCAGGATGAGGCCGTGAAAAAGGTTATCTGTTATATCGTAAATCACCCGTTCGCCTGCCGGAAAAAAATCCGCGGGATCTAAAGTGACCAAGCCGCTTTGCGCTACTTTATTGATGATGTTTTCCTGGATCTCCATATCGCTTAAAACAAAAAATCCGGGAACGGCTGTATGCCACTCCCGGATGCAAATTTACTTTAAATTTTGTTTAGAAAAATTTAGCTCTGTTATCTTTTACAGTAGCATTATCTTTTAGTGCATCAAGCAACACACCTTGCGAGCGTTGTAAAGCTGCCTGGGCAATTTGTTCTTTTTGTTTGATAACGTTTGTAAGTGCCGGTGGGTTAGTGAAACCGTTCACAACAAATACATAAACACCTTGTGTACCGTCAACAGCTTTCGAAATTTTACCAGGGGCAGAACCAAATACCGAACCGATAACTTTATACTCGGCAGATAAACCCGGGATAATTGGGTTAGCGAATACAATGTTCTCAACCGGAGTAACTTTGCCACCAACCTTCTGCGCAACCGCTTCAATTGAAGCGCCGCCGCTTAGGGCCGAGTCAAATTTCTCTTTCAGTTGTTTAGCTTTAACCGCGGCACGTACAGCTGGTTCAATTTGCTTTTTAACAGCCTCTAACGGCAGGGTACCTTTAGGTTTGATAGCAGTAAGGCGGGTTACGATATATTGATCGCCAACTGTAAATACTTTATCGGTAACATCACCAACATCGGCTTTGTAAGCCCATCTAACAACGTCACGGGCGTTATCCAAACCTGGCAAACCAGAAGCGATAGCTGTAACATCTTCGGCAGTGCGTGGTTTTAAGCCTTCGCTTTTAGCTTCAGCCTCAAAGTTATCAGAAGTTAATTTACCAAGGAATTTCTGAGCATTGCTATAGGCAACGGTTTGAGTTTTGCTGCTTGCACTTAACGGCTTATCAACTACACCAACTTTAACCAGTTTTACAGAACCTTTTTGATCTTCAACTTTTATAATGTGGTAACCAAATTGCGATTTAGCAATGATCACATCACCTTTATTAGCTTTGAAAGCTGCATTATAATATTCAGGAACCAATGTACCCTGACCACCCATGTTACCATTGGCATCAAATGCAGGGATATCACCGCCTTTTACAGCGCTACCTTTATCAGCAGAGAAAGTTTTAGCCAGCTCATCAAATGATTTGCCACCCAGGATCAGTTTCTTGATCGAATCGGCTTTGGCTTTAGCTTTATCATCACTACCTGCCGATGCAAGATCGATAAGGATGTGTTTGGTTTTAACAGAATCAAACGTTGTTTTGGTATCGATCAGCTTAGCTACTTTGTAGCTTCCGTTTTCTAAATACGGACCGTAAACGAAACCTTTAGCAGCGTTAAACATGGTAGTATCCAGTTTAGGATCGATACCGCCTTTACGCTGATAAACTAAAGGAGCCTTAGTTTCAGCATTGATCTGTACAAACAACGAATCGTTGGTTGATGCTTTAAATTCACCGGCAATCTTTTCAACCTGTTGTTTTGTAGCAACAGAATCCTCTTTTGAAGGGGCAGCGTTAAAGCTTACGTATTCAAAATTCCTGGTATCCTGTGGGTTTTTAAATTCAGCTTTGTGTGCATCGTAATATGCGCTGTAGTCGCCATCAGTTAAAGTAACTTTAGCATCAGGAATTGAAGCGTAATCAAGCATGGTGTATTTAAAGCTAACCAGTTTGTTTTTTGCCTCATAATCATCAGTTGCTTCAAGCGAGTTTACATACAGGCCGTTTGTAACCATGCTCATGTATTTGGTAGCTTTTTTTGCTTCGATCAGGTCGATAACAAAATCGCTCCAGGCTTGCTTTTGTGTAGGATCAGCTTTGCCCGATTGGATGTAGGCTTTGAACTGATCAAACCTTGAACGATCAAACTGACCGGTTTGCGGATCTGAAAACTGACGCGCGATCTGTGGATCAGGATTGTTATCGCCGATCATTACGCTCATCTCGTCGTCGCCAACAATTAAGCCTAATTTTTCAATTTCTTTAGCTAACAACAGTTGGCTTAAATACTGGTTCCAGGTAGTTTCCTGCAAATAGCTTTGTATTTGCGGAGACATACTCTGTCCCTGTTGTTTAAACTGCTGTGAAGCTTGTTCAAGCTTCGCATTAAATTTGTCGTAGGGCACTTTTTCGCCGTTTACAACGGCAAGCTCGTTACTATCGTCCCTAAAAAAGGAACCGCCCGATCTTACAACTTCGCTCACAATAAACGCAAGCAGCGCGAGGCCAATAAAGAATGCGAGAATTTTCCCCATCCTTTCGCGCAAAAAACCCATTATACCCATATTACAATTTATAATTATTCTGTCTCTGTTAAAAGAGGGCGCAAGATACAATTTTTACTAAAATTCTATAACACAAAATTTTCCTGAAAAAAAGTCATTATTGTGTATCTTTTTCATCTACGTGAATGATACCGGTAGCCTGCTGAAAAGTGGGGTTTAACAGCTTATCGTCGCTTTCAAAACTATCGCCGTTCATTACGTTACCGCCACTAAGCAAAGCCTGAACCGGCTTTTTAGAGTAAACGCGCTTGGTTACCTGGTCCCAGAATAACTCGGCCGATTTAAAAGTTTCGTTTTTGGTATTGGTGGCTACCACATGCCCGTGAAATTCGATCAGCTTTTCTTCTTCGCGCTGAATGCCCGTATCGGCAACGATACTGCCCGATTGCAGCCCGGTTTCTTTATCGTAGTAAACTATGTTTACCCCCTTGGGCATTATTTTGTAAGGCTTTTTGATAGTTTGATAATCAATCTCTAACGGAGCAGTGAGGTGGATCTCAACCCTCGCCGAATCGCTCATGATCAGATCGAGCCCTACAGTGCGCTGCGCAACAGTATCAATTTGGTTTGCCGATATTTCCCTTACTTTTTTCAGGTCGTTTTCGCACGATGATAGTATTGCTGCCAATGGCAACATTAACAGGCCAGCAGCCTGTACATATCCCGCACGTTTAGGCATAAAAAAGGATTAATCGAATTTATACTTGGTAAACCATTTATCATTTAGGGTGAAGCCTAAATGGATATTAACATAGTTTTCTTTAACCAGGCCATTAACCAATGATCCACGCTGACCGATCTCGGCCGCTATATTGATCTTGTAAAAGCTGGTACCATTGTTTGAACGCAATGGCAAACCTACGCCAAGTGTACCTGCATAGCGTTTAACGGTAGTACCGTTAATGCGCATGTAAGTTTGATCGTAAATAGCGCCTATGCGGTAATCAACAGTGGCCAGGTAATTTCTGATGGTTGAAATATTAGGGGTATATGAACCACCAATGTTAAATGTTTTGCTATCCTGTAAGCCTTGTGGTTCGCCGGCAATTGAAAGCTGCGACCATTTACCCATCGAGTAATCGGCACCAACTAAAAACTTGCCGTCGCTTTGAAACGATACACCGAACCGTTGGATAAGAGGCAATTTAAGTTTTGATTTAGGACCTGTATTGCTAACGATACTATCAGCAGGCAAATCAGGATCGCCATTGGCATCATTAAAGTACGAACTTACCACAAAAGTATTTTGGGTATGAAGCTGCGAACCTAACGAAGCCGAATAACCAAAAGTAAGGTGCTTGGTATCGGTAAAATCAACCGAATACTGGGCACCAAAATCATAATTTAAACCGCTTATGGCATTGCTGCTTTCCTCTTTGCTGTTTATAGCACCTGCCAGATCCGGAAACTCGGTAGTACGGCTATCTTTCAGGTTACCAAATATGTACGATACGTTTGCACCTAACAATAAATGCTTGCCTAAACCAAAGCCATAACCCAAATAAGCTTTTGATAAGCTACCATCGCCGGTATAGTTATAATTAACGGTGCTGGTATCGGCAGGTGAACCTGAATTACCTAATTTATTAACCGTTCTTCTGTAGCTGTAACCACGTTCGCTGTAAGGCAACAAACCAAAGCTTAACGCCGATTTTTTAGAAGTTGGGATAGCGAAAGCAACATGGTTTAACCTGAAGTTGCTATTTTTTTGACTTGCAGAACCTGTTTGATTTAAGGTTATAAAATTTGAATATAAACCGATATCAAATGTGGTGCGGCTGATAGCACCATAAGAGGCGGGGTTTATAACGTTGATATTATCAAAAAAGCTGATCTTATTGGTAGCAACGCCTATACCACCCATACCAATACTTTGCCCCATTAACTGCGGGCTGATATCGCCAATACCGTATCTTGAATATGGAGAGCTTGATGTTGCCGTTGTTTGGGCCTGGGCTGAATAAGCGGCAGCAGCCAATAAAAGAGTTATAAAAAACCGGGTATATTTAATCATTATGCTTTTGTATAGCTGCGTTTAATCCTTTTAAAACCAAATAAGGTTCAATTTTTATGTAGGGGGCAAAGATGCTATTTTTCAATAGAGTATCAAAAAAATTGCTGTCTCCTCCGCTTAGTATAATGTTCAGTTGCTGGCCTTCGGTTTTATAGCTTTCAATAAAACCTATAAGCTCATATTTTATTCCGTTTTGCACGCCCGATCGTATGGCGCTTGTTGTATCATTTCCGTATCCGGCTTCAAAACCCTGGTCGGCCTCAACAAGCGGCAAACCAGCTGTATAATAATTTAAAGCCTTATAACGCATATTTAAGCCCGGCGATATACTGCCGCCAAAATAATTTCCGGCAGTATCAACTCCATCGTAAGTAATGGCCGTTCCGCCGGTTACTACCAAACTGTTTTGCTCCGGGTATATGTTAGCGGCACCTATTACGGCGGCCAGCCTATCCGGACCAAGGGTTTGAGGGGTTAAATAATGGTTTTTTATTCCGCTTGTCATTAAAGTATTGAAATGTACCAGCGGAATTTTAGCTTCCAGTTCGCTTTGCCAGGCCTCAGTGCTTTTTTTTACTGACGATACGATCCCTTTAACAGGCTTATATCGATCAAGTAAAGCATCAAGCACAACGGCAGTGACGGTTTCATATTGGTTCACCTCAAGCAATTCGTCCTGCTTAAAAACAGCAATTTTAATGAGGGTGTTACCGATATCGATAACCAAACAGGTCATTACGCCCTTACTATTGACAATATCGATTCAAAGATCGCCAAACCATCCTCGTTAGCCAGCAAACCATCGGCAGCGCGCTCAGGGTGCGGCATTAAACCAAATACGTTGCGGGTTAAGTTGGTAACGCCTGCAATATTTTCAATAGATCCGTTAGGGTTGGCATCGGCAGTAATATTACCTGCTTCATCGCAATACCTGAACATTACCTGATCATTATCATTAAGGGCTTTGATCACATCGGCATCGGCAAAGTAATTACCCTCGCCATGGGCGATAGGGATACGTAATGCCTGCTGCGGGTCAAGCTGCGCGGTTGGCAACGATTGTAATGTTTGTGGTTTTAAGTAGATGTTGCGGCAAATGAATTTGCGGTTGGTGTTGTGTAATAACGCGCCCGGTAATAAACCAGCCTCGGTAAGGATCTGGAAACCGTTGCAAATACCCATTACATAACCGCCTTTTGCTGCAAACTGGATAACCTCCTGCATAATTGGCGAGAAACGGGAAATAGCGCCCGAGCGCAGGTAATCACCAAATGAAAAGCCACCGGGTAAAACAACAAAGTCAACACCTTGCAAATCATGGTCTTTATGCCATAAGCGCACAACCTGCTGACCCATTACTTTTTCTAATACGTATATGATGTCTTCATCACAATTAGATCCCGGAAAAATAACTACTCCAAACTTCATCGAAAATTGTTTTAAAAAAATTGGAATGGAACTAATTTAACTTCAAAAATAGTTTCACGTTACAAAACTAACATAACCGCCTAAATAAGGACGAATTTAAAAGTTAAAATTTGTTAAACTGAAAGTAAATGATGCTGATAAACAACAGTAAATACAGCGTTTCGTAAAACCAGCGCTTACTTGCATATAAAAAATAATACGCCGAAAACACGGCTACAGGCACTGTACACAATAAAAAGTGGTTTAACCGAAATTCGGGGTTTACATAAAAAGAGAGTGCCGTTATCAGCAAAATAAAAAACAGCAATTGGAAGGTTTTGCGGGTTTGAATGTAGCTTTTAAAGAAGTTTTGCTGCAATTTAAACACACAAAGCACCAGGATCACGATAACCGGCACCAATAAAAGGTAGGTATATGAGGTGATGCTGATATGATCAGGAAACCTTTTACCCAGTGGTAACCAGATGCCTTTGAAGCGTGGCAAGGTATCATTAAGATAATAAATTACCGCTAAAAAGAAAAACACAGTTGCATAGCCAAGCACAGATATTACCCACTCGCGCCAGTTAATCGGCCTGAAAATAACCAGGGCTATCCATATGGCCAGGAACAAATAAATAAAGGGGAAATATACCAACGAACCTACCGCCACTATCAAGCCCAGATCATACACCGTTGATTTGGCATCTTCACTTTTATAAAGATTGATGAGCTTAAACAGCATCCAGATCAACAAAAAATTACCGATAAGCGGTGCGCTCAGGGTTAAAAAAGGCGTAAATAAGCCAGATAGCGTTATGTACATCAAAGCCGGCAAGAAAGTGGGCTTACCTAACAAGTTATGGTGATTGATCAGCGAGTTAACAAGCAGGGCCTGTACAAATACCAGCACAGCGGCAAGTAGCACATTCAATGCAGGCGAAAAAGCGTACTCATATTTTACCGGAACCAGCAGGCGGGCAAAAGGCTCAACAAAAATAAACTCAAGCTTTTCGGGCACCTGTATAAGGTAGCCCATACGCAACGCCAAAAGCAAAACAGCCAGCCATATTACGTTGAGCGGATTATAAGTGCGGAAAAGATTGATCATAATGAGCGGCTGTATTTGAGGCTGCAAAATTAGCAGAAAAACAGCTTACTAAGCAATATCTTTCATGCCTGCAATGCGAGTAATAAAAGCCGAGGCCGCTATAGGAAATATGACATTTACCCCTTTGTCATGCTGAGTAAATAAAAACCGAGGCCTCTAAAGGATTATATGACATCAGGCGGGCGGGCCTGTCACCCTGAGCTTGTCGAAGGTCCGCGCGCAGATGTCCTGCCCACTATGCTTCGACAAGCTCAGCATGACATCCATTTTTAAACATGTCATGGGTAGGTACGAAGCATCTTCTTCGCCCTGTATAGCGGCCTGCTTGTTGAAGAAGATCCTTCGCTATCGCTCAGGATGACAACTTTTTTCCTTGTCATGGGTAGGCCACGAAACAACGACGGCGTAGTTAAATCTTAGCGTACTGCTTCACCATTCTATCCACTATCTGTGCGGTCTCATCCGGAAAATCGACGATGATCTTTTTACCATCATGGATCCAATTATTGAGGTGAACCGGGAACTGTTCATCAATTTCTTTAACAACAGGCACGCCCAGCTTCGATGCCGAAAGCGCGTTGCATTGCTGTTCATACTGACCTTTCATAGGTATCATCATTACCTTTTTTTGCAGGAAAAGCGCTTCGGCTGGTCCTTCAAAACCGCCGCCGGTAAGCAGGCCTTCACAGCTGGCCAGGCTTTTATTAAAAGCTTCGTTACTTACCGGGAATACTTCAACATTGCCGGCAACGTATGCCTGCTTTTGCCTTTTAGAAAACACCTGCCACTTAACATCTTTGGCCTGACCAAGGTATTTTACCAACGTTTTATCATCGTAAGCAGGCAAATAAACGGTGTAGTGGCCCAGATTACTGGTTTCCATCTGCCTTATTTCGCTGCGGATAACAGGCGTGTTGATGAAACTATCGTAACGTTCAAAATGAAAGCCTACATGGTAGGTAGTGGGCGAATAGTTTTTAAGCAACCATTGCGCAAAGGGATCCTTTTTTTCGGGCCGTGGGGTATTGGGCGATACAAATGAACATTGATGACTTAACGATACCGACGGCACGCCCCTCAGTTTGCAAGCCCAGGCGCTCACAGGTTCAAAGTCATTGATGATCAAATCGTAATCTTTTAAAGGCAGGCTGCGCAGATCGCGCTGAAACTGGCGCAGGTTCATGATTTTCCATGTAGCCCAGTTATCAACTCCTCCATTTGTTCCAAACACAAAACTCACGCCATGGAAACGGTATTTAAGCGGCTGCGATAAGGAAACTTCGGCTTCGGTACCACTCACTAACAAATCAACCTCGCCGTATTGTTGCAGTAAAGGCACAATTTCGCGCGCCCGGCTAATATGCCCGTTGCCTGTTCCCTGTATGCCAAACAGTATCTTCATTAAAATATTTTCAAAAAGTTGATGCAGGTACCTTTACGGTGCAAATAGCGCTACCGTTTGGGGCACAAAAATTCAAGGGCTTAATTTAGCAAAGAAAATGTTACCGGGAAGTAATTAATCGGGTTCGTGCTTAAAACGCTCCAGTAAACTCTTAACATCAAGCATGGCGTTCAGATCTTCCGAATCGGTTTTATCCTCTTCATCAGCATCATTGTTAAAATCGTCGGGGTTGTATTTAAATATTTTCCAGTTGCCTTCGTGGTACTCCAGCGCGCTAAGGCTTTCCACCCAATCGCCCGAGTTGAGGTAAATTACCGACCCCGTATTTTGGGTTGATTGAATTTCCCTGATCTCGGCATGGTGAATATGCCCGCAAATAACGTAAGTATATTGTTTATCAACAGCCAGGTCGGCCGCGGTTTGCTCAAACTGGTTAATGAATTTTACAGCCTCTTTAAAACTGGCCTTCACTTTTTGCGAAAAGCTCATTTTTTGCCTGCCAATGGCGGTAAGGAACCAGTTAACAAAACTGTTGATCAAAATCAAAGTATCGTAACCAACCGCGCCTAATTTGGCCAGCCATTTGGAGTGCTGCATGGTAACATCAAACACATCGCCATGAAAGATCCAGGCTTTTTTGCCATCGATGTTTAACACCAGTTTATCCAACAACTGGAATGTGCCCATGTTAAAATCGGTGAACTTGCGCAGCATCTCGTCGTGATTACCGGTTAGGTAATACACCGGGATGCCATCGGTAACAAATTTAAGGATACGGCGCACTACCTTCATGTGAGCTTCGGGCCAGTAGGATTTACTGAACTGCCAGATATCAATGATATCGCCGTTAAGGATGAGGATTTTTGGCTTAATGCTTTTTAAGTACTTAAGCAGTTCTTTTGCGTGGCAACCGTATGTGCCAAGGTGCACATCGGATATTACAGCAATATCAACTTCGCGTTTTGCCATTAAATTGAGCGGTTATTTTACAGGCCGACATATAGTGCCGGAAACAACATGTTTTAATTTAATACAACAACGATTTACTCGTCGTCTTCATCTTCGTTAACGGTTAACTCATATGGGCTTGCATAAAAGCAACCTACTAAGATCAGCAAGCCAATAACAACAAGGTATGCGTACTCAAAATTCATTACAAAGATTTTTACAAATGTCTGAAATCTAACATTATCCTACTGTTAAGACTGCATTAAATATAAAAGGTTACTTTGCCTTTGTAAATTTATTTTTGACGCGTTGCAACTGGTTTAAATGATGCTCCAAATGCACCCTGATAAACTTAAACCATTGCCTGGCATTCAGCATACCCAAACGCGGGTGTTTGTATTTATTGATGGGTAGCGAAGCTTTTATTAACGGAGCGGTTGTTTCCACCCGGCGGCGGCATTTGATGATGAGGTTTTTAGCGTCCTCTTTTGATATTTTATTTACGGCAACCTTAGCGTTAACATCAGCCGGAACTTTAACTTTTACCGGCGGCAAACTGCCAAAAAGCATTACAAAGCGGCCAGCCAGGGTAAGGCCTTTTTTGTTTGGTTCGCAATTGCCATGCGTACAACGTTCAAGCGCTATTGATGAACCTAATGTAGCCTGCATAATGTGACTATACACCTCGGCATAACTCCAGCTACCATCCGGCGGGGTTACATCAAATTCCTCATCCGGGATTACATCCAGCCAGCGGCGGTATTCATCAAGGGCGGCATCGATAGCTTTGCGTTCTTTGGCAATGTTCATAGCATTGAAGTTAACTCTTTTAAATGAGTTATCTGTACTAACACATCTTTGGGCTTTTCGACGTTAAAAGGATTAAAATAAATGGCATCCATCCCAAAGCTTAACGCTCCGCGGATATCGGCCTCAATGCTATCCCCTATCATCACGCTCTCATCCTTAACAGCCCCGGCCAAATCAAGCGCGTGCTGAAAAATCGCCTTATCAGGTTTGTTTACGCCGACATCTTCAGAAATAATGATGTGCTGAAAATATTTAGCCAGGTTAGAGCCGGCAATTTTGGTACGGGTTGAATCTTTAAACCCGTTAGAGATCAGGTGCAGCGTATATTTTGATTGCAGGTACGCCAACGTTTCGTGCGCGTGCGGGAACAAGTTGGTTTTGGTAGGGCAAAGTTGCACGTAAGCATCCTCAAAATCAAGCGGAACCAGATCGGGGTGCAGGCCAAGATCTGTGAAAGTTGATTTAAAGCGGGCATCCCTTAACTCATCTTTAGTGATCTCGCCAATGTGGTATTGTGCCCAAAGGCGGTGGTTATTGCGGGTATAAGTTTCGATGAAAAGCTCGGCCGAATGCAGTCCGATCTCTTTAAGCTGATGGATCAGATATAGCTCGTGCAGGGCTTCTTCGGCGTTTTTATCAAAATCCCAGATGGTATGGTCAAGATCAAAGAAGATGTGTTTGTAGTTTTTCATTTAGAAATTCGGATGTTCAATTTCGGATTTATTTAACCCTCTATCTGAAATTCAAAATTAAACAATTCCTGATTATAGCCCCCTCGGCCATCTTCAATTCTTTTCCAAAGCCGCCGGAAACCATGGTTTGTATCTCGCAACCTGTTTTTTAGCGTTATCAGATACCGGAATTTTCCAAACATCAAAAAAGCGGGACAGGTTGCTATTGGTGGTTTGACAAATAGTTGTGAACCAAAGATCGCGTTTGTCCTGGTCTGTTTTGGGGTATTGCTCTTTTGGCAGGTTGCGATAAATGACGTTAGCTTTTCTAATTGGATCCCATCCAAAACGGTCGATGATCTGGATGTACATGCTTAAAGCTAAGAATGGATCAGCTCTCCATTTTTCATAACTTGGCTTATCCGCAAGGTACGTTTTTATTTTTTGCAACACCTCGGCCATATTGCTCATACCCTCGTGATTGTAAATACCTTTGTGCAACACCTTATCAAAAATATACATGGTGTATAAATTCACCGTAACCTCGGTTGTGCCGGGAAAATCCAGATCGAAAAACTGGTGGTGATGGCCTAATTCATGAAAATGCCCCCACGAGCCATTGGAACGCATAAATGTTTCATTCAGCATATTCCAGCTGTTCTCGTCGTTAGGCGCTACAATTTTATTTGGAAGGGCATACATGTATCCCGTTGCAACATCTACATCAACAATTATCCGCTCATTGTGCACGCGCTTACGAGAAATACCGGCCAGGTCGGCATCGGCATCCATTACCTCGTCCCAAAACTGCATCAGTTTTACCGGATTACTTAAGTAGCGAACATGATCTGAAGGGACAGTAAATACAATATTATCGGTAGCCAGTTCGGCCCATGGGGCCGGGTTGTTACGGATAGCATTATTCCAATCCGCTTCGCTGGTTTCGCCTAATTTAAAATACGGGGCTTTAACTGCTCCATCAACTTTCACTTTAATGGTTTTTAAGGTAGTGGTATCGCTAATATTTATCAGCAGTAAGCCACCATACGGCGAGTAAATTTCGGTAGTATCCTTATCCAGCTCAAATATTTTGGTCATATCTACCGGTATCCGATGTATTTCGTCAAGGTGAGTAACATCGTCGTTATGAACTCCTATCTGGGCTTTTAAGTGCTGCTTAATATCACCGGTATTAATAACAATCTTAACTTTCTCGCCAGCAGGAACGTACAAACCGGTAGTATGCGGCCGGTAATAGGCCGGCATATCCCAAAGCCCTTGTGTGCCTACTTTTACCGGTATAGTAACTTCTTCTTTCACTCGGGCGGCAGTTTCAGTAACATAACCCGGAAATGTTTCATATCCCGCGGCCTTTACTTCGGGGTGATTGTAAAAATCCTGCTGAATAGCATATAATTTATATCCCGCCCGAGCAGTAGTTTTAAGCGCGGGTGTATTAATTTGCCATGGCTTATCTTCCGTTGGTATGGGCATTATCTCTGGTAGTTTAAAAAATTCATTGATATACTTAACAGTTTCAAGGTTATATTCTTTGTATTTATAGATCACATAAAGGGTAGGATCAACAAAATACCGTTTAATATTGTCATCCGTTAAGGTAGTGGGTTCTTTAAAAGCACGCGGCAACATACTCTTAACGCGCAGGTAATCGGGTACACTATCGGTAACAAGTTTATTAGTGGTTGGGGTTTGTATAACCAGTGCGTTCAGATTTACCACACCCGCTTTGGCAAGCAAGTTATTCAGCTTTATATCGTGGTATTGAGGCTGCTTTGTAGTATCTCTATGCACAAACCAATCTGAATAAGGCGAAGCGTATATCAACCTACCTCCATTACTCACAAAGTCGTCAATTTTTTTCAACTGCGTTGAATCAGCTATATCAGTATTCAAGATCAACAGATCTGTTTGTTTTTTAAAATCGAAGTTTTTGATGGTATAAACAGACGACTTCTCCTTAATCAGAAAATCATGAAGGGCGGGGTCGGCAGTTTCTGTAATTGCGATGCGAAGCTTTCTATTACCTGCACCAGCCCAGGCGAGCATATTTCTGTTCAGTTGCGCCACGTTGCTGTTTTTAAGCATATCGTGGTTAAAATAAGCGGTGCCCCCAATTGCTAAAACTTTCCCTTTGCCTAATGAGGAAGTGACAATAACACTTGATTTGAGGGTTTCCTGAAAGTCAAGCTTGGTCATTGCTATAATTTCGGGCTTATCATTGATCAAAGTAAAAAGTGATATGCCATTGGGTTCCGGCGGCAAGGGAATGCTATCAACTCCTTTTAATAAAAGTGATTTTGTGGCTTGGGCCTTTAAAGCAAAAGGCGTTATCAATATTAATAAAAGAAAAAAAAATGGGCGATAAGGGTTATAGGTCATGTGCAGATGATTGATCTGCTAAAGAAAAGAAATAAACTTTTAAACAAGTAACAACAATGGGAATATTAACTTATTTTAACATTGGGTTGTACGATCTTTCTGTTGCGTTTTACTAACATTCAAGATGGCATGTCAAGATCGAAGAAGATGTGTTTGTAGTTTTTCATTTCTGCTTTTCGGCGCCGGATTAATTATCTTTAGTGCCTGCACAAATTTATACCATTGAAAAATATAAAATATCAACGAGCTTTTTTAACGTTTGTCGCGCTCGTTTTTATTGCTTATCTATCATTTTTAATAACAGCTGCAGACGAAGAAACAGGTATTGCCAATAGCTTCTTTTCAGAATATATAGCACCGATATTCAAATATTTATTTATTACAATCGCCTACCCCTGCGCAATTTTCTCTCATTTTCCACAAATCCATGTCAACTTCCTGATATATAATCTTGGGCTGATATTCGGTTGTTTGTCACATAGCTTTTTGATTGAAATGATTTTAACCAGATATTCTAAATACAGACATCCAGAAAAAAAGGAAAGCTTTTAAGTATTACGCCTTCTCCCCAAAAGCCAGATCCCCAGCATCGCCCAAGCCCGGAACAATGTAAGCCTTGCTGGTCACCTCATCATCAACGGCACAGATCCACAGCTTAGCTTTAGGCAAATTGGCACGTACATGGGCTACCCCTTCGGTGCTGGCAATTACCGCGGCAATATGTAACTCTTTGATATTATACTGGGCAGTTAGTTCTTTACAAACCTGCACTACGCTTTGCCCGGTGGCCAGCATGGTATCGCACAAAATAAAAACCTTATCATCAAGGTTTGGGGCCGAGATATGATCAACCTGGATAACGAAGCTGCCATTGCGTTTTACCTTACGGTAAGCGGTAATGAACGCAGAAGATGATCTATCGAAAAAATTTAAAAAGCCTTGATGAAATGGTAGTCCGGCGCGTAAAACAACACCGAGCACGGGCTCATCGGCAGGTATATTGATGCTGGCAGTACCCAACGGGGTTTGAAAATCCTGGGTTGTGTAATGGAGGGTTTTACTTAGTTCGTAAGCCAGTATGCCACCCAGTTTTTCCTGGTTGTTTTTAAAACGCGCCTTATCCTGCTGGATAACAGCATCACGCAGCTCGGCCAGGAACTGGTTGGCAATAGTATCGGTTTTGTTGAGGATAAAGATCATTTGTCAGTTTGCAGTTATGAGTTTGCAGTGAGCAGCGATGGTTTTCCTTACAATCAGCTATTGCAAGCTACCTTAAAAAACGCGGACTATCAATAGTTTCCTAAATCAGATTTTAGACCAAACTATTGCCGGTTTGCTTCATAAATTTAGGATACCCTTTTTATTGCCCACTGAAAACTGCAAACTAAGCTGCCCTACTGACATACTCTTGTCATTACCACGTACTTATTTTGCTCAGCAAACCCTATTGGCAGATTATTTGTATTTTTACATAACAACATGGATTTTAAATTAACATCACAATATAAACCCACCGGCGATCAGCCCGAGGCCATTCGCCAACTGGTTGAAGGCGTTAACAACGGCGATCCGTATCAGACCCTTTTGGGGGTTACCGGGTCGGGTAAAACTTTTACAGTTGCCAATATTATTGAGCAAACGCAAAAGCCTACGCTGATATTAAGTCACAATAAAACCCTGGCGGCTCAACTATATGGTGAGTTTAAGCAGTTTTTCCCGGAGAACGCGGTGAACTACTTTGTGTCCTATTACGACTACTATCAGCCCGAGGCTTTTATCCCCACCACCAATACCTATATTGAAAAAGATCTTCAGATAAACGAAGAGATAGAGAAGTTGCGTTTGCGTACTACTTCTTCACTAATGTCGGGCAGGCGGGATGTGATCGTGGTATCATCCATATCATGCATTTACGGTATGGGTAACCCGGACGATTTTGCCGATTCTGTTTTCAAATTCGCGGTGGGCACACGCATTACCAGGAACGCTTTTTTGCACCGCCTGGTTGAAATTTTATACGCCCGTACCACCGCCGATTTTAAACGTGGTACCTTCAGGGTTAAAGGTGATACCGTGGATATTTTCCCGGCCTACCTGGATTATGCTTACCGTATTTCTTTTTTTGGCGATGATATTGAAGAGCTAAGCACTTTTGATATTGGTACCGGCAAAACCCTTGAAAAAATGACGCACATGGTGGTTTACCCCGCCAACTTATACGTCGCCCCGCGCGAGCGTTTCCTGCAATCGATCTGGGCCATACAAGAGGAATTAGAAACCCGCAAAAAACAATTTATTGGTGATGGTAGGTTTTTAGAAGCAAAACGGTTAGAAGAAAGGGTTAATTACGACCTGGAGATGATCCGCGAGTTGGGTTACTGCTCGGGTATTGAGAATTACTCCCGCTTTTTTGATGGGCGTCAGCCCGGTGCAAGGCCATTCTGTTTGCTGGATTATTTCCCGGATGATTACCTGATGGTGATTGATGAAAGTCACGTAACAGTACCGCAAATCAGGGCGATGTATGGTGGTGACCGTTCGCGTAAGATCTCGCTGGTTGATTATGGCTTTCGTTTGCCGGCGGCGCTTGATAACCGTCCGCTTAACTTCCAGGAGTTTGAAAACCTGGCTCCACAAACTGTTTATGTAAGCGCTACCCCCGGCGATTTTGAATTAGAAAAATCGGACGGTGTGGTGGTTGAGCAGGTGATCCGCCCTACCGGTCTGCTTGATCCGGTTATTGATGTTCGTCCGGTAATAAACCAGGTGGATGACTTGCTGGAAGAGGTTGATAAAACCATTAAACAAGGCGATCGCGTACTGGTAACCACCCTCACTAAACGCATGGCCGAAGAACTGGCAAAATACATGGACAGGCTGGGTATTAAGTGCCGGTATATTCACTCGGAAGTGAAAACCCTGCAACGTGTTGAGATATTACGTGGTTTACGTTTGGGCGAATTTGACGTATTGATAGGCATCAACTTATTACGTGAAGGTTTGGATTTACCCGAAGTTTCGTTAGTTGCCATTTTGGATGCTGATAAGGAAGGCTTCCTGCGTTCTGAACGTTCGTTGATCCAAACCATTGGCCGTGCTGCCCGTAACGATCGCGGCAGGGTAATTATGTATGCCGATAAAATAACCGATTCGATGCAGATAACGATGGATGAAACCAATCGTCGCCGGGAAATTCAAATTGCCTATAACACCTTGCACGGTATTACCCCGCTTACAGTAGGTAAATCGCGCGAGGAAATTATGGAGCAAACATCGGTGGTTGACTTTAAAGGTGGCGTACAACAGGCTTACGTAGAAATGGATACCATTACCCTTGCCGCCGACCCAATTGTTCAATACATGACCAAAGCCGATCTGAAAAAATCGATAGAGAATACCAAAAAAGAAATGCTTGCCGCCGCCAAGAATATGGATTTCCTATTGGCAGCCAAGCTGCGTGATGAAATGTTTGCGTTGGAGAAAACGATGGAGGAGAAGTTTTAACCGTTGATTGGTTTTGATTACGTTGATTTCGCTGATTTTTTCTGAACCGTGATTTATGGGATTAAGAGATTGGGAGAATTGTTAGGACTGTTCTAATCACAACGTTTGATGTTTAAATATTTAGATATCTAAACATTTATTAACTTTGAATAAAGCCGAGTTATGCAATTATCAGATCTTGATCTTTCAAAAACATATTCATACGCCGATTATTTGCAATGGACGTTTGAGGATCGTCTTGAATTAATAAAAGGCAAGATCTTTAAAATGACACCTGCACCCGCCTCGAAACATCAATATATTTCCTGGATTATAGCCAGCGAATTATATCCATATCTAAAAGGCAAAAAATGCAAAGCCTATCCTGCTCCTTTTGACGTCCGGTTGCCTCGCAAAGGAGACCATGATGATAGAAAAGTTTTTACCGTGGTTCAGCCTGACATTTGTGTAGTTTGTGATCCGAATAAAATAGATACCCGAGGCTGCACAGGTGCACCAGATATAGTAGTTGAAATTCTTTCCCCCGGCAATAACCAGAAAGAATTACGTAATAAGTATGAAGTTTATGAGGAGGCCGGTGTTAAGGAATATTGGATAGTATCTCCGCAAGATAAAACGTTTCTGAAATATACCCTAACTGCTGATGGCTATCAACCTTCAAAATTAATGACAATGGGTGATACTATCACTACACCGATCCTTCCCGGTTTTGAATTAAGTTTAGATACCGTGTTTGCTGATAATTGACCCATAAACAATCTGCATATCAGCACATCTGAAATTTGCACATTCGCGACTCAAAATCATAATCAAACAAAATATTCGTTATATACTTATATTTGTAAGCTCAAAAGTACAACAGTATGATTCTTATTCGTTTCCTGATCATATCGATCTGTATCCTTTACATCATTCGTAGTTTGGTGCGTTACCTGCTGCCGTTTTTGTTTGAGGGTTTGGTGAACAAGGCACAACAGCAATATCAACAGCAACAACGTAATTATAATGAAGGCCCTAAGCCCGACGGTAAAATACGTATTGACCATGTGCCTCAGCCTAAAAAAGGTAGCGTACCTGATAGCGAAGGTGAGTTTGTTGATTACGAAGAATTAAAGTAAACCTTATCAACAAATATGAACACCAACCCGGTATTTAACAGGCGGCATAATCACAACAACACACCCGCTTCCATCACGCTTATTATCACCAACTTTATAGTGTTTGGTGTTGCTACGCAGGTGCTTACTTCCTGCACAGGCATTAAAAGTTTTTATTGGGTGGTTTTGGCCGGATTAGCCGCTTATAACTTTTTCACCATCCGCAAATACCGCGAAGAATATGACAAACCCCAGGTTATAGCTTACGTGGTGAGCCTTGTTGTAATGATAGGCCTTTATTTCGCTTTGCGCTACTCACAGCACTGTTAACAGGCCTTAACATAAACTTATAATTCCTATTCTCATTGTATTTTCTATTTTTGAGGAATATAATATCCATTTCAAAATATTTAAATGAATAACTGGTTCAAGCGCAACGGCATTCACTTTGCTATAGCTGCAATTTTTTTAGTGATCTGCTTTATCTATTTAACCCCGGCTTTCCAGGGTAAAACATTAGGTGGTGACGTTACAAGGGCTTTATCAACCCAAAAAGAAATTAATGATTACAAGGCTAAAGACACCACCATACTCTGGACAAACCAGATCTACGGCGGTATGCCCGCTTACCAGCTTTGGGCACCTTACAAAGCCAATTTAACAACGCATATTGTTAATGTGATCAATTACACGTTGCCTACACCAGTAGGTACTGTGCTGATATTTTTATTGGGTACGTACTTTTTATTCATTGTGTTAAAAGTTAACCCATGGCTGGCCGCGGCCGGTTCATTGGCGTTTACTTTTTCAACGTATAATATTATCCTGTTACATGCCGGGCATGCTAACCAGGCATTCGCTATAGCGTTTTTTGGGCCGATACTGGCAGGGATCATACTCACGCTTCGCGGCAAACACCTTTTAGGCTTTTCGGTTACCGCACTGTTTCTGGCTTTAGAGATCCGTGCCAACCACGTGCAGATGACCTATTACCTGATGCTGGCTTTATTGATCATGTTGGGTATCGAGCTATATCATGCCATCAAAAACAAAACATTAAGCGCGTTCATCAAATCGGCTGGCTACATTGCAGCAGCTGTTGCACTATCCGTAGCAGTGAATGCATCTATTTTATGGAGCACTGCCGATTATGGAAACGAAACCATCCGTGGTAAATCAAACTTAACCAGGCAAGCTTCTGAGCCAAACAATGGCTTAGCGCGTGATTATGCTTATGAGTGGAGCCAGGGTGTTGCCGAGTGTTTCACCTTCCTGGTGCCTAATGCTTACGGTGGTGGCAGTCAGGGATCTATCGATCCGGAATCGCACGTAATTAAAGCACTTAGCACCAGCGGTGCCGATCCTAACCAGGTTGTCGCGATTTCTGCCCGTTACCTCCCGCTTTATTGGGGTAACAAACAATTTACCGAAGGTCCGTTTTACTTTGGCGCGGTAATTTGCTTATTATTTGTATGGGGTTTAATGATTGTTAAAAACCGCATTAAATGGTGGTTGCTTGGCGCTGTTGTATTAACCATGTTGCTGTCGTTCGGTCGTAACTGGCCTTATGTATCAGATCTGTTCTTTAATTACTTCCCGCTTTACAATAAGTTCCGCGCGGTTGAGTCGATATTAGCTGTTGCTGGTTTCTGTTTCCCTATACTCGCGGTACTGGCAGTTAACGAGGCTATTGTAAACGAAGATAAAGAGAACCTGTTCAAGAAGTTTAAAATTGCCACTTATATAACCGGTGGCCTGGCGCTTATCATCGCTGTTGTACCTTCGGTACTTTTATCGTTCAGCGTAAGCGAGCAAACAGCAGGTGTTATCGGGCAAATTGCGCAGGAATTTAAAATTGACGCGCAAACCCTTACTAACGCTTTAAGGGCCGACAGGGAATCATTAGCACAAGCCGACGCTGTACGCTCATTGATATTTATCGCTGTAGCTTTTGGTTTAGGTTGGGCATTTTTAAAAAAGAAGGTCAGCCCAACCATGTTATCGCTGGGCATCCTGGCATTGGTACTGGTTGATCTTTGGACCATCGATAAACGTTTTTTAAACGCTGATAGCTTTGCTGCAAAACAAGATAACGAAGCGCCACAGCCACGTGAAGTTGACCAATTTATCATGAAAGATAAAGACCCTGATTTCCGCGTGTTTGATGTTACCCAATATCTTAAAGGCGATGGTGTAACGCCGTTCTTCTATAAATCATTAGGTGGATACTCTGCCGCAAGATTAAAACGCTGGGAAGAATTGGTTGATAACCAACTAAGCAAAAGCATTAACCAGGATGTACTGGATATGATGAACGTGAAATACATCATCACATCCGATCCTAAAACCCAGGCATTAGGTATGCAGGCAAACTCCACAGCTTGTGGCCACGTGTGGTTTGTAAAAAGCATTAAATATGCCGATAATGCCGACCAGGAAATGCAGGCTATCAGCAGCTTTACACCAAAAGATGAAGCCATTGTTGATAAGCAATACAAAAGCATCATCGATGAGAAAGTATTAGGTTCGGGCGTAGGTGATGGCAAGATCGAGCTGACCAGCTACTCGCCTGATCATATGGTTTACCAAAGCGGTTCTACTGCCAACCAAATTGCTGTATTCTCTGAAGTTTACTATAACAAAGGCTGGAAAATGTATATCGACGGTGTTGAGAAACCTTACTTCCGTGCTGATTACTTATTGCGTGCCGCACAGATCCCGGTAGGTAACCACAAAATTGAGTTTATTTTCCACCCGGCATCATACTACACCGGCGAAACTATTTCATTAGCTGGTTCGATATTGCTGGTACTTGCCTTAGGTGGTGCCGCTTATACCGAAAACAAAAAGAAAACTCCGGCTGCAAAGCCTGCGGGTAAAAAAGCTTAAACTAAGTTTATAATAAAAGAGAAAAGCGATGGGTTTTACTCATCGCTTTTTTTGTATCCAACAATTCAGTTGACTAAAAGCAAATTGTCATTTCGGCGAACAGTGGGAGGGTAACCACGGAGGGTGAGGAGAAATCTTGTACGCCCTGCAAAGCCAACAAGCATTGCCGCTTAGCATGGTGTACAAGATTTCTCTTTCGCTCCGGCGCTCTTTCCCACCCCGGCTCTATCGAAATGACATTTTTTATAATAGTTTCCGCTAATCGTTCGTCCGTCTATTCTTCAACCAATACCAGCCTAAATTAAAAGCGATAACAAAATGGTTAAAAACGGTAGATAATAACCCATAGTTCCGCTTCATGATATCAAAGCGCTCCTGTAGGCTTTGTCTATGCTTTTTCTTCGACATCCCCCCTACCAGGTATTTTGCTACGTAGCGGTTTACGTTAACTATTTTTTTAGCTTTTTTTGCTGCGCAGATGATCCAGTCGATATCTGAACTTAACTGGTACCGCCTATCATAAGGTTCAGCCAAATCACGCTTAATATAAATAGCCTGATGGCTAATACTCATACCGTATTCAAATCCTCGCCAGGTAAATTTTTCCGGAGCTTTATGGCGGCGTTGGCCTAAGCTGCTGCCATCATTAGCTATCATCTCTGTTTCGCCGTAGTAGATATCAGCATCATTAGCTAAGGCAAATACAGCCGCAACAGTTTCGCTATCATAAAACTCATCGCCCGAGTTCATGAAGATCACATAATCGCCGGTGGCTAAGGCTAAACCTTTATTCATGGCATCATAAATACCTTCATCCTTTTCGCTGACGAGTTTAGCGATGCGATCTTTATATTGTTCGATAACCTGCAGGGTACCATCGTTAGATAAACCATCAACAACAATGTATTCGATATTGGTATAAGTTTGGTTGATCACCGAACGCATGGTCCGCTCGATATCCCGTACATTGTTGTACACAATAGTGATAACGCTTAACCGGGGATTAGACATTGTTGCCTCCCTCACTCAGCAAATTATTGTAAACTTCGATATGTTGTTTGGCGATAACTTCTTCCGAAAAACGATCCATAATGGTTTGCCTTGCCTGCCGGTTCAGCTTTTCCTTTTCAGGGTGTTTGATGATCCATTCCATCCCATCGGCAAAACTCTCGGATGAGCGGTATGTGGCCAGGTAACCGCTATATTCATGCTGCACCATATTAGGGATACCACCCGTAGTAAAGGCGATAACAGGTGTGCCGCAACTCAAACTTTCCATTACAGTATAAGGCAGGTTATCCTCCAGCGATGGGATCAGAAAAGCATCAGCAGCGGCATAATGTAGAGCAAGCTTTTCATCATTATTGATAGTTCCTAAAAAACTGGTTTTAAATGGAAAATCCGGCACAGCTTCGGTACCGCGGTTGCCAAATACAACAAGTTCAATTTTATCTGCATCCGCACCTAAACGTTGCTTAAGCAATTCCATGCTTTCCAGTAGATATTGGGTGCCTTTGTGCAGATCCTTGCGCGAAGGCATAAATCCGCTTAAAAAAATAAATTTATCTGTTGGCAGTCCTGCTTGCTCTTTAGCTTCCGCTTTATCAATCGGTTTAAAAATATCGGTTTCGAGTGTGTTAGGGATCTGGCTGATGGCCTTACCTTTCATCAGGCTGATGGCCTCTACCGATCCCTGCATCCAGGTACTTGGCGCTACTACATTAAAATCAAGTTGCTGATAGGCTTTATTTTTTTGCTGCCAGATACGGTGAGAAATATCATCATTCCCGGAATTAATCAGCAGCGGACAATTGCCACATTCCTGCTGATAGTTGGTGCAGGTGTAGCGCACATGGCAACCACCGGTAAAAGCATTGCTATCATGAAAAGTCCACACCACTGGCTTGCCCAGCCTTTTAATTTCGGCGATATGTTTGGGATCTAAAAAACCATGGTTTACCCAATGCAGGTGAATAATATCGGCAGCCTTAACATCGGGGTGTTTAATAACCGAACGGCCAAACCAGGTAAAGGAAAACGGCGTTCGGCTATCCGGTTTTAAAAAGCGTTTAGCCAATATCCGCTCAAAAATAATAGTTGCCGCGGTGTACGATTTTTGAATAATGCCACGGTTAAAAGTCTTGATATCAGCATTATTTCCAAATTTATAATGGACTATAATTTTAGAATCGATATTTTGGCTAAGTAATGCACGGTTAAGGCGCATACATGCCCGGCCCGCACCGCCATTACCATCGTAAGTGTTTAAATGCACTACTTTTAACATGGCTCAAAAATACATTTATTCATCATACTTAAACCAAATGAAAAAACGATACCTCGCCCTGTTTGCAGCCGTTCTTTGGCAAACAGGTGTTAATGCCCAAACCGCCACAAGCTATTTTACCTCAAACCCAACCCTTACGCCCGACGGCAAAACCGTAATTTTCACTTACGAAGGTGACCTATGGAAAGCTGATATCGGCAATCCTTCGGCTACCCGCTTAACCGCTATGCAGGGCGATGAAACAAGTCCGCGAGTATCGCCGGATGGACAGTGGCTGGCTTTTTCGTCAAACCAGTTTGGCAATAATGATGTGTATGTAATGCCGTTGGCCGGTGGCGATATCAAGCAGATCACCTACAACGATTCGGGGGATAATGTGGACTCCTGGAGCTGGGATTCGAAATCTATTTATTTTTACTCGGGCAGGTATAATGGCTTCAGCGAGTATAAGGTTGCTGCTACCGGCGGAACACCAGTCCGGTTGTTCGGTCATTATTTCAATACTATTCACGGTGTGGTAGAGCACCCGCAAACCGGCGAACTGTTTTTTAGCAATACCTGGGAAAGTAATTTCTTCTCTAACCGTAAACATTACAAAGGTGCTTACAACCCCGATATCCAATCATACAATCCCAAAACAAAAGCCTACAAAAAATACACCGACTGGCTAGGCAAAGATTTCTGGACCACTGTCGATAAAAAAGGGAACATCTATTTCGTATCCGACGAGGGCAATGAAGAATATAACCTCTACACTTTTATCGACGGAAAGAAAACCGCTTTAACCAATTTTCCAACATCCATTAAACGCCCGCAGGTAAGTGCCGACGGCAGCAAGGTTGTTTTTGAAAAAGATTACCAGCTGTTTGTGTACGATGTAGCATCTAAACAAACACAAAAACTAAGCTTAAACCTGTTCCGCAATAATGTATTGCCTAAAGAACAGTCCTTTGATGTTGGTGGCAAAATTGAAGGTGCTGATCTATCGCCAGATGGCAAAAAACTGGCTTTCATATCCCGCGGCGAATTATTTGTAAGCGATGCCGAAGGCAAATTCATCAAAAAACTGGAACGCAATACTGGCGAGCGTGTTACCGAAGTGGAGTGGATGGCCGATAACAAAACCCTGCTGTTTGGGCAAACTTTAGGCGGCTACCCTAATTTGTACACCATTGCAGCTGATGGCAGCGGTGAGGAAAAACAGATCACTACTGATAAAGGCAGCGACCGCCAGTTCAACATGAATAAAGACCGCTCAAAAGCCATTTACCTGAGTGGCCGTAATGAGCTGAAGCTTTTAGATTTAAAAACGCTTACTTCAAAAACCATCGTAACCGATGAGTTTTGGGGCTTTTATAATCCGCAGCCGAGGTTTTCGCCTAATGGCGAGTATGTGGTTTATAATGCCTACCGCAATTTTGAAATGGATGTTTTTGTTTACGAGATAAAAACCGGTAAGATCATTAATTTGACCAATAGTGGTGTTACCGAGGCGGCACCGTTCTGGTCGCCGGATGGGAAGTATATTTATTTTACTTCATCGCGTACGCAGCCGGAGTATCCTTATGGATCGAAAGATGCGCATGTTTACCGCATGCCGCTTCAAAAATATGATGATCCGTTTAAAATGGATAAGTTCAACGCTCTATTTAAAGAGGAGAAAAAAGACGACGATAAAAAATCGAAAGAGAAAGAGAAAAAATCCAACAAAAAGAAACCATTATCCGAGCAACCAACGCCAAAAGCGCCCGCCGAGATCACTATCGATACCGACGAACTGATGAAACGTCTGGAGCGCATCAGCCCTGAGTTTGGTCAGGCGCAAGGTTCGTACGTGATCCAAAAAGGTGATAAAACAATGGTTTATTATTCATCAAACCATAGCGAAGGAAGAGGTGCCCTTTACCGCACCACACTCGAAAACTTTGAGCAACCTAAAACCGAAAAAGTTGGGGGCGGCGATTTTGGCAGTTTTGATATTTTTGGCAATAGCGATAAATACGTTTTGGTAGCAGGCGGCAATATTTATACACTGAACATTGATGCCAACAAAGTTGATAAGATCGATATCAATTACAGCTTTAACAGGAACATTGCCGGCGAATTTGCTCAGATGTTTGACGAAACCTGGGCTGGGCTGGATGAGAACTATTACGATGGAAACTTCCACGGTGCAGATTGGAAAAAGGTGCATGATACCTATAAAGCCTTTGTGCCTTACATCAATAACCGTTCTGACCTGCGCTTATTATTAAACGATATGTTGGGCGAGCTAAACTCATCACACCAGGGCTTTTACTCAAACGGCAGCGAGGAAAGGAAAAATCTATCCTACCGCACCATGGAAACTGGGATCATTTTTGATAACGACTCTCCCTACAAAGTGAGCAGCATAGCCATCCACAGCAATGCTGATAAAGCAGGCATCGATGTAAAACCGGGCGATATATTAAAAGCGGTAAACGGTGTTACCGTTGATGAAAAGCAGGACCGTAACTTCTACTTCACCAAGCCCCAGCTTGACCGCGAAATTGAACTGACATTTACCCGCGCGGGTAAAGATGTAAAAGTAAAACTACACCCCGAATCAACCGGCGACCTATCAAACAACCTGTACGATGATTGGATCCAAACCAACGCCAAAACCGTTGCCGATAAAAGCAAAGGCCGCATAGCCTACTCGTACATGAAAAACATGGGCGACGGCGCTTTGGAAGATTTTATGGAAGATATGGTTGATGATGCCTACAAAAAAGACGCGCTGATCCTCGATCTAAGATATAACACCGGCGGCAACGTGCACGATAATGTGCTCCGCTTCCTATCCCAAAAACCTTACCTGCAATGGGCCTACCGCGACGGTAAGAAAACCCCGCAGCCTAACTTTGCCCCGGTAGCAAAGCCCATCATACTGTTGATGAATGAGCAAACCCTGAGCGATGGCGAAATGACCTCGCAAGGTTTTAAAGCTTTAGGTCTTGGCAAAATAGTAGGTACTGAAACTTATCGTTGGATAATTTTCACCAGCGGCAAAGGTTTGGTTGATGGTTCGTTTTATCGCATCCCGGCATGGGGCTGTTACACGCTTGATGGTAAGGACATTGAGAAAAATGGTGTATCGCCGGATATTTATGTGAACACTAATTTTACTGATAGACTGGAAAATAAAGATCCGCAATTGGATAGAGCTATTGAGGAGATTTTGAAACAGTTGCCTCCGACTACATCAAAAGCAGAAAAATAGCAGTTCATCTCTTAAAAGACGTCATTGCGAGGTACGAAGCAATCCCCTATTAGCAGGGAGGCTATGCAGGCTTCTCTGTAAGTAGGGGATTGCTTCGTACCTCGCAATGACGTTTTTGGACTATCTCCATAAAAATATTACTATTCTTATCCCATCTCTACCTCCTAATCCCCAATCACTTATTTAGAACATATCCAAATAACATTTGTACAAAGCACTGACGGCTTTGGAATGTTATTTTTTGTAAATTCGCCGCTCTAAGGCCAGTTAATGGGCTTAACGTCAATTTCTTTTACTTTTCACCTAAAAATCAAATACAAATGGCTTTTGATTTAGATATGATCAAAAAGGTTTACGACCGCTACAGCACCCGCGTTGAGGCTGCACGTAAAGCGACCGGTAAACCCCTTACTTTAACCGAAAAGATTTTATACGCCCACCTTAGCGAAGGCGATGCTCAACAAGCATTCGGTCGCGGGGTTGATTATGTTGATTTTGCACCAGACCGTGTAGCCATGCAGGATGCTACCGCGCAAATGGCCCTTTTGCAGTTTATGCAAGCTGGCAGGCCGCAGGTTGCTGTTCCGTCTACCGTACATTGCGATCACTTGATCCAGGCTAAAATTGGCGCGGTTGAAGATTTAAGTACCGCTGTTGACGTTAACCGCGAAGTTTACGATTTCCTGGCCTCAGTATCTGATAAATATGGTATCGGTTTCTGGAAAGCCGGTGCAGGTATCATTCACCAGGTAGTGTTAGAAAACTACGCTTTCCCTGGCGGTATGATGATCGGTACAGATTCTCATACACCTAACGCAGGTGGTTTAGGCATGATCGCTATTGGTGTTGGTGGTGCCGATGCTTGTGACGTTATGGCCGGATTACCTTGGGAGCTTAAATTCCCTAAACTGATCGGTGTTAAATTAACCGGTAAACTTTCTGGCTGGACTTCTGCTAAAGACGTAATTCTGCGTGTTGCGGGTATCCTTACCGTAAAAGGTGGTACCGGTGCCATTGTTGAATACTTTGGCGAAGGTGCCCGTTCAATGTCGGCAACAGGTAAAGGTACTATCTGTAACATGGGTGCCGAGATCGGTGCTACTACCTCTATCTTCGGTTACGACGAAAAAGCTGCTGCTTACTTAAAAGGTACAAAACGTGCCGATATCGCTGAATTAGCTGATGCTATCGCCGAACACTTAACAGGCGACGAGGAAGTTTACGCTAACCCTGAGCAATACTTTGACCAGGTTATCGAGATCAACCTGAGCGAGCTTGAACCACATGTAAACGGTCCGTTCACTCCGGATCTGGCATGGCCTATCTCTAAATTTGCTACTGCTGTTAAAGAAAACGGCTGGCCTACCAAATTAGAGGTTGGTTTGATCGGTTCATGTACCAATTCATCTTACGAGGATATTACCCGTTCGGCTTCTATCGCTAAACAGGCTATCGATAAAAAATTAAAAACTCAGGCCGAGTTTACCATCACTCCGGGTTCGGAATTGGTGCGTTACACTGTTGACCGTGACGGTTACCTGGATACATTCGGCCAAATGGGTGGCGTTGTATTGGCTAATGCCTGCGGACCATGTATTGGCCAATGGGCCCGTCATACAGACGATCCTACCCGCAAAAACTCTATCATCACGTCGTTTAACCGTAACTTCGCTAAACGCCAGGATGGTAACCCTAATACCCACGCATTCGTGGCTTCACCAGAAATTGTTACCGCTTTCGTTATCGCCGGCGATCTGACTTTTAACCCACTTACTGATACGTTAACCAACGAAGCAGGTGAGCAGGTTAAATTTGACGAGCCACAAGGTATCGAGTTACCGGTAAAAGGTTTCGCGGTTGAAGATGCGGGTTACCAGGCACCGGCCGAAGATGGCAGTAAAGTACAAGTGATCGTTTCTCCAACTTCATCACGTTTACAATTGCTTGAGCCGTTCAAAGCATGGGAAGGTACCGACATCACCGGTTTAAAACTGTTGATCAAAGCAAAAGGTAAATGTACTACCGACCATATTTCGATGGCAGGCCCATGGTTGAAATTCCGTGGCCACCTGGATAACATTTCGAACAACATGCTGATCGGTGCTATCAACTACTTTAACCTTACTGCCGATAGCGTTAAAAACGAACTGACCGGCGAATACGGTCCGGTTCCGGCTACCCAGCGTGCTTACAAAGCAGCAGGTATCGGTTCTATCGTAGTAGGCGACGAAAACTACGGCGAAGGTTCATCACGTGAACACGCAGCCATGGAGCCTCGTCACTTAGGTGTACGTGCCATATTGGTAAAATCATTTGCCCGTATCCACGAAACCAACCTTAAAAAACAAGGTATGTTGGGTATCACTTTCGCTGATAACAACGATTATGATAAGATCCAGGAGGATGACACTATCGATATCACCGGCTTAACTACATTTGCCCCAGGCAAACAGTTAACTGTTGTTTTGCACCACAAAGATGGCTCAACCGAATCATTCCCTGTAAACCACACTTACAATGCACAGCAAATTGAGTGGTTTAAAGCAGGCGGCGCGTTGAACATCATCCGTGCTCAAATGGCATCTTAATTTCGGATATCGGAATTTTGATTTCGGATTTAAATATTGAAAGCCTTCCCGTTTGGGGAGGCTTTTTTGTTGGATGATTGTGTGACGGATACTCATTTATGATTTACAACGTTTGTTAATTGGAAACCGACCTTATATGAAATTCCTGCTACTTCATTTAATCCTGATCTTCTTATTTACAGTTGCTAACGCGCAGTCAAAAAAAGCCAGGAGCGTTACTTATCAAGCTCATCCTATTTCGAGTATAAAACAGATTGGGGATTCCGGTTCTCTCTCAGTTAATCAGTCGCTCATATTACAGGATAAAAACCTTGACGCTTTTATAGCCGATCTTAAAAAATCATCGATGTTATTGCACACAAGCATTAAAGGTATTCCTTCAGTTGTAAAAGATTTCTTAGCATCCTTTGCCGCTGATGGGTTTTCAATAGCAGATCCGGGCAAAGAATGGAATTGTTGTGATGGAGGCTGGGACGACGATTTACCCAATCGTGAACTGATTAATGTTGGCAGCGATGGGCATCTGTTTATAATCACTTACCTTACCGGAGGAATAGGGGTAGGAGAACACATTATACTGATTACATATAATAAAAAAAGAGTACTTGATTTTTGGACAGGAGATATATCAGAAAGGCTTGAGCGCAAAAGTGAGATCATTGGATATCTTATCGAAACAAAGGACAAGCATTGGCATGTAAATAAGTATAAGTTGCTTATATAATGGATTTAATAATTCTATCCCTTACTTACCGCTTATGATTTTTCGCTAAATTTAAAGCCATACACCTAATATGAAATCAATTTTAACCTCAACCTTATTTTTATTGATCAGTGCTTTTGCATTTGCCCAACCTTTCACTTTTAACCAGGGAGGCACAAGCGCTAAAAACTATTACGAAGAGATCCCTTACGAAAAACTATCGGGCAAAATGTTTATTACTGTAGAAATTGCAGGTAAACAACATCGATTTCTGTTTGATACCGGCGCGCCTGTACAAATTACTCCAGCTCTTGCTGCCGAATTGAAATCGCCCAGTATAAATCGCATGAGCATATCTGATGCTACCGGACTAAAAGACTCATTAAATGTAGTTGACCTGGCCGAAATTAAACTGGGTAATACCACCTTCAATAATATCCCAAGCCTCATAACAAACTCCGCAGCCTATGCTTGCTGGCATATAGACGGTGTGTTAGGTAGCAATATTCTGCGGAAATCTATTTTGCGGATCGATCAGGAAAAACAATTGATCATTATTACTGATAACGAGAAAAAACTATCGCTAAATAAAAAGAATGGGGCGCTATTGGTTGTCGATCCTATGCAAAGTTATCCTTATATTCCTGTACAAGGGCCGAATAAACTTTTTTTGATGGCTGGTTTTGATAGCGGCGAAAGCATTCTATTCGTGCCTTCAGAAGACGATATCGCATTAGTGGCAAAATCCAATGCTTTTGCTATTACCAGTATTGGCTACGGAGCTGGTACCACCGGCCTTTTCGGCGTACAGAAAAGCGACAGCGCAAAGCGTTTATTCTTTCCGGTTATTAGTATCGGAAATCAGGTATTTACAGATCTGACCGGAGAAACTCTTAAAAGTAATATGACAAGAATAGGTACCAAGCTGTTAGATTATGGAATATTGACCCTGGATTTTATTCATCAACGGTTTTATTTTGATACAAAAGCGGACACGATACACGTTGAAAAAAACAACTGGCCAATCAGACCAAATTTATCAGGCAACCATCTTGTGGTAGGAATAGTATGGAAGGGATTACGAGGTGAGATTTCACCCGGCGATCAGATAGTAGCAATTGACGATATGAATACTGAAACTGTAAACATATGTGACATTATTAACAGAAAATCAGGAAGTCTTCTTGATGGCAGGCAAACAGCAATATTAACTATTAAAGATGCAAAAGGCGAACTAAAGAAGATTACGATTAAACGAGAATAATTTCCCCGTTGGCCGGGTTGCATAATAAAGAAAAGACTTGCGAAGTTTTAAAAACTTCGCAAGTCTGATAATCACTTAAAACTTATACCTCACAAAGGCCTCCATAGCCTCATACTCAGCTAAACCAAGGCGGTCATAACGTTGCGCGGTATCACGGGTACGGTCTTCAGCGCGTACCCAAAACTCGCGTGCGTCGTCACCAGGGAATACCGGGGTATCCTTTTGCGATTGATGTTTAAAGATGGCGTTACGCTTACGGATAACCTCTTGAGGCGAAAGCGGCACGGCCATTTCTATTTCGTGAGTTTCAAACTCGTGCCATGCACCGCGGTACATCCATAACCAGCAATCTTCAACCCATTCTTCTGTTCCTTTTAATCGCTCTAATGCGGCAAGGATAATTTTGAAACAAACTAAGTGGGTTCCGTTAGGGTCAGCAAAATCACCGGCCGCAAAAATTTGCTGTGGTTTTATTTTTTGGAGTAGCTCGATGGTTAACTGAACATCTTCCTCTCCTACCGAGTTCTTTTTGGTTTTACCTGTTTCGTAAAAAGGAAGTGCCATAAAGTGGATATGATCATCCTGTAAACCTGCATACCTCGCACCCGAGATAGCTTCTGTTTTACGGATGAAACCTTTTACGTTACGGATCTCTTGCGTATCGATTTCGTTTGGCTGTTTGGTTGGGAAAAAGGCGCGCATTTCTTCATATGATTTTTGAAGATGGGTGCTGTCTTCGCCGATTGAATTTGTAAAGTCGATAGCAAACTCCATGTACCTCAATACATCATCATCCCATACCGCGGTGTTACCTGAAGTTTGGTAAGCTACGTGTACATCATGGCCCTGATCAACCAAGCGGATAAAGGTACCACCCATTGAAATTACGTCATCATCAGGGTGTGGAGAGAAAATGATTGAACGTTTTTTAGCAGGCAATGCCCTTTCCGGCCTTTGTGAATCATCAGCATCTGGTTTGCCACCCGGCCAACCGGTAATGGTATGCTGAATCTGGTTGAAAATATCAATGTTGATATTATAAACAGGACCTTGCTCAACCGCCAGTTGGGCCATGCCGTGGGTGTTATAATCTTCTTCGGTTAATTTTAATACCGGTTTGTTGATCTCGTTAGCTAACCAGATCACGGCTTTCTTTTTCAGTTGGTTATCCCACACACAGTCTTTAACCAGCCATGGGGTATCAAAGCGGGTTAAATCTGATGCTGCCTCAACGTCAAGTACAAACTCTACGTTATCGGATAGTTGCAGGTAGGTAGCAGGTACTTCACCCGAAATTTCACCTTCTACGGCTTTCTTAATGATCTGGGCTTTCTTTTTGCTCCAGGCCATCAGGATAATTTCGCGGGCTTTGAATATCGTACCGATACCCATGGTAATGGCTTTAGTAGGCACATCCGCTTTACCACCGAAATCCCTCGCAGCATCACGGCGGGTAAGGTCATCTAAAGTAACCATCCTGGTACCTGAGTTTGGTGCCGATCCCGGCTCATTGAAACCAATGTGACCGGTACGGCCGATACCTAGTATCTGCAAATCCAAGCCGCCAAATTCTTCTATCTTCTTTTCATACTCCACACAAAAGGCAACTACTTCATCAGCATCAAGGGTACCATCCGGAATGTGTACGTTCTCTTTGTCGATATCAATATGGCTAAACAAATTATCGTACATGAAAGTCACATAGCTTTGCGCTGCTGTGGGTTTCATCGGGTAGTACTCGTCTAAGTTGAAAGTGATCACGTTTTTAAAGCTCAAACCTTCTTCCTTGTGCTGGCGTACCAGTTCGCCGTACACGGCAACCGGGGTTGCGCCTGTGGCCAGGCCTAATACCGCTTTTTCGCCGCGGGCTTGTTTGGCTTTAATCAGCTTTGCAATCCTGTCGGCCACTGCTATCGAAGCCGCTTTCGCATCACTGTAAACGCTTACCGGTAACTTCTCGTACCGGGTTTCTTCCAATAAATTTAATCTTGCCATAATTTGTTCAGAACCTGTATTTTATATGTGAAAGTTTAAAAAAGTCGCTATACAAAAAACCCCCGCCGGGGCGAGGATTTTTATCAAACCAATTAACAAAAATGTTTATCCTCACCGACATGAGCATAAAGTAATTTACGTATAATAATAAGCTGTGCATTATCAATACAAACTTAATAAAACATAATTTGATTTAAAAGAACTTTTTAAATTTTTTTAATAAGTATTTTCTATCCCGAAAAGGTGATTAAACATGTAATTGGGTTAAAATTTGCGAAAATATATCTCATTTGGTTGCGAGTAAGTAAAAGATATGACCTCTGAAGGATTGTATGATATCAGGCGGATAGGCCTGTCACCCTGAGCTTGTCGAATGGGCGCGCAGAAGCCCACCCACCATGCTTCGACAAGCTCAGCATGACACCCATTTTTGAACATGTGATTGCCAGGTACGAAGCAATCGCACGGAAGCCGAGCCGCTCTGCATAGCATGCGATTGCCACGTCGCCCCCCCCCTTTGCGCAACCCTGCTCGACTCCTCGCAATGACATGATCTAATAGAATTCCAAGAAATATTTCTACTTGCTCATATGCTGTGTCTCCCCCTAAAAAATGAAAAAGAGTTCCTGATGGGCAGGAATACTCTTTTTGCTAACCAATTATAAAACATAAATCATGAGAGAGAAGAGATGCAGGGGCGGAGTCGAACCAACCGTTTGCTGCCGAACCAGCGCCTGCCACTTAGTTTTAAATGAACCCCATTCACAAACTAATCTGATGCAAATATATAAATATTCTACCAAACAGATAGATTTAATAGGATATTTATAGAAAAAGATTAAATGCGTAATTAAAAACCTAACTATCAACATCTTAATTTTTCAATTATTATTCGTCAGATTTATTGGAGCAGATCTTTTCGAACGGAACGTGGTATTCCTCGCCTAATGATTTTTCATACTCGGCAGCAAACTCATCATATACTTTGCGGGCATGTTCAATGCCACGGGTACGGCGCAAGGCCTTGATCTTAAATTTGATAGCAGTATCGTTAAACGGATCGATATTCAAAACAACCCGCGAAATTTCGAGCGCTCTTTTATAGTCATATGAGTCGTAAACCTTCTTGATCACCGGTAAAATTACCGGCATCAGGGTTTCTTCATATTCCTGTTTAAAATCATCAAGCCAAATTTCGGGGATATGCTGTAGCAAGCCACCGCGCACAATCAAATCAAAATGATTAAATAAAGGTTGCTCTGCATTCCCGGCCTGTTTCAGGTCATCCCTTACAATAAAATAATCGCAGTAAAAATCTTCGGCTATAACGAAGCTGTAAGTATCATTCAGGAAAGTAAGTTCCAACCCTTCAATATCCGAAAGGATCTTACGCAGGTGATTAATAGTAACTCCCCGGATGTTTTTGGTTTTAGCCACATCCTTATCCGGCCAAAGAATAGTGGAGATCTTTTTGGAAATCACCCCGCCTTTATCACGGCTGTTCAATAAAATAAGGATAAAGAGCTGCTTAATTTTCGAACTGAACAGGTAGGTGATATCCTTCGCGTTTTTGTCAAAAACGGTGAACTCACCCAGCAGGTAAACGGCATCAGCTTTATTGCCGATCTCTTTTTCTTCAGGTTCGGTAATGATTGGTTCGATATTGGCAACCGGAGATTGTTCCTCCTCGTCCACCCTTTTTCTCTTCAGAAAAAACAATACGATCCCTGTTAAAAACAACAATGCCGAAGCGCCTCCCAAAACCCTGTATAGGGTAAATGTTTTTGGCCGGGGTTGATGCGCAGACAGGTAATCCTGCTCACTAACCGGCGGGGCGCTAAGCGCAAAGATCCTGATGGTAGATTGTGATGGCGTAACAAACTCCTGCGTGGTGCAATAAAACACATCCTGTTTAGCATTATAAAACAGGTTATGATCTGTCTCAATCCGTTCGGACACAACTGGGATAGTTCCGCTTACTATCTGGTACGATCCATCCTTTATCGAAAATTTGTACAAACGCATAGCAGTTTTAGGCCGTTCGTGCGGGTAGCACAGGGCGTAAAAAAACTGCTTATCTTTTGAAATAATGAGGTTATTGGCCGGTACAAAAGCCTCCTCATCGGGCTTGATCTCCCAAAGTTTCTTTACGGTGTGGGTGGTAAGGTTAACCCGGTATAGGTCATAATAATGGATCCCGCCAACCACCTGGTTGCCGGATTGATTGCCGTAGCCGCCAAAAATATACACCTCATTATTGTTATCAGCAGCACTCGCTGCCGAGAAGAAACGTGGATTGATAACATCACCGGTAAAATTCTGGATCTGCCAGTTATCGGTAGCTTTATCGTACTTAAAAAAATCTTTATAGTATTTAAATGAGCCGTAGCCGCCAAACAGGTATAGGTTGTTAAAATCCTTATCGTAAAATACATTGTGATGGTGCCTTTGCTCGGTAATGTTGGCCTTACCATAAAAATCCCAGGTAAGGCTATCCAAACTAAAAGCGGCAATACATGGTGCCGGTTGCGGAGCCCGTAGTACTTCGTATAGGTAACATTTGTTTTCCTTTACGTTCACAATACTTTTGCCCAAATGTAGCGGCACATCCAAACGTTTTTTAAAGGGATTGGCCCATCCCCTGTTATACTCCACATCGTAATAAAAAAGCGAATCGCTTTTATAGATAAAGAATTGCTCGGTATGTTGGTTAAAGTTAAGCCCGGCTACTTCATTAAATGTTTTAGTGTATCTCTGCTTCCAAAAGTATGATTCGTTGATGAGCCAGGCGGGGTTATCTACCCAACCTATATTATCACCTTCATCATTATAAACATCGTTACCGGCCCACTCATTAAGCGGGAAGCTGTATTTATCATCATCATTACCGATAATCAGGTTTTTGATGGCCATGTTAGGCACGTCCGAGTAGTGCTCGTTTTTACCAAAGGTGATCTTAGCTTTTATTTTATCATCAAAACCTAAACCCGCGGCGCGGTACCATTTCCCGTTGATAGAGACACCTATTTTATCGCCCTTCAAATCCAGGTCGACTATAACTTTCATCCATTTGCGCCTCTTCAGCAATGAATCGGCAAGAGGGATATTAAGCTTATTGCTGCGGCTATCGATATTAAAATTAAGGAACGAACCCTGATTGTAGATAGAACTTAAACTGTATGAGTTGCCTTTAACATCCGTAAGGTTTAAAATATACCCAAGGTGCTGGTTATCCCAAAGCGAAAGATCAAAAGCTATTTTAAGATGATCATGAAACGTAGGCACCTCGTCTTTAAAAACCTGGTACGAGGTACGCTTGCTCATCAGGCTATCGTTCGAGCCGAATTGCAGCCCCTGCGCATGGCTTTTAATGGCTGGGAACAGCATAAAAAAAAGTAACACAATCTTACATGCCTTTTTTGAAAGCATAAAAATTTTACCATTTTTTATCATCGAAGGCACTGTGTTTAAATGCGCAAACTTACTTGCGTTAGAGGTTAGAATAATGTGCTAAAATAGAGTTTTTTTAACTACGGTAAAGGACGTTTTTCAGGATTTTAGATACCCTTAGTGTAGCGATGCCCTTTCCTGATCGTAATCCGGGTCCGCCATCGATTGCCGCAGAGCCGATGGTAAAAAACATTTTACATAAGTAGCTTAAACCCGCTCTACGATACCCACAAAGCACTTTCTCAGCTACAATACTACCTATCAGGCATTTACAGTAATAAGATTGATACATTACTTTGGGCGCTAAGCATAGTCGTACAAAAACATTTTGCCTTTTGGCGGTATTAGTACATGCACAACAAACAGGTATTAGCCGCCACCGGTGTAATTTTTAAAACTATGCCATTGAAATTAAAACATATCATAACGTTCTTTATTTTGCTTGGAGGGAGCGCCCACGCATTTGCGCAGGACAGTACCCTGGTAGGCAAAACCCTTAAGTGGGACCTGGCGCAATGCATCGATTACGCCAAAAAGAACAACATTCAAATCAATTCGCTCAGGCTTTCGCAACAAACCAGTCAGCAGGAGTATTTATTGGCCAAGGCTGGTCGACTGCCGGATCTTTCGGCAACGGGTTCGCAAACTTTTGCCCATGGTAATAACTTTAGTAACGGCGATAACGGTAGGCATTCAGGTTATAACGTATCTGGTTCGTACGGGCTGAGTTCAAACATCACTTTGTATAATGGCAGTTATATCAATAATAACATCAGCCAGAAAAACTTACAGGTACAATCGGCCAACCTGAGTATCCTTCAGCAGGAAAATGATATTACCCTGCAAATTACCGAGGCCTACTTAACGGTACTGCTTGATAAGGAGAGCGTGATCTACAATACTGACTTGCTCAATACAACCCAGGCGCAGGTTAAGCTGCAACAGCAACGCTACAATGTAGGCAGCGTAGCCCGTAAAGATCTCATTCAACTACAGGCCCAACAGGCAACCGATCAGTACACGCTGGTAAACTCGCAAAATGCAGTACGTAATGATATGCTGACTTTAAAGCAGCTGTTGGTGTTACCTACGGATGTGAGCTTTGATATTGCCAAGCCAGATACGGTGATAGCACCGATAGATAATGTAGCCTCCTTCCCCGAAGCGGAACAAACCGCACTGCAAAATCGGCCCGAAGTTAAAAACGGCGAGCTGGGCGTAAAAATAGCGCAGTTTGATGTGGATAAAGCCAAAGCAGGCTATAAGCCAACGCTAACGGCAGGTGCATCGCTTAATACCGGCTATGCAAACGGGCAAGGCGTAAGTTTCGGCAACCAGATCAATAATAACTTTTACCAGCAGGTTGGGCTTAACCTATCCATCCCCATTTTCACCAAACGGGTGGTAAAAACACAGGTTGAAGAAGCGAAGATCAACGTGAAACAATCGCAACTGGATTTGAAAAATACCAGGATCACGCTATCGCAAACTGTGGAGCGATCATTCATCAACGTACAAAACGCGCGCAGCCAGTATGATGCCGCTGCCGAAGAATATAAATACAGCAAGGAAAGTTACCGCATTGCCAGCGAGCAGCTTAAAGTTGGCGTAGCCAATACGGTTGACTTCCTGTTGCAGAAAAACCTTTTTGTGCAGGCACAGCAATCATTTGTGCAAGCTAAATACAACGCGTTGCTCACATTAAAGATCTATGATTTTTACAGGGGCGTACCCATCACCTTATAATACCGGTTTATCATGAAAAGCAGTTATAAAAAGATACTCATTATTGCAGGCATAGTGGTGGCACTGGTGCTCATCTGGTTCCTGTTCTTCAAGAAAAAAGAAGAGCCTATTGTGTTGCAAACCCAAAAGCCAGCCAAAGGATATATAGCCCAAAGCGTAACCGCCACCGGCCGTATCGAACCAGTGGATACCGTTACCGTAGGAACCCAGGTATCGGGCATTATTAAATATGTATATGCCGATTTTAATTCGAAAGTTAAAAAAGGGCAGTTGATTGCCGAGCTTGATAAATCATTGTTACAGGCAACCGTCGATCAGGCTAAAGGCACTCTATTAAATGCCCAAAGCCAGCTGGTTTACGCGCAAAATAATTACGCCAGGCAAAACCTGCTCTTTAAAACCGATGCCATTAGCAAGGCTGATTATGATGTTGCCCTCAATACCTTAAACGCAGGTAAAGCATCAGTAAAAAGCGCGGAGGCACAGGTACGTTCGGCAGAGAAAAATCTTTCTTACGCGGATATCTACTCGCCTATTGATGGCGTGGTGCTTAACCGTAACGTGAGCGTAGGGCAAACAGTAGCGGCAAGTTTCAGCACACCTACCTTATTTGTACTGGCAAAAGATATCACCAAAATGGAGGTAGAAGCCAATGTGGATGAAGCCGACATAGGCGATGTAAAAGCAGGAGAGCGGGCATCATTTACTGTAGATGCCTTTATAAATGATCAGTTTGGCGGCACGGTTGAGGATATCAGGCTGCATCCATCGGTATCATCAAATGTGGTTACCTATACCACCATCATCAATGCGCCAAACGATGATATGAAACTGAAACCGGGGATGACGGCAAGCATTATCATTTACACCAAAGAGGTTAACAACGCTTTACTGATCCCTGCCAAAGCGTTAAGCTTTACACCCGATTCGGCATTGATGAAAGATTATGAGATAGTAGGTAAAGTTGGCCACAAAGGCGGCAAAAAACGCGGTGGCGGCCAAGGTGGCAATGCTGGTGCAGGAAGCGCAGGCAATGGCGGGGCCAACGATAATTCGGCGGCGATACATACCGCCAAAAGCCGCAAGGATAGTAGCGGCGTAAATAAACAAACAGCCATTGTTTGGGTGTTGCAGGGTAAAAAGATTGTCCGCAAAAAAATCCAGACCGGATTGAATGACAATACTCAAGTTGAAGTACTATCGGGCTTAACTGCCGACGATGCTGTGATAACCGGGGTTACCGGTGGAGCGGCAAGCTCATCATCAACAACGGCAAAACCGGGCAGCAGTCCGTTTATGCCGCAAAGACCGCGTGGCGGAGGGGGAGGCCGTAGGTAATGAGCAAGAAGATATTAGATATACGTGAGCTGAAACGCGAGTTTCAGATGGGCAGCGAAACTGTGCGAGCGCTTAAAGGCATCTCCTTTGATGTAGAAGCAGGCGAGTTTGTAACCATTATGGGCAGCAGCGGCAGCGGCAAAACCACCCTGCTTAACATTTTAGGTTGTTTAGATAAACCATCCATAGGCGATTATTTTTTGGATGGTGTAGATGTAAAAAAACTATCGCGCGATGAACTGGCACAACTGCGCAACCGGAAGATAGGCTTCGTTTTCCAGGCTTATAACTTGCTACCCCGCACATCGGCACTGGAAAATGTAGAACTCCCCCTATTATATAATAAAGATATCAGCGTAGCCGAACGCCGCGACAGGGCCATTCACGCCCTTGAAGCGGTAAAACTTGCCGAGCGTTTAGATCATACACCCAGCCAACTTTCAGGCGGACAGCAGCAACGTGTGGCCATTGCCCGTGCGCTGGTTAACGAACCTGTAATGATCCTGGCCGATGAGGCTACGGGTAACCTGGACAGCCGCACATCGTACGAGATCATGTCGTTGATGCAGGAACTGAACTCGCAGCAGGGTAAAACTATTGTATTCGTAACGCACGAGCCGGATATCGCGTCGTTCAGCAGTCGTACAATTCAATTGCGCGATGGGCGCATCCAAAAGGATACGCAGAATACCAATCAACGGTCGGCGAAAGAAGTATTGGCGGGCTTGCCTATTACCGATGACTATTAAAGCATTGTAACCATGAATTTATTTAACCTGATACGGATTGCTTACAAGGCCCTGCAACGCAACAAGCTGAGGGCTTTCCTTACCATGCTCGGCATCATCATAGGTGTGGCCTCGGTTATTGCGATGGTGGCTATTGGCCAGGGATCAAAACAAAGCATCCACGATCAGCTTTCCAGCATGGGATCAAACATGATCACCGTTTTGCCAAGCAGTAACCTTAATGGTGGCGTGCGCATTGCAGGTTCGAGCTTTCAAACGCTTACTCAAAAAGATATTACCGCTTTGCAAAAAGCACAATATATTACTGAATTGTCACCGTCCATCACCTCTAAAGGGCAAGCTATTAACGGTGCCCTGAACTGGCCTACGTCTATACAGGGTGTCAGTCCGGATTATTTAGATATCCGTAAATTGAGCCTGAAAGATGGTATCTCGTTTACTGAACAGGATATCCTTACTTCGGCCAAGGTTTGTTTGATCGGGCAAACGGTTATCGACAACCTTTTTCCGGGTGGCGAAAATCCGATAGGCAAAGTGATCCGCTTTAATAAGATCCCGTTTCAAATCATCGGCATACTTAACCCCAAGGGGCAAAACGCCTTTGGGCAGGATCAGGACGATATTTTGATAGCTCCATATACCACCATCCAAAAAAGAATCCTGGCAACTATCTATTACCAAAACATCTACGCATCAGCAGCCAGTGAACAGGTTACCGATGCCGCGGTATCCGAGATGACACAGATCCTTCGCGATTCGCATCGACTGCGTGATACTGAGGATAATGATTTCACCGTACGTACCCAGGCCGAGCTGATCAACACTTTAAGCTCAACCAGTGGTTTGCTTACGGTATTACTTACTGTGATTGCGGGTATCTCACTGGTGATTGGCGGCATCGGTATTATGAATATCATGTATGTATCCGTAACGGAGCGTACCCGCGAGATTGGGTTACGCATGTCTATAGGAGCACGGGGTAAAGATATTATGCTTCAGTTTTTGATGGAGGCAATATTGATCAGTATTACCGGGGGAATCATTGGGGTGATATTAGGGATAGTATCATCCAATTTGGTTACACTTACCTTATCATGGCCTACTATTGTTTCTCAATCTTCCGTATTGCTATCATTTGTGGTGTGTGCTATCACGGGGATCTTTTTTGGATATTATCCGGCGCAGAAAGCGGCGAGATTGGATCCTATTGAGGCTTTGAGGTATGAGTAGACATTCCTACCCTCATTATGTCATTGTGGGCGTAGTAATCACACGGAAGCATATCCAGACTTACGAAGTTTTAAAAACTTCGTAAGTCTGGATATGCTTTGTCATATGATCCTTCAGAGGCCTCGGCTCTTATTATTCGCAATGACATGAAGAAGAATGCTATCTCTCTTCAACCATTTAACACTCCATCCTGCGACCAAATGTTAAATTTTAGCGATGAAATGTTAAATCTACAGTACTAAATGTTAAAACCCTTGCACAACTAACTATTTAGTTATATTTTGGCTTTCATAACGAACCTTATGAAAATCACATTTATTGGACTAATCTTACTTTGTCTCGGTTTTACTACCTCGTTTGCTCAAACCACTTACAGCGTAAAGGGAAAAGTAGTCGACACCGTAGCCAACTCAAACCTTATCAATGCCAGCGTAAGCGTTATCGCGGCTAAAGATTCTATTCTCCAAAAATTTACCCGGGTTAAGGATGATGGCACTTTTACCATCAATAACCTTAACAAAGGCAAATTTATTTTGGTGGCCACCTACCCCGGTTATGCCGACTTTGTAGAGCGTTTTACTTTAGATTCGGCCCACACAACCCATAACTTTGCTACCATAAGCATGCTGCTTAAAGAGCGCCTGCTAAAAGAGGTTATTGTGAAAGGCAAAGCAGCTGCCATCAAAATTAAAGGTGATACCACCGAGTTTAACCCGGCCGCCTATAATATCCAACCCAACTCCAAGGTAGAAGACTTGTTAAAACAGCTCCCCGGCATTGAGGTGGATAAAGACGGAAAGATCACCGCACAAGGCCAAACGGTAAAGAAAGTATTGGTTGATGGAGAAGAGTTTTTTGGCGATGACCCAACATTGGTTACAAAAAACCTACGTGCCGATATGGTTGATAAGGTTCAGCTGTACGATAAAAAAAGTGACCAGGCAGCCTTTACCGGTATTGATGATGGCGTGAAAGATAAAACCATCAACATTAAACTTAAAGAAGATAAAAAGAACGGCTATTTCGGGAAGCTTGATGCCGGCATAGGCACCGATGGCTACTACCAGGGCCAAGCCTTGTTTAACCGATTTAAAGGCAAACAAAAATTTTCGGTTTATGGAACTGTTGGCAATAACGGCAAAACAGGTTTAGGCTGGGAAGATAACAACAAATACGGCGGTGGCGGCAATATGGAATTTGGCGACGATGGCGGTATTTATATCTTCGGTGGAGGTGATGACCTGGATAGCTTTGGCGGACGTTATAATGGCGAAGGTAAGCCTTTAGCCCGTACCGGCGGCGTACATTACGATACTAAATGGAATGGGGATAAAGAATCATTAAATGCCAACTACAAAATAGGCTCGCTTACAGTTGATGGTACTAAAAACACGCTACAGCAAAATAACACCATCGATAATACATCAAACGTAAACACCGATCAAACCAATCATAACTACCTGTTTCGCCAGAAGCTTGATCTGAATTACCAGGTAAAAATTGATTCGATGCAGAATTTGAAGGTTACTGCCGATGGGACTTTGAGGCACAGCGATACCAAAAGTACATCCAGCACACAAACACGCCGCCTTAACGGAAGCCTGATCAATACCAATGATCTTGATAACAGCGCTAATGTTGATGGCAAGGTATTTAATGCCAATGCCTTTTATACCAAAAAATTCAAAAAGAAAAGCCGCACATTATCGGTAAATTTTAAAGCAGCCTACAATGAAAGTAACTCGGAAGGTTTCTTAAAGTCAACCACCCGGTTTTATGATCCGGTTAGTGTTGATACTGTTGACCAGTTTAAGGCAAACAAAACCAAAAGCACCAATATCAATACCAACATCACTTATACTGAGCCCCTGGCTAAAGATTTTACGCTTGCCCTTAGCTATGCCATATTGGTAAATAACGCAAATTCTGATAGACGTACGTTTAATAAACCAACAAACTCGGCTAATACTTATACGGTTCTGGATAGTATTTACAGTAGCGATTATAAGCTTAACCAACTATCAAACCAGGGAGGAGCTGTGTTTAACTTACAAAAAACTAAATACACATTTAACTTTGGTACCAAAATAGCCGGTGTTAAATTTAAGCAGGTTGATGAATTTGGTCAAACACCCGATTTAACCCGCAATTTTACCAACTGGTACCCGCAAGCCAGCTTCCAATACAAATTCACTAAACAATCAAGTGTCCGTTTAAGCTATAACGGTAACACTACCCAACCTTCTATTGATCAGATCCAACCGGTACGCAATAACTCCAATACCCTTAATATACAGTTAGGTAATGCAGACTTAAAGCCATCATTCACTAATCGTTACAATATCAGCTATAACTCATATAAGGTTATCAGCAATCAATACATCTGGATCAGCGGTTCGTATTCAACAACATCCAATCCAATTGTGAGCAACGTGGTGCGCGATACATCAAAAGGTACAAGTACTTATCAATCATCTAACTTAAAAAACCACTCCACCAACAACTTTTGGGTTAACAGTTATTTCGAGCGCAAAATTCCGGGTACCGACATTAATGCAGGCTTTGAACTTTCGGGCGATGGCAATACCTACTACAACTTAACCAACAACGCGCTTAACAAAACCAAATCATATAATTACTCAGGTAGCCTTAGGTTTTCGAGATATAAAGAAAAAAAATACGATGCATGGATCTCAGGTGGCCCTACTTATACGGTTAACTCGTCGTCGTTAACCCCCGAGATAAACAACAATGGCAGGGGTTTTAATGCAAACGGCGGTTTCAACATTTATTTGCCTGGCAAATTCCAGGTTGGTTCGGATGGTAATTATACCTATAATGCCCCAACCCAGTCATTTGATCAATCCTTTAAAAGATTTTTGGTGAATGCCAATATATCGCGCACGTTTTTTAAAGATGCCCTGAAAGCATCCGTTTCAGGCAATGACTTGTTAAACCAAAATACCGGCTACAACCGTACCGGTGCTACCAATATCATTACACAGGAACGTTACACCACCATCCGGAGATACTTTATGTTTTCCCTTACCTGGGATTTTAACAAAGTTGGAGGCGGCGCACCTAAAAAATAAACCTATCATGAAAAAGATATTAACCCTAACCACTCTATTAATATTAAGCGCCAATTTACTAATGGCGCAGGCTAACAAGCATTTCACCTTTCATGGTGTTATTGAATACGATAAAACATCCAATGTATGGGCAATGCTTCAAAAGGCCATCAATAAAGATAACGAAACCTGGTACCAACCCAGATATGAGCAGTACAAGAAAACCAAGCCACAGTTTAAGGTGTTAAAAAGCACCCTGAAGTTTGGCAACAACCAAACCCTGTTTACCCCCATTGAACCGGAAACACCAACAGCCGGTTTTTGGAGTGAACCGATGATGGTATCGCAAAACAGCACTATATTTTCTGATTTTAATACAGGATTGAGCACCAGTCAGAAAAGTGTATTTGAAGAAACTTTTTTAGTAAAAGATACCACTCGCCGCATTAAATGGAAACTAACCGGCGAAACTCGCGAAATTGCCGGCTACCCTTGCCGCCGGGCCAATGGCTTGATCCTTGATTCGGTTTATGTGGTTGCGTTTTATACTGAGGAGATCCCGGTTTCGGGGGGCCCCGAATCATTCAATGGCTTGCCGGGAATGATATTGGGTGTGGCTCTGCCACATGAAAACGTAACCTGGTTTGCCACTAAAGTTACCGAACAAGTACTCGACGAAAAATCATTAGCGGCCCCTAAAAAAGGTAAAGCCTCAACCAACAAAAGCTTCATGACCGTATTACAAAACGCTATGAAGGATTGGGGTACAGAAGGGAAAGAATATCTGAAGGGATTTTCGCTGTAGAAAGAAATTAACCTAAACCTGATAACAAAAACGTCATTGCCCGGTTCGGGCAATGACGTTTTTTATTTATTCAAAATATTTGCGACTTAGCGCCTTCGCGAGCCTAAATACTACGCGTTTGCCAAAGCCCTATCCAAATGCACATACCCACCATCAACATAAATTAATTGCCCGGTAGTATGGCTTGATGCTGGCGATAACAAAAATGCTACAGTATTGGCTATCTCTTCGGCAGTTGTCATCCTGTTGCCCAACGGAATTTTTGATTCGATCTCTTTCAATTTAGCTTGCGGATCGGGCAGGGTTTTGATCCAGTTTTCGTAAAGCGGTGTCCAGCACTCTGCTACTACCAGCGCGTTTACACGGATACCATATTTTAACAGCTCAACGGCCCACTCGCGGGTAAGCGCGTTACGGCCACCGTTTGATGCTGCATAGCCAGAGGTGTTGCCCTGGCCCGTATCGGCAGTTTTAGAGGTGATGTTCAAGATAGCGCCTTTTGATTTTTTCAATTCGGGCAAGGCATAGTGCGCCATCAGGTAGTAATGAACTACGTTTTTATGCAATGATGCCATAAAACCTTCATAGTCGCCGCTTTCTAAGCCTACGCCATCGTTTACACCTGCATTATTCACAAGACCGTCGATACGGCCATATTTAGCTACTACTTCGTTGATAGCGTTCTCGCTTGCCTTAGGATCAGTAAGCTCGGCAACTACCTGATGGGCTTCGCCGCCAACGGCTTCAATTTCCTGCACGGTTTTCAGGTTATCAGCTTCGTTGCGACCAATTATTACCGGTATAGCCCCTTCAGATGCTAATACCTTTACTATGCCCTCGCCTATTCCTTTGGCACCGCCGGTAACTATAATTACCTTATCTGTAAGTTGTAAATTCATTTTTTGGTATGATAGATATATTAATGCGAACCCGACATAGCGAGTTTCTTAACTTTATGATTATTGATGGCGAATATTAAAATGCCCAGGAAACAAAATCCCGGTACAATGTAAGCCAGCTGAATGTTATGTGTAGCATCAGAAACGCGGCCCATAATTACCGGGAATATGGCACCACCAACAATACCCATAATAACCAATGATGAACCCAATTTGGTTTTAGCGCCCAAACCACGGATACTTAACGAGAATATAGTTGGGAACATGATTGACATGAAGAACCAGGTAGCCATCAGCGAATAAACAGCAACCTCGCCATGAAGTGTAACAGCCATGCCAATTAAAATGATATTGATAACAGCATAGGTAATTAATAGCTTCACAGGGTTAAAGTAACGCATCAGCAACGTGCCAATAAACCTGCCCGCCATAAAACCCGCCGAGGCTATGGTTAAATAGTATGATGCCGGTTTTTCGGCAAAACCAGCCACTCTTTCCGAATAGCGGATAAAGAAGCTACTGATACCAGCCTGCGAACCAACGTATAAAAACTCGGCAAAAATACCAGCCCTTAAACTTTTCACACGTAATAACTCGCCTATCCGCACACCAAGTGAGCGGTTATCGTTAACCGCTTCTTCGCTTGTTTCTTCAACAATTGGCGGGAAGTGCGTGCGGTAAATTAAAAATGCCACAACAAGCACCGCGGCACCGATCACTAAAAACGGTAATTGTACTGCCGATGCCTCGTGATTAAGATATTCATTCAATTGGCTTGGCGACATTTTGCTCGATTCGGCATCGGTCAATACTTTTCCTGAAAGGATGTATTTACCGCCGATAAGGGGAGCTAATGTAGCTGCCAACCCGTTAAATGATTGAGAGAAATTGATACGGCGTTCAGCTCCTGCCGGATCACCCAATACGGTGATATAAGGATTGGCCGCTGTTTCTAAAAACGCGGCTCCCGAAAACACAATGAACAATGCCGCCAAAAAGAAAGAGTAATTACGTACTGCCGCTGCCGGAAAAAACAGGAAAGCACCGGTTGAAAAAAGTATCAAGCCTAAAATGATCCCACCTTTGTAGCCGTATTTTTTCATGAATTGAGCGGCAGGGATAGGTAATATAAAGTAGGCGATATAAGATGCAGAGTCAATTAATGATGACTGCAGATCATTAAGCTGACAAGCTTTTTTTAAGTGCGGAATTAATATCGGATTAAGGTTAAGCGCGAATCCCCAGATAAAAAACAGGGAGGTAATTAATGCTACCGCGAACAGCGTGTTGTTTTTTGACATTAGTATTTATTGGTTGATTGTATTTATTCTTTTTATTTAAATGTTGCAGATATTTCATCTAACGAAACACCCAGTGTTTTTAATGCTATTTTATTTAAAGCAGCTTTGTCACCTGTAAAATGAAAAACGCTATGCTTGTGCGTAAGCTTTTCGCCCGGCTTTAAAAATGCAGCTGGTGATACGCTTTCAATTTCGTAAAACGGCCCCATCTGTTTACCGTCAGCCAGCGGGCCATCATTGTATGCATTTACCGCATCGCCGCTGTAAGGCTCCGTATCGGTTTTCCATTCCTGGTTTAGATATTGGGCTTTATTATCAATATCAAACAAGGTTATAGTTAAAACCTGGTTTACGGCATCATAACTGCCCGCCATACTTTTGGCACGGTTTGGCGGAATGCCCAGCTTCCCCCTGCTTTTCCCATCGGCTTTAAATAACAGGATACCTTTTTTATAAGTGATCCTGTCTTTAGGTATCTCACCAAAATAGTTGGTAGTTGCTACTTTACCAATAGCTTCATTATTATAAGGCACAACTATAACCAAACCCGGCGAAGGTGCAAACATATCCAAATTCCACAAACATGGCGCACCTGTTGTTTGATCCCACGCGTTGTTACCTGTATTAATAATAGAGTTGCGGGTACTGAAACCAACAGATCTGACTGTGGAATCAGGACCTATACCTAAAAGCGAACTTATATTTTGGCGAGGTATTATCTCAACCTCGCGTTCCAATTTGATAGAAAGATAGGTACCCGCGTAGTTTTGCAAATGAGTGGTTTTACTCATCGATACCTTGGTTGAGGATGTATTTTCTTTGCTCAACTCCCAACGTTCATTATCAACAGCCGCGGGTGTATGCCAGTTGGCAAACTCCATTTTAGTACCGGGTTTAAAAAACAGCGAAAACTTTCCGCCTTCCGGCCCAAGCCATAAGCGGTCCTCCCCTCCAAACGCGTTCATGTGCAAATCCGGCTGTTTTTGATCAAAGGTTTCATATTTGATCCAGCCAAAACTTTTCCCGGGTGATCCTTCAGCTGTCGAAGTGAACACTTTTCCCTGGTATTTTGGCGATATGGCAACCATGCCTAAACCTCCATCTGATAAAACCACTAAACTATCATCGTGCTTTTTCAAAAACCGCAGGTCATAATCAAAACTACCTTTTTCTATAGGCGGCATCCGCATAGTACACGAGCCCAAACCCGCAAGCAGCAAAACTAATGATGACCTTTTTAAAAGCTGCATATTGCCGTTATTTATGTTTAGGGTTTATGCCTATCGAATTCACCATAGTACCGATATGATCAATACTGATCTCTACCACATCACCAGGTTGTAAAGTAAAAGATGGCGGCGGCACCAGGCAGGTACCTGTCATCAAAAAGCATCCGTAAGGAAAATCGCATTCGCTGTATAAATAATCCGTTAGTTCGGTAAATGAGCGCTTGATGCGCGATACCGTGGTGTCGTCTTCAAAAACCAATTCACCATCGCGTTTGATATTCATGCTAATTGCAGTTTCGGCAGAAATAGGAGCTGAAGTAATATACAGGCATGGCCCAAGGGCAGCGCTCCTTTCATACACTTTTGCTTGCGGCAGATATAAGGCGTTTTCACCTTCAATACTGCGCGAACTCATATCATTGCCAATAGTATATCCCTGTATTTGGCCGTTGCTGTTTACAAATAAGGTAAGTTCAGGCTCAGGCACATTCCATTCCGAATCTTTACGGATATAAACCTCACTATTGTGGCCGGAAACACGATGGGCAAGGGATTTAAAGAACAACTCGGGGCGTGGCGCATTATAAACCTTATCATACAAACTTGCACCTGTTTCTGATTCTTCCATGCGGGCATCGCGGCTGCGCAAGTACGTTACCCCGGCGGCCCAAACTTCCTGGTTACCTATTGGTGGTAAAATATTTCCGCTTAGATATTCAGTTTCAACATTGGCACTTAAAGCGGTAGTATCGGCGGTTATCAATTCGAGATAAGCGGCTAATTCATCACGATTAATTAGTTTGTCCCAATCGTCATCAATAATATATGATGAACCATTATGCTGTAGTAAGCTGCTTTTGGCCAGTTTATATAGTTTCATCAGTTTACTTCCAGTTCGTCTTTAGTTGGGAATTTAGGGAAAGGGCCATGCTCGCCGGTTTGATACCAAAATACAGTTGAGGCGATATCATCCTGCAAAGGCATATACCGGCCATCGTGCCGCCAGCCTAATGCCTGTATAGTAACTTTCAGGCTTTTTTTGAAGCGGATAGGATCAACAATATGCCAGCGGTATAAGCCAAAGCGTTGCGCTATTTCATAATGCCCATCACCACGGATCACCTGGGGTAAACCGCTGTAGGGGCTACAAAATTCAGTATATTCAGTACCGGGCTTTTCTTTTCCGTTGGCATCTTTGTGGCGGGTATCAAAATCATACGATCCGCAGAAATAATCTTCTGTACCGGTGCCGTTTATCGTCGGGAACTTAGTATCGCCATCCATAAAAAATTTGATCTCGCCTTCGCCCCACCAACCGTTTTTATTCGATCCATAAGCTATATAAGTGCCTACGTACTGGCCTTTACCTTTAATGCTATCTACCAAAACAAAATCTTTTTTGTACGGCAGTGGGTTTACGCGGCGAAACTGTGCGTGGAAATAACCGGCATCGGCAGGTACATCGGTTAAAGTATAGTCAACCTGATAATATAGCACCATATCGGCATCATCAATGTTCTCCATAGTGATGCGGCATTTTTTGCGGAAAGGCATCGGCCAATAGCAATTAAATGCACTGCCTGGATTAACAGCAACTGCCAACGAATTTACAGGCGCGTACTTACCCCAGCCCATGCAAAAAAAATCACCAACCGGCACTTCTACCGATGGGGTGGTTTCATCGTCCCAATAAAAGCGGATGATTGAGTAGCGCCAGTTACCGGTGGGTGTCATCCAGATATGCTGGATAGCACCAGATCCGTTTATTTCGGCAACTGTAAATGTGGTGTGTTTTTTTATAACAACACTTGGGCTAACTTTCCAGGTCTGGCCCAGATCGCGGGCTGCATTTGCTCCGGTGCCTTCAGTGGCCATTCCGCCTTTACCTTTTTCGCCGGTGAAATTTTCAGGACTTATCGATCTTGTTTTGGCATCAGATACCCGGTAAAGGTTACCCAACCCAACATCCAAACCATTAAACTTTTGCTGCGCCTTAGCGTACGAAGCCACAATAACAAACAGGCAGATAGTTAAAAAATAATTTTTTACCATAAAACTTATCTTTAAAATCAGTTAACGCGAATTGGTAACGCGCTCCAGGTTTATTTGTTAAATGCTTCAGGCCCCGGTTAAAAAGCCATTCACAATCATATTGATAATTTCCCGCTATCCATACCGCTTTATAAGCATAACATTCGCATATTTTGGCATGTAGATTTGACGGTTGTTAAAGCTAATTTAAAATTTATTAAATTGATTACCATGCCTGTAAAAAACAGGTTAGATAAATTACCCAAAGCAAGGTAATAAGCTAAATAAAACACATTTTTGCATATGCCGCTCAATTTGATACTCAACAACCTCGAAAAACACATCCACCTCACACGCGAAGAGCAGGATATTTTCACCGCCTATCTTCAGCCTAAAAAATTAAAACGCAAGCAATTTTTGCTTACCTATGGCGAGGTATGTAAATATTCGGCTTTTGTTACTTCGGGATGTTTAAGAGGGTACACTGTTGATAAAAGCGGTATTGAACATGTGCTAAGCTTTGCCCCATCCGATTGGTGGATAGCCGATATGTACAGCCTCATTTCGCAAAAGCCGGGCATCCAAAATATCGAGGCCCTGGAAGACACCGAAGTACTGCTGCTATCAAAAAGTAACCAGGAAAAATTATATCAGGAGATACCCAAGTTTGAGCATTTTTTCAGGATCCTTACCGAAAACTCGCTGGTAGCAAGTCAGCAGCGGTTAATTGATAGCCTAAGCCTTACCGCCGAAGAACGCTACAATAATTTTTGCAAACGATATCCTACGTTAATAGATCATCTCCCCCAAAAGCAAATAGCATCATACATTGGCGTTACCCCCGAATTTTTCAGCAGGATGCGTGGCGGGATGGTGAGGAAGAGGTAGTTTTAGTGAATGGTTGATTAAGTGAGCGGTTAAACTCACTTGCCATGCAAACAACCACACACCCAATCAACCTAATCAACTACGCACCATTTCTTAATCTACATCAAGTGCCCCGCAAGCAATCTGCCGTAGATTTGTATTAACAAACAAAGGAAAAAACATCATGGCACAGACCGTTTTACATAAAGCCAACACCCGCGGACATGCAGACCACGGATGGTTGCACAGTTACCAATCGTTTAGTTTTGCTGGTTATTACAATCCGGATAGGATGCATTTTGGTGCTTTGCGGGTATTGAATGATGATACTGTTGATCCGGGCATGGGCTTTGGAAAACACCCACACGATAATATGGAGATCATCTCTATCCCGTTGGAAGGCGACTTAGAGCACAAGGATAGCATGAACAACGTTGCCGTGATTAAAAACGGCGACATACAGGCTATGAGTGCCGGTACCGGGATATTCCATAGCGAATACAACTTTGACCGTGCAAGCGAAGTGAAGTTTTTACAGATCTGGATCTACCCTAACAAACGCAATGTTGAACCGCGTTATGACCAGATATCGCTGAACCTTGAGGATAGGCATAATAAACTGCAACAGGTACTATCACCCAATCCGGATGATGCCGGCGTCTGGATACATCAGGATGCCTGGTTTCATTTAGGTAAATTTGATAAAGGTGTTACAACTGAATATACTATTAAAAAAGAAGGCAACGGCGTTTACGCGTTTGTGTTAAGTGGCGAAGTAATTATTAATGGGGAAACATTAGGCAGTCGAGATGCCTTAGGCATTTGGGATACCGATAAATTTACTATCGAAGCTGGTACTGACGCCGAATTTTTATTGATAGATGTACCAATGAAATTTTAAAAGCAATGGAAAAGATACAGATACTGGTAGTTGGCCGCCACCCCGAAATACTGGCTACTGTGGTACGCCTGGTAAACAATAATCCTGACTGGAACGCGACTGGCTGCCTCAGCGATGAGGAAGCCATCGCGGCTTTCGGCACACAGGATTTTAGAGTGGTATTATTAGGTGGAGGCGTTAATGAGATATCAGAAGCGGCACTGAACTCGCATTTTTTTAGCATCAACCCTGATATTAAAATAGTACAGCACTTTGGCGGAGGCAGCGGATTGTTAAGTGCCGAAATTTATGAGGCGCTTAAATAAAATTAAACGGCTGTTTGGCTACGTTTAGTTAATTCATTTAATAGGTTATCTCTATCAGCTATTTCGGGTTGGATGCGGATCCAACCTCTCCCACTCCATCTTCTGGAAAAACCGAAAATCCGGTTATCAAACAAATCGATAACTCCATTTTGTTGTTCCTTAACAATTAAATTAGCCCAGTCTATAGCTTTGTAAGGCATTCCTTCTGCTTTAACCTCAACCCCATCATCGTTTAAAACAATCTTTAAAGTTTCGTATGTCTTTTTAAACCTTCTTCTTGTAGAGTAGCCTATTATCAATAGTAAAAACGGTGTAGTGATACAGAAAGACAAAACCAACGCTTTGAGATCCTTTGAGCCATATGAAAAGTACTGCGAAACAAACACGGATACTCCTATTATAGCTATTCTATTAAACAGGCTGTATTGTAAGCGTTTTAGTAAACTGCTTAACTGGGTTTCATCAATTGCGAAAGTAATGGTATTCATTGTGACAAATTAGGTTTATAAATGTAGTACATAAGCAGATATTAACCAAACAAGTTAATGCCCGCTACTACATCCTGACGATGAGCAACCCGAGCAACCGCTACTGCATCCACTATGACCGCCGCAACCAGAGTGGCCACCGCTATGACACCCATGACCCGAATGACCGTGATGGCCAGAATCAGAATCACCGCCACAACCAGCCGTGCTACAACCTGAACCGCTGCCATCACGGTCCCGCTTATCGCTATCCCGTCCTTCCTTCTGATAACTAAATGCGATGATCAAAACAAATACGGCCAAGAAAATCAATATAAAAATATCACTATCGGATGCCTGTATAAACATAAATGATAGCAAAATAAGTCCTCCCAATAGCGCAAAAGTCTTGGTTGGCTTAGGTTTCCGGATAAGCCAGTAATTATCCAGGCTTACACGTTGGAAATTGATTTCGCTGAAACGTGCTTCATTAGTCGGCCAAATATCCGCTGGCGACAGTTCGTTAAAATGTTCAAAATATAATTTACTGGTACCCGTGTAAAAGCTATCATACTTTGTGGCCTCGCTTTCACCACCCTTAGTTGGATTATGGTGTATTTCCCGGCCAATTGTATCACGACAGAGACCAACCCAATACGAGCGGGTAAAAGTCAGGTGTAAATGCCAGGCTTGATCAACGGCATCGGAAGGAGTAACCCCCTTTTCTGATACGCAGCAAAGAAATATAAATTTTTTATACTCGACAATTACACGGTGGGCATATTGAATACTCCAACCGTTTTCCCGGGATAGGCGTTCCGAAAACTTAAACGCGGCATTCGGATCATCTAATTCGAATCTATTGATCCTATCCCAAAGCTGGGTTTGTTCTGCTGTAAGCATATGTTTAGGTATATGCCCTTAAGTTAAGCAAATGGTTTTGATAAAAGCAAGAGATAGAAAGTTTGCTCGTGAAGGCGAAGCGAAAAGTTCTGGTGGGCTTAGTGAGTGGTTGATTGGGTTGATTGGGTGAGTGGTTGGTTACCGGCGATAACTAAAGGTTGACTACTCCTCCACATCATTGCGAGGCACGAAGCAATCGCACGGAAGCAGGGGGTTATACAAATCCGCCCTGTACCGTTCGCGATTGCTTCGTACCTCGCAATGACGGCGGGGAGAGATTAGCCTTAGCGCCTTAGCCACCCTTGCGAGC